>NZ_JAVDWB010000003.1:0-388736 GCF_031457155.1 Croceicoccus sp. BE223
TTCCAGTTCTTCCGGCTTGCCGCCATCTTCCACGGCATCAAGGGCCGCGTCATCCGCGGCACCGCCGCCAACGCCCAGGCTCAGGAGCGCGCCAACGCCTTCCCCCGCCTCGCAACTCTCGCCGCACAGGCCATGGAACGGTGTCGATGACCGACGCGCCCGTCCTCTTCGCGCATGACGGTGACATCGCGACGGTGACGCTGAACCGCCCGAATGCCGGCAACGCGCTGGACCGGGCGTCGGCCGAGGCCCTGCTCGACATCGCGATCCGCTGCGATCTCGATCCGGCAATCCGCTGCGTCGTGGTCAGGGGGGCGGGCAGGCTCTTCTGCGGCGGCGGCGATATCGCCGGGTTTCAAGAGGCGGGCGACGACATCGGCGCCTATCTCAGCAAGCTGGCCGGCGTCCTGCACATGGCCATCGCCCGCCTGATGCGCATGCCCAAGCCCATGCTGGTGGCCGTTCACGGGCCCGCGGCGGGTGCGGGGATGAGCCTGGCCCTTGCCGGCGACTACGTGATCGTCTCGAGATCGGCCAGTTTCAGCACGGCCTATGGCTCGATCGGATTGTCGGCTGACGGAGGCATGACCTGGCTTTTGCCGAGGCTGGTCGGCATGCGCCGGGCGCAGGACCTCTTGCTGACCAGCCGCAAGGTGGATGCCGAGGAAGCCGTGGCGCTGGGACTTGCGACGCGGCTTGTCGATGACGACGCATTCGACCGCGAGGTCGATGCCATGGCCCGCAAGCTGGGGGGCGGACCTGTCAACGCCTTCGCGCGCACCAGGTCGCTGCTGCTCGACAGCACGACCGAGAGCCTCGAGGGACAGCTCGAGCGCGAGGTGCGGATGCTCGCCCAATCGGGGCTCGATGCGGAAAGCAGGGAAGGGCTTGCCGCTTTCACGGACAAGCGCGAACCGCAGTTCAAGGGAGCAAGATGATCATGACCCAAGCCTACATCGTTGCCGCCGCACGCACGGCCGGCGGCCGCCGCAAGGGTGCGCTCGCCGGCGTGCACCCCGCCGATCTGGGCGCCACCGTGCTCGATGCGCTGGTGGCGCGATCGGGGATCGATCCCGCCGTGATCGACGACGTCATCATGGGCTGCGTCACGCAGGCGGGCGAACAGTCGTTCGCGTTCGGCCGCAATTGCGTGCTCGCCTCCTCGCTGCCCGACAGCGTTCCCGCCGTGACCATCGACCGGCAGTGCGGTTCCTCGCAGCAGGCCGTGCAGTTCGCGATGCAGGCGGTGATGTCGGGCACGCAGGACGTGGTGATCGCCGCCGGTACCGAGAGCATGACCCGCGTGCCGATGTTCTCCAACGCCGCGCTCCACGCCAAGGCTGGCATCGGCATCGGTCCGTTTCCGCCCTCGGTGCAGCAGCGCTACGGGGTCGAGACCTTCAGCCAGTTCGTCGGCGCGCAGATGATCGCCGACAAGTACGGCTTCAGCCGCGAGGACATGGACCGCTTCGCCCTTGCCAGCCACCGCAAGGCGGCCGCCGCGATCGAGGCGGGGGCTTTCGTGGACGAGATCGTGCCGGTCGAGACCGAGAACGGCACCTTCGCGCAGGACGAGGGCGTGCGGTTCGACGCGTCGCTGGAAAAGATCGGCTCGCTCGACCCCCTTGTCGAGGGCGGGTCGATCACCGCGGCCAACGCCAGCCAGGTCAGCGACGGATCTTCGGGCGTCCTGATCGTCAACGAAGGGGCGTTGAAACAATACGGCCTGACGCCGATCGCGCGCATCCTTCACGCATCGGTCAGCGCCGGCGATCCGGTCATTATGCTGGAGGAGCCGATTGCCGCGACGCGCAAGGCCCTCGCAAAGGCGGGCATGACGCTGGACGACATCGACCTGTTCGAGGTCAACGAGGCGTTCGCCTCGGTGCCGATGGCTTGGTTGCGGGCCACGGGCGCCGATCCGGCCAAGCTCAACGTCAACGGCGGCGCGATCGCGCTGGGCCATCCGCTGGGGGCGAGCGGGACCAAGCTGCTCACCACGATGATCCACGCGCTGAAGGCTCAGGGCGGACGCTATGGCCTGCAGACCATGTGCGAAGGCGGCGGCATCGCCAACGTCACCATCGTCGAGGCCATGTGATGGCCCTGAAGACGCGCATCACCGAGCTGCTGGGCATCGAGCATCCCGTCGTGCAGGGCGGGATGATGTGGGTAGGCCGGGCCGAGCTGGCGAGCGCGGTCTCGAATGCCGGCGGCCTCGGCATCCTGACCGCGCTGACCCAGCCGACACCGGACGATCTGCGCCGCGAGATCGACCGTTGCCGCGCCATGACCGACAAGCCGTTCGGGGTGAACCTGACCATCCTGCCCAGCGTCAGCCCGCCGCCCTATGCCGAATATCGCAAGGCGATCATCGACAGCGGCATCACCATCGTCGAGACCGCCGGCGGCAAGCCGCAGGAGCATGTGGACGATTTCAAGAGCCACGGCATCACCGTGCTGCATAAGTGCACGTCCGTGCGCCACGCTATCTCGGCGCAGCGGATGGGCGCGGACGTGATCTCCATCGACGGCTTCGAATGCGCCGGCCATCCGGGAGAGGACGACGTGCCGGGCCTCGTCCTGATTCCGGCCGCAGCCGACCGGATCACGGTGCCGATGCTGGCCAGCGGCGGCATCGGCGACGGGCGCGGGCTTGCCGCCGCGCTGGCGCTGGGCGCCGATGGCATCAACATGGGAACGCGATTCTGCGCCACGGTAGAGGCGCCGATCCACGACAATGTGAAGCAGTTCCTCGTCGCCAACGACGAGCGGGCCACCAACCTCATCTTCCGCAAGTTCCACAACACGGGCCGGGTCGCGAAGAACAGCGTCTCGGACGAAGTCGTGGCCATCTCCGCCGCGCCCGACGCCGAGTTCAAGGACATTCAGCCGCTGGTGTCCGGCGCGAAGGGCCGCGTGGCGCTGGAAACGGGCGACCTCGACGCGGGGCTCGTCTGGGCCGGGCAGATCCAGGGGTTGATCCACGACGTTCCGACCTGTGCCGAACTCGTCGCCCGCATCGTCGCCGATGCCGAGGCGATCATCCGCGCGCGGCTGTCGGGCATGCTGGCGGCCTGACCTGTGGCGGAGCGATCGGGACCGCTTGCAGGAATTCGCGTGGTCGAGTTCACCGGCATCGGGCCGGGTCCGCACGCGGCGATGATGCTCGCCGACATGGGGGCCGAAGTGCTGCGCATCGATCGCAAGGGCGGCAATGGCTGGCCCAACACGGTCAACGACCGGGGCCGCGCGGTGATTGTTCTGGACATTCGCAGCGACGAGGGGCGGGAAGCGTGCCTCGAGGTGCTGGATCGGGCCGACGTGCTGCTCGAGGGGTTCCGACCCGGCGTGATGGAGCGGCTCGGGCTGGGCCCGGACGTGGTTCTGGGGCGCAATCCGCGCATGATCTATGGCCGGATGACGGGCTGGGGCCAGGACGGACCGATGGCGCGGCAGGCAGGGCACGACATCAACTACATCGGCCTTTCGGGTGCGCTCGCCGCGATGGGCCGGCCAGGCGAAGCGGCACCAATCCCGCTCAACCTCGTCGGCGATTTCGGCGGCGGCTCGATGCTGCTGGCCTTCGGCATAGCCGCTGCCCTGTTCGAGAGGGAGCGGTCGGGCAAGGGGCAGGTGGTCGATGCCGCCATCGTCGACGGGGTCGGCACGCTGATGTCCTTTTTCGACGGGCTGCGCGACAACGGCACCCTGTCGATCGAGCGTGACCGCAACCTCCTTGGCGGGGCGGCGCCGTTCTACCGTTCGTACCTGTGCGCCTGCGGCGGCGAGATGAGCGTCGGCCCGCTCGAACCTGCCTTCTTCGCCGACATGATCCGCCTGCTGGACATGCCGGAGTTTGCCGACGGCCAGCATCCCGAACGCTGGGACGCGCTGGGCGACGCGTTGACCGCGAAGTTCGCCGGCGGAAGCCGCGCGCACTGGACCGCGCTCTTCGAAGGTTCGGATGCCTGCGTCTTTCCGGTCCTCACGCTCGACGAGGCCGTCGCCCACCCGCAGATCGGCGGGCGCGGCGCTTATGTCGATGTGGACGGCAAGCTCCAGGCCGCACCGGCGCCGCGTCTTTCGCGAACGCCTGGCCGGGCGGGCGGCGGGGCGACCGACGGGGCGGAATTGCTCGCGAGGTGGCGGGCCGGGCCCGGCTAGCTCAGAAGTTCGCCGAGGCGACGCGGCGCGTTTCCATCGTATCGCGCAAGACGGCCCAGATCTCGTCCTCGAGCGCCGCACCGCCCTCGTTTTCCTCGATCGCGGCGTGAAGATCGATGATCCGCGCACGCAGGACTTCGTTCGTGGCGGTCAGCGCCGAGACGCGCAGGTCCGACTGTTCGAGCGGCGCCGGTCCGGCCTCTCCGAGAAAGGCGGCGCACTTGCCAAGCAGGGCGTGCAGCGCCGCGTTTTCCGAATGGAGGCGCGAGGCCGCGACATCCCATTCGTCGGCCAGCATGTCGAGCATGGCGGCGGTCATCGCCGCGTTGCCCGCGCGAAAGTCGGTAAGGTGCGGAACGACATCGGTGCGCAGCATTCCGGCAAGGAAGCGGGTGGCGGCGGGAACGGCGGGCTTCATAGTTTTCCCATGAGTTCGAGGGCGGCACGGTCCTGCGCGTTGCGCAGCCACCAGGCGGCATAGGCGTGGATCACGGTCGGTTCGTCGACCGAAGACCAGGCGTGGACGCAGCTGTCCCAGATCGCCTGTCCCTTGACGCACATCGCCAGTTCCCACCAGCGCATGGCGTGCGGATCGACGGTGAGCCCACTGGCCGCTTCCCAGATGCGGATCGCCTCCTCGCGGGGCGCGACGCCGCTGCGCCGGTCGTCCTTCCCGAAGGAGAAGACGCGCGCCATGCTCCAGGCGAGGTCCTCTAGCGGGTCGCCCATGTGGGCCATTTCCCAGTCGAGCACGGCGATCAGCTTGCCCGCATCGTCGTAGAGGAAATTGCCCGCGCGGTAATCGCCGTGGACCATCGCCAGCTTCTGCGCGGGCGGGGGCGGGTTGCGCCGCAGCCAGCGGATGACGGCACGGATGATCGGTTCGGGGCCGACATCGTTGGCGTCGAGCTGGCCTTCCCAGTGATCGAGTTCCTGCATGGCCGTCGTGGCGGGCGTGGCGTGGGTCATGAACGAGAGGTCGAGATTCTCGCAAGGCACCGCGGCCAATCGGCCCAGCGTCGACCACATCTCGTCTGCGATGCGCGGCAGGCGATCGGCCCAGGCTGGCTCCTGCAACTGGTATTCGCTGTTGTGGAAGCCGCGCAGGTCTTCCGCCAGCGAGATCGCGCCGCCGAAATGCGCCGGGTCTTCTTCGAGCAGGATCATGCGCGGCACGGGAATGCCTTGGCCGTAGATGGCGCGATAGGATTCGTATTCGTGCCGCCGGTCGCTGTCGACATTGCTGAGCGGCGGATCGCGGCGCAGGATCACCCGTTCGCGATGCGCACCGTCGGCGTCGGTATAGGCAAGGTCGAAACGGAACGTTTCGCGCGAGGCGCCCATCGGCAGGCGTTCGAGGTTGCTGGCCGCCACGCCGCTCCAGTCGGGAAAGCGCGCGGCGAGGTAGCTGGAAAGCAGGTCTTCGGTAATCGTCTTCATGATGTGGTCCGTCAGGTCGGGGTGACGAGCAGCTTGACGTCGCCGCCGCCGCCCGACAGCGCGGCAAAGGCGCGGTCGACATCGGCCAGACCGACCTCGCCGGTGACCATCGGCGCCAGCGCCTCCGGCCGGTCGCAGACCATTGCGAAGGCGTCGGCGAAATCGGCCGGGCTGTAGGCGAAGACGAAGCGCACGCTCAGCGACTTCTGCAACAGGAAGGCAGGCTCGATCGGGTCGGTTTCCATGCAGGTGCCGACAGTCACGATCGTCGCGCCCACCGGGGCGGAGCGGGCGATGGCCATGGTCATGCCCGGCTTTCCGACGCAGTCGAACAGGACCGCGCGGTTTCGTTCCTTCGCCTCAGCCGCGCGGGCCATCGTGTCCGACAGGCCGATCGGCAGGCCTTGGCGGTCGAACCACTGGCCGGCGGCGGCCTCGTCGGGCGCGATCGCCATGTCGGCGCCCATGCGTTCGGCCATCGCGCGCCGCGCCGCGTTCGGCTCCACCGCCAGCACCGGGCCCAGGCCCAGCGCCTTCAAACGGGTGATGACGAACAGCCCCACCGGCCCGCAGCCATAGACGGCGATGGCGCAATCCCTGTTCGCGCCGCTTTCGGCCACGGCATGGACGGCAACCGACAGCGGCTCGGTCAGCGCGGCGATGTGGGTGGGAACGTGGTCGGGCACCGCCATGGCGGCATCGGCCTGCACGACCATGCGTTCGGCGAAGGCGCCGTTGTAGCGGTTCGAATACCCGACCAGCTCGACCCCCTGCGGCCCGGTGATGAAGGGAAGCGCGACGAGCCTCTGCCCTCGCACGAAGCCGCCGGAAGGCTCCAGCACCTCGCAGCAGAATTCGTGACCCATCACGACCGGTTTGTCAGGGTCCATGAAGCCACGGAAACCCGCACGGTGCAGCAGGTCGCACAGATGGCCCGAATGGTCCTTGGCATGAAGATCGCTGCCGCAGACCCCGCAAGCCAGCGGGCGGGTCAGCACCAGCCCTTCGGCCGGAACCGGCTCCGCTATATCGGCGAGAGCGAGCTTGCCCTCGGTCATCACCATTGCCTTCATCGACCCATCCCGTCTGGCGCGCTTTCGGCTGCCGTTCCAAGGGGAAAGAGTGGTCCGTCCGGTGCCCGGCGGACAGTGACGGGTTTCCGTTACTACCTTCCCCGCCGCGCCGGATCGGCCGGTCTATTGCCAGGTCGGGCGTTCCATCAACCGGGCCGTCATGGCGGTGCGATTGCGCACGTCGAGCTTGCGGTAGATGCTGCGCAAGTGGTTCTCGACCGTGAATTCGGAGATGCCGACGGTCCACGCGATCTGCTTGTTCTGCTTGCCGTCTCCGACCAGGAGAGCGATTTCGCGTTCACGAGGCGACAGGAGAGCCAGAGCGTCCTGCGCGCTGGCCTGGCAGGGGTTGAGCAGGTGATGCAGGACGTCGAAGCCGCCGCCGCTTTCCAGCACCCGCTGGAACAGTTCGCCGACCACCATCTGCGCGATCGCCCCGGTCTCGTGGGCCAGCCGCTCCATCGGAACGCGCGCGACGCGCTTGCCGACCGGCTTGCAATGCGCGCCGATCACCAGGAACAGGCCCGGCACGACCTGCTGCACCCATGCGCCGACGACGGCGACATCGTGGCTGGCGATGAAGCTGCGGTATTCGTGCGCATCGCCGGCAAGACGGGACAGGCGACGGTCGCCCCAGCGGATCAGGCTTCCGGTGCGATCGTTCGGCGCGACACCGCGGGTGAAGGGATCGTCGGCAAAGACCCGCCCGCTCATGTAGGCATCCTGCGCTTCCGGGCTGACGTTGTGGTGGTACAGGTAGCTCAGTTCGTCGCGGTCCCCGCCGGTGCGATCGCGGATGAAGATCGACATGGTGTCGAGGCCGCAATGATCGACCATGGCGAGACTGCGTGCTGCAATGTCGGTTGAAACCTCCATCGACGATCCTCTCCGCCCCGCATCGATGGGGCATGCCCTGCGCTTCGCTCTTTTTCTGGCGAAATCGTCAGACGATCTAAGCACTCTTACATGATCGACGCAAGGGCCTTGGCGTTCCCGGGCTTTACAGGCCGATCAGTTCGGCAAGACGCGGAACGCTGGATTCGCCGGTCGGATCAACCGACGCCGGGGCGTGCAGGGCACCCCCCGACCATGCGGCGACGAGGCCGGCCAGCAGCACGGTAACGACGACGGTCGACAAGGCCGGACCAGGCCCGCGTCCGCGCAAGTTGTCCACCAGGGTGGGGACCGCGCCATCGTATGGCCCGCGCCGCACCAAGCCCCAGTAGATGCCCCAGCGCCGCAGCACCGCGACCAGCCTCGCGTAGAGATATGCGGCGATGACGCAGCAGATCACGGCGGCGCTCCCGTCAGCCAGCCGGAAGGATCGTCAGGTCGCGACGTTCGGCCAGGGGAACGGAGAAGCGGGCCGTCCCGTCCAACCCGGCAACGAGTGTTTCGCCGGTCTGGATGACCCGATAGCCCTGTCCCGGGCGCAGTCGGCCCAGTCCGAGCTTTGCCTCGACCGGACCTTCGCCCGGCACGAGGACGAGATCGAGCCGCTGTCCATCGGACACCGCGCAGGTGACGACGACGTCGGGATAGGTCGCCTCTGTCAGCAGGGGGCCGGTGCGCCACTTCTCGGGCAGGCCGGTGTTGACCATGTCGCGCACCGTATTGGCGCGGGTCCAGCTGACCGCGTCGGCGACCCCGTCGCCGTACATCCGGTTCATCGTGCGGCGCGTGGCCTCGATCACCGGGTCGTCACCCATCTCCTGCGCCGCCCACAGGGTCATCGTCAGCGGGTTCAGTTCGGGCCACTGTTCGTAGGAGAAATTGGCCGGCTTGCGGGTGTCCCAGCCCAGCGGAAGCAGGTGGAAATCCAGTTCGCCCGCCTCGTTCACCCTGATGAAGTCGCGCTTCATGATCGCCCAGAGCCGCTCGGCCTCGTCGGGCGCATAGGGGGTCATGAAGCGGATGCCCCACGTCTCGCCGAAGAGGCCCGACAGGCTGGGCACGGTAAAGCCGAAGGTCGACGAGGTGCAGACGCGGATGCGCCCGTCGGGCAGCAGCATCTCGTCGCGCATCGTCTGGTCGAAGCGGTCGCCGATCTGGCCGATCATGTCCGTGCCGTGGCGCGCATCGTGCAGCGAAAGCGCGGTGCGGCCGACGAGATTGCACATCGAGTAGATCCAGCGCGGCTCGCACGGAAACCAGCCGTAGTCGTAGCGCTTGTAGTTCTTCACCACCTCGCGCAGCATCGTCTCGTGGTTGTATTCGGCGGCGGTATGCTCGTCGAACCGGAAGGTGAGGGAGCCCGGTTCGCTGAACGGCGAGGTGCCGCTCGACGTTTCGAACAGGCCCAGCGACACGCCGAGGAAGCCGGACAGCATGATGTTGTCGATCTCGACCGGGTTCTTGGAAACCTTGAGGTTGCCCCACAGGCTTTCCCAGTACCAGTAGTTCCAGGTCTTGCGGTCGATGTGCTTGCGGATCAGGTTTTCCTGCGCGGTGTTGAGATAGCCGTGGAACGCGGGAAGCTGGGTGTACTGGCCGAAGGCGAGGTTCCAGCTCATCGTGCAGATCTGGTAGCGCAGCGCGCCGTCCTGCCAGGTGTCGTTGAAGGCGAAGCCTTTCCATTCGTCCACCGGCTGCAGCGCGAGGTCGAGCATGCGGCGATATTCGCCGATCTGGCCCGCCGGCATTTCGGGCGACGCTTCGATCGGCGCCTTGCGCAGGACCGGTTCGATCTTGGCGATAGCAGCGTTGTGCTCGCTCGCGCGCCGGCGGGCAGCGGTGAACTTGCGCCGGCGATCGAGGGCAAGACCGGCATGCAGGCCGATGAAGGCGAGCGGGACGAGGTATTCCATCACCGGCAGGCCGCTGCCGCCTTCGATCCATGCGGCCGACAACAGGGCCGTGCCCACCAGCACGGCAGGCGGGCCAAGCACGACGCCGCGCGCCCACCAGATGAACATGATGACGGCAAAGACCGCGACCGACAGCGCGCCGAGCAGGATGCCCGCGAGACCGCCCGCGAAGAAGAACCCGCCGCCCGGCAGGACGATGCCGAGGCCGAAGGCCTTCCACTGGGCATTCATGCCCAGCACGACCGGCAGCATGCCGGCGATGAAGACCGCGGCCTGCATCAGGTAGAAACGGGCGAGGATCGATCGGGTGATCGGACCGTGCATGCGGCGTATGTCGGGAATGGGCGGGATGGCATCGACGATGCGAGCGCGCGCGATCGGTTGCACGTCCACGGGGGGTGCGGTCATCTGCGTTGCCAAGGCCATTCTCCCGAAAAACCGTTCATCTTCTGATGATTTCGTCAAACGATAGCAGGCGAGACCCTCCAATGCAAAAGCAAAGGGCGGCAGGGTCACCCGCCGCCCCGGAGAGAGCCATCCGTCCTGCGGTTCAGTACCGCCAGCTAACCTGCACGCCGTAAGTGCGCGGCATGCCGGTGAAGCGCGAGATCGAGGCAAGGTTGTCCTGCACGTTCGTCCAATAGAACGTATTCGTGACGTTGCGGACGTATCCGCCCACCCGGATCTTGTCGTCGTTGAAGCGTACGCCCGCCCGAAGGTCGAGGAGGGTATATGCCTTGATGACGTAGCGGTCGTCGGCCGTCACCGTGTCGGTGTCGGTGTTGCTGAGCGCGCTCGTCGTCTTGCTGTTGTAAGTGGCGGACGCGCCGACATATCCGTTGGCCGCCCCGATCGGGAATTCGTAGTTGATGTCGCCGATCGCGGTCAGGTCGGGCGCGTAGGGGAACTTCTGCCCGGCGAAGTCCCGTTCCACGCCCAGTGCGTCGAAGCCGGTGTATTCCTTGATCTTGGTGTCGATGTAGGTCGCACCCGCGCTGATGGTCAGGCCGTCGACGGGTCGCAGGTCGAGCTGGGCCTCGATGCCTTTCACCTCGCTCTTCGGGATCTGGACGAGCGCGTCCAGCGTCACGAAGACCGGATCGGGCTTGCGACCGCGCAGCTGCTTGTTCTTGTAGTCGTAATAGAACGCGGCAGCCGACAGGTTGAACAGGCCGTTGGCGAATGGCGCCTTGAAGCCGGCTTCGTAGGCGGTCACCGATTCCTGTTTGACCGGGGTGTAGCCGCTGTAGCTGGCGACAGACGCGGTCGGGAAGCTGCCCGACTTGTAGCCGCGCGAGACGCGAGCATAGAGCAGGGCGTTGGTGGCGGTCTTGTAGTTCAGACCCGCGTTCCACGAGATGTTGTTCTCGTCGAGTTCGTCGAACAGGGCGGGGCGGAATTGCTCGGGGAAATTCGGCGTGAAGGTCAGGCACTCGCCCTCCTGCACGTCGGTGCCGAAGATGAAGTTCCACCAGTAGGCGGTGCCGCCGCCGAAGTCGTTGGTGCAGCCTTCGAAGTCCCGCTTGCTTTCGGTGTAGCGGGCACCGGCCACGAGATCGAGACTGTCGGTCAGCGCGATCTCGGCGTTGCCGAAGACCGCGTAGTTCTTCACGTCCTGGTCGGAATAATTGAACGTCAGCTGCCCGCGGGGTGCGCCGGGGATGAAGTAGAGCGGGTTCGACGACGGACCCTGGCTGAAGTTGTAGAACAGCCGGTCGAAGGTCTTCGAACTGTCGTAGTTCGCGCCGAGGATGAAGTTGCCCCAGGCATAGTCGCCGGAGACCCGGACTTCCTGCGAGAAGGTCTTGATGTAACCGCTCGTGTTCGTGTCGACGGTGGCATAGATCGTGCCGTCGAAGTCCTGCACAGAATCCGTCTTGTAATCGGAGTAGGCGGTGATCGAGGTCAGGGTCAGCGCTTCGTTCAGATCCACGTCGATCCGCGCGCTGAGCTGGTAGAAGCGGTCGTCGCGCTGCAGCGGACGGCTTTCGGCGGTGCGCACCGAGTAGTCGCGCAGGCTGTAGTCCTCGGTCGCGTCGTACTGGCTGTAGTCGCGCAGGTTGCCGTAGCTCCAGTCGGCGGCGCGGGCGTTGCGCGGGGCGGGGGTGTAGTTGCGGAAGGCTTCGGCGTCGGGGCTGCTGCAGGTCGATGCGGTGTTGGTGCCGCAAGAATCCTCGATAAGCTGCGCCGCCTGGGTATCGCTCTTGTCCTTCCAACCGTTGGCATTGAGCATGACGCGGATCGCGCCGCCCTTGTCGAATTCGAGCTGCAGGCGGCCCTGCAGCTTGTCCTGCGAACCCAGCGTGTCGTCGCGGGTATAGCTGTACTGCCAGTCGTCGGACTGGATCGTGCGGGCCGACAGGCGGGCGTTGATGCCCTCTGCCAAGGGGCCCGAAATGAAGCCCTGCACATCGAGGGTGTTGAAACGCCCGAAGCTGAGGTCGACGCCCGCGTCGAACGTGTCGGTCGGCTTGTTGACGATGTAGTTGATCGCGCCGCCGGTGGTGTTCTGGCCGAACAGCGTGCCTTGCGGCCCCTTGAGCACTTCGACGCGCTGGATGTCGAAGGCGACACCGCGCGTCGTGGCACTGAAGGGAAGCGCGACTTCGTCGGTGTAAACCGCGACCGTCGGCGCCGCCGACAGCGTGGTTTCATAGAAACCGATGCCGCGCAGGGTATAGACCGGGGTGTTGAACGGCGAAGGCTGAACGGTGAGGCCCGGCACGATCTTGCCGAGGTCGGTCGGGGAATCGATGCCCTTCAGGGTCAGGTCCTCGCCCGACTGAACGGTGATCGAGAGGCCGACATCGTTGATGGCCTGCTCGCGCTTGTTCGCAGTGACGATGATCTCGTCGTAGCGGCCCGCCTGTGCGTCGCTTTCGGCAGCGGCATCCTGCGCCATGGCGGGCGCGGCCAGCATCGCAATCGCGGAAATCGCCGTGCACGCGAGCAGTCGATAGGTTTTCATCACCGATCCTCCCCTAATTCCGGGCGACGCGCGCAGATCGGCGCGGGTGCCGCCACGTACTGATCGTTCAAGTTGGAATGTCGGGGACAGCCCCCGCATCCTCTCTCCGCGAAGGCCGGCATATTTCTGGACGGTCCTTCGATCGAGGGGATAGGCCCAAATCGGGTCGCCCGTCAATATCGTCGGACGATTTTATCTCACTATCGCTGCACCCGCGCGGTCTGGTCAAGTCTTAAGCTGGCCACACTCGATACAAAAACGTTCGATGAAATCCGCGGGCGAGTTTGTTCATTGACCGGTGCAGGTGCATGAAGTTACTAGAAACGCGAAGCGACCGGCCAATCGGGTCGCCAGCGGGGATGCCGTGACACAAGTCCTGAAAGAGACCATCGACGCCGACACCGACAAGGGTTCGGCCAGCGACCGGGTAGCCGCCGCGATCGTCAAGGACATCAGGATGGGCCGGCTGGTTCCGGGTCAGCATCTTCTCGAACCCGAATTGACGGGCCGCCTGGGCATCAGCCGCGGTTCCCTTCGCGAGGCGCTGAAGCATCTCGCCGCCGACGGCATCGTCACGCTCAGTCGGTTTCGCGGGGCTTATATATCCACGCTCGACCGCAAAGCGGTCTACGACCTGCTCGACACGCTGGAGCCGCTGGCCCGATTGGCCGCGCGCAAGGCGGCGGAAAACAACCGCAGCGCCAAGATGTCGAAGGAACTGCGCAATTCGGCCATGCGGCTCGAGGAGTTGCAGGCATCGGGCAAGCGCGGCGATTACCTGACCGAACGGCGCTACTTCTATGACCTTCTGATCGAAATGGGCGGTAACGGCGAACTGGCGCGGGTCATCCCGCTGTCGCGCGCCGACCTTTTCCGCGCACAGGTCGAGACTCGTCAGAACGAGGCGCAGCGCCGCAAGCACGCCGAAGGGTATAGATTGATCGCCGAAGCGGTGACGGCGGGCAATGTCGGCGACGCGGATCGATTGATGGGCGAGCATTTCGCGGGAACGCGGGTGACCATGGACCAGTTGGCCGACGAGGTCTTCCCCGCCGCCTGAGCAGTGGCTGCGCAAAGCTCCGCTTCATCGAAAACCGAACAGCCCGGTCAGCGTAAAGGCCGGGCATTTTCGTGCGTGCCGCATGGTCGGTCCCGACTCGTGTTCGGCAGCGCAAGCGACTCGCGTTCGATTGCTTGCGTTCGAGACGATGCGGCGCTTCCGCGCATCAACCAACCCCGAATACCAAGTTCGCTCCAACGCCGCAGAAATCCGGCTTTGGCACTTCCAAAGGACATCACGCGCAATTTAGCTAGACGAAATCGTCCGACACATTTAAGCAGGCAGGCAAGAGGCGGCCGCCAGGCGGACCGCACCGATGGGAGAGCACCATGACTGTTTACAACGGGTTTGGCGGGAATCAGCCGATCAGGTTCATCCGCAACGAGATGGACGACATCGGCATGCTCACCGCGCTGGACGAGCTGCTGAACCACCAGATCGTCGATACCCACGCCACCGTCTCCACTTCGGAACAGAGCTGGACCGAGAAGATCTGGACTGCGATCGTGCGCAAGGACGGTACGATGGGCATCGATTTCGGCCTTGGCCGCTATCACAACCGCGGCGTGCTCGACGGTTGGGCGGCAGTGTCCCGCGGGTCTGAGCAGTGGACGGTGCGTGCCAATCGCGAACTGCGCGACGATCCCGGCTGCACCGAAGTCGGCCCGCTGCGCTACGAGATCATCGAGCCCCTGCGCAAGGTCCGCTACGTCTGCGAGAAGAACGACGCGCAGCCCATCGCCTTCGACATCACTTTCACCGCCGAAATGCCGCCGTTCTTCGAAAATCGCCACAAGCAGCGCGAGCGTGACGGTTTTCGCGTCGGGTCCGACGTGGTACGCTATCACCAGATCGGCGTGCCCAGCGGCTGGGTCGAGATCGAGGGCGAGCGGACCGAGATCAAGCCCGAGGAATGGACCGAATACCGCGACCATTCGTGGGGCACCCGCCTCGACGTCGGCGCGCACAATGCCGACGTGAAGCCCAGTTCCAACTTCGGCGACGTGAAGTTCGGCGAGGGCGAGTTCGTGCTGGTGTGGAGCCCGTTCATGCTGGTCCAGCCCAATGGCGAGAAGCACGCCTACCACTTTTACTACATGTCGAAGCAGGGCCGAATCTTCTACTCCTCGGGCTATCTCAACCGGCCCGACGGCACGCAGGAAACGGTAGCCCGCGTCACCCCCGAACTGCGCTACGACGACCGCACCCGGCGCCTGCTGGGCGGCAAGGTGCACTTCGACATGCTGCAAGGCGGCACCCGCACCGTCGACATCGAGGTCATGGGCACGTCGGGCGTCCACCTCGGTCCCGGCCTCTACCTTGGCTTCGACGGGCGCAAGCACGGTTCGTGGCACGGTCCGCTGACCATCGAGGGCGAATACTTCGGCGACACCATGGACCGCACCACGCTGGAGCGTATCCGCCAGCTGCGTGACTGTCCGATCCGGGTGACCGAGGGCGACGCGGTCGGCTACGGCATCATGGAGACTATCATCCATGGCGAGCACCCGGAACTCGGCCTGACCGCCGCGAACTCGCTGGTCTGATCCGGTGGCGCGCGATACGGAGCGGCTTGCCGCAGGGCTGCGCAGCTGGCTCGACCGGGGCGATGCGATCACCGGCGTCAGGGTGCTGTCCGCCGGCCATTCGAACGAAACCTATTTCGTCGAGGGCCTGAACGAGGTCCTGCGGATGCCGCCGTCGAAGGAAGGGCTGCTCCCTCCCTACGACATGGTACGCCAGCACGAGGTGATGTCCGCGGTGGCGGATCATTCCGCCGTACCGATGCCGCCGATGCTGGAACTGTGCACCGACCCCGATGTGCTCGGCGATCCGTTCTTCCTGATGGGCGCGGTTCCGGGCGAAGCGTTCGAATACGCCGTTCCCGAATGGCTCGCGTCCGATCCGGTGAACGGTGCGGACTCGGTCTGCCGGCAGTGGTTCGACGCGCTTGGCGAATTGCACAACATGGACCCGGCGCAGATGCCGCCGGGCGGACGCAGCGTACCCGGGGAAATCGCATACTGGCTCGACGTGGCACGCGGCAGCGAGGCAATGCCCTCGCTGATCGCGATCCTCGAGGATCTCGATCGCAATCCGCCGCGCACGACGGGGCCGGCAACGCCCGTCCACGGCGACCCCAAGCACGGCAATTGCCTGTGGTCGGACGGCAGGCTGACCGCCTTTCTCGACTGGGAAATGGCGCAGGTCAGCGAACCGATGCTCGATCTGGGCTACGTCCTGATGTTTCACGACCAGGGCGAGGCATCGCTGGCCGATGCCGGCTTCGACCTGCCCGGCTGGTGGTCCTGTGACCGCATGGTCGAGGAATGGGAAAAGCGCACCCGGCGCACCGCGGTCGACGTGATGCGCTACGCCGTGCTGGGCCAGGCCAAGGTCTCGGCCATCATCTCGGTCGGCGCTTTCCTGTTCCGTACCGGGCGCATCCAGGATCCCCGTTTTGAGGGGTTCGCCAAGGTTCTTCCGGCCTATGTCCGGTTGCTGGAACAACGGGCCGAACGCGCCTGAAATCGCTCCCCGCCCCTGCGGGCGGGGGGCCATTGACGGAAATCCACCAGATGCGCACCTGGCCAAATCCGGCCATGATCGCGTCGAAATCTGCACATTTTCGTCAGACGATTTTGATCTACCACCTATTGCGGGACGTGCCGGTTCTGGTATGACGAGACGAGACGACGACCGGGCGAAATGCACCGGCAACGGGATGGAAGAGAGGGTCTGGGTGCCGCATGCTTGATTATGTCCGCTTGTTGGAGGCGAACAACGCCATCCAGTCGATCGGCGACGACACCTACTGGCTGTGCGTCACCCGCACGGTGCAGGAATCGAAACTGTTCCCCGTGCCGTCCTACATGCTGCTGTCGTACCTGTGCTGCTACTACCGCTATCCCGAACTTCTGCGAAAAGTGGAGAGCAAGGTCCGCGCCGAGGAGCTCGGCGACCGCAGCCGCGCACTGGGCATGAAGCTCGGCAGCCTGCCGGGCTGGGGCCTGCCGACGTTCTACCTGCTGGGCCGCGAGATCCTCATCAACTTCGGCCTGCTGACCCCGGCGGACAATGCCGAAGACGTCGCCTATGTCATGGACTTCTGGCGCCGCTTCAAGCTCGCGCAGCAGCGAGAGGACGGGCACATCAACGCCCGCGAATTCGGCCAGCGGGTGCAACTGCTGCCCGAACACCGGATCAAGCGGTTCCACGCTGACCTGCACCGCTGCAAGGCGGGCGACCGGCTGCACGAACAGGCGCATGGGTTCCTGGCTGCGGTGTCGCAGTACGGATTTCTGGTGTCGTGCGAAAGCCGCTGCACGCTCAACAATTCGGGGCCGTACAAGCTGGGCGACGATCGCGAGATGATCGTGCGCGAATTCACCGACCTGTCGCGCGGCGACTATCCGTGGCTCGACGGCATCGCCGACGACATTCCGTTCAACAACCTGACCGTCACGATGGAAGCGACCGGCTGTCACTTCTACCTGATGGACGACTGGGGCAGCTTTGAAAGCCGCCCGGAATTCACCGCAGAGGCGGTCACCGGGGTCGGTCTCTACACCTCCGACGCGCTGTCCGACGGGTATGAACCGGTGGGCATGGGATCGGCCGAGGAACTGGCCGACACCTTCGAGAGCCTGACCGCGAAGATCCGCGCCGCCACGGTGGAGCTGTGGAAGAAGATGGCCGGCTGGTCGCGCGACCAGATGATGGACGCGGGCGCGCTGGTCTATTTCTCGCTGATCAAGGACTTCGCGCATCTCGCCGGGGTTTACGACGCCGACGACTGGATGAAGATCGACCCGCGCGCCGACCGTTTTCGTGCGCTGTTCAACGACCAGTTCGGGCGCGATTTCCTGGGCGAGATGGTGGGGCTGGTCAGCCTGCCCAGCCAGCGGCTGCACGACTATGCGATGATGCGCCATACGAACGAGCCGAAGCGCTACATCTCCCACATACCCTATTCGGTGCTCGATCGTCCGCCGCCGAGCGAAAAGCTGGAGCCGATCGGCGAAGGCGTCCTGCACATGCCGGAAAAGACGGGCGATTACCGCACGACGCAGGGGATGCTCTCGCTCCACGAATACAACCGCCGCGCCGCCGCGATGAGGCCGGTGCAGATGGAGCCGGACTTGCGCTTCACCTGCGACACGACGGTCAAGTGGGCGCCCGAGGGCGATTTTGCGGTGGAACGCATGGTGCGCGACGAATGGAAGAATTGCCCGGCGCTGAAGGACGCGCCGAGCACGATTACGCGCGACGAAATCGAACGGCGGAGGGGCTGAGCGTGGCCAAGGACAATTTCACCGATCTCGAACAGCTTCTGGCCGAGTTCGAGGCATCGGACCTGACCGAACTGCACGTCCGGCACGGGGATCTGGAAATCTTCCTGTCCAAGGACGCCGACGCGGCGGGCCTTGGCGGCGGGCCGGTGCAGGTTTCAACCGCGAAGGCTCCGGTCAAGGCAGGCAAGGCTGCGAACCCTTCGGCGGCAACCGCATCCGCGGCCCCGGCGGTGGAGATCCCCGAAGGTGCGGTTATCGTCCGCGCGCCCTATCTCGGCACCTTCTACCGCTCGCCCAAGCCCGGCGCGCCGTCCTATGTCGAGATCGGTCAGGACGTTTCCGACGAGACCGAGATGTGCCTTGTGGAGGTGATGAAGCTGTTCACCGCGGTCCGCGCCGGGTGCAGCGGCAAGGTGGCCGCGATCCTCGTCGACGATGGCGCGATGGTCTCGGCCGACCAGCCGCTCTTTGCCGTGATGCCGGCCTGACCATGGCCCTCAAGCGCGTCTTCGTCGCCAACCGGGGCGAAATCGGCCTGCGCATCGTGCGCGCCGCCCACGCCCAGAACATCGAGGCGGTCATCGGCGTGTCCGATGCCGACAAGGCCGGCCTCGGGGCCCGTGAAGCCGACCGCGCTGTCGTGCTCGGCCCCGGTCCCGCCGCGAAAAGCTACCTCGACGCCAAGCTTGTCGTGCAGGCCGCGCTCGCCACGGGCTGCGACGGGTTGCACCCCGGTTACGGCTTCCTGTCCGAACGTGCCAAACTTGCGCGTTTGTGCGCGCAGCACGGCATCGCCTTCGTCGGCCCTGAGGCGGACGTCATCGACGGGCTGGGCGACAAGCTGCGCGCCCGCGAAATGGCGCGCAAGGCGGGCGTGCCGCTGGTTCCCGGCACCGACGAGATCGCCAGCGCCGCCGATGCGGTGAAGGCGGCGGAACATGTCGGCTACCCGGTCCTGCTCAAGGCGTCGGCCGGCGGTGGCGGGCGCGGCATGGTGATCGCCCGCAACCCGGCAGAGGTCGAGGCGGGCTTCGCCAAGGCAAGCGCCGAGGCGCTGGCCGCGTTCGGCGACGGCACCCTCTTCATGGAACGCTTCGTGCCGGAGGCGCGGCACGTCGAAGTCCAGCTTATGGGCGACGGGCAGGGCGGCGTGCTCCACTTCGGCGAACGCGACTGTTCGGTCCAGCGCCGCTACCAGAAACTGGTCGAGGAAGCGCCTTGCGCGGCCATGCCCGACCACTTGCGCAAGCAGTTGCACAAGGCGGCCTGCGATCTTGCCGCCAGCGTCAAATATCGCAACGCCGGCACCGCCGAGTTCCTGTTCGATGTCGCGCGCGAGGAATTCTACTTCATCGAGGTCAACGCCCGCATCCAGGTCGAGCACCCGGTCAGCGAGATGATCTCGGGCGCAGATCTCGTGCAGGAACAGCTTCGCATCGCCGGTGGCGCGGCACCTAGCCTGACGCAGGACCAGATCGACCTCACCGGCCACGCCATCGAATGCCGCATCAACGCCGAGGACTGGCAGCGCGACTTCATGCCCGTTCCCGGCACCGTCACCCGCTGGCGACCGCCGTCGGGCGAGGGCGTCCGGCTCGACAGCCACATCTACGAGGGCGCGACGATCCCGCCATACTACGACAGCATGGTCGGCAAGCTCATCGTCCACGGCAAGGACCGCACGCAAGCGGTCGAGCGGCTGCAGAACGCGATCGCCGATTTCGAGGTGGAGGGCGTGCCGACGACGCTGCCGCTCCACGCCAAGATCGTCGCCCATCCCGATTTCATCGCCAATCGCATCCATACGCGGTGGCTCGAACAGACCGTCCTGTCGGACGGGACGGAGTAACCCATGGCCCATATCAAGTTCCTCGACGAGACCATGCGCGACGGTCAGCAGAGCCTGTGGGGCATGAAGATGCAGGCCGGGATGGCGCTGCCGGTCACCCCGATCATCGACCAGACCGGCTACGAGACGATCAGCCTGGCCGGTTCGTCGATCCACGAAGTGCTGATCAGGAAGTGCCAGGAGGATCCCTGGGCCAGCCTCGACATGCTGGTCGAATCGATGCCGGAAACGCCGATCCGCGCCGGTTGCCGGTCGAACGGCTCGGTGACCTTCGGTTTCACGCCCGACGCCCTGATGGACCTGTGGGTCGAACGCCTGTGCGTTCACGGCGTGCGCAGCTTCTGGCTCTACGACGTGCTCTTCAACATCGAAAAGATGCATCGGCTGGCCAGGATCGCGAAGGGTCACGGCTGCAAGGTGGCGGGCACGATGCTGTTCACCCTGTCGCCGGTTCACACCGACGAATACTACGCCGACAAGGCGGACAAGCTTTCGGCCCTGCCCGACGTGGACAGTCTCTTGCTCTACGACACCGGCGGCGTGCTCGACCGGGATCGCATCTCGAAACTGGTGCCCGCCATCGTCGCGAAATCGCGCGGTAAGCCGATCGAGATGCATGCCAACAACATGCTGGGCCAGTCGGCCAAGAGCTACATGGACGCGATCGAGTTCGGCGTGACCGTGCTGCACACCGCGGTGCGCCCGATGGCCAACGGGCCGTCGATCCCGTCGATCGAGATCATGACCAGGAACGTCGAGATGATGGGCCACACCCACAACATCGATGTCAGCAAGCTGAAGCCGGTGGCCGATCATTTCGAACGGGTCGGCAAGGCGGCGGGATTCCTCGTGAACCAGCACTTCGAGTACGACGTGACCGCGCTCAGGCACCAGATCCCGGGCGGCATGATGGGCACGCTGCGCACGCAGTTGAAGGAACAGGCCATGGAGGAGAAGCTCCCCGAGGTGCTGGCCGAAGTCGCCAAGGTGCGCCGCGAGCTGGGCTATCCCGGCATGGCGACCCCGTTCGCGCAGCTTGTCGGCACGCTGGCGGTGCTGAACATCGTGACCGGCAAGCGCTATTCGGTGATCCCCGACGAGGTGATCCAGTATGCCGCCGGTTTCTACGGCGATCCGGTGGCCCCCATCGATGAAAACGTGATGGACCAGATCATGTCGATGCCGCGGGCAAAGGAACTGGTCGCAAATCCGCCTGAACAGCCCGACGTTGCCGAACTGCGCCGCCGCCACGGCACGGGAGAGGACGACGACGAACTGATCCTGCGCGCGCTGGTGCCGGCATCCGACATCGAGCAGATGCGCAAGTCCGGCCCGCCCGCGCGCGACTATCCGATGCTGTCCTCGCCGGAACTGGAGCAGGTGTCGCGCCTGATGAAGATCGCGAAGACCCCGCTCGTCCAGCTCCGCTCGGAGCAGTTCGACCTCACCATGCGCCTGTGACCCGTGCGGTGCTGACGGGGCGGATGCTGCGATGCGGATGATCGACTTCTTCGACCGGGGTGCGCGCATTGCGGCGCATCGCCCTTGCCTCGTGACCGATGACGGCGCGCGCACTTACGCCGAAGTCGCCGCGCAGTCGCGGCGCATCGCCAACATGCTGGTTGCCGACGGCTTTGCCCCCGGTGCCCACGCCGCGGTGCTGAGCGGCAATGCCCCCGTCGCGTTCGAGGCGATCCTGGGCATCCTGCGCGCCGACGGGGTCTGGGCGATGGCCAATCATCGCGCCGGCGTGGCAGAGAACGCGTACCTGTTCGATCTGCTCGACATCGATACCGTGTTCGTCGCGCAGGAGGTGGCCGACCGGGTGCCGACCTTGCGCGAACAGTGCCCGCGCATCCGCCGTTTCATCGCGCTCGACGGGCCGGTGGACGGCTGCGACTACGAACTGGCGGTCCGCGCCACCGACGATGCGCCCGTGCGACAGCGGCGCGAAGGGCTGGACAGGGAGCTCGCCTTTCTCGCCAACACCGGCGGGACGACCGGGCGGTCGAAGGGCGTGATGCTGTCGAACGGCAACTGGCAGGCGCTCGTCTCCAGCCTCGTCGCGTCGATGCCGATGAAGGTCCCGCCGGTGAATTGCGTTGCCGCGCCGATGACCCATGCCGCCGGGCCGCTGGCGCTGGCCAGCATGGCGCTGGGCGGAACGGTGGTGGTGCTGCCCAGGTTCGAGCCCGAAGCGGTGCTGCGCGCGATCGAGGCACACCGCGTCACTTACATGTTCCTGCCGCCGACCGCGATCTACATGCTGCTCGACCACCCGGGGGTGGAGGACTTCGACCTCTCCAGCCTCGAATACATCTCTTACGCCGGGGCGCCGATGGCGCTCGAACGGCTGAAGCAGGCGATCCGCGTGTTCGGCCCGGTAATGAACGCCAGTTTCGGCCAGACCGAGGCGCCGATGTGCGTCACCGCCATGCCGCCGCACGAACACCTGAACGCGGCGGGCGAACTGGCGCATCCGGGTAGCTGCGGGCGGCCCAACCTGCTTTCCATCGTCGAGATCATGGACGACGACGGCACCATCCTGGGGCCGGGCGAGCGCGGCGAGATCGTCGTGCGCGGGCCGCTGGTCATGCAGGGATACTACAAGAACCCCGAGGCGACGGCGGAAGTATCGACCCACGGCTGGCACCACACCGGCGACGTCGGCGTGCGGGACGAGGACGGCTGGTTCTATGTCGTCGACCGCAAGAAGGACATGATCATTTCGGGCGGGTTCAACGTCTACCCCGCCGAGGTGGAGGACGCCCTGCTCGCCCATCCCGACATCGCGCAATGTGCGGTGATCGGCGTTCCGCACGAAAAGTGGGGCGAGGAAGTCGTCGCCTTCGTCGAGACGCAGGGCGGGCGCGCGCTTGACGATGCCGCCGTCGCCGCCTTTGCCCGCGACCGGCTCGGCCCGGTAAAAGCGCCCAAGTCGATCACCCGGGTCGACGCGCTGCCGCGCACCAATGCCGGCAAGATCAGCCGCGCCGAACTGCGCAAGCCATTCTGGGAAGGGCAGGGAAAGACGATATGAGCGCAAAGGCCCTGATCCTCGGCGTCGGGATGACCCCCTTCGGGCGGCACATGGACCGCACCCATACCGACCTTGCGCAAGAGGCTGCGCGGCTCGCGCTGGCCGATGCCGGGGTGGCGGCGGCGGATGTCGACAGCACCGTCTATGCGACCGTGGTGCAGGGCTTCTTCTCGGGCGAAATGTCGATTCCCAGCCAGTTCGCGCTGCGCCCGCTGGGCATTTCGGGCGTGCGCACGCTGACCGTGGAGGCGGCTTGCGCCAGTTCGACCATCGCGCTGCATCAGGCGATCCAGCAGGTAGAGGCGGGGATCAGCGATGTCGCGCTCGTGGTCGGCGTCGAGAAGCTCTACACCACCGACAGGGAAAAGCGTTTCGCGGTGTTCCAGCAGCCGCTCGATATCGCGCTGGCCAAGCAATACGTCGAGGAGACTAAGCCGCTGCTCGAACCGGCGCCGCCCGGCCTGGACGGACCGGGGCCGAATGCGCTGATGGACGCCTACGCGGCGCAGGCGCGGCTGCACATGAAGACATACGGCACCACGCAGCGCCAGATCGCGGCGGTGTCGGCCAAGAACCACGCGCATTCGGTCCACAATCCGCTTTCGCAATACCGCGAGGCGATGAGCATCGAGGAGGTGCTGGGCGCGCCGGTCGTGTCGTGGCCGCTGACCGTGCCGATGTGCGCGCCGATCAGCGACGGGGCGAGCGCGGCCGTGGTCGTGGCCGAGAGCTTTGCCAGGCGCATCGGCGAAGGCCGCGCCGTCCGGGTGCGAGCCTGGGGCTCGCGCACCGGCACGGACCGTGCGCCCGACGATTACGCGCACCACGTGACGAGGATCGTCGCGGCATCGGTGTTCGACCGGGCCGGCCTGTCGCCGGCGGACTGTCACCTTGCCGAAGTGCACGACGCGAGCTCGATCGGAGAGATCCTGCAGGTCGAAGGGCTCGGCCTGTGCGGCCCAGGTGAGGCGGGACCCGCGGCCGAACGCGGAGAGCTGTCGCTTGGCGGACGGATCCCGGTCAACGTATCGGGCGGGCTGGTGTCGAAGGGGCACCCCCTGGGCGCGACGGGAACGGGGCAGATCCACGAACTCGTCACCCAGCTGCGCGGCGATGCGGGCGCCCGGCAGGTCGACGGCGCGCGGATCGCGGTGGCCGAGAACTCCGGCGGCTTCTACGGCGTGGAGGATGGCATGTCGGCGGTCACGATCCTCGAAAGGGCATGACCGGCTCGCTGCCGTTCACGATCGTCTTCGCCGCTGCTGCGGCCTTCAGCCTTTACGAACTGGCCCGGCCTGCCGCGCGGGTGCGATCCTACTTGGCCGACAGGGAAGCGCATGCCGCCCACGTCCTGATGAACGCGTCGATGGCGGCGATGGCCGCGCCCTTCTGGGGCCTGGCGGCAGAGCGGGTGACGTTCTGGGTGCTGGTTGGCGGCACCGGCGTGTTGGCCGCTCGCTTTGCGGCGGCGCTGGCGCGGGGCAGGGCCGCCGAGGCGGGCGGTTCGGCCTATCACGCGCTGGCGATGGCGGCGATGATCTATGCCCTGTTGCTGATGCCCGCGGCTGGGGCGATGGATCCCTCGATGGCCGGGGACATGGCCGGCCACGCGATGCACCATGCCGCCCCGCAAAGAACACCGGTCGCCGCCATCCTTGCCGCCATCTTCGCGATCGATGCCGCGGCAACGGTGGTCTTCGCCTTCGCCATGCCGGGCAGGCTCATCGATCCGGACGCACCGGACTATGCCGCACAGAGGACCGAACTGAGGCGCTCGGCCATTCCGCACGTCATCATGGATGCCGGCATGATCGCGATGCTAGTCTAGATGCGCGCATCAGAACATGGCCTGCATGCGCGCATGTGCGGCGTGGTCGGTCATGTCGAGCTGAAGCGGCGTGATCGACACCTCGTTGTCCAGCGCGGCCTGCAGGTCGTTGCCCGGCGCGTTGCCGCCGTCGGGGAAATTGATCTTGATCCACCAGTAGGGAACGTGCCGTTCGTCCACCCGACCGACCGGGCGGAACGCGCCATCGGGCCGCTGGCCCATGCGGGTCACGCGCACGCCCTGCACATCCTCGGGCGGGCAGTTGGGGAAATTGACGTTCATGAACTGGCCCGGCGTCCAGTCCATCGCCAGCAGTTTTTCCAGGACCGTCGGCGCATATCGTTCGGCCGTGGCCCAGTGGATCGGGCTCTTGTAGCGGATGATCTGGCTGAGCGCGATCGCCGGGATGCCCAGCACCGCGCCTTCCATCGCTGCCGAACAGGTGCCCGAATAGGTCAGGTCTTCGCCGAGATTGGGTCCGCGATTGATGCCGGACAGGATCACGTCGGGGCGCTTGTCGGGGATCAGTTCGTGGATGCCCAGCAGCGCGCAGTCGGTCGGCGTGCCGCGCACCGCGAAATGACGTTCGTCGCGCTGGCGGATGCGGATGGGGTGCGAGATCGACATCGAGTGCCCGGCGCCCGAACGCTCTTCGTCGGGTGCCACGACCCATACGTCGTCGGAAAACAGACGGGCGACCTTTTCGAGAAGGATGATGCCCTCTCCGTCGATGCCGTCGTCGTTCACGATCAGAATGCGCTTGCTCATCGTCTCCCAAGCCTTCCTTCCCAAAAAGCCGTCTCGTGGCGGTGGCCGAAGCGGGAACCGTCATGTCCCGTCATTTTCCGGCTTGATGGGCATTGCATTATCGGTCAATATCGTCAAACGATTTCGCCAGCCATTGTCAACTTCGAGCAAGCTGCCATGGTGCCAGGCGAAACAGGACATGCGGAGTGGATGGATTGAGCAACCTGCCGATTGACGAGCTGCGCCATGCCGCGCCAGAAGCGACCCCGCTGGCCGAAGCCATGCTGGCGCTGGTGCGGATGAAAGTGCGCGAGGCGCGGGACGCTTCGGGGCAGGAGTGGTCGCACTTCGCCATGCGCGGCAACGATTCGCTGGTGGATGCGGCGATGATGCAGGACGTCGAGCGCCGCGTCCTGGCGAGCGGCTATCGCTTCGACTGGTCCGCCGCCGTTTCGGTGGGCGAGAACCCGGCGATCTACAAGCCCGGACCCGATGCGGACGGGCAGGGCGACGCCTTCATGTTCGAACACCCCGACGCCCCGACCGGAGAGCCCGACGCCGATGGCAAGGCGCTGTGCGGCGTCGGCGACAACGTCGTGCGCCACCCCGCGAACGTCACCGGCACGGCCCGTTACATCCGGTCGAACGAACGCGTGATGCAGTACCTGACCGATGGCGTGCCGCCCGGCACGATCGCGGTCATCGACGATTCCGGCGGTACCCTCACCGCCCCGATCATCGACCAGTTCGCGGGCGTGATCTGCGCCGGCGGCACGGTCCGCTCGCATCTCGGCATCCTGTCGCGCGAATACAACATCCCCTGCCTGATGAACGCCAAGGTCACCGGCATCCGCGACGGCGACACGGTCACGATCGAGGCGACGGCGGACGCGAAGACGGCGGAGGATTACCAGGACAAGGTCGAACGCACCGGCCGCGTCTGGCGCACGGTGGGAGACGCGGCATGACGGGAATGACCGGCCGGGAAACGGTGCTTCACGGCACCGCGCTCAAGCGCAATTCGACCGCCGCGGAGATCGCGGGCATCATCGGCATGCCGGTCGCCGCGGTGGAGGCCGAACTGGCCGCTGCCGTCGCCACGGGCCGCGTCATGGCCAACGCCGATCGCTTCATGGTCGCGCCGCTGACCGACGTGACCTTGCGCGCCCGTTATCCCCAGGTCTTCTCCGCGCTGCGCGGCGATCCCGGCTTCGTCCAGCCGTATGAGGCTTTCGAGCGGGTCAACGTGACGCTCAAGCAAGTGATCACCGACTGGCAGACGATGACTGTCGGCGGCAAGGCGGTGGCCAACGACCATTCGGACGAGGACTACGATGCCGATGTCATCGACCGGCTGGGCGCGGTGCACGAACAGGTCGAACCGATCCTTGCCAGGCTGGCGGCCAAGCTGCCCCGGCTGAAGATCTATTCCGAGAAGCTGCTGGAGGCACTGGAGAAATCCGAGGACGGCGACCACGAATGGGTCAGCGACATCCGGCGCGAGAGTTACCACACCGTGTGGTTCGAACTGCACGAGGACCTGCTGCGGATCATGGGCCGCGAGCGGGAGGAGTAAGCGGGCATGAGTTACGAATGGATCGTCCTTCTCGACGGGGAAGGAGTGCCCTCGCGCGAGCTGGTGGGCGGCAAGGCGAAGTCGATCGCCGACATGAAGGCGCTGGGCCTGCCGGTCCCGCCTGCCTTCGCCATCACGACGAAGGCCTGCCTGGCCTATCAGGACGGCGGCGACATGCCCGCCGGGCTGGAAGCGGAAGTCGACCGGGCTATGGCCTGGCTCGAGGCCGAGATGGGCCGCACATTCGGGCATGGCGATCGGCGGCTGCTGGTCTCGGTCCGTTCGGGTGCGGCGATTTCGATGCCGGGCATGATGGACACCGTGCTAAACCTTGGCATCGACGACGAGGGTGAAGCTGCGCTGGCGGCGGAAACCGGCATGGCCGATTTCGCGCGCGACACGCATCGCCGCTTCGTCGAACTCTATTCAGCCATCGTGCTGAAACAGCCGATCGAGGTGCATGCCGCGGACGCGCCCGCGACCTGGCGCGAGGAACTGGCAGGATATGGAACGCCGATGCCCGCGACCGTGCGCGAACAGCTCTCCGGTGCGATCCGCGCGGTGTTCGACAGCTGGAACACCCGCCGCGCCAAGCGCTATCGCAAGCACAACAACATTCCCGACGATCTCGGCACCGCGGTCACGATCCAGTCGATGATCTTCGGCAACCTCGACGAGCGGAGCGGCACCGGCGTGCTGTTCAGCCGCAATCCGCTGACTGGCGACACCGCCCCTTACGGGGAATACCTTCCCCGCGCGCAGGGCGAGGACGTCGTTTCGGGCAAGTTCACGCCGCTGCCGCTCGACGCGATGCGTGAAATGGCGCCGGCGGCGCACGCCAGGCTGCTGGAGGCGTCCGCGCGGCTGGAGAGCGAGAACCGCGACGTCCAGGACATCGAGTTCACCGTCCAGACCGGCGAGCTTTACCTGTTGCAATCCCGTTCGGCGAAGCGCGCACCGCAGGCGGCGATGCGCTTTGCCGTCGACATGGTGGAGGAAGGTCGCATCGACATTCCGACCGCGCTGTCGCGTGTCACCGCCGAACAGGCGAGCGCGATGCTGCTGCCGCGCCTTGCCGCCGACAGCGCCGATGCCCCGCATCTGGCCAAGGGTGAGGGCGCATGCCCGGGTGCCGCATCCGGCGTGCTCGTCGCCGATTCGGACGAGGCCGAAAGGCTTGCCGCCGAAGGAAAGCCGGTGATCCTGGTGCGCAAGACGACCAGCCCCGACGATGTCCACGGCATGATCGCCGCACGCGGGATCGTCACGGAACAGGGCGGCTCGACCTCGCACGCCGCGGTCGTCAGCCGCGCGCTGGGGCGCCCCTGCGTCGTCGGCACCGGCGACGGTCTTGTCGCCCGCGCCGGCGAAGTCGTCACCATCGATGGCGAGGCGGGCCTTGTCTTCGCGGGCGAACTGCCAACGGTGGTCCCATCCGAAAAGGACGATGCCTATCTCGGCCGCATTCTCGACTGGCTGCCCGAAACGGTGCTGTCGCGGGTGCTTGAACCGGGAGCACCGGGCAATTCAGCGGCGCTGGATCTCGACGCGCTGCTGGCCAGCGATGCCGAAGCGCTGGGCGATCGCGTCGCCGGGGCCGAGGCCGTGCGCGGTCAGGCGCTGGCCAATCCCGAAGTCGTTCGCACCGCGCTCGCGGCAGGCGTGCGCCATTTCTACGCCTCCCCGGTCTTGCCCGTGGCGCTGGCGATCTATGCCGAGGAGCGCACCGCATGAGCGAGGCCTACCAGTCGATCCGCGCCTTCCTGCGCGATTTTCGCCAGTCGCCCTGGCGCGAAATCCATGTCGCCGGACCGGGGTTCGAATATTTCATGAGCCGCGACCCCGACGCGGTCAGTCCGATGCTGCCCGACGAGGGAACCGCCGAGGCACGGGGCGAACACGTCGATGGTCCCATCGCCATGCTGCGCGCGCCGCATCTCGGCCTGTTTCGCTCGCTGGTGCCTGTCGGTTCGGCCGTCGGGAGCGGCGACCGGGTGGCCGAAGTCATGGTCCTCGACCGGCCGACCTACATCACCGCGCCAACGGACGGAGTGGTTGCGCACGTCGCCCACAACGCCGGCGATCTGGTCGAATACGATGCCGAGATCGTCGGCATCAGCCCCGCCTGACAGGCGGGCGAAAGAGAGCGGGCATGGAAATCGACCTCACCGGTCAGACGGTCATCGTCACCGGCTGTTCGCGGGGAGGACTGGGTCAGGCGATTGCCGAACGCTTTGCGGCGGATGGCGCGAACCTCGTTCTCACCGCGCGTGGCGAGGGTCCGTTGGCCGAAATCGCCGCGTCGCTGTCCGCAGCCGGTCCGGGGCGCGTTGTTACCGTCGCCGGGGAACTGGCCGAGGCGCAGCTTCCTGCTCGGTTGCGCGCGGCGGCGGACGAGCTGGGCGGGGCCGGCATCCTCATCAACAATGCGGGCCTCTTTCCCGCCATTCCGCTCGCCGAAACGACGCCGGAACGGATCGATGAGGTCATGGGCTGCAACTTCACCGGCATGGTCGCGCTGTGCCGCGAATTCGTGCCCGCGATGGTGGCTAGGGGCGGCGGGTCGGTTGTCAACGTAACCTCCATCGCGGCGCGCGTGCCGATCCCCGGCATGGCGCTCTATACCGCCAGCAAGGCGGCGGTCGAGGCCTTCAGCCGGTCCATCGCAGCCGAATTCGCGCCACGGGTGCGGGTCAACTGCGTCTCGCCCGGTCCGATGCTGACCGAGGAAACGACGCGAATGATGTCGGCCGACAGCGAGGGTGTGACCGACACCGTGACCAAGGGCATCCCGATGCAGCGGCTCGGCTCGCCCGCCGAGGTGGCCGAAGCGGTCCATTTCCTCGCCACGGAACGCTCCAGTTGGACGACAGGCGAAGTGCTCCAGGTGAACGGCGGCGGCTACATGGGCTGACGGTGTTGTCAGAGGGATCGCACCGTGAACTGCAGAGGGTAGGTCGGGGACATGCCACGTCCCGGAAAGCCCGCGTCGCCGTTCCGCAATGCCGGCGCCTCCTTCGGCCTCGTACCTGGGCGCCACCAGTCAGGCGAACTCGACTGGACGGACCGGATCACCAGGCAAGGTGACGGCACGGTGCGCAAGCTACTTTACGAAGCCGCCAACTCAATCCTTACCCGGAGCAGGGAAACGTTCTTGCTGAAGACCTAGGCCATGAAGATCGCCAAGCGTCGCGGCCTGAAGAAAGCCCCTGTCGCGCTCGCCCGTCGCCTTGCGGTTATCATGCATCCCATGCTGCGCGATGGCACTGTGTTCCAAGCATGAGGGAGGATAGAACCTGCTTGCCAGCGGTGAAGCGTCAAAGCTGATCCGAGGGTGGTGTCCCGAGAGGGAACGCAGGGACGAACGATCTGCGAACGTAATCAGATGGGCCGAAAAGCCCGCATCGAGTTAATGCAACGTTCGCCTCTGTGAGGCCCAATACAACACGACCGAGCTCTAGCCCGGCTAGTGCCGACAGATCCATGAAACCCTCAAGGGGTCTACACCGACAGCGTCCTGCAATTGCAGATCCGGACCCTAATCGGGATGCCCCGATACGCAGCCGACAGGACGTTTTTTGCACTTAACAACAGGGCGGCTCAATCTGGAGCCGATCGTGTCCTCACGCGTGATCTGATCGTCAACGTGGCCGCACGTCGCGGGTATCTGTGGTGATCAGCGTTCCGGGTCGACTGACCACACGCCCGGCCCACCACCATCTTTTGCGATCGTGCAGATGAAGTGACCATCCTCCCACAACTGAGCGCGCTTGACCGACTTGAAAGTCGAAAGACGGTTCAGGGCGCCCGCGGTATCCTGGCTTTCAAATTCGACTACCACACCGTCACTCTCGTGCCGGCCTGCGATCTTGAGTTGATAGTTGTGCATGTTGCGATCCCTCCGCCCGATCGAGCAACGATTGACCCGGAGAAGACCCCAAATCCCCAAGCTCGCGCCGATCATTCGTTGCATCGTAGATACCGGATTATTACCTGAGCTGCACGGCCTTGGCGGAAATTTCGGCTGCGAATACCGCCAGCCGCGCGAAAAAGCCGACGAAGCGAATTCATGGGGGCCTTTGAGATGCACGCTGCCCACGGGGGCAGTAGCGACCTAACCTGTGTTAACTCGGGATTTATCCGCACATCATGGCGTTAATTTCGGAACGGTCCGTCTCCCGAACGGTTCGCGACATAGTCCACCCGATAACAATCGAGAAGAAAGATGCTGGCAAACCCCGAACTTTCCCGAAGCCTCAATCAGAGGTTTCGCGAATTCATCGCCGACAATTCTTTCCCCTGTGTCGGGGCGAAGAGCGCGCTGGCTCGTGGCACGTTGAAGATCGTTTCGTGCGTCGCTATCGACAGCGCGTGGGACGATTTGCGCATACATCGCGAACTTCTCGAGTGGGCCTTCGATTATGCGGCAGGCCCGGGATTGTTTCGGTCAATCGCATTCGTCTTCGAAGGGCCAGCCGATCTGGACGAGCTGTCTTTCGAAGCGGCGATGTGGGCGCGCCTTCAATCGTTGGCCGACAAGGACGCCTGGCTTGAGCAGCCGCACGACGATCGGGTGAGTGCAGATCCCGCGGATCCCCATTTTTCCCTGAGTTTTGGTGGGGAAGCCTTTTTCGTCGTGGGCTTGCATCCAAATGCGAGCCGCCCGGCCCGGCGCTTCCGGGCACCTGTTCTCGTATTCAATCTTCACGATCAATTCGAGCAGCTGCGCGCGGAGAACCGCTACGAAACGATAAGGTCGAAGATATTGGAGCGAGACGAAATGCTCGCCGGATCGACCAACCCGATGCTGGCCCGGCATGGCGATATGAGCGAAGCCCGGCAATACTCCGGTCGTATGGTCGGTGATCATTGGGAATGCCCCTATGTCGATCCCAGGTCCAAGTCATGACGCGGAGACACAGGATTGAGCCACGCTCTGGCGTAGCGTTCGAATTGCTGAAGGGTCAGGCGCTTACGGTCATCGATGCGGAAGGCACCCAGGTTGCCGACCTGATAGCTTTTGCTCTCCACGACCCTTCCGAAATGCTGTCGAACGGGCGCACGTTCGATTACGAGGAGACGACGCGATTGACCACCGGCAATCGCCTCTGGTCGGGCCAATCGAACGCGATGTTGGTCATTGAACGTGACACCGTCGGCGTTCACGACTTCCTGCTGACACCGTGCTCGAAAGAGACCTTTCGCCATTTCTACCCCGATAAGCCGGTCCATCACGGCTGTTTCGGCAACCTGCGCAACGCGCTCATACCTTGGGGCATTCGGCTCAACCCGATGCACGTGGCATTCAATTGTTTCATGAACGTGCCAGCCGATGCCACTGGCCGCCTGAGCGTCGATCCGCCGGTTTCGAGGCCCGGCGACAGCATCGTGCTCCGAGCAGAAATGGACCTTGTCATCGGCCTGACGGCATGTTCGGCTTATGCCAGTAATGGCGGATCGTTCAAACCGATCGACTACGAAATGGCGTGATCGCGGCCACGCGGTTGCGCCGCCTAGCGATCCTTCTCCGATATTCTGCCGCGAGGATGGATGAGATGTCGCCACACACCGATCAGGTTGACTAAGAGCAAGCCCAGGTTTTGCCAGCCGATGCCTTGCCCTTCGTCGTTCAGGAAACCCCACCCGATCAGTGCGATCGAACTGGTTACGAAGAGCACGAAAGCCCACCCGGTTATCCGTTCGCCGAGATTGAGCGAAACGACGAAGGCAGCGATCAACGAAGCGCCAGCACCGTAATATTGGAGGACATTCAGCGTTGCTTCGTTCATTCCATCGACCCGTTTTGCTATTACGTCTTAACGATCGAACCAAGTCCTTGTGCCCTTGGACTTCCGACAGGGGCTTGGCTTCGAGCCTGATCTCGGCACAGTCCGGCGACCTGCCCAAGCCGCACGAAATCGCGGGCGAATAACCAGATTTTTCAGATGGCGCTTGGGACTGAAGGAATTGTCGATCGCGGAGTGGATGGACACGAAGCGCAGGACCTGACCTTGAAATTTTAGACCGCTGCATTTTTCACTCTCGCCGTCGGACCGGCAGATAGGAATTCTCGCAGCGCGGCAGGTGGAGACCGTTTACAGCTCCAAAACGTAGAGCAGCTAGCGCCTCAATCTCGGTCATTCGGGCCCCACGCGGCGAAGGCCCGAAAGCGGTCATCACGATGAGGATAGTGCGATCGCCGACACATCCTTCGTCGGATCGATTATGCGACCCGCCTCTTTGCGCTCGGAATATCGGTCGACAAGTTGCTCGGAGTGCGGGCGCAGCAGCACCGTGAACCGCACCAGTTCCTCCATGACGTCTACGATCCGGTCGTAGAGCGGGGAGGGCTTCATGCGGCCCGCATCGTCGAACTCCTCGTATGCCGTGGGCACGCTGGATTGGTTGGGGATGGTGAACATTCGCATCCAGCGGCCGAGGAGGCGCAGCGTGTTGACGCTGTTGAAGGATTGCGACCCGGCAGATACTTGCATTACGGCCAGCGTCCGCCCCTGCGTCGGTCGCAAGCCTCCGATGCTAAGCAGCAGGTGATCGATCTGTGTCTTCATGATGCCGGTAATCTGGCCGTGCCGTTCCGGGCTGCACCAGACCATGCCCTCGGACCAGAACGCATGCTCGCGCAATTCGTGGACGGCAGAATGATCGTCGCCGCCGAACTGATCGGGCAGCGGCAGATCGGACGGATCGAAGATGCGCGTCTCTGCGCCGAACAGTTGGAGCAATCGGGCAGCTTCTTCCACCGCAAGCCTTGAGTAGGAGCGCTCGCGCAACGAGCCGTAAAGAAGAAAAATACGAGGAGGCAATCGATCATCGCCTAGGCCGACAGCTGGGGTGGTTAAGAACAAATGCCGGGTCCAAGGCAGGGAAGGTGTCGGGATCGGGGAGTCGGCGTAGGCGGGACATGATTGAGCTCCGAGGATCAGACCAGGGTCAGGCGAAGGGCGAGCGCGGCCAAGGTCGCCAGCAGGATCGGATTGGTCAGGGCGATGTCGACGTAGAAGTAATAACCCCAGCCGATCTTAACGCCCTTCTGGCCCAGCACATGCAGACACAGCGGCGTTGCAAGCGAACCGATCGGGGTGATCTTGGGCCCGAGATCGCAGCCGATGACGTTGGCGTAGATCATGGCTGCGCGAACGGGTCCGGTGGCGCCGGTGGTTTCGATCGATAATGCGCCGAATAGGACCGTGGGCATGTTGTTCATCGCGGAGGAAAGCACGGCCGACATGATGCCTGTTCCGAAGGTACCCCCCACACACACACCGTCGTTTGCCGAGCGTTTGAGCAGTCCCGCTATTGCGGTGGCGAGCCTAGCGTTGCTCATGCTGTAGACGAGCAAGGACATGTCGAGCGAGAAGATCACGACTTGCCAAGGCGCCTGGCGGATCACGCGGCCGATCGAGATCGTATGAATGACTGCCGCGTGGCAACGCGAAATGACCGCTGCCCAACCATTTACCTTTCAGCACTCGCACTGGCCGCCACCCTGCTCTTCTGGCTCTAATCAGTGAGTCTTGCGCCTAGGGTCGGACAGAAATGGCCCTTGTGAGACAGCGGGGATGCAGAAACAGCTAGCATACGGCGCTCGCATTTCTGAGGGTTCGAAAACGAGCGCGCGCAATATAGTTTGCCATCGAGCCATTAGAGAGAGAATCCATGGATGCTGTCGAACGCCTGCTCGCGATCGAGGAAATCAAGCAACTCAAGAGCCGCTACTTCCGATACCTCGATACCAAGGACTGGATCGGGATTCGCAGCATTTTTGCCGACGATGCTGTGTTTGATGCGAGGATGTCCTTCAACGTGGATGGCCACGGTGAGAGTGGTCGCGCTGCGGAAAGCAACGATTGGATTTATGAGGGCGGCGACCGGATTGCTGACTTCATAAAAGATGCCGTCGGACATTCTCGAACCGTGCATCACGGTCATTGCCACGAGATCGAAATCCTCTCGGATGACGAGGCGCGGGGCGTGATCGCCATGGAAGATCAGATTTGGGACGCGGATGGACAGATTCTCACCCTCCACGGCTGTGGACACTATCACGAGACTTACCGACGGCTGAATGGTCGTTGGCAAGTTCAGACGTCGCGGATTAGCCGCCTTTATGTCTCCCTTGGTGACATGGCAGTTTGAGCCGCACCCGCGCCGGTACGATTGAACTCCCCCGTGACATCAGAAAGCCTCTGTGTCGGTGCCCTCGCCAAGAATCGCTAGTATCCTTTTAGAATGTTAACTTAGCCCTGCTCCAAGCGAAGGACTGTCAGTTTCAGCAGGCCGAAGGGGGCTGGCGTTGGAAAAGTCGAAAGGGCATCTGAAAAGCCGTTCACGGCTTGTCAGTCATCGTGCGGTCATTGACGTCTAGTCAATCGGCCTGTCCCGCTGGCCGGACATCCCCTTCGCGAACCAGGACATATAAGTCACGCAGCACCTTTTTCGCATTGGCCACTCGCTCTGCGGTATCATCTGCAAAGGTGACAAAAGTGGCTCCGTGAAGGACAAGGACAAAAAGATCGTCCAACGCCGAGTAAAGGCGAAGCCGTTCGGCGTCCGCGCCGGAATGGAAGATGTCGGCCAGCCGCAAATGGATTTCCTCGCGCAACGTGTTTCCCCGATCGACAATCGGTTTCAGGGAATCGTCGGTGCGCGCAGCGATGAGGAGTTCATTCCAGGCAACGAAATAACGGGAATCGATGTGATCGTGGATGATGTCGATCGCATCACCGTGGCTTGTGGGTCCGGACGGGAGAGCGAGAGATTTACGCAGTTCTTCGCCCCATATCTTGTCAACGAGATATTCCTGCAGAAGCAGAAGCAGGCTCCGCGTGGTGTCTGCGTAATATTGAATTGCGCTGCGCGTCATGTCGGCGCGCTGGGCGACGTTTTGCAACGTCAACTTGTGGAAGCCTTGTTCGTGCAAGCATGACACCGCAGCCTCCATGATCATGGCTTCGGTGTCGGCGCTTTTCCGATAGTTTTTTCCTCTGGCGCGTCGGCGCGACTGTGTCCGGTTCGACCTCATTCGGTCCATGGGCAGTGCTCATCGATTGGTTTTGCGGGCTCGCTTGCCTTGCCCATAACAGCAACCCAGATGCGTTGAAATCGCCGCATCCTTGCGGACGGAAAATTTCATCACGTGTAATTATTTTTATTGCTGTCCGCGAAGCAATGGCCTTATGGAAAATGTCACAAAAGGCATTGCCGGAAGGAGCGGAGGCATATGTGGCAGGAAAACAGATTCGTCGCTTTCGGTAGCGACGTGTCGCCGCAACCAGCCCATCGTGCGACGCTTAATCGCGAACACTACTCCGGCAGAGCCACCATGCAGAAGGAGTTCGACACGGTATGGACAAAGGCGTGGCTGATCGCAGGAATTGAGCGCGATCTCGAGGAACCGGGCGATTTCATAACGTTCGACATCGCGCAGGAATCGATCCTGATCACCAGAACCGAGGAGGGCGGTTTAAGCGCGGTCTACAATGTGTGCCAGCACCGCGGGAACAGACTGCACATCGAGACGTCCGGTTCGGTCGCGCGGCGGCACACCTGCCCCTATCACGGGTGGAGCTACGCACTGGATGGTTCGCTTCTGCACGTGCCTGATCGCGAACGGTTTTCCAAGGGCGTCGATTGTGCAGCGAGATCGCTGAAGCCCGTCAACGTAGGCGCAAGAAACGGGTTGGTCTGGATTAATCTTGCCGTCAATCCCCTGCCGCTGGATGATTTTCTCGGTTCGCTGGTCGGGGAGCTGACCCCTTATCGGCTTGAGGAAATGCACGTCGTGCGCGAGCAGACCTGCGAACTCGACGCGAACTGGAAAACCGTGATCGACAACTTTGCCGAGGTCTATCACGTCGACTTCATCCATTCCCAACACGCCAGCTTCGTCAATTGCCGCGATGCACGCGTCGACCTGTTTCCCTACGGCCATACGGTCTTTCGAGTTGACGGTTACGTCGTCAATCCGCGCTATCCCGTGCCGGACGAGCCGCCGCCGATCCTCTCAGGGGCATTAGAGGCACTGGGCCTCGATCCGCGGGATTTTCATGGTCGCGTGAACGATATCCGGCGCGCCGCGCAAGCGCGCAAGCGCGAACTGGGAAGGCGCGTCGGTTTCGATTATTCCGCGCTGACCGACGACCAGGTGTCGGACATCTGGCAGTACAATCTTTTTCCGAACGTGATCATGACGGTCAAGCCGGAAGAGGTCTGGATCATGCGGCCAAGGCCTCATCCCACGGATCCCCAGAAGTGCTTCTTCGACAAGATCACGCTGGCAATGCCGATCCGGCAAAGCGGTGACGACACCTCCCTGGTTCTGATCGGAGATCCGGAGGCGGCGAAGGCAATGCAGTCCGGTCGTCGCCCAGAGCGCGAAGTCTTCATGCAGGCCGATGTCACCAGTGGTTCGGTTAGCATGACCGAAACGGTTGATCAGGATATCTTCTACCTGCCCTACATGCAGGCCGGGATGAACTCCGCCGGTTTCGACACTGCCGTCCTGAGCGACGACGAGAACAGGATCCGCCACTTTCACGATTGGCTCTCGACATGGATGGCGGACCGGGTTCCGCGGCCTTGATGATCGGAACCAATCCTTCGCCAAACGTGGCCTGATCGCGACAGCACAGAACGGGAAGGGCGCCGGATCGCTCCGGCGCCCAATTGCTTCTGCCGGAAGTGATGTCAGAACTTGTAGCTCATGCTCGCCGTCACAACGCGCGGATGGCCCAGTGTGCCGATGATGAACGTTTCGGGCCCCGTCCCGGTCAGGCCGTCGATCCCGAAATTGGGAAAAGGCTCAAGATCTGTATAATATTCTTCGTCGAACACGTTTTGCACGTTGAGCAGCAATTCCCAAGGACCGCGGGCCACGCCGGTCTGGATGTCGACCATGGTATAGCTGGGATTTTCTACGTTGTTCCAGGGTTTGCCACCCTTCATCTTTCCTTTGTAGCTCACCTGCAGATCTGCAATGAAGTCCGTCTCGTCAGACAATGGTACTTCCAGATTTGCATTGAAATTCGCACTGGTGCCGATGACGTTCGGCGGCGTTTTTCCACTCAAGTCGAGACCGTCGATGAGCACTGTACCGTCGTCCCACTCCGCCTCGACGAGCCCGAATGCGCCAGACAGCGTCAGATAGTCCGCCGGCCTAACCGACGCGCTCAATTCGAAACCCCATTGTGTGGAATCACCGACGTTCGTGATACCTTCGATCAGGCCATCGCCGCCCGGATTGGGCACGATGAACTCGAACTGCCGGTTCTTGTAAGTCGTGTAGAATGCGGCCGCCGTCACTGCGCCCATCCCGCCCAGTATCTCGCTTTTCACGCCGATTTCGTATTGGGCCGACCTTTCCGGTTCGTATCCGACCAGGGTGGACTCGCCGTCAGGCCCAAAGATGAGGGGGGCGCCGTCGGCTATGCCATTCCATCCGCCAGGCTCGAGACCCTTGGAGTAGGTGGCGTAGACGATCGCGCCTCCGTTCAGGTCATAAGTCAGCGAAAGGCGCGGCAGGACCTCCGTTTCGGACTTGGAAGCGCAATGTCCGACGTCCAGCGCGCATTCCTGGGAGCGCCAGCGATCGACACGCAGTCCTGCACCAAATTCGATATTTCCAAGCTCGTAAGTGACATTGCCGAAGGCCGCAGCGTTCTTCTTGTTCTCCTCGCTTGTAACGAAAGGCACGGTTACGAAAGCGAAGGGATCGTCTGCCTCGATGAAGATCCAACCGAACTCGAGAGTCGAGTTCATTGTTTCCTTGAGGTCCCGGGCGTAGAGGCCGGCAATCCATTGCAGCGGTCCATCTCCGGTAGACGTGAAGCGCAATTCCTGAGTCACCACCTCGAAGGTCTGCGGCTGGATGGTGTTGAAAGCCCAGAGCTGAGTCAGGTCCACATCGGTGACGCGATCGCTCTTCGAATCGGTATAGGAACTGATCGAAGTGACGACGACGCCGCCCAGGTCCAGTTCCAGTTCGAGATTCGCGCCGAACGTCTTGCGCACGTTCTTGGGGTTGTGGTTGACGTCGAGTGTCTTGGGGTAGGTGAAATTGCCCTCGCCGCCAAGTTCACGCGACCAATTGTTGGCTGGACCGTCATACTCATTGTAGCGCATCGCGGCGTGGAGGGAGAAGCTGTCTGTCAGATCGCCGGCGATCGCCACACGGCCCCCGAATTCCTCGTAAGCGCCAACGTCGCGGGGCTGGTCGTAAGTCACCCCGAATACGGGGGATGGCGAATTGGGATTGTAGAGGAAGCCATCGTCGGTACGGCCGAAACCGAACACCCTCATGGCCCAGCTCGAACTGAGCGGAAGGTTGATCGCCGCTTCCCCGTCGAAGATGTTCTGCTCACCGGCCATGAGCTTGACCCGTCCCGAGACGCGATCGGGATCGGGTCGCTCGCTTACGTATTTCACGGCGCCGCCGATATTGCTGCCACCGTACAAGACGCCCTGAGGCCCCTTCAGCACCTCGATCCGGGCTAAATCGCCGAACCGTGAGGACGCGTCGCCGAAGAGCTGGACATCGTCGAGATAAAAACCGACCCCCTGCGTCAAGCCAAATGCACCGACCCCGCGGATCGACACATTGGGAAACCCGTCGGTCCGCATCGAGAGATTGAGGTTGGGCACGTTCTGACCGATTTGGTTCAGGCCCTTGATGTTCTGCCGCTGGATCTCTTCGGCTCCGATCGCGACGACCGATTCCGGAACGTCGAGGAGGCTCTCTTCGCGTTTCCGGGCGGTGACGATGATGGTGTTGCCTCTGGACGAAGCTTCGGTCGACGGCTCGGCATCCTGCGCCCGCACCTCGAGTGGAAACAGCGCGAAGCCGAGTGCGGCCAGCGATGCCGTTCCGGCAACCGCCCTGGGGCCCTCCGAAGTGCGCGAGTATCTCTCCTGTCGCATTTTCCTTCTCCCTAGCTTCGACGAACCGTAGCGGCAGCCCGTTTGGCTTTACCTGCGCAAAGCGATTTGTCGTCTCGACCCTTAGCCTCGTCCGTCCGAGACCCCTTCCAAGGATGATAATCAGGCCGAAGTCTGAACTTATCTAAATTGAACATGCGCTCAAGAAAAATTTGTTATGGGTAATGAAATCCGTCAATTGTTCGTAGGATCTTGCCTCGGTTTGATGGCGCTACGGCGAAACGCCGAAGCGGATTGCGCAAGCGGAGCGAGCGCACACCAGCGTGTTTGCCTCTGGCGCTGGCCGGGTCGGCCCAGCGTGGCGAGCAGGATCACGGGGCTGACTTTCCGCACCCACGCACCGCAGGCGGAAATCATCCCCATGCGCCGTCCGCAAGCCGATGCCATGCAGGCTCGGCCGGACAGGACCGCCAAGTCAGTCGCGGTCGCGAGCGCGCGACGACCTCAGCGTTGACGGGGAAACTCGGTCACATGTTCGTCGAGCGTCCCGAAACAGATCTTGCTTCGATCGAACAGCTTTTCCTCATCGGCCACTATTTCGGCCTGTGCTTCTGGCGAAGACAACACGGCCATTGCCTTCCGGAATGCCGCTTCATCGTCGAACCACATTTCGGTGATCACATCATATTCGAGCTCTGCCGCCTCGCCGGTTATTGGATTGATCAATGGCTGGATATAGCGCCGATGATACTGGCGTTGCGTGGGTACCCACTTGGCTGCGAGCTTGGCATGATGGTTTTCATAATAGTCCACGAATTCCTCGAAAGACATTCCAGGCCGGCGTTTAAGCAAGCAAACTGCCTTGAACATCGCTTGTCCCTTTTCGATGAATTGCCGTTCCTGCGTTCCCCTTGAGGCCCACTTCTGCGATCAAGAGGCGATGAGGTTCAAGAAAGCTGGCAGCGAGGCGGTTATCTGTCCAGCGAGTGCCAGGTCAAAGATGACGGGGCCTAGGGTAATTCTGCCCGAATCCGACGAGCGAAACCCGGATCCTTCGGTCGCGCTCATGCGGCGTTTACGGCGTGCGAAAGAATCTTCTCGATGGCAATTGTCCGCTTCACTCTCGAATCTCGGAGGTTTCATAAGATTCTGAGCGGAGCATAGTGGGCTGGTCGAAATTGATCGGACTTAGCCGTGATCCACGAATCCAAAGCTCCAGGTCGAAACCTTTCCTGGCATGTCGGGTGTGCGACGATAACCTGTATCGTCGAATCAACCTTCGATGGCGGGCTGGAAGACTTCATGCCTTTCGCAACGCCTGAGGCCGTTGGGCAGATCGCTTGGCTGGGACCCGAATTCGTCACTGCCGAAGGAAAGCTCAAATTCTCGATACACGCTCTCGTTATAGAGACTGAGGGGCGCCGCATATTGGTCGACACCTGCGTCGGGAATGAAAAGGACCGACCGGCTTTTGCGATTTGGCATATGCAGCAATACGCCTTTCTGCATGATCTGCTTCAAGCCGGATTTCCGCCGGAGACGATTGATGTAGTCCTGTGCACTCACCTGCATCTCGACCACGTCGGGTGGAACACAATGCGTGTCGGCGAGGAATGGGTGCCGACCTTTCCGAATGCGCGATATCTGATCGGAAAGGCGGAGTTCGCCGCGTTCGAGCGTGCCATCGTCGAAACATCGGGCGGAGACGTCATGCGCGATCTCGACCGGGCCGTTCTTGGCGATTCGATCGCGCCCGTCATCGAGGCTGGGCTTGTCGATTTCGTCGCATCCGATCACCGGATTTGCGACACCGTTCGCTTGCTTTCGACGCCAGGCCACACCGCCGGGCACGTAAGCGTCGAGGTGTCGTCCGATGGCGAAAGGGCCATCATCACCGGCGATTTCATTCACCATCCGTGCCAGCTCGCCCATCCAGACTGGTCCATCACCTCGGACTTCGATCCCGATCAGTCGACCCTCACCCGCGAACGAGTGTTTGCAGAGATAGCGGGTGGACAGACGCTGCTGATCGGGACGCATTGGCCCGCCCCGACGGCGGGTCACATCGATCGTGACGGTGCGGCATACCGGCTCAGATGAAAGGGGGTCAGCGGCGACTGTCGCGGATCTTTTCTTCAAGGGCCGGATCGCTCCAAACACCCACGGCGCGCGGATGGGTCAGGTCGTAGAGCTTCGTCTCTACCCGGTAGCGGTCATTCCATTTCGCCACGAGCCTCGCGATATGGGGCTGGCAGAGGTGATCGGCCAAGGCTGCCTCGTCGCGCCAGATCTGCTGGGTCAGGATATGCCCGGCTGCCTCGTCCTCAATGGCGAACGCGTAAAACAGGCAGCCCACCTCGTTCCTGGAGGGCAGAACCCCGGCGTTGAGATCGGACAGGAGCTCGCGCGCGAAGACCGGGTCGACGGCGATACGTCCAGCCACGAGCAGCATCATTCCTGCTCCATCGCGGCATGCCAGCCAAGCACGGTCCGCAGGGTCTTGCCCAGCAACCACGACTTCTCCTCCACCGTGAAGTCGGGGCAATCGCGCAGGCAGAACAGCAGTTCGGCCCAGCTTTCCCCCGTCTGGTTGCCGCCGTGGTCGCTGGCCCACATAATGCGGTATGCGCCGAAGGCCTCGACGGCTCTGCGCAATTGCGGCCAGAGGGGTGCAAAGGGATACTCCGGCGTTCCGAACATGCCCTGCGCGTGGCTCCATTTGAGGATGACGTTCGGCCATTCGGCCAGCTTCAGGACTTGTGTGAAATAGGAGACGTCCGGGCCGGGATGGTTGTCGCGGCCCTCGGGTCGATCCGCGTCGAGAAAGCCGATGCCGGCTTCTATCGGCATTCCGCAGTGGTCGACGACAAAGGTCAGGTCGGGGAATTTCTCGAGATAGCGCGGTATGAGATCGGCGCGACCCGGAATGTAGACGAAGCAAGGCAGGCGCTCCTGCTGCGCGATGGCAAACATCGGGTCGTAGGCACCGTCTGCAAAGGCGTCCAGTTCGGTCGCGGTCAAGCCCGGGAGGATGCGCATGGCGCGGGCGTGGGGGGCGGTCTTCACCATGCGGATCAGGCTGGCGAATTCCGGGTCGTTTCGGTCAATCCGCAGGACATAGGCGAACCGATCGGGGTGGAGCCACCCGGCCAGTTCCGCCGTTGGCGACGTTACCCGATAGGCGCCGTTGGTCAGCATGTAGCCCGGCCCCCAGGTGTCGAGACCCCAGAACTCGTCGGCCAGCACGGCCGCGATCCCCAGGGCATCCATGGCCGCGATGATCTCGCTTATGCCGCCCGGCCCAAAGTGGATCTGGGCATCGACGATCTCGATGTCGCTCACGGTCCCGGCCACGGCTAGAGCGTGTCCATCAGGCGCTGCACCACTACCGACGACGGGTCGGCTGGGCCCCATTTCCCCAGGGCGGCGTCGGGGCTGAGCGACAGGCCGCCGTCGGTGTAGTCCAGCACCTGGATCCAATCATATAGCCCGGCCCGCTGCGCGATGCGCCATTCGCCGTGCCGCCGTTCGAAGCGATCGACGTAACGGCCCCCGACGATGGCGACGTAACGCTCGCCCGGTCGATCGTAGAACAGGCCGTTGGTGTTAAGGCCGGCGGGATAATCGGCGGGAACGACATGATAGCCGTTCAGGCAGCTTTCGACGTGGGCAGTATCACCCTCGATCTCGATGATGACGTTGGACACCAGATGCTGTGTCGGTCCGAGCGGGTCGACGATGGACCTGGCGGCAGCGAGGAAATCGCGCCAGCTTCCCGCGATGTCGCCGAAGCCGTACTTGGCGTCGTCGTGGAATACCTTGTCGAGAAGCTCCCATCGGCGCCGGTCGAGGGCATGGGAGTAGAGCGCGATGACCCTGTTGATCTGGGATTCGGCATCGAGCCGGTCGAGAACACTTGTCATACGGCAGCCACTCCGATCGAGTTCATTCCCGCGACTTCGTCGTCTCGGCGGACCAGTCTTTCCATCCGCTTGTGGTAATTCTGGAGCGCGATCTCGTTACTGCCGTACAGCACGCGAAAGCCCTCGGGCGCGTGTTGCAGGTTCACCTGTCCATCGCGGGAGACGCTGTAATCCTCGTTGAGCACGATCTGCTCGATGTAGTCGTGAAGCGCGATCCACGGACCGTCGTCCACCTCGGATTGGGCGTGAGCGGGTCGATACGTGGTGGTCAGGGCGAAGGCACGGTCGACGCTGTCGCCCGGGAACAGGCGGTAGATCGAATAGGCGTGGCCTTCGGGAATCTGCCAGATATTGAGAATGACGTTCGGGAACAGCAGGTGGACGGCGTTGTAGTCCTCCTCCGGCCATTCCCCGGCGGGCTTGTCGGCATATTCTGCGACGTGAAGGTAGGGATAGGCGATCCGGTGATGCGGATCGAAATCGTCGTAGCACATGACATCGGTGAAGTGGGATCCGCCAATGGACGTGGGGTGGAGCGCCGTGAAGTGGTAGGCTTCTCCATACGTGTCTAGCGCGTACTTCCAGTTCGCTTCGATCGGCAGCGTCGTCTCCTTGATCCGCCGCATCGTCTCGAATTCAAGCTGGATGAGTTCGGGCGCGAAATCGCCCAGGAAGCCCTCGATATCGATCGGCTCTTCGCCGGGCTCGCACCTGACGAAGATCATGCCGTGCCATTCGGCCACCGGAACCCGGATCAACCCGCGATCGGCCTTGTCGATCCCGACGAAGCCGGCCTTGCCGGGAAGCCCGATCAGGTTGCCGTCGAGATCGAACGTCCATGCGTGGAAGCGGCAGCTCATCCGCATGGCGCTCGTACATTCGGTGACCAGCTTTGCCGCGCGGTGGGTGCACATGTTGAGGAAGGCGTTCACGGTCCCGTCCTTTGCGCGGACGATCAGGATCGGCGGGCCGGCGGCTTCGAACAGCACCTTGTCACCGGGGTTGGGCATGTCGGCGCTCATCGCGGCAAGCAGCGGCAACTTCATGAAGACCTGCCGCCGTTCCGCAGCGGCCCATCGCGGATCGGTGTAGACTTCGGAGGAATTGGTGACCGGGCCTACCGAACGATCGGTTTCCTTGTCCTTGAGCAGTTCGATCGATCGACGCTGATGATCGCGGGCAACGCTCCGCCGTCGCTCTTCGTGGCTCATGCTCCCGGATTCTTCTGAGCCGGACGGTGCCGCTTGTCGTTCGCGACTATCTGTTTCGATCATGGCGAGGGCATCCCTGTTGCGTCGGTGCTGGAGCCGGAGGCGCGAAGTCGCGGGCCTCTAGCGGGCGAGATACTTGTCGAGGGTCTGGTGGAAGTGACGGATCCGGATCTCCTGGTAATTGGCAAGCTGGACCTTGCCGGTCTTCGAAGCCTTCAGGCCCTTCTGGATTTGCGGCAGGTTCTCCATGTCCTGATCGAAGACCCCGCCAAGGGCACCCAGGGCCGCTTCGGACGCCCACGGCTGGTCATCGGGGATAATGGTCATCGGGACCGAGCGTGGCATCGGATCGTCGCGATGCGAACGCATCAGGATGCGCACTTCCATCAGTGTTCGATCCTGATCGGGCCAGGGACGCCAGCGATAGACGATGTTCGGCATGTAACCGCCCCATGGCGAGAAATTCGGAAAGACATTGTAGACGAGAGCATCGCAAAGCTCGGCGTCGGCAGCGGCACTGAGGTCGCGGCCGGACTGAGCACCTGCCGCCGCGCGCAGGCTTTCGCCCATCGCCTGTCTTGCGGACATTCCATCTGGAACCTGCACGTTGAAGTCGTCCTTGTCGGGATCGTAATTGTCCGCCGAACGACCGCTATATTTGACGAATTCGTCAACGATCCATTGCTGGGTGCGACCTTCCGGATCGAGGTGTGGCGACAGGACGGCAAAAGGAACGAGGTTCGCGTTAACGTGATCGCCCCATACGTTGTAGGCCGAGTTGGCGTCGCCGGTGAAAGGGAGGAGCTGCGGATGCGTGACCAGGCTGTGCCACGCTTCCATGAATGCCTCGGCCGTCACTTTCCAGTTGGCGGGAACGACTTTCGCGACCCAAAGCGCAGTGTAGCACTCGGCGTGATTCCAACCCTCGAAATGGGCTGGCAGCGGCGCGAGGTATTCTTCGAGCGAAGGGCCTTCATCGGCTTCGCGGATGAAAATGTACCCGCCCCATCGGCCGACGCTGATCTCGGGCAACCGCATCTCGTCGCGGTGGAGGTGCGAGAAGTCCCAGCTGCACGGTATCGACTTGAGCGACCCGTCGTTGTTCCAGGTGAAGCCATGGAACGGGCACTGCAGTTCCGCAGACCAGCCGCTTTCGTCCTTAAGGACACGGCCTCTATGAAGACAGACATTGTGGAACGCCCGGATCGTGCCATCCTCCTGCCGAACCAGGAGAAAGGATCGGCCCACATTTTCGTAAACGACATGATCGCCCGGTTCGGGCATCTCTTCTTCCCGCGCCGCGAATTGCCAGACAGCGGGCCACATTTTTTCGACTTCTCGCGCGAAGAATAGAGGTGAGGTGTAACGCTCAGCCTCGATCGGCTCGGAGCCAAGGTCCGTCGAGGCATTCTCGATCAGAAAGTCGGGAACAGGGTTGGTATCGGCGTTCATCAGGTCGTTCCAGGACACGCCGGGACAACGTTGCCGGACGACCCCGATCTCAAGATCGCTTTCAGCCATCAATGCCTCTCCTTCGGTCTAGCCGAGTCCGATTTTTCTTTAATGGCATTGGCATTTTGCGCCCCGTCTGCGGACGCGAGCCACTCCAACTTCTTATAGTAATTAGCGGCGCCGGTCATGTGCGTCGGCGCGAAGCCGGGCGATGGGGAGATCGAAACGCACCGGCGCGGCCGTCCCGATGTGGCCCACGTTGCAGTCACCGCGGGCACCGCCGATGCTCGAGAGCTGACAGGCCTAGGCATTGGTCACAGCAGCACTGCCCAGGAAGCCCAGTTGGGCCGCCTTGAAGATCGTCTGGCTTCTGTTGACCGCATCGAGCTTGCCGCGTGCGTTCTGAATGTGGAACCGAACCGTCGCGCAGCTACGGTGAATGATCTGCGCAATTTCGGCATCGGTCTTGCCGATTGCCGCCCAGCGCAGGCACACCACTTCGCGGTCGGTTAACCGGCAGTTCTGCGGAATCCGCGATCGGCGGCAGGTCAGGCGCGAATAGCTTGTCACGAAGCGTCGGCTGACACGCTCCAGACTGTCGGCATGGATTTCAAATTCCTTTGACAGGTCGAGCTGTTCGCTTTCGGGCCGCGAGAAGCTGACCGCGCCGATCTGGCCGAACGGCTGATGGATCGGGATGCAGATCACGGCGGGAGCGTGGACGAGCTTTTCAAAGTTTTTGAGCTCGATGGTATCCAGCATTGGGTTGTGGGTCCGCGAATGGAACCCGTGGATATTCGCCCAGAAGGGTTCGGACTCGTAACGACATGCGATGGGCAGCGGGGAATCGAGCGCAAGCTGAGGCTTGAGCCACCATTGGTTCCTGTTGGTCGGCCAGCCGAAGACAGTGCTGGCCAGAACATTGCCATCGGCATCCTGCATCGGGATCTTTGACGCTATATTGGCACATGCTGCGACCCGGAACCCGCCAATCTCGAATGCGAAATCGCGAAGCGCCGCAGCCTTCCTGCGAATTTCGCCTGCGTCCCCGATCGTCCAATTCGCCGATCGGTCGCTGGTGCAATCGCGGAGTCGTGAGTGGCGATCAGACACCGGCTGTACCGCGCCTTCTTGGAAGACCCTGCTCTGTGCAATGAGGGTTGGGCAGGGTGGCAACGGGTATTGCGCGCAAGTGCAGATGCATGGCTGGTATGCCGCAGCCTAGGGCCATCAGGCGATCGCTTGTCCCAGGCTCGACTCGTGGCTCAGCAGCTTTGGCGCGCTCTCCAAAGAGGCCATCGGATTTCGCGAATCGAAAAAGTTTTTATTGTGCATCTGTTGAATCTAAGATATTCCGGGGCATGAAAACAAGGGGCAACGCGTCATCTGAATGGCCAATCGATGGTTCGGCGACGCGGCTGCTTTGGGAGATTGATGTCTGATCGGGCGTTCAACCCGTCTCAGTCCGTCGTGTCGAACCTTTCCGAGCAGGTTGGCTCGGTTCGCGCCTCGTCGGCGGGGCCGTGCGAGCCAGCCGGCGACGGCAAGGCTTCCAGCGGACCGACGGCCCTCACGCCCATGATCCCGAATGAAACAAGGCGCCTCGCCGGAAATCCGGGATTGGCGTCGGGGCATAAATGAGGAGAGGGATGATGCTTCAGAAGAACTTCAATCGGCGACAACTCGCCGTCGGTTCCGTCTCGACAGCCGCGATCATCGCGGTGATGACCGCCTTCCCCGCAAGTGCGCAAGACGTGACAGATGGCGTTGTGCCGGCGCAGTCCCAGTCCAGCGGTCTCGAGGAGATCATCGTCACGGCCCGCAAGAGGGTGGAATCGGTTCAGGACGTGCCGGTTCTTGTGACCGCGATTTCGCAGGAAACGGTCCAGCGCTACGATCTCACATCGCTCGAAAAGGTTGCGGCCTTTTCGCCACAGTTCAACATCGGCCGGGCCTCGAACGGTTCGGGGGCGCAGATCACTTTGCGCGGCATCGGTTCACAGGCCACCTCCATCGGCCTCGAGCAATCGACCGCAGTGATCGTCGACGGTGTCTATTACGGTCAGGCCCGCGTGATCAACGAGGCGTTTTTCGATCTCGATCGCGTCGAGCTTCTGAAAGGGCCGCAGGCTCTTTTCTTCGGCAAGAACGCGACTGCGGGCGTGGTGTCGGTAACAACCGCCAATCCCACCGACACCTTCGAAGCGATGGGGCAAGTGGGCTACGAATTCCGATCGGAGAATCTTGTCGGGTCGGCATACGTTTCCGGACCGATCGCCCCGAACCTTTCGGCGCGCCTCGCGGTTCGCGTTTCCAACATGTTCGGTGGCTATTTCAAGAACAAGCAGGTCGATCCGCTGACAACCGCGACATTCGACATTGCGACGGGCAATCTCAATCCCCGCGTGCAGCTGCCGAGCCAGGGCGATCAGCCCGGAACCAACGAGAAGCTGATCCGCGGCACCTTGCAGTGGGAGCCGACCTCGCGCCTGACTGCCAATCTCAAGGCAAGCTGGCTCAAGTCGGACGATGAGAGCAACTCATGGAACATGGTGCCCTTCCGTTGCGCCCTCGGCGCTCCACAACCAAATCCGAACATCCCGTGCGAGAAGAAATTCAACGTCTACATGGTCAACGCGCCGGAAGGGCTTGGCGGCGCGACGCGCGAATCACGCGACGATGGCCAACCCTTCAATGCCTATCGTTCGTGGGCGGTGACGGGTTCCCTCAATTACGACGCCGATAATTACCTGATCACGTCGGTGACAAACTACAACTGGAACCGCAACCGCTGGGCCTTGGGCCAGAACGTGCCGGCCGAAGCGACGTTCATCGCCGCGACCGAGAACACCTCGTTCTGGGCCTTCTCCAACGAAACCCGTGTCCAGACCAGCTTCGACGGACCCGTCAACGCAATGGTGGGCGGCTACTACCAGAAGACTCGCCGCAATTTCCGCCAGCAGGGCGCCTTTGCTCCGCTGGAGGATTCGTCGCAGCCACTGGAGCGCAGGTTCGATTCGACGCAACGCTATTCGCGAACGGACGGGGAGACCATTTCCGCGTTTGGGCAGCTAAGCTGGAAGGTCGTGCCGACTGTCGAAATCGCCGGCGGCGTCCGGTACACCCACGAAACGAAGGACAGCATTCTCTATCAGGAATACGTGAACGCCGCGCTGCAGGGACTCTTCATTCAATACGATCCGAACGATCCTTCGACCTACATCCTGGGGGACCAGACCTTCAACAACTGGTCACCCGAAGCAACGATCACCTGGCAACCAAGCGATGAGGTGACCGTCTATGGCGCTTACAAGACTGCCTATAAATCTGGAGGATTCTCGAACAGCGCGCTGGTCACTGCGCTGACGACGCCGGCCGACATCGCGTTCAATCCCGAAAAGGCCAAGGGGTTCGAGGGTGGCATCAAGACGACGCTGCTGGATCGCCAACTTCGCCTCAACGTCGCGGCATATACATACAAGTACACGAACCTGCAGATCGACTATTTCAACTCGATCACCTTCCAGTTCATCACCACGAACGCCGGCTCCGCGACGACCAAGGGCGTGGAAGTCGAAACCGAGTTCGCGCCGCGCGCGATACCGGGTTTCAGTGCGCGGGCGGTGCTGGCCTACAACAAGGCGCGTTACAAGGACTACCTCGCCCCTTGCTACGGGGGACAGTCGACGACAGCGGGTTGCACGGAGACGTTCCAGGGTGGCCCCGGTCAGGATCTGAGCGGAGTGCCGACGGCGCTGGCGCCCGAGTGGACGGGCAGTCTTGGTTTCAACTACGAAAGCGACGTCAGCGACAGCCTCGTCTTCATGACGTCTGCGAATATGCGCTATTCGAGCAGCTATCTCGGCTCCAGCTTCGGCCATCCGCTTTCGCGCCAGAGTTCCTACGCCGTTCTCGACGGGACGATCGGGCTCAAGACAGCCGACGATCGGCTCGAATTCTCGGTCATCGGGAAGAATCTGACCAACAGGTTCTATATCTCAGGCGTGCAGGAACAGCCGAACAGCGGTAGCGGAACCGGCACGCCGAATGGCATCCCGTCTGATATCGTCGGGCTCGTCGCGCTGCCGCGCACGATCATGGCACAGGTAACTGCGCGCTTCAGGTGAGGGGGTGAACCGTCGGCGCAGAGCGCCGACGGATCCGGCCGTCAGGGTCGGCGCCCGGCGAGATAGGTGTCGACCGTCTGCTCCAGATAGCGGACGCGCACTTCCTGATAGTTGAGCAGGGTCTGTGCGCCCTTTTCGCTCGCATAGAAGCCTTCCTGCTGCGCGCGCACGTTGTCGGTATCCTGGTCGAAGACATGAGCTAGGGTCTTGTCGAACCCGGGAGCGAGCGCGAAACTGTCGTCCTCCTTCAGGCGGAAAGGCTCGGCAGGCTCGGGGCTGGAACCAACGTCGGGCTTCTGGCGGAGCATGACCAGTTCGAACAGTGATCGGTCCGGATCCTGTCCGATCGGGCGGAAGCGATACGCGACAGGCAATGTTAGCTGCGGATACAGGATCATGTTCGGGAAGAGGCCGTACTGCGCGACATCGATCACCTCGGTATCGGCAAAGCGCGACAGGTCGGTGCGATACTTGCGCGACAATGCGTCGCGCAAGGTTCGCGCCATGACCGTGCGAGCGGTTTCCCCGCTGTCCGAAGAATCGCCATCGATGAGATTGTCGCGGTCGCTGACCAGCATGCTGGCCAGCAGCTCGCGTTCGGAAAGCGGTCGGTCGAGGTGGGGGCTGGATACGCCGAAAGCATTGAGGAATCGGGACACATGCGGGCCGAGAATGTCGTACTGCGTCGGTTCGTCGTAAGCGGCGGCGAGCAGTTCGGGGTGGGTCGTCTGCGTGTGGTAGTTTTCGATAAAGGCCTCCTTCGCAGCCTTCCAGTTGCAGAACAGTTCTTTTTCGATGTGGATTTCCGTGAACCGTCCCGCCATGTCGAAATTCGCGAAGTGCTCGGGCAGGGGCGCGATGTATTCCTCGAGTGGCGGTGCATTGCCGTCGGGGTTGATGAAGACGAATCCGCCCCAAAGCCCGACCCTCACTTCCGGGAGCCGGAAATCCCGGTCCGCTATGTGCGTTGCATCCCATGCGCACGGTACGCGCACCAGTTCGCCTTCCAGGCTCCACGTCCAGCCATGAAAGGGGCAGGACAGTTCCTGCGCAGTGCCATCGCGATGGCCGCTGCGCAGCTTCGTCCCACGGTGAAGGCAGGAATTGACGTAGGCGCGCACGGTTCCGGAATTGTCGCGTAGGATGATGTAGGACTTTCGCCCGATCTCGTAGACGTAATAGTCTCCGTTTTCCGGGATCTGCTCTTCGCGGCACGCCCATTGCCAGACGCGTGGCCAGAGATCCCTGAATTCGCGCTCCATGAATTCGCGGCTGACGTATCGGTCGAAGTCGATGTCGTCGTCGCCCAGAAACCGAGGCGCCTCCAGTTCGAAGACCGCCGGTACCGGACTGCCATCGCGGTGCAGAATGTCCTGCGTGGTCGGGTTGTCCGGCTTCGCGAAGGCCTGCTCGGTCAGCGTTCGTGGCATGCGACTCTCTCCATGATGCGATTGATAGCTGTTCGTTTGACAGCACCGGCAAGGTGTTTATACAACACGTGCATAATAAAAGGAAGGATCGAGAGATGCGGCTGGAAGGCAAGAAGGCAGTGGTGATCGGTGCTGCCGAAAAGGGCAACATGGGTCAGGCGATCGCCCGCCGGCTCAAGGCCGAAGGATGCGAGGTCACCGTCTCGAGCCGCCGTGCAGCGATGCTGGAAGCGTTTGCCCAAGAGCTGGGCGGTCATGCTGTTGCCTGCGACCTGACCGATCGGGACAGCGTATTTGCACTGGCAGCAGAGGCCAAGGCGCGGATGGGTGGCCTCGACATTGCGATCAATTCGACAGGAGTGGCGCTTGGCGCTCCATTCCTCAAATTCGGCGAGGACGACCTCGACAAGATCATCGGACTTCAGTTCAAGGGTTCGTTCTTCTTCTTGCAAGCGATGGTGGAAGCGATGCAGGACGCGGGCGGATCGATCATCCAGATTTCTTCCGCCGTCGCCCAGCCGGGGACCACCGTTGATGGCGGGTACGAAGCCTACATGGGCACAAAGGCGGGGATTGATCACGTCGTTCGCGCCGTTGCCAATCAGTACGGACGCCTAGGCATTCGCGTGAACTCTATCGCAGCAGGCCATACCGACACGCCGATGCATCACGCCAACTTCGGCGGGGGCGACATTCCCGACTGGATGAAGGCCTGCTTCGCCGAATGCTACCCTTTGGGCCGCTACGGCACGAGCGACGATATCGCCGAGGGTTGCGTGTGGCTCAGCCAGGACAACTGCTTCATGACTGGGCAGGTGTTGCAGCTCAATGGCGGGCTTACCTTGCGCCGCAACCCGCTGGTGCAGGATCTCGAACGCGCCCAGCGCGAGTACGAAGCCAGGGCTTGAGGGCGCCCGCCGCGGGTCAGCCGACCTGCGGCGGGTTGTAAAGTATAGCGGGCGATGCGTCTTTCACATCGGCCAAGCCGACCAGACCGGTTGTTATCTGGAGCTGATTGCGAATGACATCCAGCGCCTTGACGACACCTGCCTCGCCCGCGGCACCCAGCCCGTAGAGATGGGCCCGGCCTATCAGGCATCCGCGCGCGCCGAGTGCCACGGCCTTCAGGATGTCCTGCCCCGAGCGGATTCCGCCATCCATGAGCACTTCGATCCTGGTACCGACCGCTTTGACGACGGCAGGAAGCATCAGGATCGTGGCACTGCATTCGTCCAGTTGGTTGCCGCCGTGGTTGGACACGACCAAGCCATCGGCACCAACGGATACCGCGCGTTCGGCGTCTTCCGGCTCGTTGATGCCCTTCAACACCAGTTTGCGGGGCCACAGATCGCGGAGCCAGGCAACGTCGTCCCAAGTTGTCGATGCGTCGAGCTGGCCAACGATCTCCACGATATCCCAAGGTGCGGCGCGATGCGCGTCGAAGTTCCGAAACCGGACACCGCGTCCGAACAACGTCGAGAGCGACCACGCGGGGCGGGCGGCATATTCGAGAAGCGCGCGCGAAACGATTCGGGGTGGCATCGACCACGCCGGGTTGTTGGTCAACCGGTCATGCTGCGAGTAAAAGGGCCAGGTGGTCGTCAGGACGAGGGCAGGGCATCCGGCAGCGTCCGCACGTTTGACCATTGCGGCGACGAGTTCGCGATCGCGCATCATGCACATCTGGAAGAAAGGCGGAGGCGCAACGGCGCACACATCCTCGATTGAACTCAGCGCCATCATGCCCAGCGTAAACGGAATGCCGGCAGCCGCAGAGGCCTTGGCCGCCAGCATTTCACCGCAACCGCCGCCGGCGAGGATGCCGCTGATCCCTGTCGGCGCGATGGCGAGCGGCATCGTCGCATTCTGCCCGAGCAACGTGGTCGCCAATGTCACCCGACTGACGTCACGCAGTGTCCGTTGCCGGAACCGGAGCTTCGCCAGCTCAGCCAGATTGTCGTCGCGGGTCACCTCGCGAAAGGCCGCCCCATCGATGAAGTCGAACAGGTGCCGCGGCAGCCTGTTGCGCGCGCGGGTGCGAAGATCTCCGATGTTGGCGACGGTCCGCAGGCTCACCATGGAATCGCGATTTCCCTCTTCTGGCGCCGTATCGTGCCTCGATCCGGTCATGAAATTTATAGGTCCGGAGACCTTGCATTCACAACATATTTTTTATACAACCGATGAACAATAAAAGATGGAATGGATGCTATGGGATCACAGATTCTCGAGGGCAAGGTTGCCTTGGTGACCGGCGCGGGGCGCGGCATCGGTCGGGCAATGGCGCTTGCCTATGGCGCGGCGGGTGCCAAGGTCGTTGTCGTCTCGCGCACCCCGTCGACGGTGGATGCGGTGGCCAAGGAAATCCGCGACGCCGGCGGCGAGGCGATTGGCGTAGCCTGCGACGTGGGCAAGCGCGACCAGGTCTTTGCCGCGGTGGACAAGGCCGTCGAAACGTTCGGGGCGCTCCACATCGTGGTCAACAACGCGCAGGGTTTCGGCACCGAGGCGAACCCCCAGCCGTCGACCGTCTTCATGGCTTGCGAGGATACCGACGAGGACGAATGGGAATACACCTTCCGCACCGGCGCGACCGCGTCGCTGTGGTTCATGAAGGCTGCGTTCCCGCACATGAAGAAGGCCGGCTACGGCCGAGTGATCAATTTTGCATCCTCGTCCGGCCAGGTCGGCTTCGAGGGCAATACCTGCTACAACACGACCAAGGAAGCGATCCGCGGCCTGTCGCGCACCGCCGCGCGCGAATGGGGTCAGCACGGCATCACCGTGAACATCATCAACCCAGCGCTGGAAACCCGCGCGTTCGATGCGTGGAAGACCGCGCGGCCCGAGTTCGTCGAGGAACTGAAGCAGAAGATCCCGGTGCGCCGACTGGGTGATCCCGAACGTGATGCAGGGCCGCTCGCCGTTTTCATCGCCAGCGAGGGGGCGGGCTACATTACGGGCCAGACCTTCATGCTCGAAGGCGGGATGCACACGTTCCCTTGAGGTTGCAGTTCGGCGGGTCATGAATTTTCACGCAAGGCGCGCAAGCACTCGCCATATCAAAATCATAGAAGCGGAGAGGATGAATGGGACAACTGGACGGCAAATCGGCGATCGTCACTGGCGGTGGCAGCGGGATCGGCCAAGCGGTGGCCATCGCCTTCGCGCGCGAAGGGGCCAACGTCATGATCTGCGGCCGACGCGAGGATTCGGGTGAAGAGACCCTCCGCATGGTCGAGGCAAGCGGAGGCACGTGCCGGTTCTTTCAATGCGACGTTTCGCAAGCCGTTCAAGTCGAAGCGCTGGTTGCCGAAACGGTGAACGCTTATGGCAGTCTCGATGTGGCGTTCAACAATGCCGGCGTCTTCTACGGCATGGGCCTGCTCGCCGACCTTACCGAAGAAGACTGCGTGAAGAGCTTCGACACCAACGTGCGCTCGACGTTCCTTTGCCTGAAGTATCAGATCCAGCAGATGCTGAAGCAGGGGAAGGGCGGTTCGATCATCAACAATGCCTCGGCACAGAGCCACATCGCATTGGGCTATTCGGCGCACTACACCGCCGCCAAGCATGCGATCCTCGGCTACACCAAGGCGGCGGCCGTCGACTACGCCAAGAACGACATCCGGGTGAACTGCATTTCGCCTGGTATCACGCTGACTCCGATGATGGCGGGTTTCGATCCCGACGCCCCGGAAAACGCGGTCCTCATGTCGCGCATGCCGGCGGGCAAGGTTGCCACTCCCGACATGATCGCGGGCACCGTCGTGTTCATGGCCTCGGATGCCTCGCCCTACATGCATGGCGCCTCGATCGCGCTCGATGGCGGATGGACCGCACACTGAAAAGGAGCATGCAATGGCTAAGCGATACAGGTTCGTGGCCCTCGTCGACGCTGCCCCGGGGCGGGACGAGGAATTCAACGATTGGCACACCAACGTTCACATGGGCGAGGTGCTGAAGGCGGCCGGATTTCAGTCTTCAGAGAGGATGAAGCTGGTCCCCGGCACCACCGGCGAAGGTACGCCCTACGGTTATCTGGTGACCATGGAAATGGAAACGGATGACCCGATGGCAGAGTTGGGAAAGATGGGTGCTGCCGTCCAATCCGGCGAAATCTCCCCGTCGGACTGCATCAGCCCGGTTCTATGGGCGGGGCTCTACGAGGAAATCGAAGGCGCCCGGCTCGAGGCATGACGTTTCCTGGGTGATGAGCGAGCAACAACACACGCGTGGCTCAGGATGGAATGATGACAGACGAAGCGAAGACCCACGAAAAGCCCGGCGAAGCCCGGTGCCCGGGTGTCAGCGTCCAGGATATCCTGGCCAACGATAGCCGTTGCGTCCCGCGGTATCTTACGGAGCAAAGCTACGAATTTCTGGGTGACGAAGACATCCCTGTCGAGCGCTACATTTCCCAGGAATTCTTTGACCGCGAGATAAAGGACATGTGGCCCCGGGTCTGGCAATGGGCCTGCAGGGAGGAGCACATCCCCGAGGACGGCGATTATATCGTCTATGATTTTGGACCCTATTCGGTACTCGTGGTCCGAACCGAAGACGGCGCGATCAAGGCTTATCGCAACGCATGCATGCATCGCGGCACCATGTTGAAGCCGCGCGAAAGCGAGGGAAGCGCAGACATCATCCGCTGCCCTTATCACGGCTGGCAGTGGAACCTGGACGGAACATTGAAGTCTCTTCCGTGCGAGTGGGACTTTCCCCACGTGAGGAAGGCCGACTATGCGCTGAAATCGGTGCGTTGCGAAATGTGGGGAGGGTTCGTCTTCGTCAATCTCGACGACGAGGCGGAGCCATTGCTCGAGTACCTTGCGCCGTTGCCGGATCACCTGGAGAGCGACGTATTCGCCAACCGATATGTCGCCATGCACGTCCAGAAGGAACTGAACTGCAACTGGAAGATCGCTTCCGAAGCCTTTCTCGAAGCCTATCACGTGATGGAGACCCACCCGCAATTGATGCGGACCAACGGCGATGCGAATACGCAATACGATTTCTACGGTGACAACGTCAGTCGGCTGATCAACGTGGCCGGATCACCCAGCGCGTTGCTGGACGAAGTGCCAAGCGAGCAGGAAATTCTCGACAGTTTCCTGATGGGCGACAGCGGCGATGTCGGCGAAAAGCTCGTCGTTCCCGAGGGCAGTTCGGCCCGGAAGATCATGGCTCAGTTCTTCCGCGATACCTCGCGCGCGAAAGGCATGCGCAACCTCGACGAGACGTCGGATTCCGAGATCGTCGATTCGATTGCCTACTTAGCATTTCCCAACCAGCAATTTTTCTCGGGCGTTGCCTTCCCTATCGTCTACCGCTTCCGTCCGCTGGGAATGAGCGTGAACAGGTCGCTCTTCGACCTCGTCATTCTCAAGCAGCGGCCGACCGATGGCAGCAAATGGGAAACGGCCGAGCCCTATCGGCTACGGTCCGAGGAATCCTACACAACGGTGCCCGGCATCGATCCCTACATCGGCAATGTCTATGACCAGGACACAGGCAACATGGAAGCGGCGCAGCTTGGCTGCGCGACTCTGGGCCGCGACGGGGTGACGCTGGCCAACTACCAGGAAATCCGCATCCGGCACATGCACCGGACGCTCATGAAGTATCTCGATCGCAAGGCGGGTTCGAATTGACCATGAAAAACATACTCATCACCGGCGCAGCACGCGGGCTAGGTTTCCAGATGGCCAAGCAGTTCGCGGAACAGGGCGAGCGCGTGCATGCGACCTGCCGCAATCCGGAGAAGGCGAGCGCACTGCGCGATGTGGCCGCCGCCAGCGAAGGGCGCCTCACCGTACATCGGATGGACGTGGGCGACATGGAGTCCGTCAAGGCTTGCGCAGAGGAATTGAAGGACGTCGACATTGACATCCTGATCAACAACGCCGGTGTCTGGGGAGGCCTTGAGACCCAGACTTTTCAAAACATGGATTACGACAACTGGGCGCATGAATTGAACATCATGCTGATGGGCCCTTTCCGGGTGATGCAGAATTTCCTGCCCCACGTGCGTCGCGGACATGACAAGAAGATCGTGTCCATCACAAGCCAGACGGCGGCGCATTCCTACGACCACCTGATCGGATACTCCTATGCGACGGCAAAGGCAGGATTGAACCGGGCGATGACCGCACTGTCGCAGGAGGAAGGGCACGAGGACCTGATTTTTTCGCTTCTCCATCCCGGCTGGATCAAGACCGAGATGGCGGGCGATGTCGCCGATCTCGAGCCTGCAGATGCCGCTCGTGACAATATCATCGCGATCCGCAATCTTACGCTGGAAGACAGTGGCAAGTTCAGGAAATGGGACGGAGGCATTCATGCATGGTAGACCGACTGTCGGGTCGCCGGTCGATAGCCCTTCAGTTCCGTCGAATTCCTGACTAAGGGGCCTGTCTTGTAACAACGGTGACTGATGGGTTCGAACGATGCCGCTTATTGTCGATCACGATAAACGCCGCGCAGTCATTGCCGACATCGTGAAGGAAATGATTGCGGAGACAGGCATCGATTCCGTTACGGTTCGCGCGGTCGCGCGCAAGGCGGGTTACAGTTCGACCATTCTTTCGCATTATTTCCGCGACAAGCAGCACCTTCTACTCTCCGCGTTCGGATCCGTGCTGAGCGAGACACCGGTTCGCGTGCAGACCGTGATGGATGCGGGCGGCGACCTGCTCGAATGCATTTCGGCCCTGTTGCCCATCACGGAATCCAACTTGCGTGACTGGCAGGCATGGTTCGGATTCTGGGGGAAGGTTACGCACGATCCCGCCTTGGCCGAAGAACGTCTGATCGGCATCGAGGAAACCAATCGCACCCTGATGACGATCCTCGACTATGCCGTGGAACGAGGCGAGCTGTCCAAGGACATCGACAAGGAATTTCACGCCAACGGGATCCAGATCTTCCTGAACGGCATCGCGGCAATGGTCACTACACAGCCCGATGTGTGGCCCAAGGAAACGCAGCAGGTATATCTGCGAAACCACATCCACATGATGAAGACGCTTCCGGCAGGCCTGCAGAAGTAGCAGCCCACAGCCACATTTTTATTGTGCACCTGTTGAATCTTAGCTAGCTTCGGGTTGCGAGCAGGGGGGCGCAGGTCGAAGTCCGCTCCGGTCTGGAACGTCGGTCCGGTCGCTGCCATCTTCTCGCGAACGCCAGGAAAACGCCGCGGGACGGGACAGCATGACCGGAAATCGACACCTCTTCCAATACGCCTACTACGTTAACAGCATCGACGAAGCTGCGCGGAAGTGGTCCGAGGCCTTCGGAGCCGGTCCCTTCTTCATGGTGCGCCATCATGAGTGTGATGAATTCACGTATCGTGGCACAGCCGAGGAAGCGGACGTGTCTTATGCATTCGGTTATCTTGGCGACACGATGATCCAGTTCATCGAGCAGCATGACGACAAGAATTCGATTTACCGCGACATGTATCGGCAAGGGGAGGAGGGGTACCATCACCTGGCCTACCTCGTCTCGGATTTCGACGCCGAGCGCAGGCACTGGCTCGACCTCGGCTATGAACTGGCCACCGAGCTTTATGCCGACGAGGTGAATGCCGCCTATTTCGACACGCGCAGCCTCAATGGCGGGTTCACCGAAATCCATGGTGACCCGATGCACATCATGGGGGTGTTCGGCTTGTGGAAGCGCGCGCACGAGGCCTGGAAGCCGGGCGACCCATGGAAGATCGAAGCCGAGGACATCGCAGACTACAAACGGGCCGCCCTGCTGCCGAAGTAGGCGGCGGTTTCCGAAGGACGGCACAGTGCGCAGCCTGAAGGGCGCGCATCCTTGGGAGAGGAAGCCATGAAACTGCTAGAACCCTTGCGCCTCGGCCCCACCGAGCTCAAGAACCGCGTCGTTATCACCGCCCACGCCGCCTATACCGACTTCTTCAGGCCGGACTGCGACGGCGAACGCTACATGGCCTATCTCGAACGCCGGGCGCGCGGCGGAGCAGGCCTGATGATGACGACGGCCATGCATGTCCACGAAGCCAGCCAGATGCTCAACCATTGGGTCTTCGACGCGGCGACGATGGGACCCAAGTTCAGGAAACTGAGCGATCGCATCCACAGTCACGGCGGCCGCATCCTGGCGCAGGTTTTTCATTTCGGCGTGATGGGCAAGGCAGAGACCCACGACGACTTCAAGCCGATCTGGGGTTTCTCGCCGCTGGAAAGCGCTGACGGCGAAGCATGTCACGTCATGACCGACGCCGAAATCGAAGAGGTCCTGGACGCGTTCGTCGCTGCTTCGGTCTGCGCGGTCGAGAACGGAATGGATGGTATCGAGTTGCACGGCACGCATGGCTATCTGCTGCAGCAATCCTGGACGCCGTTTTCGAATTACCGCACGGATAAATGGGGGCAGCGCACTTATTTCGCACACGAGCTTTCACGCCGCGTGCGCGAAGCAATCGGACCCGACAAGGTGCTGGGCATTCGCGTGTCGCTGGACGACTTCCGCGGACGGCAGCGCGGGGGCCTGGACTTCGACGATATCTGCGACATCGTCGACGAACTGACTGCGACGGGCCGCTTCGACTACGTCAACACATCCGAGGGCAGCGGCAACTTCGACTACGCGCAGGTCATCACCAATTATCGGCACAAGTTCGGCAAAACGCTGCCTGCGGTCCATGCCCTTCGCGAACGGATTGCTGCGCGCGTCCCCGTTATCGGCGTTAACAAGATGCCTACGGTCGACCTCGCCGAACAGGCGCTTCTCGACGGCGATTGCGACCTGGTCGGCATGACCCGCGCGCAGATCGCGGACCCTGACCTCGTCTACAAGCTGGAGCACGGAGAGGCGCCGCGCATCCGCACCTGCACCGGGGCCAACCAAGGGTGCATCGACCGTGTCAGCATGTACCCGATCACGTGCATCCAGAACCCCGAGGTCGGTGAGGAAAACCGCTTTCGCAAACTGGACGCCGAACCGGTGAAGCCCAAACGGGTTCTCGTCATCGGTGGCGGTCCCGCCGGCATGAAGGCGGCCGAAGTCGCGGCACGGCGCGGCCATCAGGTCACGTTGGCCGAATCCGGTCACCGCCTCGGCGGAAGGCTCAATCTCGTCGAGAGCCTCGGCAGCGCGTCGAATCTCTTGGCCATGACGTCCTGGCTCGAACAGGAACTCTCGCTTCTTCAAGTGCGCGTGATGTTGCAGACCACGGTCGATGAAAAGATGATCGAGGACTTGCGGCCCGACACCATCGTGCTGGCCAGCGGTGCCAAGGCGAAATCGCAGTTCGAACTTTCCAGCGATGGCAGCGTGCCCATCCTCGACATCGATTCCGCTGTTAAAGGCGAGATTGAGGGAAGCACGTTCGAGATGCGGGGAACGCACGCCGTCATCGTAGACCGCCGCGGCACTTACGAGACCAGTCTTTGCGTCGAAGCTCTCGTCAGGCGCGGCGCGAAAGTCACGGTTGTTACTCCGTTCCTCCATTTTGGCGCTAACCTGGGTTTCACGCACCTTGCCGACTACCTGCGGCTGCTTCCCGAGTGGGGGGTGACGGTCATGACGCAAAGCCAGGCCCGTTCGATCCGGAACGGCGAGCTACTGGTCCTTGATGGAACGACAGGCAAGGAAGTGGCGACAAGCTGCGATTTCGTCGTCGCTGGCGTACCCGCCCAACCGGTCACCGAACTGGTCGAGACGTGCGAGCGTCACGCGGCCACGAGGCTCGTGGGCGACGCCTATGCCCCCCGTTCGGCCCTGGAAGCGATCAGGGAGGGCGATCGGGCAGCGCGAACGCTTTGAACTGCATTACTCGACGCTCGTGGTGGGATCGCCCCCCACTACGGCGCACGATCATCGCGATGTGGCAAACACTATGAGGTACCGATGATTACAGGCATTCACCACGTTGCGATCCACACCGCGCAGTTCGATAGAATGCGGGAATTCTATGAACGCGCTTTTGGCTTTGTCGCCATCACCGAACCGGGCGGCTGGTCGAATTCACCGGAAATCGATCGCGCCATCGGTGTATCTGGATCGGCGGCGCGCACCGTGATGATGCGGGCGGGTCGGGTATGCATGGAAATTTTCGAATATGGCAGTCCACCGTCTCGCGAAGGCGCTCCGTTGCGGCCCAATGATCGCGGGTACACGCATTTCGCGGTCGATGTGACCGACCTTGACGCCGTTTACGATGAACTCGTCGAGGCGGGCATGCGCTTTGGTGACAATCAAGCCATCAGCGAGGGGGGGATTCGCGCAATCTACGGTTACGACCCCGATGGAAACGTGATCGAAATTCAGCAGCTGGCGCCAGATCATCCCTATCACCTCGATAATATCCGGCACGCGGGACAATCGGGTTGAGGTGATGCACAAACTCCATGCAGCCAACTGGACCCATGCGGGCGATATCCGGCCTGAACCGGGCCGCCTGGCAAGCCCGCTTGCCATTCGCGATCGGATCGAGGCCTGCGCGCGAGCGGGCTTTGCGGGCATGGGTTTCATCTTCGAGGATGTTTCTGCGGCCTTGCTTGACCACTCTGCTGCGGACATCCGTTCGATGCTGAGCGGCAACGGCATCGGCCAGATCGAGATCGAGGCTCTTACGGACTGGTTCTCGGAAGACGCCAGCCTGTGCGACGAGGCCTTGCATCTGGCCGACGCGATCGGCGCAACGCAGATAAAGGCCATCGGAGCATTCGAGGGCGATGTCGCACCTGACGAGATGGTGAGCGGCTTTGCACGCACGTGCGACCGCTTCGGCGAGTTGGGTGCGAAGGTCGTCATCGAGCTGATGAAGGCGTCGAACCTCAACACGCTAGAAAAGGGCCTTGCCGTCGTTGTCGGTGCAGGCCGGTCGAATGGCGGGATCCTCATCGACAGCATGCACGTCGTCCGCTGCGGCATGTCGCTGGATGCGATAGCTGCGATGCCGCGCGGAACCTTGCTCGCGGTCGAGCTGGACGGCGTCCCGGAGGGGCCGCCCGATCCCGACTTCTGGGCGGACATGGTCGACCATCGACTCCAGCCTGATCAGGGCCAGTTCGACAATGCGCTCTTGGTGAGGGCGGCAAGGTTGGCCGGTTTCGACGGTCCGTGGGGGGTCGAAATCGTCAGCAAGGCACATCGGGCGCTGACGTTGGACGAGGCCGTGAGGCGCAGCGCGTCGGCCACGCGGGCAGTTCTCGCCCGGGCCGATGCAATCGATGCGGTGCGACCATCTTAGAACGATCTGTTTAAGGGAGAGAGACATGCCGTTTCTGACTTACCTCAAGGGCGATGGCCTCGGGGAAGTGCTCGACAGGGAGCAGGAGCGATATGCGGGCTTCATGCTGATGGGGCAGCAGATCATGATCGAGGACGCGGAGATCCCCACCGCAGATCGCGAATTGATCGCAGCCTACGTATCGGCGCTGAACGGCTGCTCGTTCTGCTTTGGCACGCACGAGGCGATCGCGAAGGCATTTGGTGCCGATCCCGAAGTCCTTGCGACCATCATCGCCGATCCCGATTCCGACGTCGTGCCGCCAATGCTGTCGGCTCTGCTGGCCTATGCCAGAAAGCTGACGGAGACACCTTCGCGATTGACCCAGACCGACGCCGATCGGGTGACGTCCGCTGGATGGAGCGAGCAGGCTCTGAGCGACCTGGTGGCAGTCGTCGCGTACTTCGCAATGGCAAACCGACTGGCCGACGGTCATGGCATTGAGGGGCTGGACAAGGCAGGTAACCAGTCCGTCGCGAACTTCGTGAAGGAGAACGGTTATCCCATGATCCAACGCATCCTGGCGCCGATCGGCAAGGAGTCTGCGTAAGATAGGCGATCGGAGGTCGGAAGCGCTCACGCATGACGCATCGAATACATGTGCAGCATCGCAACGGAGCGTCAACGCGCTGACGCAAACCGGGCCGGATGAACCGGCGTGACCGCGCCAAGAGAGGTTCTCAGAAAACGCGGGAGGATGAGAAGATGGCGATCGAGGTGGTGAAAAGACCAGAGCACGTGCCGCCCTTCAGCGTGGTCGATTTCGACATCTACGCTCCACCGGGTGGGACGAAGGATTTCCATCGTGCCTGGCAGATTTTGCGTGAAGGCGTTTCGTCCGACCTGGTCTGGTCCGCCCGCAACGGCGGGCACTGGATTCCACTTGGCAACGCGACGATCAGGGAAATACTGGCCGACCCCGCACGCTTCGGCAACACCGCATCGATATTGCCGAAGACGGCTTATGGCGAACAGGGCCTGATCCCGGTAACGCTCGATCCGCCTCGGCACGGTCCTTACCGCGAGCTTCTGCGCGCCAGCCTCTCGCCACGTGCCGTGCGTGATCGCGAGCACGCGATACGCAAGATTGCCGTCGAACTTATCGAGAGCATGAAACCAGAAGGGCGCTGCGATTTCGTTGCAGACTATGCCACGCTATTCCCGGTCCGCGTTTTCATGAACATGGCGTCGCTCGATGCAGGCGACGCAAGCATGTTGCGCGAATGGACCGATCACATGCTGCGACCCGATCCAGAGGCCGACTGGGGTGATGACGTTTCCGGCTGGCGGCGCGGCATTCGTCTTTTCCGAGCCTATCTGGAGCCCGTCATCGAGGCGCGTCGTGGCCGTCAAGGGGAGGATATCCTTTCCCGGATCGTCAACGGCAAGATCGATGGAGAGCCGATCGAGCCCGACAAGGCCCTGCAGATGTCGGTGCTGGTGCTTCTTGCCGGTCTCGACACCGTGGTGAATTTTCTCGGCTTTGCGATGGAACACCTCGCCCAAGCCCCGAAGCTGCAGGCAAGCCTGGCCAACCATCCCGCCGATCTTCCCCGCATCGTCGAAGAATTCGTCCGTCGCTTTCCGGTCGTTACCATGGCGCGCGAGGTGATGGAGGATTGCGAGTTTCACGGCACTATTCTCAGGCGCGGGGACATGATCGCGATCCCAACACCGCTCGGCGGGCTTGACCCGACGGCCAACGCATGTCCGATGGATGTACAGGCTGAGCGCCGCGTGCGAGAGCATGTAACCTTCGGCCACGGCCCGCATCGCTGTCCTGGAGCCTTTCTCGCCCGCGCCGAGATTCGCATAACGCTCGAAGAATGGATGCGCCGGATTCCCCGTTTCCGCCTAGCACCGGATATCGGAATCAGGCACGCGCCGGGCGGCGTTGCCGGTGTTGAAGCCCTGCCGCTTGTGTGGTCGGCCGCCTGAAGGATTGGCGGCGCATGGCAACGCGCTATGACCGCTGCTCACGCTGATTGGTTCTGAGATGCGCTGGAGCAGCGGTGTACCTTGAGGTAGGTTACGTCGATCATGACGCACTGCGGGTCGGCTTTCTGGGTCCACCGTTTCCAGCGGTCATACGATGTCTCGTGCGGTCCATATTCCCTCGGCGCATCCCACCAGCGCAGGCCGTTCCGGTTGACGAAGATGATCCCGCTCAGGACCCGTCGGTTGTCAACACGGAGCTTGCCTCTTCCGTAAGCCAATACAAGGCACTCATATTCGGCCTCCTCGCAGAGCCTGAACCACATCGCAGCCTGCCACCCATTGGTTCTCAGCCTAGTGAAGTCCGAACTGACTCAGGCATAAAGGCGATGAGCCAGCCGGAAACGAGCCTTGGCCGGATTGGTCGGGCGATGTACGAACCGCAGTTGCGCCCGCCAACCTGACGTTCCTCGCGAAGAGCGATCTTCTGACCCGGCGGGCTTAAGTGAGAAGTTGGAGGCGCTCGAAGCGTATGGCGGCCTGTCAGACGAACATTATGGCAACGGCATGAGCGACACCGACCTGACCCTTCGCTTTCACGGCGCGGCGGGCACGGTGACGGGATCGTGCGCAGAATTCGGATATCGCGACAGCCGGATCCTGGTCGATTGTGGCATGTTCCAGGGTTCGCGCTCGCTGGAGCGACTGAACTTCGAGGACTTCGCTTTCGATGCCGGTCGGATCGATGCCGTGATTTTGACCCATGCCCACATCGATCACAGCGGCATGTTGCCCAAACTGGTCAAGGCCGGTTTTGCCGGACCGATCTGGTGCACGCTGCCGACCATGGACCTCCTGCAGCACATGCTGGCCGATTCCGGCAAGATCCAGGAGTACGAAGCCGAACGACGCAACAGGCGCCGCGATCGCGCCGGCGAGGATCCGTTCGTGCCGATCTACACCAGCGAGGATGCAATGAACGCCTGGCAGCAATGCCGCCCGGTCGAACTGGAAGAAACCTTCCACCCGGCGCCCGGCTTCAGCGCGCGCCTGTGGAATGCCGGGCACATCCTCGGCTCTGCATCGGCCGAACTGGAGGCAGGCGGCGTCCGGGTGATGTGTTCGGGCGATCTCGGCCCGGAAAACAAGTCCTTCCAGCTCGAGTCTGACGGGCCATGCGGATTCGATCACATGATCTGCGAGGCGACCTACGGCGATCGGCGTCGCGCTCCGGTGAGCATGGCCGAACGGCGCAAGGTGCTGGAAGCCGAGGTGAAGGCCGCCCTAGCGCGCGGAGGCAATCTCGTCATCCCGGCCTTTGCGCTGGAACGGACGCAGGAACTGCTGCTCGATCTGCACGGCCTGATCGTTTCGGACGCGATATCCAACCCGTCGGTCTTCATCGATTCGCCGCTGGCCGGCAAGGTGACCGACGTGTTCGAGCGCCATGCGGCCGAACTGGAGGATACCGGCGAGGTCAACATCTTCGAGCATCCGGCCTTCCACTTCGTGACCGATGTAACGGAATCGATCCGGCTTAATTCCATGTCGGGAGCGATCGTCCTGGCCGCGTCCGGCATGTGCGAGGGCGGGCGTATCCGGCACCATCTGATCCACAACCTTCACCGCAGGGATTCGACGATCCTGTTCGTGGGGTTCCAAGCGCAGGGCTCCTTGGGGCGGGTCATCCTGGAGGGGGCCGAACGCGTGCGCATCAGCGGCAACGATGTGCGGGTCCGTGCGCAGATCCGCCACATCGGCAGCTATTCCGCGCACGCCGACCAGCGAGAGCTGCTCGACTGGATCGCCGCGCGCTCTCCGGTTTCCGGCAGCCTGTTCCTCGACCATGGCGAGCCAGCCGCCCTGGAGGCCATGCGCCGGGAAATGCAGCGCGAGCAACCGCAGCTCGACGTGCGCTTGCCGCAGATTGGGGAACGTTATCGTCTTGGCCCGGGCACGCAGGCGAAGCGGATCGAGACCGGCCGGACCGACCTCGCGGAAGCGCTGGGCAAGGATTGGCAGAACACCTATGCCGATTTCGCGACGTCGCTGAAGTCTGAACTGGCGACGCTGCAAAGCGACAGGCAGCGGCAGGAGGCGCTGGAGAAGATGCGTGCAGTCCTCGCATCCTACAACCTGCATCGCCGGGCGGGCCGCAAGGGGCGGGACGGGGCCGATGATAATGCAGGTTGAGCCGGGCGGCGGTGCATCGCTATCCCCGGCCCATGCGGGTGAGGTCAGCGATGCAGCCGCAGCAGGATCGGTCGAGAGGCGATAGTCCGGATTACATGCTGACCACCGTGTAACCCTCGTCGGTCAACACGAGCGTGAAGAGATACTCGTCTTGTTCGCTATCCAGCTCGACGATCCGGCCCGGAGTGTCGCGAACAATCGGGCGCAAGGATGGATTTTTTGCTTTACCTTCCCACGATGGGAAGATGCAGATCGGATGGACGAAACGCTTCCATCCCAAGGTCATCGTCATGCAAGATACTGTAACTAGGAAACAAATCCGCGAAGGCGCCGATTCGCAACTGACCATCCCGATTGAGGGCATGACCTGCGCGTCCTGCGTCGGCAGGGTCGAAAAGGCGATTGCCGCCGTTGACGGCGTGCGGTCGGTCAGCGTGAATCTGGCCACGGAGCGGGCCACCGTCGTCGCCGAAGCCGATGTCGACATCGCTCGCCTGGCCGGCGCGGTCGAGCAAGCGGGCTATCGCGTTCCTGCAGAGCATTACGAGTTGGCGGTCGAGGGCATGACTTGCGCTTCGTGCGTGGGCCGTGTCGAGGCGGCGCTGCGCGGCGTTCCCGGCGTCACCACCGCTGGCGTCAACCTTGCCACCGAACGCGCCAGCGTAGTCGGCACCGCAAACCCCGACGCATTGATCGACGCCATCGCCAGGACCGGATATGCGGCCCGGATCATCGACGCTGGCGATGTCGACCGGAATGCCGAGGGCGAAGAGCGCAAGGCCGCCGAACTCGGGCAGCTCAAGCGCGACCTGACGCTCGCGGCAGTGCTCACGCTGCCGGTGTTCCTGCTAGAAATGGGCAGTCATGTCATCCCCGGCATCGATGACGTCATCATGTCGACGGTCGGAATGACGGCAAGCTGGTACCTCCAGTTCGCCCTCACCACCATCGTCCTCGCCCTGCCCGGAAGGCGCTTCTTCCGCCACGGCGTTCCCGCGCTTTTGCGCCTTGCGCCCGACATGAATTCGCTGGTCGCCGTCGGGACGGCGGCGGCTTATGGATATTCGCTCATCGCGACTTTCGCGCCAGGCGCGCTGCCTGCGGCTACCGTCAACGTCTATTACGAGGCGGCGGCGGTCATCGTCACCCTGATCCTGCTTGGCCGCTATCTCGAGGCTCGAGCCAAGGGCCGTACGTCCGAGGCGATCAAGCGGCTCGTCGGCCTTCAGGCGAAGACGGCGCGGGTGCGGCAGGGCGGCGCGATCGTCGAGGTGCCCGTTGCCGATGTCGCGGTGGGCGACATCGTCGAGGTGCGGCCCGGCGAACGGATCCCTGTCGACGGTACAATCGTGGAGGGCGAGAGCTTCGTCGACGAGGCGATGGTCACCGGCGAGTCGATCCCGGTTGCGAAGGCCGCGGGTTCGGACGTCGTCGGCGGCACCGTCAACCAGCAGGGCGGCCTCGCCCTTCGCGCCACCGCCGTCGGCGAGGCGACGGTGCTCGCCCAGATCATCCGCATGGTGGAGGAGGCACAGGGCGCCAAGCTTCCGATCCAGGCGCTGGTCGACAAGGTGACGATGTGGTTCGTGCCGGCGGTCTTCGCCGTGGCGGCGCTCACTTTCCTCGCCTGGCTGGCCTTCGGCCCGTCTCCCGCGCTCACCTTCGCGATGGTGAATGCCGTGGCCGTGCTGATCATCGCATGCCCCTGCGCCATGGGACTTGCCACGCCGACGTCGATCATGGTCGGCACCGGGCGCGGTGCGGAACTGGGCATCCTTTTCCGGAAGGGCGAGGCACTGCAATCGCTGAAGGACGCAAGGGTCATCGCGCTCGACAAGACCGGCACGCTGACCGAAGGCAGGCCGGCGCTTACCGACTTCACGGTCGATGCAGGGTTCGAACGCGGCGAGGTCCTGCGTTTGGTCGCGGCAGTAGAAGCGAAGTCCGAACACCCCATAGCCCGTGCCATAGTAAGCGCGGCCAAAGCGCAAGGGCTGGATGTGCCAGCGGCTACGGGCTTCCAGTCGAAGACGGGCCTCGGCGGAGAGGCGCAAGCCGGCGGCAGGTTCGTGCAGGTCGGGTCGCATCGCTACATGACCGGGCTGGGCATCGACGCTTCGGCTTTTGCCGATCTTGCCCAGACCCTCGGCACCCAGGGCAAGACGCCGCTTTACGCAGCCGTCGACGGCCGCCTTGCCGCGGTGATCGCCGTTGCCGACCCGATCAAGGCGAGCACGCCCGGCGCGATCAGGGCCTTTCACGCTCTTGGCCTGAAAGTGGCGATGATCACGGGCGACAACCGCCGCACCGCCGATGCCATCGCGCGCGAACTCGGCATCGACGAAGTGGTCGCGGAAGTGCTGCCGGAAGGCAAGGTGAACACGATCCGCCGGCTGAAGGCGGAGCACGGCTACACCGCCTTCATCGGCGACGGCATCAACGACGCGCCCGCACTGGCTGCGGCGGATATCGGCCTGGCCGTCGGGACCGGCACCGATATCGCGATCGAATCCGCCGATATCGTGCTGATGTCAGGGCATCTGCAGGGTGCGGCCACGGCCATAGCGCTGTCACGGGCGACGATCGGCAATATCCGCCAGAACCTGTTCTGGGCCTTTGCCTACAATGTCGCGTTGGTGCCCGTCGCTGCCGGCGCGCTCTACCCGGCCTACGGCATCCTGCTGTCGCCGATCGTCGCGGCGGCGGCGATGGCGATGTCCAGCGTGTTCGTGGTCGGCAACGCGCTTCGCCTCCGCCGCTTCCGCGCGCCCGAATGACCGACGTCGATCAACCCAACCCAGCAAAGGAAGATTGTCATGAATATCGGACAGGCTGCCAAGGCCTCCGGCGTGTCGGCAAAGATGATCCGCTATTACGAGCAGACCGGGCTCATCCCCAAGGCCGACCGGCGCGAATCCGGATACCGCGACTACTCGGCCTCGGACGTGCACATGCTGCGCTTCATCCGCCGGGCGCGCGATCTCGGCTTCGCGGTGGCCGAGATCAACGAGCTGCTCGGCCTGTGGCGCGACAAGTCCCGCCACAGTTCCGACGTGAAGCGCATTGCCCAGACGCACATCGACCGGCTGCAGGAGCGCGCCCGCAACCTTGAGGCGATGGCGGCGACGCTGGGCACGCTGGTCGCGTGCTGCAGCGGCGACGACCGACCGGACTGCCCGATCCTCGACGACCTCGAGGAGCCGACGCTGGGTAGGTGGGCAGACATCGAGACCGGCCCGGCAGGCGCGTTGCGGCACAGGCCTTAGGTTCGGAGCGAGACTGAAGAGCCCTTGCGCCGCAGCTCGCGCTTTCGTTCAACAACGACGGGCCGCTCCGCACCGGATCGCGCGGGCGAGGCAAGCTCACTTCTCCGCGAAGGCACGCTCGATGACGTAATCGCCCATTTCGCCCACGCCCGGCGAGATTTCGAAGCCCATGTCGTCGAGCACACCGGACATGTCGCGCAGCATCGCCGCGCTGCCGCAAATCATCGCCCGGTCGAGACGGGGATCGAGCGCCGGCAGGCCAAGTTCGGCGGGCAGCTTGCCGGCCTGAACCAGCCCGGTCAGCCGACCGGTATTCCGGAACGGCTCGCGAGTGACGGTCGGGTAGTAGTGGAGCCTGCCCGCGACCACTTCGCCGAGGAGCGGGTGCTTGAAAAGGTCGCGGCCCAGGAAGTCCGAGTAGGCCAGTTCGCCAACCGTCCGCACGCCGTGCGCGACAACGACGTTCTCGAACTTCTCGTAGGTTTCCGGATCCTGCACGATGCTGAGGAACGGCGCGAGGCCCGTGCCCGTCGCGAACAGGTAGAGCGTCCGTCCGGGGCGAAGGTCGCGAACGACCAGCGTGCCGACGGGCTTGTTGCTGACGATGATGTCCTGGCCGGGCGCGATGTTCTGCAATTGCGAGGTCAGCGGGCCGTCGGGCACCTTGATGCTGAAGAATTCGAGCTCGTCGGCATAGTGCGGGCTGGCGATGCTGAACGCGCGCATCAGCGGCTTGCCGCTCAGCTGCATGCCCAGCATCACGAAATGCCCGCTCTCAAACCGGAACGCGGGATCGCGCGTGGTCCGGAAGCTGAAAAGCCGGTCGTTCCAGTGATTGACGCTGAGGACGCTTTCGGTGCGCAGACTTGCCATCTTCATCTCCATTCGGGGCCTCTGGCATCTAGGCGTTCCTGAATCATCCAAAAAGCTGGTAATATTGATCGATAATATCTAGAAAATAGATATGAGATTCAGTCTGCGACATCTGGAGATTTTCGTTGCCGTGGCGCGGGCGGGGAGCATCTCGGTCGCAGCGACCGAGCTCGCCATGTCGCAATCGGCGGCGAGCACCGCTCTCATCGAATTGGAACGGAGATACGGCCGCTCGCTGTTCGATCGCAGCGGCAAGCGGCTGAAGATCAACGAGACGGGCCGGTCCCTGCTGGTCCCCGCGCTGGAACTGCTCAGCCGGGCGCAGGAGATAGACGGGCTCCTCGCCGGCAGGACCGGCCCCGGCCCGCTGCACCTCGGCGCGACGCAGACGATCGGCAGCTATGTCGCGCCGCGCCTGATCAACGCCTATACCCGTCAGCACGAGGGCTGCGCGCTGACCCTGGACATCGGCAACACCGCCGAAATTGCGTCCGGCATCATCGACTTCTCGCTCGATCTCGCGCTCGTCGAAGGTGTCCATGCGCACCCCGATCTCGTCGTCACCGACTGGCTCGATGACGAACTGGTGCTGATCTGCGCAGCCTCACACCGGCTGGCAGGTCGCAAGGCCTGGGGTGTCGACGACGTGCTGACCGAAGGCTGGGTCGTCCGGGAAAAGGGATCGGGGACGCGGCAGACGCTGGATACGGCGATGCGACCCTACTGGAGCCGCTGGCGCATCGAGCTGGAGCTCGAGCAGATCGAGGCCATTCTCGAAATGGTCGCAGTCAGTTCGCTGATCGGTTGCGTCCCCCGCGTGGCGGCGCAGCAGTTTCTGGCGCAGGGCCGGGTCGCCGAAATCGGCATTGCCGAACTCGATCTGCGGCGGCGCTTCTATATCATGATGCACAAGGGCAAATACCTGACCGCCGGCATCCGCGCCTTCCTCGCGATCTGCGAGGTGGCGCGTCAAGCCGCCGACGGGGCGGGGCCATAGCGACGAAGAATCGAATTGCGATCGGGGAGGGGGGCTTTAAACCTTGGTCATGCGCCTGACGGACTGCCACAACATCGACGACTTCCGCCGCCTCGCCAGGCAGCGCCTGCCGTGGCCGGTGTTCGACTACATCGACGGGGCGGCCGACGACGAAATCACCAAGCTGCGCAACACCGATGCCTTCGCGCAATGCGACCTGGTGCCCGATGTTCTCGCCGGGGTCGCCGAAGTCGATACCTCGGTCACGGTGATGGGACGCAAAAGCGCCTTGCCGCTGATCCTGTCGCCCACCGCGCTGCAAAGGGTCTTCCACTGGCAGGGCGAGCGTGCGGTAGCGCGCGCCGCCGGGAAATTCGGGCTCTGGTTCGGTATTTCCAGCCTCGCGACCGTGAGCATCGAGCAGATCGCGGCGATTGCCCCCACACCCAAGATGTTCCAGTTCTACTACCACAAGGATCGCGGGCTGAACCGCTCGATGATCGAGCGTTGCCAGGCGGCGAAGTTCGATGCGCTGACGCTGACCGTCGACACCATCGTGTCGGGCAAGCGCGAACGCTGTGCGCGCAGCGGGTTCACCTCGCCCCCGCGTTTCACGCCGTCTTCGTTGCTGTCCTACGCGATCAAGCCGCGCTGGGCGCTCGACTATCTCTTCCGCGAAAAATTCGCGCTGCCCAATCTCGACACGCATGTCGGAGAGGGTACCGGCAGGGCGGTTTCGATTGCCGAGTACTTCAACACGATGCTCGACATTTCGATGAACTGGAAGATGGCGGAGCAGCTGCGCGAGGATTGGGGCGGCACGTTCTGCCTGAAGGGGATCATGAGCGCGGCGGATGCCCGCCGGGCCGTCGAGATCGGTGCCGATGCCATCATGATCTCGAACCATGGCGGGCGCCAGCTCGACGGCAGCCGTTCGCCGTTCGACCAGCTTGTCGAGATCGTCGATGCCGTGGGGGGCGAGATCGAGATCATCTGCGACGGCGGCGTCCGGCGCGGCACCCATGTCCTGAAAAGCCTGGCGGCGGGCGCCGACTGCGCTTCGGGCGGCCGGCTCTATCTCTACGCCCTGGCCGCCGCCGGGCAGCCGGGCGTCGAACGCGCGATCGGCTTGCTGAAGGACGAGATCGAACGCGGCATGCGTCTGATGGGCGTGACCGGCGTCGCCCAGTTGACCCGCGATCGCCTGCGCTGGCGCGGCGTTTCGTAATCGGCCCAAGGCCACTTATCCTTTCTGATAATTGCCGGGCCTGCGGGGCGAGTCCTTATTTGCGACCGGCCACCCGATGAGGCGCCGGGCAAGATTCGCCAGGCTTTTTCCGCCATCGGCCGGGGCCGTGAGGTCGGCTGGGCCGATCATGACTCCGCTGGCGGGAGCAACAAGCGTGACAGGCGAATTTCAGGTCGACCCTTCTTGGTACTGGAGCAGGGAACGCGCCGAACAGGAATGGGAGCATGTCTGGACCCGGGTCTGGCACATGGGCCCGCGCGAGGAGGAGATCGCCGAGGAAGACGATGTCATGATCCATACGCTGGGCCGCGAGAGCCTGCTGTTCGTCCGCCTCGCCGACGGCAGCGTACGCGGCTATTTCAATGTTTGCCGTCACCGCGGCAACCGGCTGATGCTGGGCGCGGACGGCCCGGCCTATGCACCGCGCTTCACGTGCGCTTTCCATGGCTGGGCCTTCGGGCTCGACGGCGGGCTGGAACATGTGCCTTATCGGGAACGGTTCGATCCGGCGGTGATCGACGATCCGGCCTGCACCTCGCTGCGCACCTTTCGGGTCGAAAGCTTTGCCGGGTGGCTGTGGTTCACCTTGGACGATGCGGCGCCGGGCCTGCGCGAATACCTCGGGCCCATGGCCGACAAGCTCGACGCCTATCGCATGGAGCGGGCGCAGATCGTCGATTACAAGACGTTCGAGTTCGCCTGCAACTGGAAAACGACGCTGGACGCGTTCAACGAAAGCTACCATTTCCAGACGCTGCATTCCGAGATCCTCGCCTGGGGCAACGAGGATGCGCCGATCACTCTCGTCGGCATCCACAGCTACATGGTCAATGAGTATGGCCGGCCCAGCCCGTCCTATCCGGAACACGACAAGCTCAATCCCGCGCTGGAGATGCTGCTGACGGTGAACGGCATCGATCCTGCCGAATTCGCGGGGCGGGCCGACGACGTGCGCCGCGCGGTGCAGGACGCGAAACGGGCGAAGCAGGGCGAGGGCGTGTTCCCGTACGATACCCTCAGCAACAGCCAGCTCAGCGACGCCTACCACTACATGCTGTTCCCGACGACCCACCTCAATCTCTTCCCCGAATTCTACGTCGCGATGCGCTATCGCCCGCATCCCGATGGCGATCCGGAACGGATGTACTTCGACTTCATCATGTGCGCGCCGCTGGCCGAAGGGGAAACCGTTCCGCCCTACGAGCATCGGGTCGTGCGGGGCGGCGAGGAATCGATCGAGGACGTGCTCAAGTGGGGCGCGCGCCAGCATCCGGTCGTGAACGAGGTTCTGGGGCAGGACGTGGACCTCGTCGAACACGTCCAGAAGGGGCTGCGGTCTCAAAGCTTCACCGCGCCGATCCTGAGCAGCGACGAACGCCGCATCGGGCATTTCAATCAGACCATCGACGCGCTCATCCGCGGGCGTTCGATCCGCGACCTGATCGCGGAAAGCCCGGTGGAGACCGACGCGATTCCGGGCGACTGACACCGCAGGCGACAGGCGCATGGCCGCGGGGGCGTCTCTCCTCCTGCTGCATTCGCGTCACGCCCCCAGGCCGCAGTCCGGCGCACCTGATCGGGGCCGGTCTTTCGTTCAGGCTGCGACATGAGGCGGGCGGGTGCCGCGCGGCGACGGGTCGCAAGGAGTTTCTCGGAACCCCTCGCACGGCTCCGGGATTGATGGGGCAAATATCGCGGGCGATCGGCACCGCTTCCTTTCCATCCGGATCGTCCTGCGATCTTCCTTCACCGGTATTGCCGGAGGAGCCGGGCGAGCAGCGCCCGATGGATCGAGGCGAACGAACCGCTCGTCGATGCATCCATGGAGATTGCCCAAATGTCCGCTCACCAGATCGTTACCATCGACCCGCTGACCGAAGAGGTCATCGCGACACGCGAATACATGTCGGACGAGAAGGCCGCGGACGTCGTCGCTGCCAGCCACGAAGCTTTCCTCGACTGGCGGCTGCGCAGTCTCGAGGATCGCGCCGCCCCGAAGGGATCAAGGAATTCGTCAACGTGAAGTCGATCAAGATCGGCTGATCTCGCTCTCCCGGGTCGCGCCAACTCCCCCCGAACAGGAAACATCATGACCGAACAGGACGTTCTCTTCCGCCCCCTTGCCGCGGGCGCGCTGCACTTGCCGAACCGGGTGCTGATGGCCCCGCTGACCCGCAACCGCTCGCATCCCGACGGCACGCCCCGCGAAATGGCGGCCACCTATTACCGCCAGCGTGCATCGGCGGGGCTGATCGTGTCCGAAGCGACCCAGATCTCGGCCATGGGCAAGGGTTACAAGGACACGCCCGGTATCTACACCGACAGTCACGTCGAGGGCTGGAAGCCGATCGTCGAGGCGGTGCATGCCGGCGGCGGACGCATCGTCTGCCAGCTCTGGCATGTGGGCCGGATCAGCCACGTATCGCTGCTGCCCGATGGTCGACAGCCGGTTTCATCGAGCCCCATCCGCGCCAAAGCCCAGACTTTCACCGCGAACGGGTTCGAGGACGTGTCGGAACCCGTCGCCCTCGACCTCGACGGGATCGCGAAGACGCTCGACGATTACGCGACCGCCGCGAAATGCGCCAGGGCCGCAGGGTTCGACGGAATCGAGGTCCATTCGGCCAATGGCTACCTCCTCGACCAGTTTCTGCAAGACGGGGTCAACCATCGCGAGGACGAATACGGCGGCAGCATCGAGAACCGCACACGGCTCCTGCGCGAAGTGCTGGACAGGGTTTGCGACGTATTCCCCGCGGATCGGGTGGGCGTCCGCCTCTCGCCGCTGGGCCAGGCCAACGACATGAGCGACAGCGATCCCGAAGCGACCTTCGGCGCGGCCTATCGCCTGCTCAACGGTCGCGGCCTCGCCTATCTCCACGTCATCGAACAGTTCTTTGGCCAGGACACGGAGGAGGACGACAAGGCCCTGCTGCGCCGGTTGCGGGGCTTGTTCGACGGGGTCTACATCGGCAACGGCTCCTACGACGCGGCCACGGCGCGCCAGGCGATCGCGGCAGGCGAAGTCGATGCCGTGGCATTCGGCCGGCCCTTCATCGCCAATCCCGACCTGCCCGAACGCTATCGCATCGGGGCGCAGCTCAACACGCCCGACCAGGACACGTTCTACGGCGGCGGTAGCGAAGGCTATACCGACTACCCCGCGCTCGATCCGGCGCACTGAGCGCGCCCGGATGACCATGCGGGCCGGGGTGGAAGCACGCTCCGGCCCGTGCTGGTCTGGTCAGCGCGATTTCCTGGCTGTCGTCGCGTTGAAGTCGGGCGGCTTGTTGGCGACCCAGTCGACGAACTTGCGCACCGCCGGATTGGCCAGAAGACCTTCCACGTCCATGCCGTGGCGTTGCAGCTCCGAATTGGTGAAGTTGGCGATCAGCGTCTTCTGGCAGATCGGATGCATCGGCACGACATCGCGGCCGCCCCGGCTCTTGGGTACGGGGTGGTGCCACACGATCGTCGAGCCGGTCGGCCTTCCGCACAGCCAGCAGGGGACTGGCGGGGCTTCCTGCTCCTCGTCGCTGTCTTCGGGGTAGGGGCCGTGCTTGGGATGCTTGCGCGCCATGAGGTCTGCCGGATCTCGCCAGTTGCGTGGCCTTGGCCTTAGCCGTTATCCGTGCCGATACCAATGCGCCGGGCAGCATTATCCCGCCGCGGACCATATGATCGACAGTCCCATAAATGCGGCGACAAGGGCCGCCGATTGGTCTAGGCCGCGCCGACCGCCCGTCGGCTGCACCCTTCCGGCGCCGGGCGACAACCAGCCGCGGGCCTTGACGGCCCTTCGCGGCAGTTTTCTGAACAGAGGTTTTCAAGAGCACGTCATGGCAAAATATCAGGAACCGGGCTTTGCCGACAGGGCCGCCGCGTCGAGGAACGCCCGCGCCAAGGCTGTCGCCAAGCTGCAGGCCAAGCCGGCCCTCGATCAGGCCGAGCTGGCCGAACGCGCGGCCCGGGCGAAGGAGCGCGAAGCCGCGCTCGAGGAGAAGCGCAAGGCCGCGCTTGCCAAGCGCGAGGCCGAGCGTGAGGCGCGGCTTGCCAAGAAACAGGAACGGGCCGCCGCCGAAGCCAAGGCCGAGGCGAAGGCGCAATTGAGCGAAGAAGAGCGCAAGGCCGCCCGCGACGCGAAGTACGCGGCGCGCAAGGCTCGAAAGAAGTAGTCCTGGACATCGCCACCTCCGACCCGATGTTCGGGCACGAGTGGATCGGAACGGCGCATGTGCCCGACGGCGTGGAAATGCGCCTGATGCAGCGCGGCGACGAATTCACCATCCTGCTCGCCCGCAACGAGCTGATGAGCACGAGGGCCAGCGCCTCCGAAGAGGCGCTGGCGACGATGACTCATGCGCGCCTTGGTTCAAGAAGCGCGCAGCAATGGCTGATCGGCGGCTATGGCATGGGCTACACCCTTCGGGCGGCACTGGCATGCCTGGACAGTGCCGGCAGCATCGCGGTGGCCGAGATCGTGCCCGAGATCATCAAGTGGGCGAGAGGGCCGATGCATGCGCTTACCGCCGGCTGTCTCGACGACCGGCGCGTCATGCTGGTGGACGACGATGTCGCCGTGTTGATCGAGGCCGCGCACGAGGCTTACGACGCGATCCTCCTCGACGTCGACAACGGTCCTGACGGCCTGACCCGGCTGGCGAACGACGGACTCTACAGCCGCGACGGTCTTCTGAGCACGATGGTGGCCCTGTGCAGCGGCGGCATTCTCGCGGTCTGGTCCGCCTATCCGGATGTCGCTTTCGCGAACAGGCTGGCAAGCGTCGGCTTCGCGGTGGAAGAGGTGATCGTGCGTGAAGGCGCGAACGGTGCAGGGGCCGATCACCTGATCTGGTTCGCGCGCAAGCCCTGACGGCGCGCGGGCTGCGCGCCGGGACATGGCCGCCACGCAGCCCACGCCTGCCCCGGGTTTTTCGCCAAGCGGCCGGGCAAGCGGATAATTTGCATGCCCTGCGCGTTCCATCACCCGACGCTAGCCGTGGCCTCATGGGTCGCCCCGGCCCGAGGACGCCAACGGAGGCCGTGATGGCAGACGATACCGCACCCCCTTCCAAGGACCTTCCCCACTCGCCCGGCCCCGCCGGCGGCTGGGGGTCGATGCGGGGCATCGCCAGCATCTACGACGAGACCTGGGCCTCGCCCGGCGCGCTCGACAGCCTGCGACGGCTCAACAAGCCGAAAGGCGTGATGTGCATGTCCTGCGCCTGGCCGAAGCCGGCGAACTATTCCGCCTTCGAATTCTGCGAGAACGGCGCCAAGGCGACCTTGTGGGAGTTGACGCACGACCGTTGCACGCCCGCGTTCTTCGCCGCCGAGGGACACACGGTGACCGAACTGCGCGCATGGTCGGATCACCAGCTCGAAAAGGCGGGCCGCCTGACGCACCCGATGAAATACGACCCCGCCTCCGATCGCTACGTCCCGATAGATTGGGGCGATGCCTTCGCCGCGATCGGCACGACCCTGCGCGACTTGCCGCGCGCGGAGGTCGTGTTCTACGCATCGGGCCATGCCGGGCTGGAGGCATCGTATCTCTATGCCCTGCTGGCGCGGGCCTACGGCAACAACAACCTGCCGCAAAGCTCCAACATGTGCCACGAGACGACTTCGGTCGGGCTGACGAAGGTGATCGGCTCGCCCGTCGGCACCGTCACTTTCGACGACCTGGCCCAGGCCGACTGCTTCTTCCATTTCGGCCAGAACCCCGGCACCAACAGCCCCCGGTTCCTGCACGATCTGAAGGCGCTGAAGGACCGTGGCGGCAGGATCGTCACTTTCAATCCGGTGATCGAACAGGGCCTTGTGTCCTTCGTCGATCCTCAGAACCCCATGGCCATGCTGACCGGCAAGGAAACGGTCATTTCCGACCAGTATCACCAGATCAAGGCGGGGGGCGATGTCGCGGCCATTCTCGGCCTTTGCAAGGTGTTGGTGGAAGCGGACGACGCGGCTCGGAACGCGGGCGGGCGCGAGGTCATCGACCACGCCTTCATCGCGCAGCATACGACCGGTTTCGATGCCTTCATCGCCTGCTGCCGGGACACCGGGTGGACGGACATCGAAGACGCCAGCGGCCTGACCGAGGGGGCGCTGCGCCAAGCGGCGCAGGTCTACATCGAAGCGGAAAGGACCATCGGCGTATACGGCATGGGCTTTACCCAGCACACGCACGGCGCGCTCAACATCGCGATGATGGTCAACCTGCTGCTGCTCAAAGGCAATATCGGTCGCCCCGGCACCGGCTGCTGCCCTGTGCGCGGCCATTCGAACGTGCAGGGCCAGCGCACCGTCGGCATCGCCGAGAAGGCGCATCTCGTCCCGCTCGACAAGTTGAAGGAGCTGTTCGATTTCGACCCGCCGACCAAGGATGGCATGCACGTCGTCGATGCGGTGCAGGGCCTGATCGAGGGCAGGGTGCGCGGCTTCATCTCGCTCGGCGGCAATCTCGTGCGCGCGGTGCCCGACCAGAAGCGGATGGAAAAGGGCTGGGCCGGGCAGGACCTGGTGGTCATGGTCTCGACCAAGCTCAACCGCAGCCATCTCCACCCCGGTGGGGCCGCCTATATCCTGCCCTGTCTCGGCCGGTCCGAGATCGACCGGCAGGCCACCGGCAACCAGGCCGTGACGAGCGAAGACAGCTTCTCGATGATCAACGGGTCCCTCGGGCATCGCCCGCCGGCCTCCGAACACCTGAAAAGCGAGCTGGCCATCGTGACCGGGATCGCGAAGGCCACGCTCGACCCCCATCCGAAACTGAAGTGGGACGAGTGGACGGACGACTATTGGCTGGTCCGCGACCTGATCGAGGCGACCTACCCGGACGATTTCCACGACTTCAACAAGCGCATGTTCGAGGAGGGCGGCTTCTGGCGCGGCAATGCCGCCGCCCGGCGCATCTGGAAGACCGACAGCGGCAAGGCGGTCATCACCACCCCGCCGCAACTCACCTCGCTAGGCTTCGCGGACAAGCCGGGGCGCTATCGCCTGCTGACGATGCGGTCGAACGACCAGTTCAACACCACCGTCTACGGCTATTCCGACCGCTTCCGCGGCATCGAGGGCACGCGCGACGTGGTGCTGATGAACCCGGACGATATCGCCGAAGCGGGACTCGCCGATGGCGACACCGTGCGCCTGGTCACCGACTACGACGGCGACGATGTCGAGCGCGAACTGAGCGGGCTGAAACTGGTGGCTTACAGGCTGCCCCGCGGGACGATTGCCGGCTACTATCCCGAATGCAACGTCCTGGTCCCGATCACCCACCACGACGAACTGTCGAAGACCCCGGCGTCGAAATCGGTCCCCGTGCGGGTGGAGGCAGCATCGCGGCTGATGGCGGGTTAAAGACCGAAGCGGATGCCGTAGGCGACGCCGAGGGTAAACTGCCCGCGCCGCCCGCGCTCGCGAACCAGCGGCGAATCCGCGGCGACGTCGCCGAGCCGCCGGAAACTGGTGAACAGGGTCAACGCGCTTCGCCGATCGAGCGGGCGGACCACGGTTCCGCCAAGGCCATAGGAGACCAGCCCTCCCTTCGGCTCGTAGGGGGCGAGGCCTGTCGCAACCGCCTGATCGCCGCTAATCCCGAAATAGACGCGGGTGAAATCCGATGTCGCGAAGGTAGCGCGTGGTCCGACGCTGATCATCGTGCGGCCGCTTCGCATCCTTTAGGCGAGCGACAGGTCGGCCACGATGCCTTCGTGGCCGCCGGAGCCGCGCACCGTCTCGATCCGCCCGCTCCACTGCCGCGCCGCACCGAAGCGTTTTTCGACGAAGCCGCCCACTTCCTCCGCCGGATCGACGTCGCCCATCCCCGCCAGCGCATCGCTGCTCCCGGCAACGGCGAACGGCGATCCGCCACCGTCCTCGTCCCGCCCAAACCGCAGCTTGGCAATCGGACCCGCTTTCCAGCCATTGTCGTTGATCGCGTTCCAGCCGACGCCATCGGGTATCGAGGCGAAGATCGTGTCCCCGTAAGCGATGCGGACATCGGGAAAGATCGAGAGGATCATGTCGTCCGATCCCTCCCACGCGGGGCCTGCCATCGGGGCAACGCCGACGGTGACGCTCCATCCTTCCGCCGCGGTCGACTGCGGGCGCCCGCTCGTTCGCGTGGCCGGATCGGCGGGTTGCGCAAGGGCGTTCGCGCTGATCGCGAGGGGCAGGAAGGCGGCGACGATGCGGGTGGCAGCTTTTCGCATGGGACCGCAAGCCTAGCTCGTTGAGGACGCGCAGGCCATTGAAAAGGCGAGTCGTTTGCGAACGATCGATCCTGCGGCAGCCGTGTGCGGCGCGTCAGCGGTCAACGCGACGAGCCCGCCGCTCCCCCAATGCGGAACGGCGGGCTCCTTGGTTCGGCTTCTATCCTTGCGGAATCAGGCTGCCAGAACGTCCGCAGGGGCGGAGAAGCTGAGACCGAGCGCCTCGGCCACCGGCTCGCTGGTCAGCTTGCCCTTGTGGGTCGAAAGGCCGGCGCGCAGGCCCGGGTTCTGCAGGATCGCCGACAGCCCGCCGTCGGCAAGGGCGAGGCCGTAGGGCAGGGTCGCGTTGTTGAGCGCGTGGCTCGACGTGGTGGGGACGCAGCCCGGCATGTTGGCGACGCAATAGTGAATCACGCCGTCGACTTCGTAGGTCGGCTGTTCGTGCGTGGTGGCGTGGCTTGTTTCGAAGCAGCCGCCTTGGTCAATGGCAACATCGACGATCACCGAACGCGGGCGCATCAGGCCGAGCATGTCGCGGGTGACCAGCTTGGGCGCGCTGGCGCCGGGGATGAGCACGCTGCCGATGACCACGTCGGCCTGGGAAAGCTCGGATTCGAGCGAATCGATGGTCGAGAACAGGGTGCGCGCGCGTCCGGCGAAGAGGTCGTCGAGCTGGCGCAGGCGAGGCAGCGAGCGATCGAGGATCGCCACGTCAGCGCCGAGCCCGACGGCGATGCGCGCCGCCTGCGTGCCGACGACGCCGCCGCCAAGGATCAGGACGCGGGCCGGGGCCACGCCGGGCACGCCGCCCATCAGCAGGCCGTTGCCGCCGTTGAAGTTGCGGCTGGCGATGGCCGCCGCCTCGATCGACAGGCGCCCGGCCACCTCGCTCATCGGGGCGAGCAGCGGCAGGCTGTTGCCTTCGGTCACGGTTTCGTAGGCGACCGAAGTGACGCCGCTGTCGAGCAGGCCGCGGGCCTGGTCGGGATCGGGCGCGAGGTGGAGGTAGGTGAAAAGGATCTGACCTTCGCGAAGCTGCACCCACTCCTGCGGCTGCGGTTCCTTGACCTTCACGATCATCTCGGCCCTGGCGAAGACGTCGGCTGCGGTGGCGGCAATCTGGGCGCCGACCGCGATGTACGCTTCGTCGTTCGCCCCGATGCCGGCACCGGCGCCCGTCTCGACCAGCACCGAATGGCCGCGCGCGATATATTCGCGGGCCGCGGCGGGGGTCAGGCCGACACGGGCCTCCTGCTTCTTGATCTCCTTCGGAACGCCGACCAGCATCGTGAAATCCTCCTGTTGTCTTAAGGCTTTCACATAGCGGTTGCCGGCCGGAAAATCTGATCGATCTGAAGACGTTTCAGTGGTATGAAGGGACAAATGGAAAACAAATTCCCATAAGGTATTTCAAAATGGCGATAGACAGTTTCGACCGGGCGATTCTCGCGCATCTCGTGGAGCATGGGAACGCGACACAGGCGGAACTGGGGGAGGCGGCGAACCTGTCGGGTCCGGCGGCGGGGCGGCGGCAGCGATTGCTGGAAAGCCAGGGCTACATCAAGGGCTACAGCCCGCGGCTCGATTTCGGGAAGTTCGGCTTCGGCGCCCTGGTCATGGTGCTGATCCAGCTCGAGAAGCAGGCGACATCGATGCTCGAGGCGTTCGAACAGGCCGTCTGCGCCAGTCCGTCGATCCTGTCATGCCACCTGCTGTCGGGTTCGGAGGACTATCTCCTCTCGCTCCGCGCCCGCGACCTCGACGATTTCGAGCGGATCCACCGCGACGAATTGTCGAAGCTGCCGGGGGTAACCCGCATGCAGTCGCTGTTCTCCTTGCGCGAAGTGCTGTCGCGAACCGCGTCGCCCGCGATCCTTTCGGGGCACGACCGTCGCGCAGGAGGGCAGGGCGGGCGGGCCTGATCCCGCTGCCGCAGCACGACTGACCTTTCCGATCAGCGGGCCTTCGCCTGCGCCAGCAACACCTCGGCCTCCGCGCCGCTCCAGTCGTATTCGCCGACCACGCGCCAGACTTCCTTGCCCGCCGCGTCGTAGTAGATCGTCGTCGGCAGGACCCCCGTGTTGTAGCTGAAGGTCAGGTCGTTCTTCGGATCTAGCCAGGGCCGGAGATGCGCGAAATCCTTTTCCGCGAACCAAGGTTCGACCTTGGCCGCGCCTTCCATGTCCTGCGATACGGTCAGAACCTGTATCTCCGGATGTTTACCGGCAAGTTCGTCGAGCATCGGCATCTCGAGAACGCAGGGGCCGCACCAGGTCGCCCAGAGGTTGACCAGTGTCGGCTTGCCCTTGAACGCGGCGAGCGATTTCGACGTGCCGTCGGGCAGCGAGATCGCGATGTCGGGCGCCGCTTCCCCGTTGTGGGACGTGTCGATCTTGCCCGCCTGCTGCGCGCCGTCGGCAACCTCCCCGGCAGGCGGTGACGCTTCCGGTTGCCCCGCGCCTTCGCTTTGCCTATCGCACGCGGCGAGAGCGGGGATGGCGCAGACGAGCGCGATTCCGGCCAGGAACGGCAAGGACGGACGGTTTTCGATGACGGGCAAGAACGGCTCCGGCGCTGGTGCGATCGGCCAGCAGGCCAACCAGATGTGGGGCGGACGTTTTGCCGAGGGGCCGTCCGCGATCATGCGCGAGATAAACGCCTCGATCCCCTTCGACAAGGCGATGTGGCGACAGGATATCGCCGCGAGCAAGGCGCACGTCGCGATGCTGGGCGCGCAGGGCATCGTGGCGCAGGCCGACGCCGAGGCGATCGCGGCGGGGCTCGACCGGGTTGCTGCCGAATACGAAGCCGACGGCGTGCCCGAGAACTGGGATCTCGAGGACATCCACATGGTGACCGAGGACCGGCTGACCCAGCTGATCGGCCCGGTCGCGGGGCGGCTTCACACCGCGCGCAGCCGCAACGACCAGGTGGCGACCGACTTCAAGCTCTGGGTACGCGAGGCATTGGCGCAGGCCGATGCGGCGCTCGGCGCGCTGCAGGTCGCGCTGGTGACGCGCGCCGGCGAACATGCCGGCAGCATCATGCCCGGCTTCACCCATCTGCAGACCGCGCAGCCGGTGACGCTGGGCCATCACCTCATGGCCTATCATGAGATGTTCGCGCGTGACCGCTCGCGCTTCGTCGACGCGCATGCCCGTGCCGCGCAGTGCCCGCTGGGCAGCGCGGCGCTGGCCGGAACCGGGTTCCCGCTCGACCGGGAGGCGACGGCCCGCGCGCTCGGCTTTGCCGGGCCGACCCGCAACAGCCTCGACGCCGTATCGGACCGCGACTTCGCGCTCGACTTCCTGCAGGCCGCGGCACAGTGCGCGCTGCACCTGTCGCGGCTGGCGGAAGAGATGATCATCTGGGCCAGCCAGCCGTTCGGCTTCGTCCGCATGCCCGACGCGCTGTCGACCGGCAGTTCGATCATGCCGCAGAAGAAGAATCCCGACGCCGCCGAGCTGGTGCGCGGCCATGCCGGGCGCATCGTCGGCTGCCTGACCGCGCTGATGGTGACGATGAAGGGCCTGCCGCTCGCCTATTCGAAGGACATGCAGGACGACAAGCCGCCGGTGTTCGAGGCGGCGGGCCTGCTCGCGCTGTCGATCGCGGCGATGACCGGCATGGTGGCCGAGGCGACCTTCCGCACCGACCGGATGCGCCAGGCGGCGGAACTCGGCTACGCGACGGCGACCGACCTCGCCGACTGGTTGGTCCGGCAGGCCGACATCCCGTTCCGAGAGGCGCACCACATCACCGGCGCCGTGGTCAAGCTTGCCGAAAGCAAGGGCGTGGCACTCGACCAGCTGTCGTTGCAGGAACTGCAGGCGATCGATGCGCGAATCGACGAACGCGTCTATCCCGCGCTATCGGTCGAGGCATCGGTCGCGGCGCGGTGCAGCCATGGCGGCACCTCCCCGGCCGAAGTGGCCAAGCGAGTGGCCGAGGCGCGGGCCGCGCTGGGCCTTGGCGAGACGGGAGAGCAGGGCGCATGAAGCTGGCATCGACATTCGCGGCGGCGGCCATCGCCCTGTCGCTGGCTGCCTGCGCGCAGCGCACCGACCTCGAGCCGACGCCGGGTGCATCGCTGCCGCCGACACCTTATGGCGAGAACGAGCAGCCCGAGGCCGAGGACCTCCTCGAACGATCGACCCAGGCCGCGCCGCAACGCAACGTCGAACTGCGCACCCGTTCCGAAGAGCGCGAGGCCGACCCCTTCGACCTGCCTCCCGAAGGCTGAGCCCCAAAGGTTTCCTGGATGGACCATTTCCAGTATCGCGACGGCGTGCTCCATGCCGAAGACGTGCCGCTGCCCGCCATTGCCGAGGCGGTCGGCACCCCGGTCTACGTCTATTCCGAGGCGACCCTGCGCCGCCATGCCCGCGTCTTTCGCGAGGCGCTGTCGGCGGTGGACCGGACGCATTTCGCCTTTGCCGTGAAATCGAACCCCAATCTCGCCGTGCTGCGCGTGTTGCGCGACGAGGGGTTCGGCGCCGATGTCGTCTCCATCGGTGAAGCGCGCCGCGCGCTTGCAGCAGGGATGCCGGCGGCGGACATCGTCTTTTCGGGCGTCGGCAAGACCGACGACGAACTGGCCGAAGCGGTCGAGGCCGGGATCGGCCAGTTCAACCTGGAGAGCGAGGAAGAGGGCGTCGAGCTCGCTCGCATCGCGCACGCCAGGGGCCTGGTCGCGACGGCGGCGCTGCGGGTCAATCCCGACGTCGATGCCGGAACCCACGACAAGATCAGCACCGGCAAGGCCGACAACAAGTTCGGCGTGCCCTTTCACGAAGCGCCGGCGATCTTCACCCGGCTGGCCGCACTGCCGGGGATGAACCTGCGCGGACTGGCGGTGCATATCGGCAGCCAGATCAGCGACCTTGCGCCCAGCCGCGCCGCTTTTGCCAAGATGGGCGGCCTGATGCGCGACTTGCGCGCGGCGGGGCATGCGATCACCCATATGGACCTCGGCGGCGGCCTCGGCGTGCCCTATCGCGCGGGCGAGGAGTTGCCGACGCCGGCGGACTACGGCGCCATGGTCGCCGAAGTCACCGCGGACTGGGACGTGACCGTGATGTTCGAGCCTGGCCGGGTCATCACCGGCAATTCGGGCGTGCTGGTCAGCCGCGTCGTGCGGGTGAAACGGGGCGCGAACCATCCCTTCGTCGTCGTCGATGCCGCCATGAACGACCTTGCGCGGCCGGCGATGTACGATGCCTGGCACGATGTCGTCGCCGTCCTGCCGACCGGCGGGAAGACCACGGCCAATGTCGTCGGCCCGATCTGCGAATCGTCCGATACTTTCGCGAAGAACCGCGAGATGGATGCGGTGGCGACCGGCGATCTCGTCGCGTTTCGCACCGCCGGGGCCTATGGCGCGACGATGGCGAACACCTACAATTCGCGGCCCTTGGTGCCCGAAGTGCTGGTTTGCTGCGACCGCTATGCCGTGGTCGCCAGCCGGATCGACCCCGCGACCATCCTGGCTGCGGAGCAGGTTCCGGACTGGCTGTAATCATGCAGTCGCTGCCGCTCTTCTTCCGCATTCGGGGCCGCAAGGTGGTCGTCCTGGGCGAAGGAGAGGCGGCGGAGGCGAAGCGGCGGCTGGTCGAGCGGGCGGGCGGGGAGTGCGTCGGCGAGCCGGAGGCGCATCACGCGGTTCTGGGCTTTGTCGCGATGGACGACGCGAGGGATGCCGAAGCGGCGGCGATCCGGCTGCGCTGCAAGGGCTTGCTCGTCAACGTCACCGACCGGCCCGCGCTATGCGATTTCACCGTGCCGTCGATCGTCGATCGCAATCCGGTGCTGGTCGCGGTGGGGACCGGCGGCGCTTCGGCGGGGCTGGCCAAGATCCTGCGCCTTCGCATCGAGCGGCTCCTGCCGCAGGGGCTGGGCGGGCTGGCCGATGCGCTGGCGGCGGCGCGCGACGCGATGAAGTCGCGCTGGCCGTCCTCTGCCGAACGACGCCGCGCGCTGGACGCGGCGCTGGACGAGGGCGGCGCGCTCGATCTCATGGCAGGGCAGGACGGGGCCAGCGTGGCGGCGTGGCTCGGCGGAAAGGAGGCGGGCGCGCCCACCGGTGTCCACGAGATCGTCCTGCGCTCGAACGATCCAGACGACCTGACCCTGCGCGAAGCGCGCCTTCTCGGCAGCGCCGATACGATCATGCACGATTGTGCCGTGCCCGAATCGATTCTCGTGCGGGCGCGGGCCGATGCGGTGCGTCGCCCCATCGGTGAAAGCGGTGGCGACGGCCTGACCGTGTTGCTTAAATATCCTTGAAAACAGAGCGGTCTATCAACGAAAGTGGCCGTGAAAGCAAAAATTAAGACCTCTGACATACCCTGTCATCAAGTCGAACTTACAAGGAGACGTGACATGGTAGTAGCAGTTGCAGCAGTCGGCGTTGTGGTTTCGTTCGGTGCCTCGGTCCTGGCGACCAGGATGATCGCCAAGCAGGACGTGGAAAAGGCATCCGCCGAAGCCTGATCTTCGAAACGATTTCAAGTAAGGCCCCTCGTTCGTTGGCGAACGGGGGGCTTTTCTTTGTCCGCAAGCCTCAGTCGAGCCCATCCTGCGCCAGCGCGTCGATCGCGCATTGCAGGATGACCGCGGCGGCATGACTGTCGATGCGCTCGGCGCGGCGGGCGCGGCTCATGTCCTGATCGATCATCGCCCGCTCGGCACCGACGGTCGAAAGCCGTTCGTCCCATAGCAGGACCGGCAGGGCGAAGGCTTGTTCGAGGTTACGGGCCAGCGCCCGGGTCGCCTGCGCGCGCGGGCCTTCGCTGCCGTCCATGTTGCGCGGCAGGCCGAGCACGAAGCCCTTGGCCGACCGCTGCGCGAGGATCGTTTCGAGGGAAGCGCGCAGCGGGCCGAACTTGCCGCGCGGCAAGGTCTTGCCCGCGGTCGCGAAGCGCCAGCCCGCGTCGCAGGTCGCCACGCCGACGGTCTTCGTGCCGGGGTCGAGACCGATCAGCACGCCGCCATCGGCCAGGGCGGCACCGAATTCCCGGGCGTTTTCGGTGATCACGTCGTCGCGGGCGGGGCGGGGGCAGGCGTCGGCTGCGGCGATGGGGCCGCCTGGGGCAAAACGCCCGTTGCGGCCGGCGGCGTGTTCGCCGCCGGGGCGGAAATGCCCCGCATCGTCAGCCACGCGGCCTCCCGGCGGGCGAAATCCTGCCGCAGGTTCATCCAGAACAGCGGGATGTCGTAAACGTGGTAGTTGTTGCCCGGCAGCACCGCGTTGCCCATTGCCGGCGGATCGCCGATCAGCAGCAGGTGATCGGGCGAGCATCGTGCGGGGACCGCGCCGACGACCAGACGCCCGCTGGTCATGTCGGTATCGGGCACCAGCGTTCCGGTATTGGCGCTCGCTGGGGCCTGCGCGTCGATCGTTCCGGTGATCGGGTTGGTGCACAGGACATCGGTCTTTGCGATCGGTTTGCCATCGAGCGTGACCCCGGCATCATAGGCGTCGAACAATGCGGAGGCATCGGCCGGCTCGGCGTAGCTCTGCCAGCTCAGCACGCACCCCGGCTGGTTTGCCGTGGCGCAGGCGGGCAGGCCCATCATGGTCAGTTCGCGCTCCATCGAGACCGGCCAGCCGGCGATGTAGGCGGCGATGACGCGGTTCGCCATAGGCGTGCCCTTGATCCGCTCTGCCAGCAGCCGTTTCAGCAGGAGCGCGCCCTGGCTGTGGCCGACGAGCACGATCGGCTGGTCCTTGCCGATGCTGGCGGCGAAGAAGTCGAAGGCCTGCGCCACGTCGCGGTAGGCGAGGGCGACCGCACGGTCGCGATTGGCGCCGGGCGCGAAGAAGGCGCCGACCGCCGCCTGGCGGTAGCGCGGGGCCCAGATGTCGACCGACCGGTTGAACGGGCTGGCGAGCCCCCGAACGAAGGTTTCCGCGCCCGATCGCGCCTCAGCATCATCGATCGGCGCGTTCCAGCTGCTGCGCGAGATATACGACGTCGGATGAACGAAGAAGACCGCCGCACGTGACGGAACGGCATCTGCTGTCAGCGAGGGCGGACGCCACTGCGCCGGATCGGCATTGCCCATGCCGGGGCGGCTGAGCCACATCGCCGGATCTTCGTAGGCGTTGCCGGCCAGCGGGTCCTGTTCGACGAAGTCTCCCTGCGGTGTCAGCGCCAGTTCGGTCAGTTCGCGCGACCAGTATGTCAGCACGATGCCGCCGGCGATGACCAGAACGATGCAGAACGCGACGACGTAGAGGAATTTGCGCGCCATCAGTATGTCGTCTCCCGCACCTGTCCATCCGAGTCCCCGTTGCTCTCTTTTTCGGCATCGCGCGCGGCCTGTTTGCTGCGATGTTCGAGCATCACCTTGATCATCGCCACCAGCGGATCGGCGAGTGCGAGGCCGATGATCCCGAACAGGATGCCGAAGATCAGCTGCATGCCCAGCACCAGTGCGGGGGCGAGATCCACCGTCTTCTTGGCGATCATCGGGACGACGACGTATCCGTCGAACGTCTGCACGACGAGATAGACGCCTACGCAATAGAGCGCCATGTCCGGCCCGCCCGACAGGCCGACGAGCACCATCAGCAGCCCAGAGACGACCGCGCCGACATTGGGGATGAAGGCGAGAAGGCCGGTGAGGATGCCGAGCAGCGCCGCCATCGGCACGCCGTAGAGCGCCAGCGCCGCCCAGGTGATGATGCCTTCGAACAGCATGCCGACCAGCCGCCCGAACATCAGGCGGCGCAGCGCGAAGGCCATGCTGCCGGCCAGTTCGAGGAAGCTCTCGCGCTCGCCGTCGGGCAGCATCCAGGCCACGCCGCGTTCGTAAAGCCGCGGTTCGAGCGCGATGTAGATGCCGATGATGGCGATCAGGAAGGCGGTGGTGAAACCGCCGATGATCCCGCCGACCGCGCGGGTCAGCTGGCCGACGCCGCCCGCCGTCTTCTCGACCAGGTCCGCAATCCTGTCGCTGCCCAGCGCAAAGCCGTGCGAATTGAGCCAGGCGATCGCCTTGGCCGCCTGCGCCTGGATCAGTGCGGGAAATTCGGCCGCCTGGGTCGTGATCTGCGAACCGGCGAAGTAGACGACCCAGCCGACGAAGGCGAAGCCGAGCAGCAGGACGACGGCGATGCGGATGCCGCGAGCGACCGGCAGCACCCGGCCCAGCAGCCGCGCGCCTCCGTCGATGATCGCGGCAAAGACCATGCCGCCGAAGATGACCAGCAGCGCCTGCGCCATGTAGATCGCAGTGCCGACCAGAACGATTACGCCGACCCAGACGAGAGCGCGGCGGGCCTCGAAACGGAGCTGGGGATCGGCGATGGTGGTCGGGCTGTGTGAATGCGGATGCGGATCGTCGACGTCCATTCAGCTTGGCTCCCCTGTCTCCGCTCGCGCACGCATGGCTACTGTGGTGCCCGGCTCGCGGATCTCGGGTCGCAGACTGCGCCACGCGCGTCCCTTGCGCAAGGCGTCCCACCAGCTCAACGGGTTCCAATCCTCAGTTCCGTCGAGAGAAAACGTGATGAATTCCGCGCGCCCGCCGATCGAGGAGAGCGGTACCGGACCGTTCAGACCCTTGCCCGGCGTCATCTCGCGGCTGTCGGCGCTGTGATCGCGGTTGTCGCCCATCAGGAAGACGTGATCCTCGGGCACCACGATCTCGGCCATGTCGTCGAGCGGCTGGTTCTCGAGGTGGTCGATGACGACATAGCTGGCGCCGTTGGGCAGCGTCTCGCGGCGCAGCGGCAATTCGCAGACCTCGCGGCCCGAAGGGAGGCGGCGGCGAAGATAGGGAAAGGTGAAATCCTCGCAAGGCGCGTTGGCGTCGACCGGCAGATCGAGCGTGGGCTCCACCTGTTGCGGCACGAAGGCGCCGTTCAGGATAATCCGTCCACCCTCGACCGCGATCCGGTCGCCGGGAAGCGCGACGACCCGCTTGATCCAGTCCTCCTGCGCATAGGGCGGCACGACAATGACGATGTCTCCGTATTCGGGCGTGCGGCCCAGCACCCGCCAGTCGCTGCGCGGCAGGACATGGAAGCTGGCCGAGACCCACGACCAGCCATAGGGATACTTGCTGACGATGAGCCGGTCGCCGACCAGCAAGTTGGGCATCATCGAGATCGAGGGGATGTAGAACGGCTTGGCAACGAAACTGTGGAAGCCGAGCACGGCCGCCAGCATGACCAGAAGACCGACGATCTCGCTGAGCCAAGAATGGCCCGCATCGTCGTCGCTGATCGACCGGGGCGCGGGAGGAACGGTTTCCCGCTGACGGAAGAGGGGCATCGGAGGAGCTACTCGGCGGACATGGGGCGGCCGATGACGGGCCGCGCTTCGATCACCACGAAGGCCTGGGCCCAGGGATGATCGTCGGTGAGGGTGAGGTGGATGTGGGGCGCATGGCCGGACGGGACCAGCTCGGCCAGCCGGATCGCCGCGCCGCCGGCCAGCGCCAGCGTCGGAGCGCCGCTGGCCGCGTTGACGACGCCGATGTCCTTCATGAAGACGCCGCGGCGAAAGCCGGTGCCGACCGCCTTGGAGAATGCCTCTTTCGCGGCAAAGCGCTTGGCGTAGGTCCCGGCGCGGGTAAAGGGCCGGCGCTCGGCCTTGGCGCGCTCGATCTCGGTAAAGACGCGCAGGACGAATCGCTCGCCGAAGCGGTCCAGCGAATTCTGGATCCGCTCGATGTTGCAGAGATCGGAACCCATGCCGATGATCATGTTTTCAAGCCCTCAAACGCCGGGCGCGGGCCGTCCGGCCCGCTTGGCTACGCGCCAATAAGGCGCGGCGGCCGTTCGGCCTTGCGGGAGTCGCTGCGCGCCCCGAACGGTCTCGACCAACCAGTTCATCAACGCGCTTCATCCATCAGCTCGCGCATGCGGCGGACGGCGTTTTCTAGCCCGACGAAGACCGCTTCGCCGATCAGGTAGTGGCCGATGTTCAGCTCGGCGAGCTGCGGGATGGCTGCGACCGGGGTGACGTTCTCGTAGGTCAGGCCGTGTCCGGCGTGCGGTTCGATGCCGTTCTTGGCGGCCAGCGCGGCCATGTCGGTCAGGCGCTTGAGTTCGCGGGCGGTCCTCTCGCGATCGCCGTCGAGATGGGCGTGGGCATACTCACCGGTGTGGAATTCGACCACCGGCGCGCCCAGGCGCAGCGCGGCCTCGATCTGGCGCTCCTCCGCTTCGATGAACAGGGACACGCGGATTCCCGCGTCGGTCAGCCGAGAGACGATGGGCGCGAGGCGGTTGTGCTGCCCGGCGGCGTCCAGTCCGCCCTCGGTCGTGCGTTCCTCGCGCTTTTCCGGCACGATGCAGGCCGCGTGCGGCGCGTGGGCGAGGGCGATGGCGAGCATCTCGTCCGTCGCCGCCATCTCCAGGTTCAGCGGCAGGCCGGTCGCCGACTGGATCCGCGCCAGGTCGCTGTCGCGGATGTGGCGGCGATCTTCGCGCAAGTGCGCGGTGATGCCGTCGCCGCCCACTGCCGCGACGATTTCGGCCGCGCGCACGGGATCGGGATGGTCGCCGCCACGCGCGTTGCGGATGGTGGCGACGTGGTCGATGTTGACGCCAAGGCGCAGCCTGGCGGGAGAGGGGCGGTCGGAAAGGGGGCGCTCGGCCATCTCGTCAGGTCCTCAGGCCTTGCGGCTGCCGGGCTTGACCGCAGGCGTGGCGGCCAGCTCGGGCGGCAGTTCGTCTTCGGCGTAAGTCGGGAAATTGAGCGAGACGAGCGGGTGGAACGGCACGCCGACATCGAGATCGCCGCCGGTCCGGTCGACGAGGCAGGCAAGCGCGACGACCTTGCCGCCTTCGGCCTCCACCGCCTTGATCGCCTCGCGGCTGGACAGGCCGGTGGTGACCACGTCCTCGACCATCAGGATCTTCTCGCCCGGCTCTATGGTAAACCCTCGGCGCAGTTCGAACGTACCGGTCGGGCGTTCGACGAACACGGCGTCGACCTGCAGCGCGCGGCCCATTTCATGGCCGATGATCAGCCCGCCCATCGCCGGGGAGACGACCTTGTCGATCTTGCCGCGCAAATCGCGCGGCAGCCTTGCCGCGAGGGCGACGGCGAGCCGCCCGGCCCGGTCCGGGTTCATCAGGACACGGGCGCATTGCAGGTAATGCGCGCTGTGGCGGCCCGACGAGAGCAGGAAGTGCCCTTCGAGCAAGGCCCCGGCGGCGCGGAATTCGGAAAGGACATCTTCGTCGGTCATGGTCGGCAATCGTGGTCTGTGCGATCCGGCCCCCATGGCCGGAAAAGCGGTGGCAGGAACGGCGCAGCGACGGGCCGCGCCAAAGGTACGATGGACGGAACTTCTCGCCGCAGTGCAAAAATATCCCCTAGAGGTGCTTGAGGGAGGCCGCAAGCGCGCGTATAGGCCCCCTCGCAAGCGGACCTTCAGGGGGCGAGTGCGGCGACTTTCGACAGTCGCGCGGCATGCGCAACGGGGGTCAACCTGGTTCGAGAAGACGCAAGGGAAGGCGACAGACTGGTGATGGGTATCCGCCGTACTGTTCAGATCATCGCAGGGGCAGCCACCGCGCTCGCCGTCCTGCCGCAGGCGGCCTTCGCTGCCGTTGCCACCGCCGAAGCGCCCGTCGCCGAAGCGACCGCTGCCGCCGTGACGGCCGCGGCTTCGGGCGGCTACGTCCCGATGAAACCGACCCCGGGCAAGGGCATGCCGGTTGAGGGCGGCATCTGGTTCCAGGACCAGTTTTCGCCGATCGGCGATTACGGCCTGTGGATGCACGACGCGCTGCTGATGCCGCTGATCACCGTGATCTCGCTGTTCGTCCTGCTTCTGCTGCTGTGGGTCATGGTCCGCTATCGCCGCGGCAAGAACCCGGTCGCTTCGAAGACCAGCCACAACACGCTGATCGAAGTGATCTGGACCGGCCTTCCGGTTCTCATCCTTCTCGGCATCGCGGTGCCTTCGATCGACCTGCTGGCCAAGCAGTACGAATCGGCGCCCAAGGATGCGCTGACGGTGAAGGTCAACGGCTACCAGTGGTACTGGGGTTACGAATATCCCGACAACGGCGGGTTCGAGGTGATATCGAACATGCTGCCCGAGGAAAAGGCCATCGCCAACGGCGAGCCGTCGCACCTCGCGGTCGACAATCGCATGGTCGTTCCGGTCGGCGTGCCGATCCGGATTCAGACGATGGGCATGGACGTGATCCACTCGTTCGCGGTTCCCTCGCTCTGGTTCAAGCTGGACGCGGTTCCGGGCCGCCTGAACGAGAAGGTGCTCTTCATCAAGGAGCCGGGCGTCTATTACGGGCAGTGCTCGGAACTGTGCGGCGTTCGCCACGGCTACATGCCGATCGCGGTCGAGGCGCTGCCGAAGGACAAGTTCGAGGCATGGGTCCTGGCGCAGGGCGGTGAACTGAAGTCGGCGGACAAGCCGGCCGCGGTCACTCCGGCCGCCGCCGCGGCGCCCGCCGCCGGCGCCACCGACGCCGCTCCCGCAGAGGCTACCGCGCCCGCGGGCGAAGAGCCTGCCGCCGCCGCTCCGACGGCCTGAGCCAAAGATTTCGCATAGGGCAAGACCATGGCAACTACCGCAACCCCCGAATCCCTGCCGGTTCACGACGACCATGCGCACCATGCGCATGACGATCACGGCGCGCCGCCGTTCTTCCAGCGTTGGTTCATGTCGACCAACCACAAGGACATCGGCACCCTCTACCTGATCTTCGCCATCATGGCGGGCATCATCGGCGGCGGTGTCTCGGGCATCATGCGCGCCGAGCTCGCGGCGCCCGGCATCCAGTATCTGGGCTGGTGGACCACGTTCCTCGGCGGCGATGGCGCGAACTTCGACGAGACGCTGCACCTCTGGAACGTCCTGATCTCGGCGCACGGCCTGATCATGGTCTTCTTCATGGTCATGCCCGCGCTCATCGGCGGTTTCGGCAACTGGTTCGTGCCGATCATGATCGGCGCGCCGGACATGGCCTTTCCGCGGATGAACAACATCTCGTTCTGGCTGACGTTCTTCGCGTTCTGCTCGCTGATGATCTCGGCCTTCGTGCCGGGCGGCACCGGCAACGGCGCGGGCACCGGCTGGACGGTCTACGCCCCGCTGTCGACTTCGGGCTCGCCCGGGCCGGCGGTCGATTTCGCGATCTTCGCACTGCACCTTGCCGGTGCGGCCTCGATCATGGGCGCGATCAATTTCATCACCACGATCTTCAACATGCGCGCGCCGGGCATGACCCTGCACAAGATGCCGCTCTTCGTGTGGTCGGTGCTGGTCACCGCCTTCCTGCTGCTGCTCGCGCTGCCGGTCTTGGCCGCGGCGATCACGATGCTGATCACCGACCGCAACTTCGGCACGACGTTCTTCGACCCGGCCGGTGGCGGCGATCCGATCCTGTACCAGCACCTGTTCTGGTTCTTCGGCCACCCCGAAGTCTACATCATGATCCTGCCGGGCTTCGGCATCGTTTCGCAGATCGTCTCGACCTTCAGCCGCAAGCCGGTCTTCGGCTACCTCGGCATGGCTTACGCCATGGTCGCCATCGGCGTCGTCGGCTTCATCGTGTGGGCGCACCACATGTACACCGTCGGTCTGTCGGTGAACGAGAAGATGTACTTCACCGCCGCCACGATGGTCATCGCTGTGCCGACCGGCATCAAGATCTTCTCGTGGATCGCGACGATGTGGGGAGGCAGCCTCGAGTTCAAGTCGCCGATGTGGTGGGCCCTGGGCTTCATTTTCCTCTTCACCGTCGGCGGCGTGACCGGGGTCGTGCTGGCCAACGGCGGCATCGACGACAACCTGCACGACACCTATTACGTTGTTGCGCACTTCCACTACGTGCTGTCGCTCGGTGCGGTCACGGCGCTGTTCGCGGGCTGGTGGTACTGGTTCCCGAAGATGTTCGGCCGCATGCACAGCGAGTTTCTCGCCAAGCTGCAGTTCGTGGTGTTCTTCATCGGCGTGAACACCCTGTTCTTCCCGATGCACTTCCTCGGGATGCAGGGTATGCCGCGCCGCTACCCGGACTATACGCCGGCGTTCGAGCTGTGGAACAAGATCGCCACCGACGGCTACATGATCATGTCGGTCTCGATCCTCATCTTCTTCGTCAACGTCTTCTACTCGCTGGTTGCCGGCAAGAAGGCCGCGCCGAACTACTGGGGCGAAGGCGCGACGACGCTGGAATGGACGCTGACCAGCCCGCCGCCGTTCCACCAGTTCGAAACCCTGCCTGTCATCGACGACAAGGCCGCCCACTGATCGAGCGGGGCTTTCGACAGGCACTTCAATCGAACGCCCCGGGGTCACCAACCCGCCTCGTTCTGCTTTGCCGGCCACGCTTCGTCGCGTTCCGGCGCGCCAGCCCCTTCAACCGGGGGCCGGCTTGGTTCATAGGACGATGATGATCACCGCCGATCATTCCGTGGCCTTACCGGCAGAATGGCGCGATTTCCTCGCGCTGACCAAGCCGCGCGTGATGACGCTGGTCGTGTTTACCGGCCTGTGCGGGCTGCTTGCCGCGCCGGGGCACATCCACCCGGTCATCGGCGCCATCGTCATCCTGTGCATCGCGGTCGGCGCGGGCGGCGCGGCGGCGCTCAACATGTGGTACGAATCGGAACTCGACGCAGGGATGAAGCGCACCGCGCAGCGGCCCATCCCCGCCGGGCGCATGGATCGCATCAACGCGCGCGATTTCGGTATTGCGCTGTCGGCCGGGTCGGTGATGGTCATGGGCCTCGCTGCCGGCTGGTTGACCGCGGCCTTGCTGGCGATCTCGATCGTCTATTACGCGGTCGTCTACACCATTTGGCTGAAACCGCGCACGCCGCAGAACATCGTCGTCGGCGGCGGCGCCGGGGCCTTCCCGCCGCTGATCGGCTGGATCGCGGTGACGCAGGAGGTGACGCTGATGCCGATCGTCCTGTTCGCGATCATCTTCATGTGGACCCCGCCGCACTTCTGGGCGCTCGCCCTGTTCGTGAAGATCGACTACGCCAAGGTCGGCATCCCGATGATGCCGGTCGTCGCGGGAGAGACTTCGACCCGGCGCCAGATCCTGATCTATGCCATCCTCCTCGCGCCGGTGGCGATGGCGCCGTGGTTCCTGGGCGGTGCGGGAATGATCTACGCCATCGGCGCGACGCTGCTGTCGCTGGCTTTCGTCGGCTACTCGGTGCCGGTGGGCCTTCGGCAAAGCAGCGAGGGTGATGCCATGAAGCCCGAAAAGCGGCTGTTCCGCTTCTCGATCCTTTATCTTTTCGCGCTGTTCGGCCTTCTCGTGGCCGACCGGCTGGCCGCCAATGCAGGTCTGATCGCATGACCCCCGAAGAGCAGAAGCAGTTCCAGACCCGGCAGAAGTCGCGCAACAAGGCGCTCGGCCTCGTGCTCGTCGGCCTCGTCGTGCTGTTCTTCGCGCTCACCATCGTTCGCTTTCCCGACGCCGACGATCGCGCCGCCGCCGCAGCGGAGCAGGCGAAGTGACCGCCGCCGCGCATCCGGTGGGCGAGGGCCAGAACCGCAGCAACCTCAAGGTCGCGCTGATTGCGCTCGGCGTGGCCCTGGGCATGCTCGGCCTCGGCTACGCATCCGTCCCGCTCTACCGCATGTTCTGCCAGGTCACGGGCCTGGGCGGAACGACCCAGCGGGTCGATGCGGCGCAGGCCAGCAAGGTCGCCGTGCTCGACCAGACGATGTCGGTCCGCTTCGACGCGAATACCGCGCCCGGCCTCGCGTGGAAGTTCCAGCCCGAAAAGGCGACGACGACCGTCCGCATCGGCGAGCGGCAGATGGCGACCTATCTCGCGAAGAACAACTCGGACCGACCGATCACCGGCATCGCGTCGTTCAACGTGTCGCCGGCGCAGGCGGGCAAGTATTTCGACAAGGTGCAGTGCTTCTGCTTCAACGAGCAGACGCTGCAGCCCGGCCAGGAAGTGCGTATGCCGGTCCTGTTCTACGTCGATCCCGCCATCGTCGGCGATCCGGATGCCAGCGACATCGAGCAGATCACGCTCAGCTACACCTTCTACGAAAGTACGAAGAGCTAGGCAAAAGGCGACAAAACCCGCGCAAACCCTCTGGACCGTCTGCGCGGGCGGGGTTAAAGGCCCCGCATGAATCTGGGGCAGGGTGCGTTCCCTGCCGTGCATCAAGGCTGCTTTTTCAGGGGAAGACACGAAATGGCCGGCGCTAAGAACCACGACTACCATATTCTGCCGACCGACCCCTGGCCGTTCATCACCTCGTTCAGCGCGCTGGTGATGACCTCGGGCCTGGCGCTCTTCATGCACGACTACCCCTTCGGCACCTACCTGCTGATCGCGGGCCTGCTGGGCGTGCTGATCTCGATGTTCAGCTGGTTCACGAACATCATCAAGGAAGCTCACGCCGGCGATCACACCCCGGTGGTGCAGCTGCACCAGCGCTACGGCATGATCCTGTTCATCGCTTCGGAAGTGATGTTCTTCGTCGGCTGGTTCTGGGCCTTCTTCGACTTCTCGCTGTTCCCCTCGGCGCTCACGGAAGTGGTCGATGGCCAGTGGCCGCCCAAGGCGATCGAGGCGGTGATGGACCCGTGGGACCTGCCGCTGCTCAACACGCTGATCCTGCTCTGCTCGGGCACCACCGTTACTTGGGCGCATCACTCGCTGATTCACGGGGACCGCGACGGTCTGAAGAAGGGTCTGTGGGCGACGATCATCCTCGGCCTGATCTTCTCGGCGATCCAGGCCTACGAATATGCCCATGCGCCGTTCCCCTTCGGCGAGAACACCTACGGCTCGGCGTTCTACATGGCGACCGGCTTCCACGGTTTCCACGTCATCGTCGGTACGATCATGCTGATCGTCTGCCTGGTGCGCGTCTACAAGGGCCACTTCACGCCCAAGCAGCACTTCGGGTTCGAGGCGTCGGCCTGGTACTGGCACTTCGTCGACGTGGTGTGGCTGTTCCTTTTCGTCGCCGTCTATATCTGGGGCGGCTGGGGCGCGCCGGTCCACTAAGGGCCTTTCGATGAGCGATAGACCGGACGGCGGGATCACGGACGAAATCCGGGTCCCTGCCGCCGCGATGGTGATGAAGGCCGCAGCGAAGAGCGAATGCCCGCGCTGCGGCGCTCGCACGATGTTCAGGAGCTTCGTCAACTTCGCCGACCGTTGCGCCGCCTGCGGGCTGGACTATTCCCGCTTCAACGTCGGCGATGGTCCTGCCGCCTTCCTCACCCTGGCGATCGGCACGGTTCTCGCGGTCGCGGCGATCCTGTTCGACCAGGCGGTGCATCCGCCGTTCTGGGTCCACTTTCTGATCTGGGTCCCGCTGACCATCGTGATGGTGGTATACGGCCTGCGGGTGGCCAAGGGCGCCTTGCTGACCGTTGAATATCGCCGCGACGCGCACGAGGCGGGCAGCATCGACGTCGGCGACAAGCGACCGGACGACAGCAAGCCGTGAACCCGTCTGCTCCTGGGCGGCGCATCCCCTTCGTTGCGACCCTGATCGTGCTGTGCGCGGTGGCGACGATGATCGGGCTCGGCGTCTGGCAGCTCGAACGGCGCCAATGGAAGGAAGCGCTGCTTGTCCGCTATGCCGATGCCCTAGCCGACGACGCAGCCGTCACGTGGCCGACCGACCCCCGCCAATACGCGTCGACCTATTTTCGCCGCTCTACCGTGACGTGCGCGAGCGACGTGAAGCTTTCGGCCATGGCAGGCCGGAACGCTGCGGGCGAGGCGGGTTGGGTGCAGATTGCCGAATGCCGGAACGACGGCGGTGCGCTGGCCGCCGTCCAGCTTGGGTGGAGCCGCGACCCCGCTCCGGTCGCCTTTGCCGGTGGTGCCTTCGCGGGTCGCATCGCCCCTTACGGCTCCTCCGTCCGGCTCGTCGCCGATCCGCCCATGGCCGGGCTGGAGGCGAATGCCGCGCCCGACCCGCGCGAGATCCCGAACAACCACCTGGCCTATGCCGTGCAGTGGTTCTTCTTCGCCGCGACCGCGCTGATCATCTACGTCATCGCGTTGCGCCGCCGCACGCGGGATCGGGCAAGCCAGCCGACCGCGTAATGCGCAGGCGCTTGCACCCTGCGGCCAGCGGGGCTAGGCGCGCGGCCCATGGACTACGTTTCGACAAGGGGTAGCGCACGGGCGCTCGATTTTCGTGGCGCGACGCTGGCGGGCCTGGCCAGCGACGGCGGGCTCTACGTGCCGCGCGCGTGGCCGACATTTCCGGCGGACGAGATCGCCGCGATGGCGGGCCTGCCCTATGCCGAGCTGGCGGCAAAAGTCATGCAGCCCTTCGTCGGTGACTGCATCGCGCCCGAACGCCTGCTCGAACTGACGACGCAGGCCTATGGTCGCTTCGCGCACAAGGCCGTCACCCCGCTCAAGCAGTTCGACGAGACGCAGTGGCTGCTCGAACTGTTCCACGGCCCGACCCTCGCGTTCAAGGACGTCGCGCTGCAACTGCTTGGCCTGCTGTTCGAGGAGTTCCTGAAGGACGGCGACCAGCATCTCACCATCGTCGGCGCGACCAGCGGCGACACCGGCAGCGCGGCGATCGACGCGGTCGCGGGGCGTGAGCGGATCGATATCTTCATGCTCCACCCGCGCGGCCGCGTTTCGGAAGTCCAGCGCCGCCAGATGACCAGCGTCATCGCGCCCAACGTCCACAACATCGCCATCGAGGGCAGTTTCGACGATGCGCAGGCGATGGTGAAGCGGATGTTCAACGACACCGCGATGACCGATCGCTTCCGCATCAGCGCCGTGAACTCGATCAACTGGGCCCGGCTGATGGCGCAGGTGGTCTATTACTTCGCCGCCGCGCTGCAACTTGGCGCGCCGCACCGCAAGGTCGCCTTCAGCGTGCCGACCGGCAATTTCGGCGACGTGTTCGCAGGATACGTCGCGGCGCAGATGGGGCTGCCGGTCGAACGGCTGGTGGTGGCGACCAACGTCAACGACATCCTCCACCGCGCGCTGTCGTCGGGCGACTATTCGGCACATGGCGTGACGCCGACCGACGCGCCGTCGATGGACATCCAGGTCTCGTCCAATTTCGAGCGGCTGCTGTTCGATGCGGGCGGGCGGGACGGCGCGGCGCTGGCAGAACAGATGCGCGGTTTCGACGCCGCCCGGGCCATGCAGCTCACCAACGCACAGCGCGACGGGGCGGCGGCGCTGTTCGCCTCGGCCCGCGCCGATGCGGAGCAGACCGCCGCGGCGATGCGCTGGGCCTTCGACAACTGCGGCGAGGTCATCGACCCGCACACCGCGATCGGCCTCCACGCGGCGCTGGAAAGCCGCTTGCCGCAGGGCGTGCCGATGGTCACGCTCGCCACCGCGCATCCGGCGAAGTTCGGCCCCGCGGTCGAAAAGGCGATCGGCCAGAGCCCGGCGCTTCCGGCGCGGGTCGGCGATCTCTTCGTGCGCGAGGAACGCTACGACACGCTGGACGGCACGTACGAGGCGGTCGCCGCCTACGTCGCGGAGCGCGCCACCGAAAGCCGCCGCTGAGCCTGCCATGGCCCGCCTGATCGAACAGCCGATGTTGCTGACCGGCGAAGGCTGGGACGGCTACCGCCTGCTCGACAGCGGGCACGGGCGCAAGCTGGAGGAATACGGCCCCTATCGCTTCATCCGGCCCGAACCGCAGGCGATGTGGCAACCGCGCGAAAGCCACTGGCAGGCCCACGGCGAATTCGTGCCGGCGAGCGACGACGACGGCGGCGGGCGCTGGCATTTCGACGCGCCCGTGCCGAAGGACGGCTGGCCGCTGGCATGGCGCGAGGTTCGCTTCACCGCGCAGTGCACGCCGTTCCGTCATCTCGGCTTCTTCCCGGACATGGCGCCGGTCTGGGACTGGATGGACCGGCAGCTCGACGGGCTGGCCGATCCGCAGACGCTCAATCTGTTCGGCTACACCGGCGTCGGCTCGCTCAGCCTCGCTCGCCGGGGCCGCGTGACGCATGTCGATGCCAGCAAGAAATCGGTCGCCCAGGCGCGCGAGAACGCGGCGCTTTCGGGCATGGCCGACGCGCCGATCCGCTGGCTGGTCGACGACGCGGTCAAGTTCTCCGCGCGCGAGGTGCGGCGCGCGAAGCGTTATGACGGCATCATCCTCGATCCGCCCAAGTTCGGGCGTGGACCCAATGGCGAGGTCTGGCGCATCGAAGATGGCTTGCCCGGCCTCGTCACCGACTGCCGCAACCTCCTCGATGACGGTTCGCGGTTCCTGTTCCTTACCGCCTACGCCGTGCGGATGAGCGCGCTGGCCTTGGCCGGTCTCCTGTCCGAAGCCTTTGCCGCGATGCCCGGACGGATCGAGCACGGCGAACTTACCGTGCGCGAGAGCGGCGCCGATCCCCGTATCCTGCCCACCGCGATCTTCGCACGCTGGGTCAACGACGAAAGCGAGCGATGACCGACAGCCTCACCCTCCAGGTCGACGATCTCGTCGTCGACGTGCTGACCGGCATCTATTCCGAAGAAACCGGCAAGCCGCAGCCGCTGCGCATCTCGATCGCGGTCGAACTCGACATGCCCGAGCGGTTCGAGCCGGACACGCACCTTTCGGCCAGCAAGAACTACATGGACCTCAAGTTCGCCGCGACCGACGCGCTGCCGCCGGGCGTGCATTTCAAGCTGATCGAGGCAGTCGGCGACCATATCTGCGACACGCTGTTCCTGCAGGACGAGCGGGTGCGGCGGGTCACGGTAAAGATCGTCAAGCTCGCCATTGCCGAAGAGGACGAGAAGATCGGCATGACGCTGGTGCGGAACCGCCGCTGATGCCGGTGCGGGTGGTCATGGCCGAACTGGCGGGTATCGACCCGCTGTCCGCCGCGACCCTGTTCCACGCCTCGCTCCTTCCCGCGCTGACGGCGGTTCTCGAAGCCGGCGATTCGCTGATCGTGCGCTTCGACCATGCCGAAGACAAGCCGCACCGCTGGCGGCGCGAGGCGATCGCCGCGCTCGCGTGCGCCCATGCCCCGTTGCGCGTGAATGCCGTCGCCCCCGCCACTGCGGAGCCGGACGAGGCAAAGATGACGGCAGCCATCGCGTTTCTTTCCGCCAACGAAGGCGTCACGGGGCAATTGCTCATTGTCGGCTGATCTGCCACCCTCGGCAATCATGGCACCCGGCAAGTCCCCGCTGATCGACGGCTTTCAGCGCCGAATCACCTATCTGCGCCTTTCGGTGACGGACCGGTGCGACTTGCGCTGCCAGTACTGCATGCCCGAACGGATGCAGTTCCTGCCTCGCACCGAAGTGCTGACGCTGGAGGAACTGCACCGCATCGCGCTCGCCTTCATCGCGCGCGGTGTCACCAAGATCCGGCTGACCGGCGGCGAGCCGCTGGTGCGGCGCGACATGATCGACCTGGTGCGCGCGCTCGGTCGCGAAATCGGCACCGGGCTGGAGGAGCTGACGCTCACCACCAATGGCACGCGGCTCGCCGAATTTGCCGACGACCTCGTTGCCGCCGGGGTGCGGCGGGTCAACGTCTCGCTCGACACGCTTGATGCCGATCGTTTTGCCGAACTGTCGCGGCGCGACCGGTTGAGCCAGGTTCTCGACGGCATTGCCGCTGCCCGTGAAGCCGGGCTCAGGGTCAAGATCAACACCGTCGCGCTGAAGGGCGTGAACGAGCAGGAAATCGCCGACCTCGTCGCCTGGGCGCACGGACACGGGCACGACATGACCCTGATCGAGGTGATGCCGCTGGGCGAAGTGGATGGTGAGCGGATCGACCACTACTTGCCGCTGACTGCGGTTCGTGCCGACTTGGAACGACGCTGGACGCTGACGGCGGAGGACCACAGCACCGGTGGCCCGGCGCGTTACGTGCGCGTGGCCGAAACCGGCGGGCGGCTCGGCTTCATCACGCCGCTGACCGGCAATTTCTGCGACGGTTGCAACCGTGTCCGCGTGACCACGACCGGGCAGCTCTACGCCTGTCTCGGCGGGCGCGAGCAAGTCGACCTGCGCGCCGCGGTGCGATCCGCCGATCCCGGCGCCGCCATCGACGCCGCCTTGACCGAGGCGATGACCATCAAGCCCCATCGGCACGCCTTCGCCATTCGGGAAAAGGGGGAGGCGCCGGCGCTGGCGCGGCACATGTCGGTTACTGGCGGATGACGTTGACGCTGCTGTTCCTCGGCCCGCTCGAAGACGTGGCGGGGGTGCCGGAAATGAGTCTCGACGTGGCGGGCGCGGCGACACTGCCCGACATCGCCGAGCGGCTCGATCCCGCGCTGGCGGTGGCGATCACTGCGCCCCGTGTGCGGATCGCTCTCAACGGCCAGCTTGTCGCACCAGCCGACGTGCGGGCGGGCAACGGCGACGAACTCGCCTTCCTGCCCCCGGTAAGCGGCGGCTGAGATGCGCCGCGTCCGGCTCGCGCCCGAACCGTTCGACCCGCACGAGGAGCTGCGCCGCTTTGGCGAGACGCGCACCACGGCCGGAGGCATCGTCAGCTTCCTGGGGCAGGTCCGGCAGGAGGAGGGCGACCCGGTCGAAGCGCTCGAACTGCGCCATTACCCGCCGCTGACCCTGCCGGGCATGGATGAACTGGCACTGCGCGCCGAAACGCGCTGGCGGCTGATCGCGACGCTGGTCATCCACCGCGTCGGCATCATGGTGCCCGGCGATCCGATCGTGCTCGTCGCCTGTGCCGCCCGTCATCGCCGCGACGCGTTTGAGGCGGCGGACTTCCTGATGGACCACCTGAAGAGCAGCGCCTGGTTCTGGAAGCGGGAAAAGACCGCGGAGGGCTGGCGCTGGATCGAGCCGCGCGGGCAGGACCACGCCGACCTTGCGCGCTGGGCCGAGAGCTGAGCGGCTAGAGCCCGCGTACTTCGGCCAGCACCGCGTCTTCGGCGGCGACCAGGGCGGCGACCCGGTCGCGCAGGGCGGCGATCTCGGGCAGGCCCGCGTTGACGCCGCTATCCGCCTGCGACACGGCGCCGAGCGCAAGCAGCGAGTCGAGATCGGCCAGCGCGAACATCGTGTCGCTGCGGGCCGATTCGAGGCTCGACAGCGCGACTTCCGCCTCCGACCACGCCGTAGTGCCGAGCGCGGCGCCGGCAGCGGCGCGAGCGCGTGTACGGGCAAGGCCGGCACGGTCCAGGAACAGGGCGTGGGACTTTGCCGCCGCAGCGTCGATCGCGGCCAGCCGGCCGGGAAGATCCGCCGGCGGCGGCGCCGGGATGGCAGGGGCAGGCTCGGTCGGTGTCGCGACCGGAGCGCTGCCCACCATCCGCTCTGCATCGCGGCGGGCGAGGGACGGGTATTGCGAAGTGTCGGCGGCGCAGCCAGACAGCGTCGTGGCAGCGCCAAGCGCGACCAGAAGGGAAGGGCGCAGGATCATCGCGCCTCTCATAGCAGCTTGATTTCGCACCGCCAGCACCCAGCTTGGCGAAAGGTGGAACGGCGCAGGCGTTCACGGCGGGGCTGCGGGCACTTGTCCGTTGACATCGCGGGGTCCAGCCAGTAACGGGCAGCGCTCAATCCGGCATCGGGCGACATTGCGCGTCCCGCCGGAATAATCGTCCGCAGATCGGCACGGATCTAACATCGGCGCATCGACGCCGGGTCGTGGCATCGCGGCAGAACAGACAGGTGAACAATGTTCGCAATCGTGCGCACGGGCGGCAAGCAGTATCGCGTCGCCGAAGGAGACAAGATCGCGGTCGAGAAGCTGGCGGGTGAAGCCGGCGACACGATCACGCTGGGCGACATCTTGCTTGCCGGCGAAGGTGACAAGCTGGAAGACGTCTCCAAGGTCGTCGTTTCGGCCGAGATTATCGCCCAGGCGAAGTCGGAAAAGGTGATCGTCTTCAAGAAGCGCCGCCGCCACAACTATCGCCGCCGCAACGGCCACCGCCAGCAGATGACGCTCCTGCGCATCACCTCGGTCGGCGCCGCCAAGAAGGCCGCGAAGAAGGCCGATGCCGCTCCCAAGGCCGAGAAGGCCGAAGACGCGGCCTGAGCCGCTCCTGTCTCATTCGAAGAGGTTTTGAACCATGGCACATAAGAAAGCAGGCGGTTCGTCGCGTAACGGTCGCGATTCGGCCGGTCGTCGCCTTGGCGTGAAGAAGTTCGGCGGCGAAGCCGTCATCGGTGGCAATATTCTCGTGCGTCAGCGCGGCACCAGGGTCTATCCGGGTGCCAACGTCGGCATGGGCCGCGACCACACGCTCTTCGCGCTCGCCGAAGGCAAGGTGCGTTTCCATGACGGCAAGCTTGGCCGCAAATACGTGTCGGTAGACATGATGGCAGAAGCTGCCGAGTAACGGATGGTCGACAAAGGGCCATCCTGACGGGATGGCCCCGCTGGTCCTTCACGGGTCCGGCCGCAAAGGGAGAGGGGCCCAAGGCCCGTCTCCCTTTTTCATTTGCTCTCCCTGGCCGCACGCCCCGCCGCGATTTCGGACCGAGGTTCGAAACGGCATGGCGTGCCACGCTTTTGCAACGCTCCGGCATTAATGCCCGGATGCCTGATGGGATTATCGAGCAGCCATGTTCATTCGTAGCGAGAACCTGTTCTTCCGCCCGGCCTGGCCGGAGGACCGCCCCCGGCTGGAGCGGCTGGACGTGCCTGTCCGGCATGACCCGCTGTGCCCGGACCTGGTGCCGCAAGGCTTCGTCATCACCATGCCCGGAACGTCGGGCACCAAGCTGATCGGGACCGCCGGCTTCCGACCCGTTCGGCGCACGTGGGAGCAGCGGATATGGCTCGCCCCCGCGTGGCGCCACCTGGGCCTGTTCGCGGAGGCCGAGGAAACGCTGGCCGAACTGGCCGGGAGCCTGCCGGTTCTGGGCGATGGCGGCGTGATGCCGCAGGCCAGAACCGAAGACCGGCGTCAGCGTGAACTGGTGGCGGCCTGATCGGATTGGGGAAGGGCGACCGCGGCGATGAGCGCGCGGTCGTCCACCTTCCAGGGATGAAAACCCGGAAGGAAATAGGCGATCCACTGCGGGATGACACGGCGCAGGATGCCCGGTGACAGGAGGGCGTAGCGCAATACGCCCCCATGCGCCCGCCAACCGGTAATCCCGTCCTGTCGCAGCAGTTCAATCGCGCCCTGATAGCGCAGGCGCAGGAACGTGCGGGTGGCGAGCAGCATCATGATCGCCTTCACCTTCCGCCGCTTGCCACGCGGCCATTCACGAGTTGCGAAGAGCCAGGTGTCGTAGGCGACCGATTTGTGCTCGATCTCCTCGACCGAGTGCCATTGCCACAGGGCCCGCAGATCGGGATCGGCTCCGGCGAGGATCTTCGGGTCCGACAGCACCTCGTGCGCGAACATGGCGGTGAAGTGTTCGAGCGCGATCGTGGCGGCGAGGCTGACGATGGGCGGTCTCTTGCGGGCGAGATCGAGGACATCGCGCACGACCGCATCGAGTTCGTCGGTGCAATAACCGGCATCGGTCATGGCCCGGTTGAAGGCGAGGTGTTCGCGGCTGTGATTCACTTCCTGCGAAATGAACGCGCGGATCGCCTCGGCAAGCGGGGCGGGGACGCCATCGCGAAAGGCGCGCACCGATTCGATGAAATAGGCCTCTCCGCGCGGAAAGCTGAGCGACAGAGAGTTGAACACCGCCGTCGCGATGGGATCGTTATCAAGCCACCATTTGCAATTTCGATTGCTGCACGCAAACCGCAGATTCCGCACGGTAATTTCTGCCGCAGAAACATTCTTTGTGCGATGCAGCATGGGGCCGATTGATGATTTTGCCGGGATCGTGCTATCCATCATGCATCAAGGGTGGAGATCACTGACAACCATGTCAACAAGGAAGCGCCTCAGTCCCGCCGACAGTCGGCGCGTGGCATTGCAGGCTGCGCGCGAGATCCTGATCGACTGTGGGCCCCAGGCTGTCACGCTGAAGGCCGTGGCGGCGCGCGTCGGGCGTACCCACTCCAATCTGCTGCACCATTTCGGCAGCGCCGCCGGCCTTCAAAAGGCGTTGGCCGGGCATCTCGGCCAGACCGTTTGCGCCACGATAGAGGATGCGGTCAGCGCGCGGCGCGCCGGGATCGGCAGCGCGCGCGAGATCGTGGATCTCGTCTTCGACGCATTCGACCGTGAAGGCGCAGGCGCACTGGCCAGCTGGATGACCATTTCCGGCAACGAAGATGCGCTCGACCCGATCTTCGATGCGATCCACACCCTTGTCGAGCGGATCGGTTCGGACGACAACGAGTGCGTCGTGCTGCGCGAAGCGACGATGCTGCTCGTTCTCCAGGCTCTGGGTCAGGCGACGATCGGCACCAGCCTTGCCGATTCGCTGGACCTGCCGCCGGGGCATGCGCGCGATCTGGCGACGCGCCAGCTGGAGCTGCTGCTGCCGCGCGGCAATGGCCAGAGCGAGATGCGCGAGCGCGAAGTCACCACATCGGCGGCAGGCGTCTAGTCTTCTCCACCCGGCGCGGCGATGCGAAGGGCCGGGGCAAGCCACTCGGGAAAGACATCGATCGCCACGTCGGCCACGCGAAGGCGTTCGACGGCGACGTCGTGTTCGGGATAGGCGATGCTTCGCCCCGCCTCTGTCGATTGCGCCAGCGGCACGACCGCCAGCCGGCGGTTCACTTTCTGCCGCCAGTTCATCCGCGCCGTGTTTTCCTGACCGACGTAGCAACCCTTGCTGAAGCTGACGCCGTGCAGTTCAGCGGCATTGCATTCGAGCCACAAGGTCCTGTCATAGCCCAGTTCGGCGCGCCCCTCGGTCACCCCCAGCGCGAGGCGGTGGGCAAGATAGGCATCGTCTACGCATTCGCCGGCGGCATCGAGCGGCGCGAGCCAGCGCTGCCCCATCGCGGCCAGGCGCGGATCGTCCGCACCGCCGTCGCCGGGATGCGCGGTCCAGTGCACGGCAACGCTATCGTCGACGGCGATGGCGATCGGGCGGCGCAGGCGATACATCGAAAGCCGCTTCACCAGGTCCTCGGCATGATCCTTCTCGCAATCGACCAGCAGCGCGTCGCGCGCCGGCCAGACGAAGAAATCGAACAGGACCTTGCCCTGCGGCGAAAGCAGCGCGGTCCACACCGGCAGCGCGCCGGCCACGTCGTTGGTGACCAGGCCCTGCAGGAAATCGACGACATCGCTGCCGCCGCCACCCTCGGCACCGCTCAGGCGGATCAGGGCGCGCGAGCAAAGTCTGGTCGCGCCGGGCTTCATCGTCATCACATCACCTTTGCATTTCTCTCGGCTCAGCCTAGATCGAGAGCATGAACGAAACGCAGCAAGCCCCGGAGTGGGTCCTGAGCGGTGGCACCGTCCACACCCCGTCCGGTCCGGTCATCGCCGATGTCGGCATCGCCGACGGTCGCATCGTGGGAATTGGGCACTATCCGGGCGTTCGCAAGGTGGATGTCACCGGGCTCGACGTTTTGCCGGGCGTCATCGACAGCCAGGTCCATTTCCGCGAGCCGGGGCTGGAGCACAAGGAGGACCTCGAAAGCGGCAGCCGCGCCGCGGTGCTGGGCGGAGTGACGGCGGTGTTCGAGATGCCGAACACCAATCCCAATACCGATACCGCCGATCGGGTGCACGACAAGCTGGCCCGCGCGCATCACCGGATGTGGTGCGACCATGCGTTCTATGTCGGCGCGACGGCGGAAAACGCCCCGAACCTTGCCGAGCTGGAACGGATTCCGGGCACCGCCGGGGTCAAGATCTTCATGGGCGCATCGACCGGCAGCCTGCTGGTGGCAGAGGACGAGAACCTCGCCCGCGTGCTGGCCAGCGGTCGCCGCCGCGTCGCGATCCATGCCGAGGACGAGGAGCGGATGAACGCGCGCAAGGATTTCCGGGTGGAGGGCGATCCCGCCAGCCACCCCGTCTGGCGCGACGACGAATCCGCGATGCTGGCGACGCGCCGCATCCTGCGCCTTGCGCGCGAGGCGCGGCGACCGATCCACATCCTGCACGTTACGACCCCCGCTGAACTGGCCGTGATCTCTCGGCACCGCGACATCGCATCGTGCGAAGTGACACCGCAGCACCTGACGCTGGCGGCGGAGGATGCCTACCCCCGGCTCGGCACCCATGCGCAGATGAACCCGCCGATCCGCAGCCAGGCGCACGTCGACGGTCTGTGGTACTGGCTGCAGCAGGGCGTGCCCGACGTCATCGGTTCGGACCACGCGCCGCACACCCTCGAGGAAAAGGCGAAGACCTATCCCGCCAGCCCCAGCGGAATGCCCGGCGTGCAGACGCTGCTGCCGCTGATGCTGAACCACGTGGCCGAAGGCCGCATGACGCTGGAGCGGCTGATCGACATGACGAGCGCAGGCGTGCAGCGCATCTTCGGGCTGGTCGGCAAGGGCCGGATCGCGGCGGGCTACGATGCCGATTTCACCATCGTCGACCGCAAGGGCCGCTTTACCGTCACCGAGGACTGGCTGGCGTCGCGCTGCGAATGGTCGCCGTTCACGGGCATGGACCTGAAGGGCCGCGTCGTCGGCACGGTGATCCGCGGGCATACCGCGATGTGGGAAGGGCAGCTCGGCAACGCCGCCGTCGGCGAACCCCTGCGCTTCGCCGGCGCGCTCTGACCCGTCAGGCAGGCGCGGTCGTCGCGGCCCGCCTGCCGCGCAGGACGATGTCGGCGCAGAACACCGCAATGGCGATCCAGATCAGCACGAAGCACAGCCCCTGGGCCGGTTTCAGCGGCTCTCCGAACAGCACCAGCGCCTGGATGAAGACGACCGTCGGCGTCAGGAACTGCACGAAGCCCAGCGCCGAGTAGGTCATGCGCCGCGCCGCTTCGGCAAAGAGCATCAGCGGCAGTCCGGTGATCGGGCCCGCCGCCACGAGCAGGAGCGATATTCGCCATCCATCACCGAAATCCTCCTTCCCCGCGGGCACGATCAGCAGCGCGGCGATGGCGGGCAGGGTGAGGACGAGCACTTCGACCGACAGGCCGGGGAGGGCGTCCACCTTCACGCGCTTGCGCACGAGGCCATAGAAGCCGAACGAGAAGGCCAGCGTCAGGCTAATCAACAGCGTGTCGCGTGCCTCGAAGGCCAGGACAGCGATGCCGCAGGCCGCGATGGCGACCGCCAGCCATTGCAGGCGCGACAGGCGTTCGCGCAGCAGCACCGTGCCCAGCAGCACGTTGACCAGCGGGTTGATGTAATAGCCGAGGCTCGCGGCATAGAAGTGCCCGGCCTGGACGGCGGCGACATAGGTCACCCAGTTCACGCTGATCAGCGCCGATGACAGCAGCAGCAAGCCCAGCGCCCTGCGATCGGCGAAGGCAGCCGTCAGCTTGCCGAGGCTTCCGCTGATCGCGAGCGCCGCAAGGCAGATCGGGACAGTCCACAATACGCGCCAGGCGACCAGGTGAAACGGATCGACCGTGTTCAGAAGAACGATGTAGAGCGGCAGCACGCCCCAGATGACGTAAGCGCCCAGAGCGTAAGGCAAACCCCCGGCAGTTTTCGGATCGGAAACGGTCATGCGCGCTCCCTTAGGCTCAAGTCCAGCCGCCGGATAGAGCGTGGCGAGGCGACGACGAAATTTCCGATCCATTCCTCAAATATTCAGGTTGTGACCCCTATTCCTGAATGGGTGACCAGAAACATTCGAAATACCGGAGTTCTCCCGATGGCCCATTCCACCCTTCTTCGCACCGGTTTGCTGGCCGTTGCCGTTCCCGCCCTGACGCTCGGCGCTCCCGTTGCGCAGGCCGCCCATTATTCCTCGCCCGTCGCCGTCGCCTACGAGCAGGACAGCGCCGCGCATGGCCGTGATCGTTACGAGCGGCGCGACCGCTACGATCGCTATGATCGCTACGACGATCGCTATGGCCGCTACGGCTCGCGCGATTACTATCGCGGCGACCGGGTCACTCGCGACACCCGCGTGTGGCGCGGCAACGACGGGCGCTATTACTGCAAGCGCGACAACGGCACGACCGGCCTGTTGATCGGCGGCGCGGTCGGGGGTCTGATCGGCAACGAGGTTGCCCGCGACCGGACGCTCGGCGCGATCCTCGGCGCGGCTGGCGGTGCCCTGCTCGGGCGTGAGATCGACCGCGGCAATTCGCGCTGCCGCTAATCCATAACCTACAGCGGAGAGACGCCGCGTCGGGATCGTCCCGGCGCGGCGTCTTTCGTTTCAGCGCAGGCCGATGGCCATGCTGCCCTCCGGCATGTCGCCTTCCGCCGATGCGACCGGATAGGCGCAGTAGTCGGCGGCATAATAGGCACCGGGCCGATGGTTGCCCGACATCCCGGTCCCGCCGAAGGGTGCGGCGGACGAGGCGCCGTTGGTCGGGCGGTTGCGATTGACGATGCCGGCGCGGCTCTCGCGCCAGAATCGCTGCCAATCGTCCTCGCTGCCGCCGACGAACGAGGCGGAAAGGCCGTAGGCGGTGTCGTTGGCCGCCGCGATCGCCTCGTCCATGTCGGCGACGCGGCGCAGTTGCAGCACCGGACCGAACAGTTCGCGGTCGGGCAGGCCGGAAAGACCGGTAACATCGATCAGGGCCGGGGTGAGGAACGGCTTGCCTGCATCAGGGCGCTCCAGCGGGCGCACGACCTTTGCGCCCATTTCGACGAGTTGGGCATAGCCGCGTTCCAGCCCATCGGCGGCGTCGTTGTCGATCACCGGGCCCATGAACGGCTGCGGATCGTCGAAGGCGGAGCCGACGCGGATACGGTCGATCAGCGGCAGCAATTCGCCCATCAGCGGATCGGCGACCGAATCCCTGACGATCAGCCGCCGCGCCGCGGTGCAGCGCTGTCCGGCGGTGGTATAGGCCGACTGCACGATTATCGCGGCAGAGTCGGCTAGCCGGTCGGTGTCCCAAACGACCAGCGGATTGTTCCCGCCCATTTCGAGCGCGCAGATCGTGCCGGGCCGTTCCGCCAGAGCCTTGGCGATGGCGACGCCGGTGGTGCTCGACCCGGTGAAGAGCACCCCGTCGATGCGCGGGTCGGACGTGAGCGCGCGGCCCTCTGCCGCCGTGCCGACGACGAGCTGTACCGCATCCGCCGGCACGCCGGCCTCGTGGTAATAGCGGACCAGCCGTTCGCCCACGGCGGGAGTCTTCTCCGACGGCTTGAAGAGGCAGACGTTGCCCGCGATCAGTGCCGGGACCATGTGCCCGTTCGGCAGGTGCGCGGGGAAGTTGTAGGGGCCGAGCACCGCCATGACGCCATGCGGCTTGTGGCGCAGGGCAAAGCTGCCGCCGGGCGCGGCGTCCACCCGCTCTCCGGTGCGTTCGGCATGGGCGCGGACCGAGATCGCGACTTTCGCGGCAACGGTGGCCACTTCGGTCTTCGCCTCCCACAACGGTTTGCCGGTTTCCCGCGCGATCAGGGCGGCAAAATCGTCGGTGTCTGCTTTGACCAGTTCGGCAAATCGCTCGAGGATGGCGATCCGTTCGGCCAGCGGTCTTGCCGCCCAGGCCGGGAAGGCCGTGCGCGCGCGCGTCACCGCATCCGCGACGTCGCCGTGCGCGCCGCTCCACACCACTTCGCCGGTCGCGGGATCGTGGGAAACGAGTGTCTGGCTCATCGTCGCTACCTCTTTCGGCGGCCATCGGGCCGCGCCTTGCAAGTGTGGCCCGCTCTAGGCGATTCCGGTTGCAATGGAAACGGGTTCGTGGCCTGCCGGGACGGGCGCGGGGCCATGGGCCTCGCCCAACCGGCGCAGCGCGGCGACCTTGGCGTGAAGCGGCTCCCAATCGTCATCGCGGTCGATCTGCGCCCAGATGGCCTCGACCTCCTCGATCAGCATCGCCTGCGGCGCATCGTCGTGCCAGTAGGGGTGATCGTGGGCAGAGTTCGGGCCTTTGGCGAGCAGGTCCGCGACTTCGGCCGCTTCCTCGCCCAGCCTGCCGGTGCGGGCGGCATGGAAGAAGGCGTCCGGTTGCACGCCGGTGGCGGCCATCGTCCGTTCCGATGCGTCGACCAGTTTCGCGGCCAGTTCCGCGCTCGCCCCTTCGGCGCCCAGCCGCCATGCGAAACGCCGCGCGACGTTGGCGGTGAAGAGCGCGGGAAACAGCTCCAGCGCGAAGACGAGCGGAGGCGCTTCGCAGATCGGGCGCAGCGCGATTGCCAGTCGCGCGCAGTTCCAGTGGATCGCCTCTGCCTGTCGGCCAAAGGCATAGAGGCCGGAGTGGTCGAAGTAGGCGGCTGTGAAGCCCGGCTCCCAGCGCGGCAGCCAGCGCCACGGGCCGTAGTCGAAGCTTTCGCCCGATACGTTCATGTTGTCGGTGTTGAGCACGCCGTGGACGAAACCCGCCGCGACATAGCTGGCGGCGAGGTCGGCGAGCCGCTCGACGACCAAGTGCGCCAGCCGGACCGGGGGCAGGTCGCGGCCCGGCGCATCGGCGGGCGGCGGCGGGCCGGGATAGAGTTCGAGCGCGTAGTCGACCAGCGCGGCGAGGTGATCGTCCTCGCCCAGCGCGGCGAGCCGCTGGAAGCTACCGATCCGGATGTGCCCGTGGCTCAGCCGCACCAGCACGGCCGAGCGTGTCGGCGAAGGTTCGTCGTTGCGGTCGAGCGCCTCGCCCGTCTCGATCACCGAGAAGGTCTTCGAGGTGTTGGCGCCCAGCGCTTCCAGCATTTCGGTGGCGAGAATCTCGCGCACCGCACCCTTCAGCGTCAGCCGCCCGTCGCCGAAACGGCTGTAGGGTGTCTGGCCCGAACCCTTGGTGCCCAAGTCGAGCAGCCGCTCCGCCCCGTCGCGCATCTGCGCGAAGAGAAAGCCGCGGCCGTCGCCGATATCGGGGTTGTAACTGCGGAACTGGTGGCCGTGATAACGCAGCGCCAGCGGTTCCGGCAGGTTGCCCGGCAGCGCCTCGAACCGGCCGAAATGCTGCGTCCAGGCGGCATCATTCAGATCGGCGAGACCCACGGTCTTGGCCCAGCGATCGTTGCGGAAGCGCAGCCTTGTCTGAGGGAAGTCGGCCGCGCGCACCGGATCGGCAATCCATTCGGCAATCCGGGCAATCGGCGTGTCGGGACGATAGGGGGACGGTTGCGGTTCGCCGATCATGACGCGATAGTGGGGAGCGAAGGCCCCGGGCGCAACCCGCGCGGCCCGCGCCATGACCGGCTTACCACGGGGCAATGCACAGATGATCGAAGCCAAGGCCGCCGCGGCAGCCGCCAACAACGCGTGGCACGACCGCACCTGGCAGAGCGCCGACGGGCTGGCGCTGCACTTCCGCGATTACCCGGGGCCGGACGGGTCTGCCGAGATCCCGGCGATCTGCATCCCGGGCCTGACCCGCAACGTCCGCGATTTCGACGAGCTGGCCCGTCACCTCGCCATGCGGCGGAGGGTGATCAGCGTCGACCTGCGGGGACGGGGCGACAGCGAATATGCGAAGGACGTCGCCACCTACAACCCGGTGCAGTACGCGCAGGACATGCTGCTGCTGTTTCCCGCCGCGGGCATCGAACGCGCGGTCATGATCGGTAGCTCGCTGGGCGGACTGGTCACGATGCTGATGGCTCGCATCGCCCCCGAACGGATCGCCGGGGCGGTCATCAACGACATCGGGCCGGTTATCGAACCGCGCGGCTTGCAGCGGATCGGCGAGTATGTCGGCATCCAGCGGACCTACCCGACATGGATGCACGCCGCCCGTGCGCTTCAGGAAACGCGCGGCGCAAGCTATCCCGAATGGACCATGGCCGATTGGCTGGCAGAGGCGAAGCGCGTGATGGAGCTCGGCAACAACGGGCGGATCACCTTCGATTACGACATGCGCATCGGTGACGGGTTTGCCAGCGGCCCCGGCAAGACCGCCGTCGCCGACGAAACGCAGGCCGACCTCTGGGCCGGCTACGACGCGCTGGCCGGCAAGCCGGTGCTGGTGGTGCGGGGCGAGAACTCCGACATCCTGTCGGCGCGCACGGCGCTGGAAATGGCGGGCCGTTTCCCCGGCGCGGAGCTGGTCGGCGTGCCGCGGGTCGGGCACCTGCCGCTTCTGACCGAGCCGGAGGCCGTTGCCGCGATCGACCGACTGTTCGAAGAGCGGCTTTCCAGCAACCGCGCCGCCCGCTAGAGGCTGGGCGCAATGGCCGACAAGCAGAACAAGACCGCCGCGAAAGCCGGCGCGACGAAAAAGCCGATCCGTGTCCTGCGCCGCCGCAAGGTGCTGCACATGGGCATCGACCTTTCCCGGGCACCGTGGATCCGCACGCTCGTTCGGGCGCTGCCCGCCAACGTCGAGAACCACGCCAGCCACGCCGACGATGCGACCGCGTCGCTCCTGCAACTGCACCGGCCGAAGTTTCCCGAGATAAGGCCGGGCGCGGGGCCGGGGCTGATGAACCGGATGGCACGGGTGATGAAGGGGTACGAGCTCACCCTTTCGTATGGCGACCGCGTGTTTCCCGCGACGATGGCGCACACCCTGTTCGGGCAGGCGCTGAAACTGCCGCCGCATGTCCATGTGCACGACGGCGTCGATGTCGTGCCCCCGGGCTTCTGGCCCCGTTTTCGTCACAAGCTGGGTCTGGCCCGGTCCACGATGGTTCTGGTGCCGACCATGGCCGCGGCCGCCTCGGTCCGCGCCGACTGGCAGGTTCCGGCCGCGGCGCTGCGCATTCTGCCGCCGCCGTTTCCGGGCAAGCCGAAGCCGGTGAAGCCCGACACCATCCCGCGGCTGGTCAAGCGGGCCGGCGAACGCTGGATCGCCATTCGTGCCGATCACGCGCTCGCACTGGAGGCGGAAGTCATCAATCTCCTGCTGGCGGTTGACCCCGAATGGCATCTTGTCGTCTTCGGCGAAGAGGCGAAGACAGAACCGCTGCGCAAGGCTGCCGATGCCGCCGGGTTGATCGCACGCTTCCACGCCACCTCGCGCCTGGCCGGTCCGGCCAGCGTCGCGCCCTTGTTCGACCTTGCCGTCATCGACGCGCGCGACGGCCTCGTCCCCGCCGACCTGCCGTCGCTGATGGCGGCGGGGGTGGCCGTCATCGCCTGCGGCCCCGCCGGACTGGCCGACCTGATGCCCGCCGACAATGCCTCGCAGCGGGTCGACCCCGCGGCACGGGGCCGCATCGTCGACGAAGCGATCGCGCTGTGCCGCAGCGACCGCGCGCTCGATCAGGCCGGCGCCGCCAACGCCGCATTCGCCGCTGCCCGCGCCGACCCCGCGCCATGGCTGGCGGCGCTGGCCGACGCCATGGGCCTTTCCTCGCTCGAGGAGCGATGAGCCGGCCTTTCAGCCACGGTTAACGGCCGGTCTGCTTGATCGCCGGGGATGGCTGCTGCGATGGCTCGGCTTTCCCGTTGAAAAGGTGCCTGTCCGCCCCTAAACCGCACGCGTTTACGACTGTCACAGCCTGAAAGGCCCCGCTTTGGCGCTTCGCCCCGATCGTTCGAACGACCCCGCAGCCAGGAAAGTCGCGCTTGAAGAGGCGCGGCAGGACGTCTTCCTGCGCGAAGTGGACGATGCCGTCCGGCAGGACCAGATGGCGATCGCCGCCCGCCGCTACGGCAAGATTGCGCTTGCCGTGATCGTGCTGGGCCTTGCAGGGCTGGGCGGATACCTGTTCTGGCAGTCGCAGCAGCACGCCAAGGCGGAGGCCGAGACGGTGGAGCTGACCTTGGCGATGGACCGGCTGGAGGCGAACCAGCCCGAGGCCGCGCTGGAAAAGGCGAAGCCGCTGACCAGCAGCCAGTTTGCAGGCGTGCGCGTGCCGGCGCAGCTGCTCGAGGCCGGGATCGCGCAGGGCCAGGGCGATGCGGTGAAGGCGGCAAAGCTCTACGGCGCGATCGCCGCGGACGAGGATGCGGCTCAGCCGATGCGCGATCTGGCAACGCTGCGCCTCGTGCTCCTGCAATACGACACGATGAAGCCGGAAGACGTGATCGCCAGGCTTAAGCCGATGGCCGAACCCGGCCACGCCTTCTTCCCCGCCGCGGCCGAGCTGGTCGCGATGGCCTATGTCGAGCAGGGCAAGGAAAACCTCGCCGGGCCGCTCTTTGCCGAAATCGCGCGCGACAAGACCGCGCCCGACGGCATGCGCGCCCGCGCCCGCCAGATAGCGGGCCTGATGGGCACCGACGCCATCGACGACGTCAAGGAAGTGGTTGAACAGATCGAGCGCAACAGCGCTGCACGGCAGGCGGCCATGCAACAGGCTGCCCAACAGGCCGGGCAATAGGGAGTTGATCCAGATGAAGCATGAACGGGTTTCGCGCGGCGGCCTGCTGCGCACGGCTGTCGCCGCCGCGGCGATGGCGACCCTCTTGTCGGGTTGCGGCGCATTGAAGGGTGACGGACCGGAAAAGACCCCCACCATTGGCGAGCGCAAGCCGATCCTGTCGAACGTGGCGACCGGCGTGAAGGTCGATCCGGCGCTGGCCGGGATCCCGGTCACGCTGCCGGCTCAGCAGGTCAATGCCGAGTGGGCGCAGGCCGGTGGCTCCGCGTCGAAGAGCTATGGCAACCTGTCGCTCGCCGGAAGCCCGGTGCGGGCGTGGACCGCCGACATCGCCGGATCGTCGAGCAAGCAGCGGCTGGCCGCGGCGCCGGTGATCGGCGGCGGCCGGGTCTATGCCTACGACACCGATGGCACCGTCCACGCCTTCAGCGAACAGAACGGCGCCAAGGTGTGGTCGCGTTCGCTCAAGGTAAAGGGCGACGGCTCCAGCTCGGTCTACGGCGGCGGGGCGAGCTTTGCCGACGGCAAGCTCTACGTCACCACCGGCACCGGCACCGTCGCCGCCATGGACGCGGCGACCGGGGACCAGATCTGGGAAATCCAGACGCCCGGTCCGCTGCGCGGCTCGCCGACCATCGCGTTCGGCGCGCTTTACGTGATGACGCAGGACAACAAGGTCATCTCGCTCGATCTCGCGACCGGTGCCACGCAATGGACCGAGGCGGGTTCGCAGGGCCAATCCGGCCTGTTCGGCGTGGCTTCGCCGGCGGCGGGGCAGGGCACGGTGATCGCGGGCTTCTCCTCTGGCGAACTCATCGCCTATCGCTACGAAAACGGTCGCAACCTGTGGGCTGACGCCTTGGCGCGAACCAGCATCTCCACTTCGGTCGGCACGCTGACCGACGTCGATGCCGATCCGATCATCGATTCGGGGGCGGTCTACGCGCTCGGCCAAGGTGGGCGCATGGCAGCTTACGAACTGGTCACCGGCCAGCGTATCTGGGAACTCAACATCGCGGGCATCTCGACGCCGGCGGTCGCGGGACCGTGGATCTTCGTGCTGACCGACGATTCGCAGGTTCTCGCCATCGCGCGCAGCAATGGCGGCGTGCGCTGGATGACCCAGCTTCCGCAGTATCGCGACGTCGAGGACGAGAAGGGACCGCTCTACTGGTCGGGTCCGGTGCTGGCGGGCGACCGCCTGTGGCTGACCAATACCGATGGGCACGTCTACACCGTGGATGCGGCAACCGGCGCGGCCACGCCGTTCGCCGACCTCGACAAGCCGATCAGCCTTGCGCCGGTCGTTGCCAACAACACGCTATACGTGCTCGATGATTCGGGCCGGATCACCGCGTACCGCTGAACGAATGCGCGGCGGGGCGGTTCAGATCGTCTCGCCGCCGCCCGTTTCGTGAACGCGGATCGCGCGGGCGTGAAAGCCGAGAGCGGCGCGCGTTTCCTGCCAGCGTTTCATGTGCGCGCTGGCGAAATGCGCGTCGAGCGCGGCGCGGCTGTCCCATTTTTCCAGCACGATGAAGAGACCGGGGTCGCTCGCATCGGCGCCGTAGGCGTATTCGATGCACCCGGCTTCGGCTCGCGATGCCGCCACGACGAGGGCGATCGGGGCTTCCGCTTCGGCCAAGCGCTCGGGTGGTAGGCGGAAGCTGCCCTCGACCAGGATCATCAGAAGCTCTTGGTCTCGTAGATCCGCGTCACGTCACCGTTCCAGTCGCCATGGTAATGGTCGAGGCAGACCTCCGCCGGGGTCTTGCCCGCCGCGACAATGTCCTGAAGCGGCGCGAGGAAGCCGGTCTCGTCGTCGCCCGCCGAATTGAGCTCGCCCCGCGCGGCAAGGCCCGCGCGGGCAATCTTCAGGACTTCTCCAGCGATGTCCTGCAGCGTGCCGCCGCCCGGGATCGGCGCGCGCAGGCCGAGCTCGGGCACCTTGTCGCGAAGCGTTTCGCGCCCCGCCATGTCCCATCCCTTGACGAGATCCCACGCCGCGTCGAGCGCGCCCTGGTCGTAGAGCAGGCCGACCCAGAAGGCGGGAAGCGCGCAGATGCGGTTCCACGGGCCGCCATCGGCACCGCGCATTTCGAGGAAGCTCTTCAGTCGCACTTCGGGAAAGGCGGTCGACAAGTGGTCCTGCCAGTCGCTTTCCAGCGGCTTTTCCCCCGGCAAGGCGGGGAGTTCGCCGTTCAGGAAATCGCGGAACGACTGGCCCGATGCATCGATGTACTTCCCGTCGCGGAAGACGAAGTACATCGGCACGTCGAGCATGTAGTCGACATAGCGTTCGTAACCGAAGCCATCCTCGAACACGAAGGGCAGCATGCCGGTGCGGTCGGGATCGGTGTCGGACCAGATATGGCTGCGGAACGAGAGGAAGCCGTTGGGCTTGCCCTCTGTAAACGGCGAATTGGCGAACAGCGCGGTCGCCAGCGGCTGCAGCGCCAGGCCGACGCGGAACTTCTGCGCCATGTCCGCCTCGCTCGAATAGTCGAGATTGACCTGGATCGTGCAGGTGCGCAGCATCATGTCGAGGCCGAGATTGCCGACCTTGGGCATGTAGCTGCTCATGATCGCGTAGCGGCCCTTGGGCATCATCGGCAGTTCGGCGCGGGTCTTGTCTGGCCACATGCCGGCGCCGATGAAACCGATACCGAACTTCTCGCCGATCGCCTTCACTTGCGTCAGGTGGCGCCCGGTCTCGGCGCAGGTCTGGTGGATGTTGACCACCGGCGCGCCCGAAAGTTCGAGCTGCCCCGCAGGTTCGAGGCTGACGGTGCCGTCGGGCCCGGCCATGGCGATGACCTTCCCGTTCTCCTCGACAGGGCTCCAGCCATATTCGGTGAGCGCCATGAGGATGTCGCGGATGCCGCCGGGTTCATCGTAGCTGGGCGCGTGGAAGTCGCTCTTGGCATAGACGAACTTCTCGTGCTCGGTGCCGATGCGCCAGTCGACCTTGGGCTTTTCGCCCTTTTGCATCGGGCGGATCAGCTGCTCGCGGCTCTCGATGACGGGATCGGTCCTGGCCGACTGGGTGCGCGTGCTCATGTGCCGCCCGTTAGGCCCGCCGGAAAATCTTCGCCAGCAAATTTTATGCGGCGGGCGGCTCGCGCCAGTCGCCCGTGGTTCCCATCCACAGCGCCGTCGCCGCGATGGCCGCCGTTTCGGCGCGCAGGATGCGCGGGCCAAGGCTGACCGGGCGGGCTTGGGGAAGGGCGCGGACCTGCGCGCGCTCGTCCTCGTCGAACCCGCCTTCGGGGCCGATCAGGACGCCGGTCGGTCCGGTATGGCTGGCAAAGACGCTGCCGGCGGCAGGAACGGCCGGGTCATCGGGCCCGTGCTCGTCGGCGAACCACAGCACCGCTTCGGCAGGCCACTGGTCCAGCAGCCGGGCGAGCGTGACCGGCGCAAAAATCTCTGGAAGCGCCGTGCGCGCACACTGTTCGGCCGCCTCGGTCATGACGGTGCGGGCGCGGTCCATGTTCAGCGCGTCGGCGACGCAGCGACGGGTGATGACCGGACGTATCCGTGCCACGCCCAGCTCCGTCGCCTTTTCCAGCACCTGGTCGAAGCGCGGCTTCTTGAGCAGCGCGGCGCAGAGCGTGAAATCGGGCACGTCCTCGCGCGGTCGCATCCGTTCGACGACTTCGACGGTGACGTCGCGCTTGCCCGCCGCAAGGACGCGGGTCGCCCATTCGCCGGTCACGTCGTCGCACAGGATCACCGCGTCGCCCGGAGCCACCCGCATGACGCGGGCGAGGTAATGCGCCTGCGGCCCGTCGATCACCCGCTGTTCCCCGGTCGCCAATGCAGGAGAAACGAACAGGCGCGGCGCGCTGCGCGGCGGCCAGGCGGGGGTCGCAGGCATCAGGCGGGCAGGATCGCGCGGGTCGCGATGAACGGCTTGTAGACCGCAGCGATCGGGTCGGGCCGGCCCCAGTCGTCCTCGAACATCGCGGTCAGGTGCAGTCCGGCGGCAAGCTGCCCGCCGATCTGGTCCTCGAGCGTGTGGCTGAACTCCATCATCGGATAGTGGGTGAAGAGTTCGGTACGCTCGTCCTCCGGCAGGTCGAAGTGGCTGTAGGGCAGGGCATGGCGCACTTCGAGACGCCCGGCATCGAGCGCCTTCCAGTCGAAGATGAAATTGACCGGGTTGTTGAACCCCGCCAGCAGCGCGCCGCCCGGGCGGAGCACGCGCGCGCATTCGCGCCAGACGGGCAGGATTTCCGGCGCGAAGCAGTTGGAGCAGGGGTGGAAGATCAGGTCGAAGCTGTCGTCGGCGAAGGCGGACAGGTCGTGCATGAAGCCCTGCACGGTGGCGATCGCCAGCCCGTCGCGGTCCGCGACGAAGCGGTCCTGCGCCAGTTGCGCGTCCGACGCGTCGAAACTGGTGACGCGCGCGCCGGCTGCGGCCAGCACCGGCATCTGCTGCCCGCCGCCCGACGCCAGGCCGAGGATGTCGCGCCCCGCGATCTCGCCGAACCAGTCGCGCGGCACGGCCTTGACCGGGGTCAGGATCACCGACCAGTCCCCCCTGCGCGCCCGCGCGATGGTCTCGGCATCGACCGGCACCGTCCAGCGGTCACCTTCGGCGACTTGCGCGTTCCACGCTTCGCGGTTGTGCTGCCCGATATCCATGCCGGCGCCTTCATAGCATCGACGCTGCGATGCGCCAGCCATCCCGCCGACATGCGGCGGCATCGGCTGGCGCTCCGGCGGCCGAGCGATTAGGAACGGCATCATGACAGAGGCCATCGTTCCCGACAGCGAGCATCGCGGGCTCGTCGCGCGCCTGCCGCAGACCTTGCGCAACTACGCGCTGCTCGCCCGGTTCGACCGGCCGATCGGCTGGTGGCTGCTGTTCTGGCCGGGCGCCTGGGGCGTGTGGCTGGCGGGCGGGCTGGAGCGGTGGGGGCTGGTGCTCTGGCTGCTGCTCGGCTCGGTTGCGATGCGCGGCGCGGGCTGCGTCTACAACGACATCCTCGACCGCGATCTCGACCGACAGGTCGCCCGCACCGCCGCGCGCCCGCTGGCGAGCGGGGCCGTCTCGCTGAAGGCGGCTTGGACCTGGCTGCTGGTGCTGTGCATGGTCGGGCTGGTCGTGCTCCTGCAATTGCGCTGGCAGGCGCAGCTGGTCGCCTTGGCCAGCCTCTTGCCGGTCGCCTGCTATCCCTTGATGAAGCGGATTACCTGGTGGCCGCAGGCGTGGCTGGGCATGGTCTTCAGCTGGGCGGCGCTGGTCGGCTGGGTGGAAATCGGCAACCCGCGGCTGGAGATGCTCGCCGCGCTCTATGCGGGCGCAATCGTCTGGGTCGTCGGATATGACACGATCTACGCGCTGCAGGACCGCGAGGACGACGCGCTGGTCGGCGTGCGGTCGAGCGCGCGGGCTCTGGGCAGCCACGTGCGCGGCGGGGTGGCGGCGTTCTACGCGCTCGCAGTGGCCTTTTGGGCGTTCGCCTTCTGGCTCCTTCGCGCCGACTGGCTCGCGCTTTGCGCGCTGTTGCCGGTGGCGGGTCATCTCGCCTGGCAGGTCGCGACGCTGGAGGACGGCGACGGCGGCAATGCGCTTGCCCGCTTTCGTTCCAACCGCACGGCAGGCCTCTTGATGGCGCTGGCCTGCCTCGTGGTCGGCAACGCGGGCCTGTAACGGAAAAGTCTGCCAGCCATGTGCAACCTCTACCGCATGACCAGGGCCGCGGACGAGGTCGCGAGGCTGTTCGGAGTGGAGGCTCCCGCGCCGGCCAATGCGGGGGGCGAGGTCTATCCCGGCTATCCCGGCTGGGTCGTGGCGCAGGGGCGCATGACCAGCATGGCGTGGGGCTTCCCGCTGGTGCTGAAGGGGGCGAAGGGCCAGCCGCTGAAACCCAAACCGGTCAACAACGCGCGGACCGACAAGCTGGCATCGCCGTTCTGGCGCCACGCATTCGAACATGGCCGATGCCTGATCCCGGTCGAGGCCTTTGCCGAAGCGGCGGGAGAGAAGGGCGCCAAGACCCGGACGTGGTTTTCCGTGCACGACCAGCCGGTCTTCGCCGTGGCGGGGTTATGGCGCAATTCGGCCGAATTTGGCCCCTGCTACACGATGGTGATGACAGAGGCCTGCATTGAGATCGGCGATCTGCACGACCGGATGCCGGTCATCCTCACGCCAGCGGAAAGCCGGCGCTGGGTGGAAACCACGGACCGGGAGGAGGCGCTGGCGTTCTGCCGCTCCTGGCCGCACGGACTTGCCGTTGCGCATACGCAAGAACCGTGGACAGCCAGCCGCGCTTCGTGACGGAGCGGGTATTCGGGCAAGGGCATGCCGAGGGTGCGCGCGGCGAGGCCGAATGGCGATAGAGCGGCGGGCGATCCAGGATCTCACGCATAGCTGACCACCTCCCACTCGGTGCCGTCCCAATCGAGGAAGTAGAAGCGGCGTCCGGGTTCGTAATCGCCATGGTTGAATGGGATCAGCCCTGCCTCGGACACGATGGCTTCCGCCGCGTCGATGTCGTCGACCTCGATGCCGATGTGGTTGAGCGGCGCGCCCTTCTCGAAGGTGGCCGGCACCCCCTCTTTCGGCGTGTAGAGCGCGATGTAGTCCCTGTCGGAGCCGAAGTGGATCGAGCGGCCACCGCTCAGCGACGGACCATCCCACCGGCGATGCCAGCCGCAAAGCCTGGCGAGCAAATCCTCCATCCGGGCCGCGTGGAAGGTGGTGAGGTTGACGTGTTCGATGCGGGCGGAGCCAACCATGGCATTCTCCTGTTCAACGTAATCGGATCGGCCATCCGCGCTTTTCGCGAATCGCCGCTTGCCCCAATCTGCAACCTTAAGCTAACTTGAGCTCAAGAGATTTTTTGCGGATGATGGGAGCTTTGCCGTGGAGGACGGTAACCGGCTGATTTCGATCGGATTGCTGGCGCAAAGGACGGGCGTGGCGGTATCGGCGATCCGTTTCTATGAAGAGAAGGGACTGCTCCAGTCGCTGCGGACAGGCGGCAACCAGCGGCGTTTCCTGCGCTCCGACATCCGCCGCATCAGCTTCATCCTCATCGCGCAGAAGCTGGGCCTCGGCCTTGCCGAGATCGAGCGCGAGCTCGCCTGCCTGCCGCAGGGGCGCACCCCGACGAAGCGCGACTGGGAACGGGTCAGCCGCTCGATCCGCAAGGGTCTCGACGAGCGGATCGCCATGCTGGAACGCACGCGCGACAAGCTTGACGGGTGCATCGGCTGCGGTTGCCTGTCGCTCCGGAAATGCCGCCTCTACAATCCCGATGACGAAGCGGGCGAGGGCGGCAGCGGCCCGCGTTTCGTGCTGGGTTAGGCCGGGTTGGGCTGGGTTGGGCCGGCGGGGAGGCTATTCGGCGGCCAGCAGTTCCTCGGCCCCGCCCAGATCGACCGAGACCAAGCGCGAGACGCCCTGTTCGACCATCGTCACCCCGAACAGGCGGTGCATCCGGCTCATCGTCACGGCATTGTGGGTGACGATCAGGTAGCGGGTGTCGGTCTGCTTGCTCATCGCGTCGAGCAGGTCGCAGAAGCGTTCGATGTTCGCGTCGTCGAGCGGGGCGTCGACTTCGTCCAGCACGCAGATCGGCGCCGGGTTGGTCAGGAACAGCGCGAAGATCAGCGCGACCGCGGTCAGCGCCTGCTCTCCGCCCGACAGCAGGGTGAGCGACTGCAGCTTCTTGCCCGGCGGCTGGGCGTAGATTTCCAGCCCCGCCTCCAGCGGATCGTCGCTGTCGATCAGCGCCAGGTGCGCCTGTCCGCCGCCGAAGAGGGTGGTGAAAAGGCTGCGGAAATGGGTATCCACCGCGTCGAAGGCCGCGCGCAGACGCTCCCGCCCCTCGCGGTTGAGGCTGCCGATCGACCCGCGCAGCCGGCTGACCGCTTCGGCCAGTTCCTGCTGTTCGGCCAGCGACGTTCCGTGCTGGCCTTCCGCCTCGGCCAGTTCGTCGGCGGCGACGAGATTGACCGGGCCCAGCCGCTCGCGCTGCGCCGTGGCGCGGTCGAGCTCCTCGCCCTCCCGCTCCGCTGTGCCGACATTGTCGGCGGTGAATTCGAGGCGTTCGGGCAGGAGCGGCGGCGGGCACTGGAAGCGGTCACCCGATTGGCGCGCAAGTTCGCCGCGCCGCGCTTCCTCGTTGTCGGCGCGGGCGCTGGCCCCGGCACGCGCTTCGCGCGCGGTGGCGAGTGCTTCGTTGGCGGCGGCGAAGGCTGCGTCCACCTCCTTGCCGTCGGTCTCGGCGGCGCGGTGGGCGACTTCCGCCTCGGCCAGTTCGCCGGCCAGCCGATCGCGCGCCTTCTCGGCCATCTCGATTTCGCGCATGAGGGATTCGGGGCGAGCGGCGACGACGGCACGCTCTTCCTCGATCTCCTCGCGCCGGCGGGTCATGTCGGCCAGCCGCTTGGCGGCATCCCCGGCGCGCGCCTGCCAGCCCTTCATGTCGCCCTGAAGCGCCTTGGCCCGTTCGCGTCCCACGGCCAGTCCCTGGTCCAGCGCCGCGAGCTCGGCCATCGCGGCCTGCAACGCGGTGCGGGCGGCGTCGTTGCGCGTCTTTGCCGCTTCCAGTGCGGCTCGCTGGGCCGAAGGATCGGGCAGCGCGCGGCGGCGCTCTTCCGCCTGCATCACCTCGTTCTGGGCCAGCGCGAGCCGTCCGTGCAGGTCTTCCAGCCGCTCGGCCAGTTCTTCCCGTTGGCGGGAAAGGCGGTCGAGCGCCGTCTCGGCCTGGTCGCGGGCGCGCAGGGCGGCGCGTTCCTCTTCCGACGCGGCGTTGACCGCGCGTTCGGCGGCGATGCGCGCATCGGTCGCGGCGGACAGCGCCGTGTTGGCGGCAGCCACCTCGGCCTCTGCCACGGCCACGGCCTCGCGCAGGGTGGGCAGGATTTCGGCCAGCGCCTCCAGCCGGTTCGCCGCTTCCAGTCGCGCCGCTTCCGCTGCGCCTTCGCCGCGCGCTACGAAACCGTCCCAGCGCCGGAGCGCGCCTGCCCTCGTCACCAGCCATTCGCCGGGCGCAAGGGCTTGCCCTTCGTCGGCGTCGACCACCCGCACCAGTGCCAGCCGCGCCGCCAGTTCCGCAGGCGCTTCGCGGACATGCGCGGCAAGGCTGCCGTCGACGGGGGCGGGAGGCGTGGCGCCGGTCCAGAACCGGCCGTCCTGACCAGCGACGGCCTCGCCCACGGGGGCGGCGGCATCGCGGCCCAGCACCGCCGCCAGCGCGCGTTCGTAGCCGGGCGCGGCCTTTACCGTATCGATGGCGCGGGTCCGGCCCTTGCTGCCCTTGTCGGCCTTTTCGCGCGCGCGGCGGTCGCGGTCGAGCGCCTCGTGCTCGCGTTCAACGCCAGCCAGTTCCGCCTTGGCCGAGGCCAGCGCGCTTGCCGCCTCGTCGCGACGGATCGAAACGGTTTCGCGGGACGTGCGTGCCGCCTCCAGCGCCTCTCGCGCCGTGGTTAGCGCCCGTTCCGCCGACCCGCAGCGGGCCTGCGCTCCGGTCAGGGCCAGTTCCAGTTCGCGCGGATCGCCCAGCGCCTCGCCTTGCGCCTCGCGCGTGGCGAGCTCCTGTTCGAGCCGGGCCAGCGCCCCGCGCGCCTGGCCGACCGCCGCCTCGGCGACTCGCCAGTCCGCTTCGACCCTCGCCAGTTCGGCGGTGGCCTGGGCCATCGCGAGTTCGCCGCCCCGCTGCGCGCGCTCGGCATCGTCCTGCCTTGCCACCAGCGCAGGGCGCTGCGCTTCGTCATCGCTCAGCCGCTGTTCGGCCTGTTTCACTTCCCGCTCCAGCCGGGCGAGGGCGTCGGCGGCATCGCGCGTCGTGCGGTTGGCATCGCCCTCGTCGGCGTCGAGCCGGGCGCGCTGGCGGTCGAGGTCGGCGAGCTTCTCTTCCGCCGCTTCCAGCTTGCCGGTCAGCACCGCCATCATGTTGGCCTGGGCATGGAGGTCGTCGCGCCGGTCGGCCATTTCCTCGCGCGCGGCGGCGAGCGCCTCTGCCGACTTGCGCTGGCGGGCCTGCGCCTCGTCCGTACGGGCCTGCATCGCGGCGACGGCCGCCTCGGCATCCTTCGCCTGCTTGCGGGCAGCATCGGCGGCGGCGGCGGCCTCGCGCCAGCGGGCATAGAGCACGCGCGCCTCCGCGGTCCGGATCTGCGCGGACAATTCCCTGTATTTCTCCGCCGCCTTCGCTTGCCTTCGAAGCGCACCGATGCGGGTGTCGAGTTGCGCGAGCAGGTCGTCGAGCCGGGCGAGGTTCGCCTCCGTCGCGCGCAGCTTCTGTTCGGCATCCTTGCGCCGCACGTGCAGGCCGGCGATGCCGGCCGCTTCCTCCAGCATGGCGCGGCGTTCGGTCGGCTTGGCGGCGATGACGGCGGCAATGCGGCCTTGCGATACCAGCGCCGGGCTGTGCGCGCCGGTCGCAGCGTCAGCAAAAACCAGCGCCACGTCCTTGGCGCGCACGTCGCGGCCGTTCAGGCGATAGGCCGACCCCGCGCCGCGTTCGATGCGGCGGGTGACCTCCATCTCCTGCCCCGCATCGGTCTCAGCCGACAGGACGACTTCGGCAAAGGCGCGGGCGGGGCGGGTCGCGGTGCCGGCGAAGATCACATCTTCCATGCCGGCGCCGCGCATCGACTTGGCGCTCGATTCGCCCATGACCCAGCGGATCGCCTCGAGCAGGTTCGACTTGCCGCAGCCGTTGGGGCCGACCACGCCGGTCAGGCCCGGTTCGATCAGCAGGTCCGCCGGCTCGACAAAGGACTTGAATCCCGAAAGGCGCAGCCGCCGGAACCGCATCAGGCCACCGTCCGGCCCAATCGGCCAAGGTGACTGGGTTCGAGGCGGCCGGGCATTACCGGGCGCCGGCTCGCTGCAACGCGGCCTCGACCTGCGGCCAGCTGAGCGCGTCGATCTTGGTGTTGTTGATCAGGAAGGTCGGCGTGCCGGTGATCTCGTATTCGCTGCTGGCGGTCTCGGTCCCCTTGGCCAGCTTCTCCGCCTCGGCCGAATTGGCGAGGCAGGTCGCCGCCTGGTCCTTGCTCACCCCGCGCGCGGCGAAGAATTCGGTGAGGCCGGCCATGCCGGCGACCTGCCCGAAACGCTTGTCCATCGGGGCATTCATCGCAGCCTTGTAGGCGGGTTCGCCGGCGGCCTGCACGTTCTGGAACATGGTGGCCTGGTTTTCGAACACCTGCCCGGTCAGCGCAAAGAAGCTTTCGGGCGCCGAGCAACGGGTCATCATCGCGGCGGTGATGTCGATCGGGTCGCGCACGAAGTTGCGGAACTCGAAACTGACGCGGCCGCTGTCGACGTACGTCTCGATCAGGTCCTTCTCCGCCGTTTCATAGAACTCGGCGCAGTGGGGGCAGGTGAGCGAGGCGAACTCGACAAGCTTGATCGGGGCGTCGGGGTTGCCCATCAGGTAACCGTCGGCGTCCGTTTTCACGATCTTTTCCGACCAGCGGGTGCCGGCGGGCGCGGCAACGGCGGCGACCGGTGCGGCAGAGGGGCCTTCGCCCAGGGCGGTCGCGGCGTCATCCGCCTTGTCGCCACAGGCGGCGAGCGCGAGGACGAGCGGCGCGGCGGCGATGGCAAGCGCAAGGCGCATGGGGCGGCGGGCGGTGAAGGCGCGGGTCTTGGTCACTGAAAACTCCTATGAGATGTCAGGCTAGCGCAGGGCGGCCCCGCGCGGGGAGGGTCGGGCGAATCTTTTACACAGTCGCGCGCGGGACGCGCCGGGGGCAGCAGCCGCTCAGAGCCGGGCGTCGAGCTGCAGCTTGAGGCTTTCCCAATCGCTGGTGCCGGCAAGCACGACATCGTCGATGGCAAAGCTGGGCGTTCCCTGAATGCCGGTCTGGTTGACATAACGGGCGGTGGCGTCGGCCAGCGCCTTGGCCATGGCATCGTCCGCGAGGCAGCGATCGACCTCGACCCGGCTGTACCCGCGGGTCACCATCATCGGGTAGAAGCCCGCATCGGTGGCGATCGCCATGCGCCGCTGGGTCATCGTGCCGGTGGTGTAGCGGGCGCGCTGTGCCGGGGTGGTCTTCATCAGCTTGCCCAGCCAGGTCGGCTGCGCCTTCATGAAGACGGCGTGGTTGCGGTCGAACCTGGCGGCGGGGCCGCAATTGGTCAGCATCGCGGCGGTTAGGTCGAAGGGATCGCGCACGAGGTGGCGCACTTCCAGCTTCACCTTGCCGGTGCTCATGTAGAACAGGCGCAGCTTGTCGCCGCCCTCGGTCTCGAAATGCGAGCAGTGGGGGCAGGTGTAGCTGACCCACTCGGTCACCTTCAGCTTCGCCTTGGCAAAGCCGATCTGGTGCACGCCGGGCGCGGGCACGGTCACCGACAGCGGTCCTTCGGCAGCGCCAACCGGCGCGGCAAGCGCAAGGACGCCGACAAGCGCGGTCAACAGGGCGACCAGCCGGTTCGCGACATGGGTCATCGTCGTCAATCCTCTTTCCTGCTGCCCAGCGAACGGGCCAGCGATTCGAGCACGGTCCGCAATTCCGGATCGCCGATGTCCCGCAGCGAATCGCCCAGTTCCATCGGGATCGGCTTCAGCGAGGGAGGCGCCTTGGGCCGGTCATCACCACGTTGCGACTGAATCTGCCCTTGCCGCATCTTCACCTTGGCCACGGCCCGATATCCGAAGAAGCGGTTCACCCGCTCGATGATTTCGGGGATCACGTGCTGGATCAGCGGCGCATGCGCGGGCATCACCACGAGGTTCAGCGTCCCGTCCGACTTCTCGCCCTGCGGGAAACGGATCGATTCGGGGGCGGAGACGCGGGCGTGATGCGGGCCGACGATCTCGGCCCAGCGCGTCACCACGCTCGATTGCACGAAACCGAACCGGCGAAAGGCGGTGCGCCCGACTTGCGGCATCAGGTCGCCAATGGCCTTGGCCTCGCCGCCGCGCGGGCGCTCGTAGGGCTTGAGCGCAGGCTTGCCGCCCTTCGCGGCCTTGCCGGTCGCGGGCTGCTTGCCCTCGGTCGTATCCTTGCCGGTGCTTCCCATGGTGACCGGTCCCATGCCATAGGCGCGGGCGTGGTGGCGAGTGCAAAGATCGCGGATGTGGGGAACAGCCTGCTGGGCTGGTACGACGCCCATGCACGAACCCTGCCGTGGCGGGCGCCGCCAGGCAGCGATGCTGTGCCCGATCCCTACCGCGTCTGGCTGTCCGAAGTCATGTTGCAGCAGACCACCGTGGCGGCGGTGAAGGACTATTTCGCACGTTTCATCGAACGCTGGCCGACGGTCGAGGCACTCGCGGCGGCAGAGGACGCGGAGATCCTCGCGGCCTGGGCCGGGCTCGGCTATTATGCCCGGGCCCGCAACCTGATCGCCTGCGCCCGCGCAGTGGCGGCGGCGGGCGCGTTTCCCGATACCGAGGATGACCTGCGCGCCCTGCCGGGGCTGGGCGCCTATACCGCGGCGGCTGTCGCGGCGATCGCCTTTGGCCGCCGCGCGGTCGTGGTCGACGCCAATGTCGAGCGGGTCGTCGCCCGGCTTTTCGCCATTGCCGAGCCCTTGCCCCCGGCGCGCGCCGCAATCCGCGCGGCGACGGACCGGATCACCCCCGAACGCCGCGCCGGCGATTTCGCGCAGGCGATGATGGACCTTGGCGCGACGGTCTGCACCCCGCGCGAACCGCGTTGCCTGCTGTGCCCGTTGTCCGATGTCTGCGAGGGACGGCGACTGGGCATCGCGGCCGAACTGCCGAAAAAGGCGGCGAAGAAGCCGCGGCCCGAGCGGACGGGCACCGCCTTCTGGATCGAGCGCGACGGGCACGTCCTGCTGGTGCAAAGACCGGGCAACGGGATGCTGGGCGGAATGCGCGCCTTGCCCGACGACGGCTGGAGCGCGAAAGCCGACGGCACGGGAAACGCGGCCTTTCCGCTTGCGTCCGGAACCGCGCTCGGCGCGGTGACGCACGGTTTCAGCCATTTCGGCCTGACCCTGACCTTGCGCACCGCCAGTCTTGCCGGCGGCCCGCCCGATGGCGAATGGTGGCCGGTGGCGCGGATCGGCGAGGCGGGGCTGCCCACGCTGTTCGCCCGTGCCGCCGATCTTGCCATGGCGTCGCGGTCCGACTGACATTTGCCGCGTTGCGCGCCGGCCTTGCCCGGCGTAGGTCCGTGACCCATGAGGACCACAACCACGACCCCGATCACGCAGCTCGACCGGGCCGACCATGTCCGCGCCGATCCGGAGGCACTGGCCAGCTACATGGGGCTGCGCGCCCGCCTGCTTCACATGCACGGCCTCCTGCCCTCGCTCACCGACGAGGGCGACCTGATCTGGGTTTCGCTGAGCGAGGCGGACGAAGATGCGGAGCTGGTCTTCCTCGGCATCGATGGGGATCGCGGTTGCTTCGCCGCCGTCCCGCGCGAGCCGGTGCGCGAGGAGCGCGGCCAGTTCATGCGGTTCATGACCGCGGTGCGCGACGAGCAGTTCGGGATCTTCGCCACGGCGCGTTCGCTGGTCGACTGGCACAGCCGCCACCGGTTCTGCGCCCAATGCGGGTCGCGCACCGCCGTTGCCAAGGGCGGGTGGCAGCGGGCCTGCCTGAACGATGCCTGCGGCGCGCAGCACTTCCCGCGCACCGATCCCGTGACGATCATGACAATCGAGCATCGCGGGGCCGACGGGCAGCGCCGCCTCCTGCTGGGGCGCGGGCTGGGTTTTCCGGACGGGCTCTATTCGGCGCTGGCCGGGTTCGTGGAGCCGGGCGAGACCATCGAGGAGGCGGTGCGCCGCGAGGTGATGGAAGAGGCAGGTTTGCCGGTGGCGCAGGTCCGCTACATCGCCAGTCAGCCCTGGCCGATGCAGTCGCAGCTGATGATCGGTTGCGCCGGGGTCACGTTTCACGACCGCATCGTCGTCGACCGGACCGAGCTGGAGGATGCCCGCTGGTTCGACGAGCGGGACGTGCGCGAGGCCATGTCGGGACGCGCAGTCGGCTGGCGCCCGCCGCCGCGCTACGCCATCGCCCACCGCCTGATCCGCCAGTGGCTCGACGACGTGAGAAGCGAGGAGCGGGCCTGACCGCTCAGACCAACCCCAGTTTCGACAGCTTGCCCAGCAGGCGGCCCGGCAGAACGTCGCCGCCTTCCTCGCCCTCCGCCAGGTCGGGAGGGGCATCCTTGTCGGCCAGGTAGCGCCAGCCCTGGTGCGCGCACTTGGGCCGCGACTGGACCCGGATGAGCCGCGGTTCGAGATCGATGGACCAGCGTCCGCTCTCGAGCTGCGCGAAGCCGATGATCGGACTGCGCGCGACGATAGCGTGTTCGTGAATCCAGTAGAGCGAGCCGCCGGCAAGCTCATCGACCCGCTTGGGGCAGTAGCGGGTCGTCAGCGACACGCGCGGGCGATTGGCGAACCAGCCTTCGATGTCGGAATAGCTTTTCGCGCCGAAAGCGATCTTGGTTAGGTGAAGCGGCCCGGAAGTCATGGGACCGATATGGGGCGCCGATGCCCGCTGAAAAGACCGTTCAGCCGACCAGCCCGGATGCGACGGCGAGGCCGAGGAAGCAGAAAAAGCCCATCGAATCGGTGATCATCGTCACGAAGACCGAGGACGCGACCGCCGGATCTTGGTCCAGCCGGTCGAACAGGACCGGCACCGCGACCCCGGCCAGCCCCGCGGTGATGATGTTGATGACCACCGCACAGGCGATGACGACGCCCAGCATCGGCTGGAAGATGAAGGCCGTTGCCCCGCCGATCAGCGCCGCGACGGTGACGCCGTTCAGCAGCGCGACCCGCATTTCGCGCCACAGAACGCGCAAGGTGTTCGACTGGGTCAGCTGGTTCATCGCCAGCGCGCGGACCGAGACCGCCATCGTCTGCGTGCCCGCGTTGCCACCGATCGAGGCGACGACCGGCATCAGCACCGCGAGCGCCACCAGCTTCTCGATGGCCGCGCCGAAGGCCGCGATGATCAGCGAGGCGATGAGCGCGGTCCCCAAGTTGGCGATCAGCCAGCGCACGCGTTCGGAATAGGACTGACGGATCGGCTGGTTGATGTCGCCTTCGCCCGCGCCGCTCATCAACAGCGCGTCCTCGCTCGCCTCTTCCTGGATGACGTGGACGACGTCGTCCGCCGTGATCTGGCCGATCAGGCGACCGGCGCTGTCGACCACGGCGGCGGAGATGAGAGCGTATTTCTGGAAGCGCAGCGCCACCTCTTCCTGATCCATCGTCGCCTGGATCAGGGTCTGGTCACGCTTCATCACGTCGCTGATCGGGATGTTGCGAGGGGTCCGCAGGATCCACGATAGCTGGCAGGTGCCGACTGGGCGATGCGCCGGATCGACGACGAAGACTTCCCAGAATTCGGTGGTGAGGTCGCTGTTTTCGCGCAAGTAGTCGATGAGGTCGCCGACGGTGATGTGCTCGGGCACCGCGACGAGGTCGCGCTGCATCAGGCGACCGGCCGATTCCTCCGGGAAGGAGAGCGCGTCCTCGATCGCGGCGCGGTCCTCGGGGTCGAGTTCGGCGAGAACGGCGCGCTGCTCGTCCTCCTCCAGATCCTCGATCAGCGCGACCGCGTCGTCGGTTTCCATCTGCTCGGCGATCTGCGCCACCGCGTCGGCGGACAGGTCCTCGAACAGTTCGTCGCGGACGTGTTCGTTGAGCTCGGAAATGACCTCGCCGGTCATCAGCTCGGCAATGGCCTTGCCCAGCGCCGGGCGTTCCTCTGCCGGGATCAGTTCGACGAGGTCGGCGATGTCGGCGGGATGCAGCGGCTCGACCAGCGCGTGGACGCGGTCGTCGTCGCCCTCGTCGACCGCGTCGCGGACCGCCTCGACATATTCCCGGGTCAGGCGGTCGTCTTCGTCGAGGTGCGCCCGTTCCGCCTTCGCATCCTCGCGCCGGTCACGCGCTTCGGTTCCGCGCGCCTCCGCCTCGCGAAGCTCTTCTTCGCGGGTGCGCTGGTCCAGCAGGGTCGGATCTTCGCGGTCCATGGTGCCCTTTGCGCGGCGGTCTATCCGGGGGGCCGGGCGGAGATGCTCCCTCCGGCGCCCCCGTGTCTAGTTTGCTGCGCCGCAAAAGCAACCGCGGAGGACGCGGTGTCAACGAAGCGGGGCGAGTTTCGCGAGGCGAGCAGGCGCTGGGGACAACGTGTGGATAACCTTGTGCGCAAGTCTGGGGAGCATTCCGGCACAGCGCGGGGATGACTTTGCGAAGCCAGACCCTATATCCGCCCGGCAGAGGGTGTCGCGGTCGTTCGGGCCGGGTGCCTGTCAACATCACAGCCAACGGAGCACCCATGGCCGACGAAACTCTTACCCTTTCCATCGACACCGGCGACGGCGCGCCCAAGGACGTCGTCATCAAGCTGCTTCCCGACATCGCCCCCGGCCATGTCGAGCGCATCAAGGAACTGGCCAGCGAAGGTTTCTACGACGGCGTGAAGTTTCACCGCGTCATCCCCGGCTTCATGGCGCAGGGCGGCTGCCCCAACGGCACCGGCATGGGCGGGTCGAGCAAGCCCGACCTGAAGGCCGAGTTCAACGACCACCCGCACGTCCGCGGCGTCTGCTCGATGGCGCGCACCAGCGCACCGAACAGCGCGAATTCGCAGTTCTTCATCTGTTTCGACGACGCCCGCTTTCTCGATCGCCAGTACACGGTATGGGGCGAGGTCGAGAGCGGCATGGACGTGATCGACGCCCTGCCCAAGGGCGAGCCCCCGCGCGAGCCGGGCAAGATCGTCAAGGCCACCGTCGGCTGATTCAGGATTTCCTGACGATGCGGGGGCGCGGATCGCGGGCTTTGCAGCCAGCGATCCGCGCTCTTTTCGTTGCGGGTTGCGCCGCATTGCTGGCCGGCTGCGCCCACGACATCACCCGGCTGTCGCACGATTGCGAAGGTGCAGGCGGCTGGTGCCCACAAGCGCGCGAAGTGGCGGGCGCAACGTGGCAATATGCCCAACTGGCGCAGAACGCCTACTGGCAGAATGTGGACGACCGGAATCGCTACGTCGACCGGCTCTACGTGTTGCCACCGGGGGTTTTCGAACGGCACGCGTCGGTCGACGACCGCTTCGGCTACGCCTACTCCGTCTATGACCGGATCGACCAAAACGGCCGATTGCGCGAGGTCGTGCTGGCCTATCGCGGCACCGAAGGGCCGAAGGACTGGTGGCACGGCACGCTCCTCGGCCGGCAGGGCCCGCGCGGGCTGGCAACGTACCGGCACGTGCGCGCGGCGCTCGACGCGGCGGGCTATGACAGCGTGCCGGTGACGCTCGTCGGCCATTCGCTGGGCGGGCGCATCGCCGACCACGTGACCAAGCGGCTGCGCGCCGAGGAGGGCGAATTGCCGCCCGTGCTGTCCGTCTATCTGTTCAATCCGAATGCGGGTGGCAGCCTGCTTGCCCCGCTGCCGACGGACCGGGAGGCGCCGGTGCGAACCGCGGTATCGGAACAGGGAGAAATCGCGGGCTGGGTGCGCGCGGCGGCGATCGACCGGGCATGGGACGGCTATGTCATCGACTGCCAGACGACGGTCGATCCCATTCGGCGCCACTACATGCGGCGGCTGGCCGACTGCCTGACCTGGATTGCGGCGACGGACGATGCCGATGCCGCATATTCGATCGGCCGCAACCAGATCGCCCCGCCGCCGGTCGCAGCCGGGATCTCGGCGCAAGGTGATCCGGCGAGCCAGCACGACGCTGCTCGCTCCGCGGCCGCAGCAGGTGGCTAGAGCCCCGCGCTGACCAGCCAGTCGTGGAAGATGCGCACCGGTCGGCTTTCCAGCGCCCGGGGCTTGCAGACGAACCAGTAGCTGTAGGGGCTTTCGACGTTGAGGTCGAAAACCTGCGCGATGCGGTCGTCGTTCGAACGGGCGAGATGGTCGCCGTGCATGATGGCGATGCCCAGCCCCTGTGCCGCCGCTTCCATCATCAAGGGTCCGCTGTCGAAATGATCGATGGTCGGCTCGTAGCGGGCGTCCATGCCCGTTGCGCGGCGCCAGGCATCGAAGCTGAGCTCCATCTCCGAATGAATCATGAAACTCTGCTTGGCGAGCAGGGCTGGATCGGGCGTATCGCCCAGTTTCTCGGCCAGTTCGCGCGAAGCGATCGCGTGGACGCGGTTGTGATCCAGCCGCACGCAGTGCAGCCGCGGATCGGGATCGTCGGACAAGGTGATCGCCGCATCGAGAGTGTCGCCCAGCCGGGGCATCGGGTGGGGCGAGGAATCGATGTCGATATGCAGGGTGGGATAGATCTTGCGCAGTTCGGGCAGGCGCGGCACCAGCCGCTGTCCGCCGAACAGCGGCATGACGCCAAGCCGCAGGCGCATGATCTTGCTGTCGGCCATCTGGTTGCCGATCTTCTCGGCAAGTTCGTCGAGGATCGGCGCGACCGCTTCGTAAAGGGAGTGTCCATCCTCGGTGAGGCCCATCGCCTGGTGCTTGCGACTGAACAGCTTCTTGCCTGTGAAATCCTCCAGCGCCGACAGCCGGCGCGACAGGGCCGACGGGCTGAGTGCCAGTTCCTCCGCCGCGGCCTTGGCCGAGCCAAGGCGTGCGATACGTACGAAGGCCTCGAGCGAGCGCAGGGGGGGCAGGCGGCGGGCGGGCATCAGTCGACCTGTTCCGCCTCTTCCATGTCGGGGGCGACCGGCGGGTGCAGGCGCAAGCGTTCGACGTGCCGTTCGTTGCCGGCCAGCACTTCGAGCTTCCACCCGCTCTCATGGTCCATGATCTCGCCGACGCAGGGCACCTTCTCCGCCAAGACGAAGGCAAGACCGCCCAGCGTGTCGACCGCTTCCGCGACTTCGCCCAGGCGCGGATCGACCCGGCGGGCGACGTCCTCCAGCTCGACCCGGGCGTCGGCGTCCCACATCCCGGCGTCGAGCGGCACCAAAAGATCGACCGGCGCGTCGTCGTGCTCGTCCTCGATGTCGCCGACGATCTCTTCGACCAGGTCCTCGATGGTGATGATCCCGTCAGTGCCCGAATATTCGTCAACGACAATGGCCAGGTGCACCCGGCGCGAGCGCATGTCTGCCAGCACGTCGAGCGCGCCGCGCGCCTGCGGCACGTAAAGCGGCTGACGCATCAGCTTGGTCCAGTCTGCCGGCGGTTCCCTGCGTTGGGCGAGGTAGGGGAACACATCCTTGATGTGCATCATGCCGATGACGTGATCGAGCGATTCGGAATAGACCGGCACGCGCGAGTGGCCGTGTTCGGCAAACAGCGCGACCAGTTCGTCCCAACCCGCGGAGCGATCGACGGCGATGATCTCGCCGCGCGGGATGGCGACGTCGTCGGCGTCGTGTTCGCTGAAATGAAGCAGGTTGCGCAACATCTGGCGCTCGATCGCGGAAAGATCGCCCGATCCGCGCGATGCGCCGTCACGCTCCTCGTCGTGTTCGTGCTCGTCGATCGCTTCCTCGATCTGGGCGCGCAGCGACTGGTCGCCGTCGCTCCCTTCGAAGAAATCGCGAATGCGGTTCCACAAAAGACGCTTGTCTCCCCGTCGCTCAGGCTCCGGGTTGCGCGGGTCACCATTGAAATCGCCGTCCGACATCGTCGGCTCCGATTCTCCATAATCCGGGCTTTCCGGCATCGTGCCGGGCTATAACCCGCCTATTCGCGATCTCCGTAAGGATCCGCAATGCCGAGGCGTGCCAGGATGCGCACTTCGAGCGCCTCCATCTCCTCAGCATCGGCTTCGCTCGTCTCGTGGTCGTAACCGGCGAGATGGAGAAGACCGTGGACAAGGAGATGGGTCGCATGCTTCGCAAGTGCAACAGATTTTTCGTCCGCCTCGCGCAGGCAGACGCCGTGCGCCATCACGATGTCGCCCAGCATGATCGGCATGGCATCGCCGATATCGGCCAGTTCATCAGCGTCAAGCATCGGAAAAGAAAGCACATTCGTCGGCCTGTCTCGGTCGCGCCATTCCTTGTTGAGCGCGTGCACCTCCTCGTCATCGCCCAGCACCAGGCTGACGAGCAGGTTGCGACGGGCGATCGGCGGCACCTCCGCGGCCGCGGCGGCAGCGGTCGTCTGGGCCCAGGCGTCCCAATCGGCATAGGGCGGCCCCGGCGAATCGCCCCAGGCCGGGTCGATATCGAGCTCCAGCGTGGGGCCCTTGGCAGATCCGGTCATGATCCCGGCGATTTCTCCGCGTTCGGGCCCTCGTAGGCATCGACGATGCGGCCGACGATGGGATGGCGCACGACGTCGGCGGCGGTAAAGCGCGAGATGGCGATGCCGTCGATGCCCTCCAGCCGCCTGACCGCGTCGGCAAGGCCGGAGAAGGCGTCGCCGCCGGGAAGGTCGACCTGCCGCGGGTCGCCGCAGACGACCATGCGGCTGTTCTGGCCGAAGCGGGTCAGGAACATCTTCATCTGCGCCGGCGTGGTGTTCTGCGCCTCGTCCAGGATGACGAAGGCGTCGCCGAGCGTGCGCCCGCGCATGAAGGCGATCGGCGCGATCTCGATCTCGCCGCTGGCGATCCGCCGCTCGACCTGTTCGGCGGGCAGGCAGTCGTAGAGCGCGTCGTAGAGCGGGCGCAGGTAGGGATCGACCTTGTCTTTCATGTCGCCGGGCAGGAAGCCGAGCCGTTCGCCGGCCTCCACCGCAGGACGCGAGAGGATCAGGCGCTGGACACTGCCGGTGATGAGTTGCGCCACCGCCTGTGCGACCGCGAGGTAGGTCTTGCCGGTGCCTGCCGGGCCGAGGGCGAAGATGATCTCGTTGCCGGTCAACGCGCGCATGTAGTCGATCTGCGCGGCGGAACGCGGGACGATCGTCTTCTTGCGCGTGCGGATCATCACCGGCGGGCGCTTGTCGTCCCCGGTGATGATGCCTTCGAGGGTGGGCTCGTTCGACATCGCGATCAGCGATTCGACCGCGCCCTGGTCCAGCTCGAAACCCTGCTTCAACCGGGTGTGCATGCCGCCAAGGACGTCGCGGGCGCGGGCCACGGCCTCTTCCGATCCCTCGATCTGGATGCGGTTTCCGCGCGCGGAAATATAGACACCCAATCGGTTTTCGACCTGCACCAGATTGGCGTCGAATTGCCCGAACAGGGCGCCTAGAACCTCGGGATTTTCGAATTCCATCTCGGTTCGCGCTCTTTGCGCGCCGCCGCCTGCCTGGGCGGAATGGCCGAATGTGCCATATGCGGGATGGGTGGCATCGGACGTCATGTCGTTGCCGGGAAGATTGGGTACGCGCGCGTGCTTGCGGCTCACTCGGTTTCCTTTGGCAGCGCCGGGCGGGGAAGCCCCCGCGCGACTCGGGTATGACTTGAAGATAGGACGCCGCCGTCCGCTGGCAAGACGCTGCGCGCCGCTATGCCCGGCTGTCGCGCCCGGTGGATGGCCGCCCCGCCCGCATCACTTCGCGGCGGTGTGGCGGCAGGGCGATGGGTCGGGATGGCATTGCCGGCCGCGGATCACTTCGTCCCCGTCGCTCAGCAGCAGTTCGCCGTTGGGTCCGCGCGCGATGGCGGGGCCATGCTCGAAGAAGGCGGCGAGGGCGCCGGTCGCGGTGGGGCGGTGGGTATCGCACGGCGTCTGCACGACGGCGGAGGTTATCAGCCGTCCTTCGCGCTCCTCGACCTTGCCCGATATCGCGGCGGGACAGTCCATCCAGATCGCGAAGCTGCCGTTGGCGAAGCTGAGGACCGGCGGCTGCGACCCGCCGTCGGCGACAGAGAGGCGGAACGGCGCACGCTCCAGCGGCGGGGGCGGCACGTCGGCGGGGCGGGCGTCGATCTGCGAGAGGGTGAGGGTGTGCGCCTTGGTCGCCAGCATGATCTTGCCCTCGGCATTGGCGCCGATCACCGGCCGGCCGTTGAGGACCGATCCGACGATGCCGTCAGGCGCCTCCGGGGGACAGGCGACCAGCGTGGAGATCGACGAACCCTGCGTGACAAAGCTGGCACCGCTGCGGACGTAGAGCGAGGAATGCGAATTGCAGCCGCCCCATTCGAGCGAGGACCGGCCGAAGAAAATGCGGACCGGATCGCTCCACCGATCGCCAAGCGGCTTGCCGTCGATCGCGACGACCAGCCAACCCGTCCCGTCGAGGTCGAAGGCGACGGGAGCAAAGCCCTCGGCCAGTTGCGTGGCGGAGGCCGGGAGCGCGACCGGCGGCACGGGCACGCCGATTTCGGCCGAGCCGGAATCGGGAGGCGCAATCGGCTCTGACGTTTCGGCTGACGGCGGCGAACCGCATCCGGCGAGGAGCGCAGGCGCGATCAGAACGATTGCGAGAGCGAGACGGGCGACCATCGCGCGACATTCACGATAAACGCCGCCCCATGCAAGGCCGATCGCGCGCCTAGGTCAGTGCGCGAGCCGCCAGCGAGTTGGGCCCGGCCTCGACCAGTTCGACCCGGACGATGTCGCCCACCGCGTGATCGGCGGCTCCTTCGGAAGCGGTGAAATGGGCCGATTGCAGCCACGGCGTCTTGCCCAGCCACTGCCCCTCGCGCCGCCCAGTACGCTCGACCAGCACGTCGCAGGTCCTGCCGACGCTGGCGGCGTTGAACGCGTGGCTGTCGCGGGTGATCGCGGCCTGCAGGCGCTGCAATCGGTCGTCCATCACATCGACCGGAACCTGCCCCTCCATCGTTGCGGCCGGGGTGCCGGGTCGCGGCGAATACTTGAAGCTGAAGGCAGCGGCGTAGCGCACCTCGTCGACCAGCGCGAGCGTGGCGGCGAAGTCGGCCTCGCTCTCACCGGGGAAGCCGACGATGAAGTCGCCGCTGATCGCGATGTCGGGCCGGGCGGCGCGGACCCGTTCGATCACGCGCAGATAGCTTTCGGCGCTGTGGCTGCGGTTCATGGCCGCCAGGATCGGATCGCTGCCCGCCTGCACCGGCAAGTGCAGGTAGGGCATCAGCTTGTCCACCTCGCCATGCGCGGCGATCAGCGCGTCGGTCATGTCGTTGGGATGGCTGGTGGTGTAGCGGATGCGGGCGAGGTCGGGCAGGGCGGCCAGTTCGCGGATCAACCCGTCGAGCCCGATCGCGCGGCCTCTTCCATCCTCCCCGTCCCACGCGTTGACGTTCTGGCCCAGCAGCGTGATCTCGCGCGCGCCCTGGTCGACCAGCCGCTTCGCTTCATCGAGCAGATCGGCGAAGGGGCGGCTGATTTCCGCGCCGCGGGTATAGGGCACGACGCAATAGGTGCAGAACTTGTCGCAACCTTCCTGCACCGTCAGGAACGCCGAGGGCGCGCGCTTGCGGCGGGCGGGCAGGGCGCCGAACTTCGCCTCTGCCGGCATGTCGGTATCGGTCACCCGCTCGCCGGCACTGGCGCGAGCGATCATGTCGGGCAGACGGTGATAGGCCTGCGGACCGACGACCATGCGCACGTCCCGGGCGCGGCGCATGATCTCGTCGCCCTCTGCCTGCGCGACGCAGCCGGCGACGGCGATCAGCGGCGCCTTGCCGTCGCTGTCCTTCACGATACGGCCAATGTCGGAATAGACCTTTTCCGCCGCCTTCTCGCGGATGTGGCAGGTGTTGAGGACGACGAGATCGGCATCCTCGCCCTCTGGCGCAGCCTCCATGCCCTGCGTCGCGAGCAGTTCGGCCATGCGTTCGCCGTCGTAGACGTTCATCTGGCAGCCGAAGCTCTTGACGCGGAAGCTCTTGGGTGTGGGTACCTTGTTCATGCGCGCGCCCTTACGCTCTTTTGCCGGGGAAATGAAGATCAAGCGGGATCGGCGAAACCGTGATCGCGCATCCACGCCGCCTCTCGTGCAAAACGTTCGCGGTTTACCTTGCTCTCGCCGCGCTGCACGACGAAGCTGTCGAACGGACCCTCGAGGAAGTCCTCGCAGCAGATCTGCATGACGCCCGGCATTTCTTCGGCCCAGTTTCCGGTCAGCGCATCGCGGCGGATGCGGATGGCCCGATCGGGGTCGAAGCGGACGAGTTCGCCGGGCACGATGGTCAGCGAGGTGAGGGCGGTGAACCTTGCCTCGGTGATATCGAGCGCCCAGTCCGCCTCAAGGTTGCGGCTTCCGCTCCGGTAATATGCGGCCATTTCGGCGCGCCACCTGTCCTTGAAGTCAGGCCCCCCGCCGGTGCCCGAGAACGGATGCGGATCGAAGCGGAACAGCATCGTCGTCAGCCTGCCGCGCATTATCACGCGGCGGAACACGCAGGCATCCAGCGTCAGGTACATCGGCCCTGCCTGCCCCATCGTGTCGAGCAGGCAATCCTCGATCGCAGTGCCGGCGAGCGAGCAATTGTACTGTCGGCACCCCACCGCCTCGCAATGGCGGATCGTCCGCCATTCGCCGGGGTGCGGGCTGGCGAGCATCGTGCCCATGACCTCGCATTCGACCAGCCGGTGGTCCGCGACGTGTGCGGGATGATCGCGGCCCGAAATCTGCCACAGGTCGAGAGCCTGTCCGCTGGTCTCGATCACGACGCGCCTATCGCTCCCAGCGCGCGGCGGGTCGCCTCGGCAATCCGCTTGCGGCCGGCGAGGTCCTCGCCTGCGAGCGGCGACAGGAAGTGGACGTTGACCGGCAGCTCTCCGGGGCGGCCCAGGATGCGCAGAAAATTCTCCAGCCCCGGCTCGTCGCCGAACCACGCGATGTCGCGCGCGTCGGGGCCATAGTCGAGATAGACGGGCTGCACCTGCACGTCGCGCGGCGGCGGATCGATTGCGGAGAGCAGGCTGCTCTTCAGCGGCAGCAGCCCGGTGCCGTCGTTTGTCGTCCCTTCGGGAAACAGCACCAGGACGTGCGCGTCATCGAGCGCGGCGCGGACCTGTTCGACCTGCCTTGCCACGGTCGCGCGGCGGGTCCGGGCGATGAAGACGGTGTCGTTCATCTCGCAAAGCCACTTGAGGAAGCGACTGTCGGCCAGCCCGTCGTGCGCGACGAAAGCTGCGCCGCTGGCGGCCGCCAAGATCGGGATGTCGAGCCAGGTTACGTGATTGGCAAGAAGGATCGCGCGGGGGCGGGCGAGCGTGCCCGTCCGGGTCAGCCGCACCCCGATGATGAAGGCGATTCCGGCAAGGAAGATCGGCGGCACGACCCGCCGCCTGAACAGCGTGTGGGTGACGAGATGTCCGGGTACGCAGGCGATCAGCCAGGCGACCATCGCGGCCAGCCTGAGGCCGATCCGCAAGCGGCGCATCCGCGTCAGTCCCGTTCCAGCTTGACGCCGTAGAGTTCCATCCGGTGGTCGACGAGGCGGAAGCCCAGCCGTTCGGCGATCTGCCGTTGCAGCGCCTCGAGTTCCGGGTCGACGAATTCGACGACCTTGCCGGTCTCGACATCGATCAGATGGTCGTGGTGCGCTTCCGGCGAAGCCTCGTACCGGGATCGCCCGTCGCCGAAATCGTGGCGGTCGAGAATCCCTGCCTCCTCGAACAGGCGGACGGTCCGGTAGACGGTCGCGATCGAAATGCGCGGGTCCACGGCCGAGGCGCGCTCGTGCAGTCGCTCGACATCGGGATGATCCTCGCTGTCCGAGAGCACGCGGGCGATGATCCGGCGCTGTTCGGTTATGCGCAGGCCGCGTTCGGCGCAGACGGCTTCGATGTCGATACGGTTGGGCACGCTAGGGAACGACTTTCAGGTAACGGACAATGTCGGGCGATGGCTCGATCATAGAAGGCCCGGCCAATATCGCAACCATGCGTCCCCGACGATGCCCGGATCGAGGTACGGCCGTTCCCGGCACCCGTGAAGTCGGGGTGCCGGTGCGGCCGGGCGTCGATCAGCCCTTCTTCGCGGTCTTGCGACTACCGGGCTTGCGACCCAGGCCGATCTTCTTCGCCAGCTCGCGGCGCTTTTCGGCGTAGTTGGGAGCCACCATGGGATAGTCCGCGGGCAGGTTCCAGCGCGCGCGATATTCGTCGGGCGTCATGTTGTAATGCGTCATCAGGTGGCGTTTCAGCATCTTGAGCTTCTTGCCGTCTTCGAGACAGATGATGTAATCCGGCTTCACCGACGAACGCACCGAAACGGCCGGTTCCGGCGGCAGTTCGGGTTCACTCGCCACGGTGCCGAGACCTGCGAGCGCGTTGTAGATGTTGTGGATCAGGGTGGGCACTTCATCGACGGCAACGGAATTGTTGCTGACGTGGGCCGCGACTATGTCCGAAGTCAGGGTAATCAGGGTTTCCGACATGTCCGTGGCAGACTGTTCCATTGTGTTGAACCTCTTGCAATTCGCCAAGGTCGCCGTTCGCCGGGAGGCGAATTGGGGGACGGGGGAGCGTACACTTGGGCGAAATCGAGTATAGAAAGCGATTTCAATCGCAACAAGCCCCTCATTTCGAACAGGTAATATTCGCTAAGATCGAACGCTTGTCGCAGTTGTTCGTACAAGCGACTGGTTTCCTGAGGCGGTTTTATGAAATTACGCGAGCTTGCGCGACATCGTTACCGCATTGCGCAAGAGGCCGTCGGCTCCACGGTAATAGTCGCGGCGTAAACCAACTTGCTGAAAATCAAGTCTTGAATAGAAGTGCCGAGCATCGTTGTCTTCGCGCATTTCGAGGAAGACGCGCTTGACGCCATGGTCTGCTGCGGCAGCGAACAGATGCTCCATCAAGCGGGTCGCAAAGCCGTGTCGGCGGTATTCCGGCGCCACCGCAAGAAGCAGCAATTCCTCTTCGTCGAAGATCGTGCGGGCCAGGTAGAACCCGGCTGTCGGCACCTTTCGGGCTGGCGGACCCATGACTCCGGCGGCGTCGATCATGGCGAATCGAGTTCCGGGAATGAGCATGGATGATGCCAACTGACGCTCATTCCATGCTTCTCCGAACGCGGGGTCGAAGGCCGTGTGCATGACCTCCATCATCCCGTCGAGTTCCGCGCGGGTCGCGCTCATCGCGATTGCCCCGGCAGGCTCGCATCGGGTCCGCGTCCATAGAGCGGGCGGACATCGCGCGTGAGCGACTCTTCCGGCAGCAGGTCGAACCGCCGTGCGTCGGGCAACATCGAAAGGCTGCGCCCGCTGCCGCGCCTTGCCACGAGGGCTTCGGCCTGGCTGCCGACGACCAGTTTGCTCCGCACCCGTTCAACCGCCTTGTCGGGTTTGAGCGACGCGACCGGCCCACGGCTCCGACCACCTGCGTCGAAGTCCTCCATGAACCATTCGCCGTGTCCGCCGGTCGTTGCAACCGAAAGCTCCTGCGGCCCGAGCTCGGCCCGCGCCTGCGAGGCGATCAGCGCGAGCGTCGGATAGCCGACAAGCTCGGCATTCCACGCGAGTGCCAGCGCCTTGGCAGCGGCGAGGCCGACGCGGATACCGGTGAAGCTGCCGGGCCCCAGGGCGACCGCGATCCGATCGGCCCTGCCACGTTCGGGCATGGCCGCGATCATCGGGACCAGCCGTTCGGCATGGCCGCGGCCGAGCAATTGCCATTCGCCATCGATCAGAGTTGCATCGTCGAACACGGCCACCGAACAGGTATCGGTCGCGCTGTCGATGACGAGAGTGCGGCGCATGACCTTGTCCGGGCGTGTCGTGCGGTGGGTTGCGGCGGCGGATCAGGCCGCGCGAACCTCGTTCACTTCGGGCACGTAATGCTTCAGCAGCCCCTCGATACCCTGCTTCAGTGTGGCCGAGGACGAGGGGCATCCGGCGCAGGCACCCTGCATGGTGAGATAGACGACGCCATCGCGAAAGCCGCGATAGATGATGTCGCCGCCGTCGTTGGCCACCGCGGGACGGACCCGCGTCTCGATCAGGTCCTGGATCTGCGCAACGATGTCGGCGTCGGCGGGATCGTCCTCGAACGCGTCGTCGGCGGGAATGGCGATCGCCGCCGCGTCGCCGCCAGTGAACAGCGGAGCCTCGGACACGAAATGGTCGAGCAGCACGGCAACGACCTGCGGCTTGAGGTGGGCCCATTCCACCCCGGGCGCGGCACTGACCGAGATGAAGTCGCCGCCGAAGAAGACGCCGGTGACGTCGCCGAGGGAGAACAACGCGGACGCCAGCGGCGAGGCCTCCGCCGCATCCGGGTCGGTGAATTCGCGCGTGCCGCTAGCCATGACCTGCCGGCCGGGCAGGAACTTGAGCGTGGCGGGGTTGGGCGTCGTTTCGGTCTCGATGAACATGGTGCCGATGTAGACCCATGTCGGCGCGGTTCAAGCCATCATTTGATGAGCGCCCGGTCTGCGACGCCTGGCGCGGGAAATCTCGCAAAAGCGAAGCCATGACGGCCATGTTCACTGGTGCTTCACCGGGGGCCACCATATATGCCGGGCATGACCGTATTCTCCCGCGTCGCGCCCGCCGGCGCGCTCATCCTCGCCACGCTCGCCCCCGCCTTCATCGCACAGCCCGTGCTGGCGCAGCCGGCGCCCATGGCGGAAGCCTTGCGGGAATGGCCGAAGGTCGAGATGGATCGCCCGTGGATCTACCGCGGCAGCGACGTTCCCCCCGACACCGAATGGCAGTTTGGAGAGCTTTCGAACGGCATTCGATATGCCGTCCGTTTCAACGAGGTGCCGCAGGATCAGCTTTCGATCCGCGTTCGCATCGACGCAGGATCGCTCCACGAAACCGACCAGGAGCGCGGCTTTGCGCACCTGATCGAACACCTGTCCTTCCGGGAATCGAAGTACCTCAAACCGGGCGAGACGATCCCGCGCTGGCAGGAACTGGGCGCCACGTTCGGATCGGACACGAACGCCGAGACGACGCCGACCCATACAGTCTACAAGCTGGACGTGCCGAACATGAACCCGGCCAAGCTGGACGAGACGTTCAGGCTGCTGTCCGGCATGATCGAAGCGCCGACGCTGACCGAGCAGGGCGTGCGGACCGAAGTGCCGATCGTGCTGGCTGAAATGCGCGAAGTGGGCGGTGCGAACAAGCGCATGGCCGATGTGACGCGTGAGACCTATTTTGCCGGGATGCGGCTGGCCGATCGCTCGCCCATCGGCACTGTCCCCACGCTCAATGCCGCCGACCAGGCCAGCGTGCGGGCATTCCACCAGCGCTGGTACCGGCCCGACAATACCGTCATCTCGGTGGCGGGGGATGTCGATCCGGCGGTGATGGTGCAGATGCTGGAGAAACACTTCGGCGGCTGGAAGGCGAGCGGCCCCGCGCCGGTCGCGCCCGATTTCGGCAAACCGGTTCCGGGGCCGAAGGCGGTGCAGGCCGCGGGTGCGCTGGCGCCGGTCGACAAGCTCGACGTGCGCGTCGAACCCGATCTGCCGACCGCGGTCAGCTATGTCGTGATGAGGCCCTGGGAAAAGGTCGCGGACACGATCGCCTTCAACCAGGCGCGATTGACCGACCAGCTGGCCATGGCGATCATCAACCGCCGCCTCGAAAGCCGGGCGCGGGCGGGCGGCAGCTATCTTGCCGCGCAAGTCGGACAGGACGAGGTGAGCCGTTCGGCCGACATGACGTTCGTGACGGTGCGCCCCATCGGCAACGACTGGCGCGCAGCGCTGAAGGAAGTGCGCGCGGTCATCGCCGACGCGCTCGCCACGCCGCCGAGCGAGGCCGAGATCGCGCGCGAGTTCGCCGAGTTCGAGAACGCCTTCGCCATCGGCGTCGAGACGCAGTCGGTGCAGCAGGCGACCGACCTTGCCAACACCATCATCGAGGCGGTGGACATCCGCGAGACCGTGGCCGCGCCCGATGCGGTGATGAAGGTGCTGGCCGGCATCAAGGGCAAGGTGACGCCCGCCATGATCCAGGAGCATACCCGTGAGCTGTTCACCGGATCGGTGCTGCGCGGCCTGCTCAACGTGCCTGCCAAGGCTGACGGCGACATCGCTGCCTTCCGCGAGGCGATGGTCGCGCCGGTCGCCGCCGACGGTTCGGCCCGCGTCGAGGACAAGTCGATCTCGTTCGCCGACCTGCCGTCGCTCGGTACGCCGGGCAAGGTGGTGTCGGAACAGCCGTCGGGCATCCTCGCGGTCGAGACGGTCGAGTTATCGAACGGGGTCAAGGCGCTCGTCTGGGCCAGCGATGCGGAGCCTGGGCGGGTGTCGGTCCGCGTCAGGTTCGGGAACGGCTACGGCGCGTTCAAGGCGGAAGATGCGCCCTACATCTCGCTCGGCGAATTCGCGCTGATGGGAACAGGTATTGGCGATCTCAGGCAGAACGATCTCGACCAGCTTGCGGTCGGCCGCAAGCTGGGGCTCGATTTCTCCATCGAGGACCGGGAATTCGTGTTCGGCGCCGAGACCCGCGCCGCGGACCTTGCCGACCAGCTCTATCTCTTTGCCGCCAAGCTCGCCACGCCGGGCTGGGACGCCGCGCCGCTGGAGCGGACGAAGGCCGGGCTGATCAGCGGCTACGACAGTTTCGGGACCAGCCCGCAAGGCGTGATGCAGCGCGATCTCGATTCCCTCCTGCGCGGTGGCGACCCTCGCTTCGCGACAGCAACGCCGGACCAGATCGCGAAGACCGACATGGCCGGTTTTCGCAACGTCTGGGAGCCGATCCTTGCCAGCGGGCCGATCCAGGTCGAAATATTCGGCGACTTCAAGCGCGAGGATGCGCTGGCGGCGCTGAACAGGACATTCGGCGCGTTGGCCCCGCGCCAGGCGGTGCCGCTCACGCCCGAACTGTCGCGCGTACCTGCGGCGTCCACCAAGCCAACGGTGCTTACCCATCGCGGCGACGCGACGCAGGCGGCCGCGATCATCGGCTGGCCGACACCATCGGGCCGGTCGAAGGTGCGCGTCTCGCGCCAGCTCGCGATCCTGACCGAGGTGTTCAACAACCGCCTGTTCGACGCGATGCGCGAGCGGCTTGGCGCCAGCTACATGCCCACCGTCGGTTCGCGCTGGCCGATGGACCGCGAGAACGCGGGCGTGGTGCTGGCCTACGCGACGGTGCAGCCCAAGGACGTGCCTGCCTTTTTCGAGGAATCGCGCAAGATCGCCGCCGACCTGGCCGCCAATCCGCCAACGGCGGAGGAACTGGCCCGCGTGACCGAACCGCTGCGCCAGATGATCAGCCGATCGTCGTCGGGCAACGGCTTCTGGTTGCGCGAACTGGCTGGCGCCGCGCGCGACCCGAGCCGGTTCAACGACGTGCGCACGATCCTCAACGATTATTCGCAAACCACGCCCGAAGCGATGCAGCTGCTGGCCAAGGCGTTTCTCGATAATTCGCGCGCGTTTGAATACGCGATCCTGCCCGCCGGATCGAAGGGTGCGCCGAAGAAGTAGGGGACCGGAGGCGGGTCGTTTCCGATCAGCCTGATCGGAAATGTTTGCGGCTGAAACCTTTGCAATGGCCGGTGCGGTGGCGTAATGGCGGGCGCATTCCGACAATTCGGACGAATGGACACGCCGCCCGACGGGATGGCGGCGATCAAGAACTCATGCGGAGCAGGTAACGTGGCGAGCAACTGGACCCCCGACAGCTGGAAGTCGTTCGAGGGACGGCATCTGCCGCAATATGCCGACAGGACGGCCCTGGCCGAAGTCGAGCAGCGTCTTTCGACCTATCCGCCGCTGGTTTTTGCAGGCGAAGCGCGCGCGCTGAAGCACGACCTTGGCGAAGTCGCCAAGGGGAGCGGCTTTCTGCTGCAAGGCGGCGACTGCGCCGAGAGCTTCGCCGAGTTCCATCCCGACAACATCCGCGACACCTTCCGCGTGTTGCTGCAGATGGCGGTCGTGCTGACCTTCGCCAGCAAGCAGCCGGTGGTGAAGGTGGGCCGCATGGCGGGTCAATTCGCCAAGCCGCGTTCCGCCCCGACGGAGGCGATCGACGGCGTCGAACACGCCAGCTACTTCGGCGACATCATCAACGACATCGCCTTCGACGGCGAAGGGCGCAAGCCCGATCCGGAGCGGATGGCCCGCGCCTATGGCCAGTCGGCCGCGACGCTGAACCTGCTGCGCGCCTTTGCCACGGGCGGTTACGCCAACCTGCGCCAGGTGCACCAGTGGACGCTCGACCACATCGGTCGCAGCCCTTGGGGCGAACGTTTCGCGCAGACCGCCGACCGCATCGGCGAGGCTCTCGATTTCATGGAAGCCTGCGGCGTCGATCCGCAGACGGTGCCGCAGCTCCAGGGCACCAGCTTCTACACCAGCCACGAGGCGCTCCTGCTTCCTTACGAGCAGGCCATGACCCGGCGCGATTCGCTGACCGGCGACTGGTACGACACCAGCGCCCACATGCTGTGGATCGGCGATCGCACCCGGTTCGAGGGTTCTGCCCATGTCGAGTATCTGCGCGGCGTCGGCAATCCGATCGGCATGAAGTGCGGACCGTCGCTGAGCGCGGATGCGCTTTTGAAGATGCTCGACACGCTCAATCCCTCGCGCGAAGCGGGCCGGATGACGCTGATCAGCCGTTTCGGCCACGACAAGGTGGAGGCCGGGCTGCCCGCTCTGGTCCGCGCCGTGAAGCGCGAAGGCCATCCGGTGGTGTGGTCGTGCGATCCGATGCACGGCAACGTCGTGAAGGCCGCGTCGGGCCTGAAGACCCGGCCGTTCGACCGGATCCTGGGCGAGGTGAAGGGGTTCTTCGCCGTGCACCGGGCCGAGGGCACGCATGCAGGCGGCATCCATATCGAGATGACCGGCCAGGACGTGACCGAATGCACCGGCGGTGCCGTCGCCATCACCGACGAGGGCCTGTCGGACCGCTATCGCACGCATTGCGACCCGCGCCTCAACGGCGCGCAGTCGATCGAGCTGGCTTTCCTGCTGGCCGAGGAACTGAACGCCGAGGCCGCCGTGCGCAAGGCGGACGCCGCCTGAACTTCGTGCTTTGCGGCTTGATGCCAAGTTAATCGGCTATCTCGCGCAACTGTAACGAGTTTGGTGCATTGTAGGGGGCATGGAAGCTGCCCCCCGCAATGCCGGGTCCCGCACCGACGCCTTCGAGTCTCCGGCTCGGGACAGTCTCGCCGCCCGGTTTCGCGCCACCCGCGCGTTGAGCGAAGCCTTGGCCGCGCCGCTCTCCGACGCCGACGCGACGATCCAGTCGATGGAAGACGCCAGTCCTGCCAAGTGGCACCTGGCGCATACCACCTGGTTCTTCGAGACCTTTCTCTTGCGCGACCGCGCGCCCGGTTACGTTCTTCACCACGAACGCTACCCGTTCCTGTTCAATTCCTACTACGAAGCGGAAGGCGAGCGGATTGCGAGGTTTGCGCGCGGCATGCTGTCGCGCCCGTCTCTCGACGAGGTGCTTTCCTATCGCCGAGCCGTCGACGCCGCGATGGAAGACCTGCTGGATCGCGAAGATTGCGCCGAATTCGTCGCGCTCGGGATTGCCCATGAGCAGCAGCACCAGGAACTCCTGCTGACCGATATCAAGCATGGCCTGTTCCAGAACCCTCTGGGGCCCGCGATGTTCGAGCAGGGTCAACGGTTCGCCCATGAATTCGTCGAGGGCTGGATGGAACACCCCGGCGGGATCGCCCTGATCGGCCACGACGGCGGCGGCTTCGCCTTCGACAACGAAGGTCCGCGCCACCGCGTTCTTCTCGAACCCTATGCGCTCTCCCGCCGTCTGGTCACCAACCGCGAATGGGATGCGTTCATGGCCGATGGCGGTTATCGGACGGCGTCGCTGTGGCTTTCGGACGGCTGGGCATGGGTCAACGGCGCCAACGGTGAGGGCGGGCGGATCGACGCGCCGCTCTACTGGCATGGCGAGGAGCAGTTCACGCACGCCGGCTGGCAGGCTCGCGATCCCGATGCGCCGGTCACCCACATCTCCTATTACGAGGCCGACGCGTTCGCATCCTGGGCGGGGCACCGGCTGCCGACCGAATTCGAGTGGGAGGCGCTCGGTCAGCAAGAGGATGCGTCGGGCGGTGACCAGCTGGACGGCGGGACTGCCGTGCTGCCGCGCGGCACGCCGTCGCTGTTCGGGTCCTGCTGGCAATGGACCCGCAGCGCATATCTTCCCTATCCGCGCTTCCGCCCGGTCGACGGTGCGGTCGGCGAATACAACGGCAAGTTCATGTCGGGGCAGTTCGTGCTCAAGGGCGCGTCATGCGCGACCCCGCGCGGCCATTCGCGGGCCAGCTACCGCAACTTCTTCCATCCGCATCAGCGTTGGCAATTCACCGGCCTGCGCCTCGCCAAAGACATCTAGGCAAAGGAAACCGCATGCCCGTCACCGAAGCACTGCGCATTATCGACGAAGACGACAGCGGTATCGACCGGGCCTTTCGCAACGACGTGCTCACCGGTCTGGCGCAGCGGCAGAAGGCGGTGCCGGCCCGCTGGTTTTATGACGAACGCGGGTCCGAACTGTTCGAGGACATCACCCGGCTGGAGGAGTATTATCCGACGCGCGCCGAAACCGAGATACTCTCGGCTCGCGGGGCCGAATTCGCCGAAGCGGTCGGCGAAGGAGCAGCCGTCGTGGAGTTCGGCTCCGGCAGCTCGGCCAAGACGCCGCTTTTGCTGTCGGCCATCTCGCCGGCGGCCTATGTGCCCATCGACATCTCCGGCGATTTCCTGCGCGCATCGGCGAACGCGCTGTCAGAGAAATTTCCCGGCCTTCCCGTCTGCCCGGTGGAGGCTGATTTCACGCGCCGGGTGACGATGCCCGAAGCGATCGCCGGCCTGCCGCGCCTCGGCTTCTTCCCGGGTTCGACCATCGGCAATCTCGTCCCGCGCACCGCGGTCGACATGCTGCGGGAGATGCGCGAGACGCTGTGCGACGGGGCCGAGCATCGCGCGAGGCTGCTGATCGGCATGGACCGGGTCAAGGACGCCGCCGTGCTCGAAAGGGCCTACGACGATGAGGCGGGCGTGACGGCGGCGTTCAACCTCAATCTGCTCCACCGGATCAACCGCCAGCTCGACGGCACGATTCCGGTCGAATCGTTTCGCCATCGCGCGGTCTGGAACGACGATATCGCGCGGATCGAAATGCACCTTGTCGCCACGCGCGACATCGCCTTCACCGTGTGCGACCGCCGGTTCACCATCCACCGGGACGAGACGATCCATACCGAAAACAGCCACAAGTATACGCGGCGCAGCGCCAACGCACTGCTGCTTGCCGGCGGTTGGACGCCGCTTCGTCACTGGCGGGACGCGCAAGATCGTTTCATGCTCATCCTCGCCGAGGCGAGCGAAATGCGCATGGCGCCCTGATCGGCGCAACCTCCGCCACACCCGCGCGGCGATCTGGACTTTTTTGCAGGTGCGAAGACTTGCAGAAATAATGCCACGGGGGTAACGGCACCGCTCCATCAGCGGCACCGCAATCGGGCGGGCGTGTCCGCGCGTACAATGGCAGCGAGAAGTCGAAATGGGATACCGGGTAGTCGTAGTCGGTGCGACCGGAAACGTCGGTCGCGAAATGCTCACCATCCTGGCAGAGCGCGAGTTCCCGATTGACGAGATCGCCGCCGTCGCTTCGCCCCGCTCGACCAACACCGAGATCGAGTTCGGCGAGACCGGCAAGATGCTCAAGTGCAAGAACATCGAGCATTTCGACTTCGCCGGATGGGACATCGCACTTTTTGCCGCAGGATCGGGCCCGACCGCCGAATACGCGCCGAAGGCCGCCGCCGCGGGCTGCGTGGTGATCGACAATTCTTCGCTCTACCGCATGGATCCCGACGTGCCGTTGATCGTGCCCGAGGTGAACCCGGACGCCATCGACGGCTACACGAAGAAGAACATCATCGCGAACCCCAACTGCTCCACCGCGCAGATGGTTGTCGCGCTGAAGCCGCTGCACGATGCGGCGAAGATCACCCGCGTCGTCGTCGCGACCTACCAGTCGGTTTCCGGCGCGGGTAAGGCCGGCATGGACGAACTGTTCGAGCAGAGCCGCGCGATCTTCGTCGGCGACCAGGTCGAGCCGCGCAAGTTCACCAAGCAGATCGCGTTCAACGTGATCCCGCACATCGACGTCTTCCTCGACGACGGTTCCACCAAGGAAGAGTGGAAGATGGTCGCCGAGACCAAGAAGATCCTCGATCCCAAGATCAAGGTCCACGCCACTTGCGTGCGCGTGCCGGTCTTCGTCGGTCACTCCGAGGCGCTGAACATCGAGTTCGAGAATGAGATCTCGGCCACCCAGGCGCAGGACATCCTGCGCGAGTCGCCGGGCGTGATGCTCGTCGACAAGCGCGAGGACGGCGGATACGTGACGCCGGTCGAATGCGTCGGCGACTACGCCACCTTCATCTCGCGCGTTCGCGAGGACTCGACCGTCGACAACGGCCTTGCGCTGTGGTGCGTCTCCGACAACCTGCGCAAGGGTGCGGCGCTCAACGCGGTGCAGATCGCCGAATTGCTGGGCCGTCGGCACCTGAAGAAGGGTTGAGCGTTGGGAGGGCATGAAAACCCTCCTGCCTCTCCTCCGCTCCGCCTCGTTGACCGCATTGCTGGCACTTGCCGCGTGTGGCGGCGAAGCGCCCGCCGACAAAGATCCCGAAGCTGCGACGACCCGGCCTTCGGTCGAAGGCGGCGCTGTGCCCGAAGCCGCGGTGCGTGCGGACGCTCCGCGGCTCACCCTTATGGGCGACGGCCTGATGATCGGCACTGGCGAGGGCACGACGCTGCCGTTCGGCATGGCCCAGGATGCGGCCATCGTCGCGATGCGCCAAGCGCGTGGCATGCCACAGATCACGCGCAACGCCGAATGCGGTGTCGGCACGATGGATTCGGCGAAATTCGGCCCGGTCACGCTCAACTTCACCGACGGCAAGCTCACGGGCTGGCATGTCACCGAAGGGGGCAACGCGGTCACCGTCGATGGCATGAGCCCGGGGCTGAAGCTGGACGATGTGCGGAGCGAGCGGTCGGTCGAGATGATCGATTCCACGCTTGACGGAGAGTTCACCTACGGCCTTCCCGATGGCACCGTCATCGGAGGCTTTGCCGCCGCCGACGGCCGGATCACCTCGCTGCATACTGGCGAAACCTGCTTCTTTCGCTGATCGCCTCTTGCCTCGGCCCATGGTTCGGGTGAAAGGCCGCTGATGAGCAAAGCCACTACGGTCACCGTTACCGCGCGCGACGGAACGAGACTTGCCGTGCATCGGATGGGTGCAGGCAGGCCGGTGGTGCTGCTGCACGGGCTGTTTTCCGATGCCATGGTCAACTGGATCAAGTTCGGGACCGCTCAGCGGCTGGTCGACAGCGGCTTCGAATGCCTGATGCCGGACCTGCGCGCGCATGGGCAGTCGGAAGCGCCGCACGAAGACTACCCCGATGGCGTCCTCGTCACCGATCTTGAGGATGTGATCGGGCATTTTGCCCTTTCCACATTCGACCTCGCCGGTTTCTCGCTCGGCGCACGCACGTCGCTCAACGCGGTGCTGGCCGGGATGAAGCCGCGGCGGCTCGCGCTCGTCGGTATGGGCTGGGAAGGGCTCGTCGGATGGGACCAGCGCATCGGCTTCTTCATCGATGCCATCGACCGCTTCGACGAGATCCGGATGGGCGACAGGGCGTTCTTCGCCAAGAGCTTCATGAAGAGCCAGAACGTCGACCGCGTCGCCGCGCGGGCGCTGCTCGCCTCGGTGCGGGGGACGGACCTGTCCGACCTGTCCGCGGTGATGATGCCGACGCGAGTCATCAATGGTGACAAGGATCACGACAACGGCTCTGCCGTCACGCTGGTCGAGCACCTGCCCAACGCCACGTACGGCGAGATACCGGGCACGCACATGAGCTGCGTGTCGGAACCGGCGCTGGGCGAAGAACTGGTCCGCTTCTTCGCGGACTGAACGTGGCGACGCGGCGGATCGCTGCCGAAGCCGTTCAGCGGAACGGCGGTTCCTTGCCCAAGCCGTTCAGCGGAACGGCGGTTCGTTGCCCAAGCCGTTCAGCGGAACGGCGGTTCGTTGAACGCGCGCAGCTTGCGGCTGTGCAGGCGTTCGCCCTCGGCTTTCAAAAGCTCGCATGACCGGATGCCGATCTGCAGGTGGCTGGCGATGGCTTCCTCGTAGAAACGGTTGGCCTGTCCGGGCAGCTTGAGTTCGCCGTGAATGGGCTTGTCCGAAACGCAGAGCAGGGTGCCGTAGGGCACGCGAAAGCGGTAGCCCTGCGCCGCGATCGTCGCTGATTCCATGTCGATGCCGACGGCGCGGGAAAGCGAGAGGCGGTGGCCGGTCTTGGTCACGCGCAGCTCCCAGTTGCGGTCGTCGGTGGTGACGACGGTGCCGGTTCGCATCCGCTTCTTGAGGTCCGCGCCCGCCGTGCCGCTGATCTCTTCCGCCGCAAGGGCCAAGGCCTGCTGCACCTCGGCGATGGCGGGGAGCGGGATTTCCGGCGGCAGCACGGAATCGAGCACGTGATCGTCGCGCAAGTACGCATGGGCCAAGACGTAATCGCCGATCTTCTGGCTGGGGCGAAGACCGCCGCAATGGCCGATCATCAGCCACGCCTCGGGCCGGAGAACGGCAAAGTGATCGGTGATCGTCTTGGCGTTGGACGGGCCCACGCCGATGTTGACGAGCGTGATACCCGTCCGGTCCGGTGCGACGAGGTGGTAGGCCGGCATCTGGTGCCGCCGCCATGCGGTGTCGGACAGGCGCGCGCGGGCATTCTTCGTATGCTCGGTCAGCATCAGCCCCCCTGCGCCCGCCAGCGCCGTGAACTGGCCGGTGCCCAGCTGTTCGCCGGCCCAATCGACGAATTCGTCGACGTAGCGGTGGTAGTTGGTGAACAGCACGAAGCGCTGGCAGTGATCCGGATTGGTGCCGGTATAATGTTCCAGCCGGGCGAGGCTGAAATCGGTGCGCAGCGCGTCGAACAGCGACAGGGGCATCGGGTCCGACATCGCGAACGCGTCGACGCCGTCGGCCAGCTCGTCGCCGATCAGCGACAGTTCGGTCGCCGGGAAGTGGCGTGCCAGTTCAAGCGGACTGACACCGGCGAGGACCGCGCCCGCCTCGCCATCGACGACGTAGGGAAAGGGTATCTCCTGCCGCGACTTTCCGACCTCTATCTCGACGTCGTAGTCGGCGATCAGCAGCGACAGCTGCTCGGCCAGGTAGTCGGCAAAGAGACGCGGACGGGTGATGGTGGTGGCATAAGTACCCGGGCGCGACAGCCGGCCGAAGGCGCGGCTGACGGGTTCTGGCGCATCCGTTTCACGGTATTTCAGCCGCACTTCCGGATAGGCGTAAGTCCCGTCGTGGCGGCTCGACGCGGCGGGCAGGGTGCCATTCGTGGCGAAGGCGAGGAGGTCGGAGCGCAGCGCAGCCCGCGCCTCGTCGTAAAGGCGGGCAATCTCCGAAATGATTTCGTCTGTATCTTTCATGGCGCGGGAAATAGCGCCCGGCGCATGACAATTCAAAGGCGGATTCGTCACGCCATCAGGCCGGAGCCTTCTTGAGGAGCGCCGAACGCAGGCACCGGCACACCACTTGGTCGCGCTGGTTGAGCAGTTCGTGCGTGAAGGTCACGATCCCGGCGTCAGGTCGCGATTTCGATTCCCTCAGTTCCACGACCTCGCTCGTCGCGCGCATCGTGTCGCCGATGAACACCGGGGAGGGCATGACCAGCTTTTCGTAACCCAGGTTCGCCACCAGCGTGCCGAGGGTCGTGTCACCCACCGAAAGGCCGACCATCAGGGCAAAGGTGAAAGTGCCGTTGACGAGGATCTGGCCGAATTCGCTGGCCCTGGCCGCCTCGAGATCGATGTGCAGAGGCTGGGGGTTGTGGGTCATGGTCGAGAACAGGAGGTTGTCGGTCTCGGTCACCGTGCGGCGGATCTCGTGCGCGATCCGGTCCCCGGTCTGCCATTCGTCGAAGTAGCGCCCGGCCATGTCAGCTTTCCCCCTCGTCCTCGATGCGCGCCAGCAGGGCGTCGACCTGCACCTGCGCACCAGCCGTCGCATTGATCTCGGTAACGGTGCCGTCGAACGGCGCTGTCAGCGTATGCTCCATCTTCATCGCTTCGAGCGTGAGCAATTTTTGGCCCGTCGTGACGACATCGCCTTGCGCGACATAGACCGCCGTGATCTTGCCGGGCATCGGCGCGACGATGGCTCCGTCGCCCGCCGCGGCGCCATGAGCGCCCTGCTTGCGCCAGGGAGTCAGCAACCAGGCCTGGCCGTTTTCCGTGACCAGCGCCGACGTCGCCGGCGGCTCGCGCCCGTGGCCGCTGATTGCGATCTCGATGGCTTCGCCGTCGAGCAGGAAGCGGCTGCGGCACCGCGGTGCGGCGTTGAGCCGGAAGCCGGGAACGCTGCTTTTCGGAACGAGCCGTGCGGCGGCCCGCGACAGCGCGGCGTCGGACGGAACCGGCGGCTGCGCCATCGCCACGCCGTCGCGACCGATCAGGCCGGTGTCGACCTTGCCCGCCGCGAATTGCGGATGGGCCAGCGCCTTTACCAGGAAGGCGGCGTTGGTCTTGACCGGGTATACGGCAGTATCCTTCAGCATCGCGCCCAGCCGCTCGCTCGCCTCGGCCCGCGTGCTACCGTGGGCGATCACCTTGGCGATCATCGGATCGTAGAACGGCGACACCTCGCCATCTTCGGTGACGCCGGTATCGATCCGGCCGCCCGCCGCCTTGCCGAACCGCAGGACGTCGAGCCGGCCTATCGAAGGCAGGAAGCCCTTGGCCGGATCTTCGGCATAGAGCCGAGCTTCCATCGCCCAGCCATCGATGGCCAATTCGTCCTGCCGCTTGGGCAAGGGTTCGCCGGAAGCGACGCGGAGCTGCCATTCGACCAGGTCCTGCCCCGTGATCTCCTCGGTCACCGGGTGCTCGACCTGAAGGCGAGTGTTCATCTCCATGAACCAGATGCGATCGGCGCGCAGCCCTTCCGAGCCGTCGGCAATGAACTCGATCGTGCCCGCGCCCTCGTAGTCAACCGCCTTGGCGGCGCGCACGGCGGCGGCACAGACAGCCTCTCGCGTGGTTTCGTCCATACCGGGGGCGGGGGCTTCCTCGATTACCTTCTGGTGGCGACGTTGTAGCGAACAGTCTCGCTCGAACAGGTGGACGACATTGCCGTGGCTGTCGCCGAAGACCTGCACTTCGATATGGCGGGGAGAGAGGATGTACTTCTCGATCAGCACAACGTCGTTGCCGAACGAAGCGGCGGCCTCGCGGCGGCACGAGGCGAGAGCGTCGGCGAAATCCTCCGGCCTCTCGACCAGCCGCATGCCCTTGCCGCCGCCGCCCGCGACGGCCTTTATCAGCACCGGATAGCCGATTTTCGCAGCCTCTGCCGCAAGGTGCGCCGGATCCTGGTTGTCGCCGAGGTAGCCGGGCGTGGTCGGCACGCCGGCGTCCTGCATGAGCTTCTTGGCCGCGTCCTTCAGGCCCATGGCGGTGATGGATCGGGGCTTCGGCCCGACCCACACCAGCCCCGCATCGAGCACGGACTGCGCGAATTCGGCGTTTTCGGACAGGAAGCCGTAGCCCGGGTGGATCGCCTCGGCACCTGTCGCCTTGGCCGCCGCGAGAATCCTTTCGCCCAAAAGGTAGGATTCGCGCGTCGGGGCCGGGCCGATTCGGACGGCATCGTCGGCGCTGCGCACGTGCAGCGCGTCGGCGTCCGCGTCGGAATAGACCGCGACGGTCCGGATGCCGAGCCGCCGTGCGGTGCGGATGACCCGGCAGGCGATTTCGCCGCGATTGGCGATGAGGAGAGACCTGATCATCGATTTCTCTCCCGTCACATCCGGAACACGCCGAAGGCCGGACGGTCCGGTATCGACACTTCGAGACAGGCTTCGAGCGCGAGGCCGAGCACGTCGCGCGTCTGGACCGGATCGATCACGCCATCGTCCCACAGGCGGGCTGTCGCGTAATAGGGGTTGCCCTCGTCCTCGTACTTCTGCCGGATCGGCGCCTTGAACGCGTCCGCTTGCTCCGGCGTCCACGACGCGGCGTCGCGGTGCACGGTGGCGAGGACGGAGGCCGCCTGTTCGCCGCCCATCACCGAGATGCGCGAATTGGGCCACGTGAACAGGAAGCGCGGCTGATAGGCGCGGCCGCACATGCCGTAGTTGCCAGCCCCGAACGATCCGCCGATCAGCACGGTGATTTTCGGCACCGTGGCGGTGGCAACCGCCGTCACCAGCTTGGCGCCGTGCTTGGCGATGCCTTCGGCCTCGTACTTGCCGCCGACCATGAAGCCCGAGATGTTCTGCAGGAACAGGAGCGGAACGCGCCGCTGGCACGCAAGCTCCACGAAATGCGCGCCCTTCTGCGCGCTTTCGGAAAAAAGCACGCCGTTGTTGGCGAGGATGGCGACCGGCAACCCGTGGACATGCGCGAAGCCGCAGACGAGCGTGTTGCCGTAAAGCGGCTTGAATTCGTGGAATTCGGACGCATCGACAAGGCGCGCGATCACTTCGTGGACATCATAGGGCGCACGCACGTCCTCTGGCACGATCGCGTAGAGGTCTTCGGCGGGGTATTTCGGAGCGCGCGGTTCGCGTCGCGCGATGCCGGCATCCAACGGTGGGCCGAGATGACTGACGATGTCGCGAACGATGGTCAGCGCGTGTTCGTCGTTTTCGGCCAGGTGATCGACCACGCCGGACTTGCGGGCATGAAGGTCGCCGCCGCCGAGGTCTTCGGCCGAGATGACTTCGCCCGTCGCGGCCTGGACCAGCGGCGGCCCGGCGAGAAAGATCGTGCCCTGTTCCTTCACGATCACGGTCTCGTCCGACATCGCCGGGACGTAGGCTCCGCCGGCGGTGCACGATCCCATGACGCTGGCGATTTGCGGAATGCCGCGCGCCGACATGTTGGCCTGGTTGTAGAAGAACCGGCCGAAATGATCGCGGTCGGGAAAGACCTCGGCCTGGTTGGGCAGGTTGGCTCCGCCCGAATCGACGAGATAGATGCAGGGGAGGCGGTTTTCCGATGCGATCTCCTGCGCGCGCAGGTGTTTCTTCACGGTCATCGGGAAATAGGTCCCGCCCTTCACCGTGGCGTCGTTGGCAAAGATCATGCACTGGCGCCCGGAAACGCGGCCGATGCCGGCAATGATGCCCGCGCCGGGCACCTCGTCATCGTACATGCCGCCTGCCGCGAGCTGGCCGATCTCCAAGAAGGGCGACCCGGGGTCGAGCAAGGCTTCGACCCGGTCGCGCGGAAGGAGCTTGCCGCGCGACACGTGACGGTCGCGGCTGCGCTCGTCGCCGCCAAGCGCGGCCTTCGCGACCCGATCGCGCAGTTCGGCGGCAAGGGCGCGGTTGTGGGCGGTGCGGGCCTGTGCCTCGGGACTGGCGAGGTCGATGCTGGTGGAAAGGACCGGCGCGCTCATCACGCGGCCCCGATCAGTTCGCGGCCGATCAGGATGCGGCGGATCTCGTTCGTGCCCGCGCCGATGTCGAGCAGCTTGGCATCGCGCAGGAATCGCTCGACCGGCCAGTCCTTCGTGTAGCCGGCCCCGCCGAGCGCCTGGACTGCTTCACCCGCCGCGCGAAAGGCGCTTTCCGAGGCGAGGAGGATTGCCCCGGCGGCATCGAAGCGGGTGGTCTGCCCGGCATCGCAGGCACGGGCGACCGCGTAGATGTAGGTGCGCGCCGATTGCAGGGCGACGTACATGTCGGCGACTTTGGCCTGCATCAGCTGGAACGCGCCGATCGCCTGGCCGAACTGCTTGCGTTCTCGCACATAGGGGATGACGACATCGAGGCAGGCCTGGATGATGCCGGTCTGGATGCCGGAGAGGACCACGCGCTCGTAGTCGAGGCCGCTCATCAGCACCTTCACCCCGCCGTTCAGCGGTCCCATGACGTTTTCGTCGGGCACGAAACAGTCGTCGAAGACCAGTTCGGCGGTGGGGGAGCCGCGCATGCCCATCTTGTCGATCTTCTGGCCGATGGCGAAGCCGGGCATGTCCTTTTCGATGATGAAGGCGGTGATGCCTTTCGACCCGCCGTCGGGCAGGGTCTTCGCATAGACGACCAGCGTGTCGGCATGGGCCGCGTTGGTGATCCAGAACTTGGTGCCGTTCAACCGGTAGCCGCCAGCGACCTTGTCGGCCTTGAGCTTCATCGAGACGACGTCCGAACCGGCATTGGCTTCCGACATCGCGAGGCTTCCGACATGCTCTCCCGAGACCAGCCTGGCGAGATATTTCGCCTTCTGGTCCGGATTGCCCCAGCGTCGGATCTGGTTGACGCACAGGTTCGAGTGGGCACCATAGGACAGGCCGACGGAGGCCGAGGCGCGGCTCACTTCCTCTACCGCGACGACATGTTCCAGATAACCGAGGCCAAGGCCGCCGAACTCCTCCTCCACCGTGATGCCGTGAAGGCCGAGCTCGCCCATGGCCTGCCACAACTCGTCGCGCGGGAACCAATCCTCCGCATCAATCCGCGCGGCCAGGGGCGCGATCTTCTCGTCAGCGAAGCGTGCCGTCGTTTCGCGGATCATCATCGCGGCCTCTGACAAGCCGTAATCGAATTCCGGGGTTGCACGCATCTCGGCATCTCTCCTCGTTTCCGCAACCGATAGCACAATCGAAAATCACGATGAAAATTGATTTATGCGCAGCCCGAGGATAGATTTTATCAATGTTGAAGCGGACGCACCTGCGGCATTTCATCGCGCTTGCCGAAACGGGCGCGGTCACGGCCGCGGCTCGGCGACTCAATCTCACGCAACCGACGCTCTCGGCAAGCCTGGCCGAGATGGAGCGACTGCTCGGCACGACGCTGATCCTGCGGGTGAGGGAGCGCGGTCGGCGCGAACTGCGGTTGACCGATGCAGGCCACCGGCTGCTGGCACAGGCACGCTCGATCGAAAGCCGGTTCCGGGCGGCGGAAACCGAGCTCGCATCCGGACAGGTGCCAGCCCAGCCGCTGACCGTCGGCATACTCTCCTCGCTGCCCACCGGCCTCATCGCGGGGCTGCGCAAGAGCTTGGGCGACGAGCGGCCGCTGATCCTGATTGAGGGCAGCGACTCCGACCTGCGCCGACGGCTGGGCGAACGACAGATTGATGGCGCGATATGCCTGATGCGGCACGGCGAAGCCGACGAGCCGGCGCTCGACGAAGGTTACGCCGTGCTCCTCTCGTCGCGCCATCCGCTGGCAGGCCGCGACGAACTGGAAGCGGAAGAACTTTCAGGCGAGACGATGATCGCGAGGCGGTCCTGCGAACTGCTGACCGAGACCAGCAAGTTCTTCACCGCACGCGGGATCAGGCCGCACTTCCTGATGCGAAGCGCCAACGAGGACCGATGCCTGGCGATGGTGCGGGAAGGGTTCGCCGTTACCACCGGGCCCGTTTCCCTGGCGGGCGATGGCGTCGTGGCGATCCCGCTGCGCGATTACGACTTTCGCCGGACCGTCGGTTTGGCGATGCCGGACAGCGAGGGGCGTGCCGCGCTGGCGGCGGCGTGGGCCGAAGCGCTCACCGCCGATCTGCCCGGTCGCCAGCCCGACTGAAGGTGGCGGGCTCGCGCGGCCGGCGCGCGCGCCGTGCGCGCAAGGCCTGTGCAATCTCCTAGTCGATGTATGGGGCGGGCGCGCTAACGTGCCGGAAACGCACGAGCTGTCGGAAGGCGCATCGCCGGTCCCGACCCTGGAAGAGGATTGCATGCCATGATCGTCGTCGCCGGCCACATCCAGACCGACCCCGCACAAGTCGAAGCGCTCTACGACGCGCTGTGCGCGCTGCGCCCCGCGACGCTGCAGGAAGAGGGCTGCATCGATTACCACTTCGCCATCGACGACCGGGCCAAGGGAACGATCCTCGCCTTCGAACGGTGGGCCACGCAGGATGCACTGACCAACCACCTGTCAACACCGCATGTCGGCAAGCTGCTCGAAAGCTGGGGCGACAAGGTCGCGATGGACGTGACCAAGTTCGATGCGGTGAACCCGCGCGGACTGATGGATTGAGCGAGCCCGACCCGGACGGAGAGAGACACATGAAGAACCGACGCATCGTACTCGCATCGCGCCCGACCAACGTGCCGGTCGCGGCCAATTTTTGCAGCGAGGAAGTCGATATCCCGGAACTGGGCGAGGGCGAGGTGCTCATCGAGAACCTCGTCTACGCGATCGATCCCGCGATCCGTGGCATGATGGACGACGTGAAAAGTTACATGCCGCCGATTCCCATCGGCGGACTGATCCCGGCGATGGCGCTGGGCCGCGTCATCAAGTCCCGCAATCCCGGTTTCCGCGAAGGGGACTACGGCCGCGCCTTTCTCGGCTGGGAATCGCATTCGATCCTGAAGCCCGACACCGTCGGGTTCGAGAATGTCCGCGTGTCGTCCGATCTTCCGCTGACGCCGTACATGGGGGCGATCGGCTGGTCGGGGATCACCGCCTATGTCGGGCTCAAGAAATACGGCGAGATGCGCGACGGCGACGAAGTGCTGGTCAGCGCTGCGGCGGGTGCGGTCGGTTCGGTCGCGGGGCAGATCGCGAGGCTGTCGGGCAACCGCGTCGTCGGCACTGTCGGCTCGCCCGACAAGGTCCGCACGATCATCGACGAACTCGGTTTCCAGGGGGCCATCGACTATCGCAACTGCGATGATCTCGGTGCCGAGATCGACCGGCACTTCCCGAACGGCATCGACCTCTATTTCGAGAACGTCGGCGGCGCGACGCTGGATGCGGTGCTGCCGCGGATGAAGGCGTTCGGGCGCATCCCGGTCTGCGGGATGATCGCCAACTACAACAACCAGACCGAACAGTATCCCATCCGCAACCTGTGGCAGGTGCTGGTCAACCGCATCACCATGCGCGGCTTCCTGGCCTACGAGGCGATGGACATGCTGCACGAGGCGGAGGATGCGCTGGGCGACTGGGTGCGCCACGGCAAGCTGGTCGCGACCGAGAACGTGTCGACCGGGCTGGAGAGCGCGCCCGATGCCTTCATCCGGTTGATGAGCGGGCAGACGCAGGGCAAGACGCTGGTCCGCAGCGACGCCACGGTGACGACGATGGACGACTGGAAGATGCCGGCCTGATCGGCTGGCCCACGAAAAAAGGGCGCGGCGGGTTTCCCTGCCGCGCCCTTTTTCGTTCGGGCCGTCGCTGGCGAAAGGCTTACGCCTCGTCGCCTTCGACTTCGTCCTCGATCAGGATCTCGCCGGGTTCGGCGTTCGGATCGAAGGCTTCGGTGAAGCCGCCCTTGTCCTGTGCCTCTTCCTCGAACATCGCGGCCAGCACGTCGACGCCTTCGCTCTGCAGCGTGGCCTCGTCGTCCGAACGGGCGACGTTCGCCTTGATCGTCACGCGCACTTCGGGGTGCAGCGCGAGGGTCACGTCGAACATGCCGATCGTCTTGATCGGCGAGCCCATGACGACCTGCTTCTTGTCGACGTCGAAGCCCTTGTCCTTCAGCGCGGCGGTGACGTCGCGGACGTTGACCGAGCCGTAGAGCTGGCCGGCGTTCGAAGCGGCGCGGATCAGGACGATCTCGGTGCCGTTGATCTTCTCGCCCGCCTTCTCGGCGTCGCTGCGACGCTCGGCGTTTTCGGCCTCGAGACGGTCGCGGTTGGCTTCGAAGACCTTCTTGTTGGCAGCGTTGGCGCGCAGGGCCTTCTTCTCGGGAAGGAGGTAGTTGCGGGCGTAGCCGTCCTTCACGGTGACGACGTCACCGATCGAGCCGAGCTTCTCGATGCGTTCGAGCAGGATGATATCCATGATGGCCGCTCCTTACTTCACGACGTAGGGCATGAGGCCGATCTGGCGCGCGCGCTTGATCGCCTTCGACAGCTCGCGCTGCTTCTTGGCGGACACGGCGGTGATCCGGCTCGGCACGATCTTGCCACGCTCGGACATGAAGCCCTGCAGCAGGCGCACGTCCTTGTAGTCGATCGCGGGGGCGTTCTTGGCCGAGAACGGGCAAGACTTGCGGCGGCGGAAAAACGGGCGGGCCATCAGCGCTGCTCCCTCCGACCGCGGCGTTCGCGATCGTTCTTGCGCATCATCACCGAGGGACCTTCCTCGTGTTCGTCGACACGGACGGTCATGTAGCGAATGACGTCTTCGTTGATACGGGTCTGGCGTTCGAGTTCCGCTACGACACCGGCGGGGGCGTCGATGTTCAGCATCACGAAGTGAGCCTTGCGGTTGCGCTCGATCTTGTAGGCGAGGTTCTTCAGGCCCCAGGTCTCCATCTTGGTGACCTTGCCCTGGTTGGCCTCGACGATTTCGGTAGCGGTGTTCGCAAGCGCATCGACCTGAGCCTGGCTCAGGTCCTGACGCGCAAGGAACACATGCTCGTAAAGCGGCATGTGCTTCGTCCTTGTATTCCTGCCGATCGGCTGACCTTTGCACCGGATGTGCAAGGCCCCTCCGGCCTTCTGCTTTCCCCGCGGGACGGCAGGGAAGGTGCGGCCCATACAGGTTCCGCCCGCAAATGCAAGCGCGAGCATCGGCCCCGGACACGCTGAGGGTGACAAAGGCGACACCATGTCACCTGGCGCACGGCGCGACGAACCGCGCGTTTGCGCCATGTACGGGCGCAGGCGACAGGCGACACCGGCCGCCCGCCGGCAAGAGCGCTTCGGGCAAGGGACGGGAGGGCAAACCGGTGTCGCATCAGCCGGTTGTTAGCAACGGCAGCAGGAGTAGGAAAATAACTTGATCGCTTCGCAACTGCAAAATAACGCAAAGTAGAAAGTCATGGTATTACAAGTTGATGTGAAATTGCTCCTGAATTGCTTGGTCCGACTCGCCGAGATGTGGTCCATTCACGCCACCGTTAGGGACTGAAGAGGGGCTTATCATGACAAAGCAACGACTTGTGCCGATCTTGGGGATCATCGCGGGGCTGTGCCTTGCAACGGCAAGTCCGGCCACCGCGCAGACCAAGGTCGAAGCCGATCCGGCGCGCCATTCGGTGCGCGTGGTCTACCTGAAGCTGGAGGACGGGAAGTTCGACCGCTTCTCCGAGATCATGAAGACCTACGACGAGATCACCGCCTCGGCCGGGCAGAAGCCGGTGCAGCTGTACCACATGATGTCGGGCGAATGGCCGATCATGGCGATCATCCCGCTCGAAGGCGGCATGGCCGAACTCGACTTCAAGACCTCGTCCGGCGAAGCGAAGTGGATGGACGCGGCGATCAGGAAGATGGGCTCGAAGGAGGCGTTCGAAACGCTCGACAAGGAATTCAACGGGCTGATCGAGGATTCGACCAGCGACCTTGGCCACTGGCACGAAGCGGGCAAGTGACGCGCGAGCCGTGACGTTCGGGGGCGTCCGGCAAGGGGCGCCCCACCCGCTTCCGCGTCACAGCCGGTCGAGGATGCCCCTGGCAAAGGCGGTCAGGGTATCGTCGCGCGCGCCCATCACCGCGATCCGGTCGCCGGGCCGGGCGAGGGCGACGATGCGGTCGGCGCAGGCTTCCCGGTCCGGCACGTGTTCGGCGTGTCCGCCCGCGCTTTCGATCCATTGGGCGAGGTCCGCGCTGCCGACCGACTTGTCGACGGTGCCGCCGAAATAGACCGGGTCGCACAGGATCACGCGGTCATCGGGAAGCAGTTCCTCGGCAAAAACCTGCGCCAGTTCCTGTCCCATCTGCCGGATCGGCCCGAAGCCGTGCGGCTGGAAGAAGGCGATGACGCGGCCCGGATGCATCCGCAAGGTGCGCAGCGTGGCGCGGACCTTGTCGGGGTTGTGGCCGAAATCGTCGATCACCGCGATGCCGGAGGTGCTGGTGCCGACCACGTCGAACCGGCGGGCCAGCCCGGAAAAGCCGGCCAGCGCCGCCACCGCGTCGCCGACCGCAACCCCCGCCGCGACCGCGCCGGCGATGGCGGCCAGCGCGTTCGACAGGTTGTGGCGGCCCGGCACATTGAGGACGAGGGGGTATTCGCGCCCGTCGTGCCGGTCGACCAGCGTCGCCGCCTGCCGCGTAGGGCCGTCGGCGATGGAGCCGGGGACCACGCCGATCTGCGCCTTTTCCTGCGTGATGCCGAACGTCAGCGCCCGCTTCGCGCGGGGCAGCAGGGCCAGCGCCTCCGGATCGTCGGCGTTGATCGCGGCGACGTCGCTGGCCGCGAGGAAGTCGCTGAACAGGACGCGCAGTTCGTCCATCGACTTGTGGTCGAGCGTGACGTTGAGCAGCACGGCCACCGTGGGGCGGTAGAGCGCGATCGAGCCGTCGCTTTCGTCCACTTCGCTGACGAAGACCTTGCCCCGCCCGGCGCGCGCGCTGGCGAAAGGGACGTCGTCGGCGACGAAGTTCTTCATCACCGCGCCGTTCATGATGGTCGGGTCGGTGCCCGCCTGCGTCATGATCCAGCCGGTCATGCCGGTCACCGTCGACTTGCCGCTGGTGCCGCCGATGGCGATGGAGGTGGGCGCGGCGTTGAACAGGGCGGAGAGCAGCTCGGCCCGGCTCGCGCGCAGGCAGCCCAGTTCCCTGGCCCGCGCGACTTCGGGGACGGTATCCTCGATCGCGGCGCTGGCGACGAGGACCTGTTCGGCGTTGGTCACGCCGCTGCCGTCCTGCGGGAAGAGCGCGATGCCCTGCGCTTCCAGCCAGGCGAACTTCTCGGGCGTGCGGCCTTGGTCGCGGCTGCGGTCCGAACCGGCGATCTTCGCCCCGCGCGCGTTGAGGATGCAGGCAAGCGGCAGCATGCCCGATCCGCCGATGCCGCAGAAGAAGAACGGGCGGCCGGAAACGTCGGGGGCGATCGGTGGGGTCTGGGCGCTCATCGAAGGTGTGGCTATTGCCTCTGCCCGCGCTTGGCAATCGGGGGACGGGGGGATAGCCACCGGTGATGACCATCCGCGTCGCCATCTGCGCTCCGTCCGCCTCGTTTCCGCGTGAACTCGTCGCCCCGGTCATGGCAGTGGCAGGCAGGTTTCCCGGCATCGAGCTGATCTTCCACGACCAGTGCTTTGCCGAAGCGGGGCATTTTGCCGGGACGGACGAGCAGCGGCTGCACGCCCTGCTCGACTGCGCCAACGATCCGGGCATCGACGCGGTGTGGTTCGCGCGCGGCGGCTACGGGTCGAACCGCATCTGCGAGGCGGCGATGCAGTTCCTCTCGAAGGAAGCGGACCGCAAGGCGTTCCTCGGCTCGTCCGACGGCGGGTATCTGCTCGGCTCGCTCTACAAGGCGGGGATCGGCATGCCGGTCCATGCGCCGATGCCGCTGGATGTAAAGCGCGATCGGGGCGAGGAGGCGATCGCCCGCGTGCTCGGCTGGCTGAGCGGAGAGGATGCCGCGATCGAACCGTCGATGCTCGAACCCGGCTTCGACAAGGATCCGACGGTCGCGTTCAACCTGACCACGCTGGCCATGCTGGCGGGAACGCCGCTGATGCCCGATCTGTCGGACCATGTCGTGATGGTGGAGGAGGTGAGCGAGCATCTCTATGCCGTGGACCGCTTGTTCTTCCACCTGATGCAGGTGATCGCGCCGATGTGCATCACCGGCCTCAGGCTCGGCAATGTCAGCGACGTGCCAGAGAACGACCGCCCCTTCGGCACCGACGCGCTGGGCATCGCGCGCGACTGGTGCGCGCGTTCCACCATCCCCTTTTTAGGCAGGGCACAGATTGGCCACGATCATGCAAACAGGGTCGTCCCCTTCGGCCGCAGGCGCCGCTTCGACGAGCGCTGACGCGAAGGGCAGGACCAGAGCCGAGAGGATGCCCAGAGAATGAGCCACGACCTTCCGATCCGCCAGATCGCCTATTTCGTGCCCGACGTGCGCGCCGCGGCGCAGCGGCATCACGACCTGTTCGGTTCCGGCCCCTATTTCGTGGCCGAGCACATTCCGCTTGCCCGCGCCGTTCACCGCGGGGTGGAGCGCGAACTGGATCACACCAGCGCCTATGGCCAGTGGGGGCCGGTGATGGTGGAGTTCGTCCAGCAGAACAATCCGGGGCCCAGCGCCTTTCACGACGTCTATCCTGAAGGATCGGGGCGCGAAGGCATCCACCACGTCGCCCTGTTCGTCGATTCGGTCGCCGAGGAGATCGAGCGGTTCAGCGCCGAGGGGTTCGCCATCGCGCTCGACGCGGCGATGAACGACGGGTTCCGCTTCGCCTTTGTCGATACGGTTGCGAAGTACGGCCACATGCTCGAACTCTATCAGCCGGTGGATTCGCTGACCGGCTTCTACGATTTCGTCGCGAAGAAGGCGGGCAAGTTCGAGAAGGGTGTCATCGTCGACATTTCGCTGGGCTAGGACGCCTTCGCGGGGCTTGCCCTTCGCGCGCGGTCTGCCTAACCGCTCCGGCCAAGAGGAGACTATCGGATGAGAGCTTTCGTATTCCCCGGCCAGGGCAGCCAGAAGGTGGGCATGGGCACCGATCTCGCCGCCGCCAGCGCCGCCGCCCGCGAAGTGTTCGAGGAAGTGAACGACGCCTTGGGGCAGGACCTTGCGAAGATCATGGCCGAAGGGCCCGAGGAAACGCTGACCCTGACCGAGAATGCGCAGCCTGCGATCATGGCCAACGCCATGGCCGTGCTGCGGGTGCTGGGCCGCGAATTCGGCGTCTCGCTGGCAGAGAAGGGCGAATACGTCGCGGGCCACAGCCTTGGCGAATACACCGCGCTGTGCGCCGCGCGCTCGTTCTCGGTCGCCGACACGGCGCGGCTGCTGAAGCTGCGCGGGCAGGCGATGCAGGCGGCGGTGCCGGTTGGCGTCGGCGCGATGTGCGCACTGCTGGGCGCAGACATCGACAAGGCGGCGAAGCTGGCCGAAGCGGCGGCGACCGACCCGGCGACCGGCGCGAAGGAGGTCTGCACCGTCGCTAACGACAACGACCCGACGCAGGTCGTCCTGTCGGGCCATGCCGCCGCGATCGACCGGGCCATCGCCATGGTCAAGGATTTCGAGATCAAGCGCGGCGTCAGGCTGCCGGTCTCGGCCCCGTTCCACTGCCCGCTGATGGGCCCGGCGGCAGAGGCGATGGACAAGGCTCTGACCGCGACTCCGCCCGGCGTGCCGATCCTGCCGGTTTTCGCCAACGTCACCGCGCAGCCGGTCGCCGATCCCGAACAGATCCACCGCCTGCTGGTCGAGCAGGTGACCGGCCGCGTGCGCTGGCGCGAAAGTGCGATCGGCATGGGCGAGGTCGGCGTCACGCATTTCGTCGAACTTGGCGGCAAGGTGCTGGGGCCGATGATCAAGCGGTCTTTCCCCGACGCCACCGTCACCAGCGTGGTCTCGATGGAAGAGATCGAAGCGCTCGCCAAGGAACTCTGAGCTAGGGGGCTCTCACGATGGAAAAGATGTTTTCGCTCGACGGCATGACCGCGCTCGTCACCGGGGCCAGCGGCGGGATCGGCTCCGCTATCGCGGTGGCCCTGGCGCGGCAGGGCGCGCGCATCGCGCTGTCCGGATCGAACGGGGCAAAGCTGCGCGCCTTTCGCGAACAGTTGCAGGACGAGGTCGGCGGCGATCACGTCGAGATCACCTGCGACCTGTCGAACACGACGCAGGTCGAGGAACTCGTCCCCGCCGCGATCGACACTTTCGGCAAGCTCGACATCCTGGTCAACAACGCCGGCATCACCCGCGATGGGCTCATGATGCGGATGAAGGACGACGACTGGCAAAGCGTGCTCGACATCAACCTGTCGGCCGCGTTCCGCCTGATGCGCGCCGCGACCCGCCCGATGATGAAGGCGAAGTTCGGCCGGATGATATCGATCACCAGCGTTGTCGGCACCACCGGCAATCCGGGCCAGATGAACTATGCCGCGGCCAAGGCGGGCCTTGTCGGCATGAGCAAGAGCCTGGCGCAGGAACTGGCCAGCCGCAACATCACGGTCAACTGCGTCGCCCCCGGCTTCATCCGCACCGCGATGACCGAGGTGCTGCCCGAAGACCAGAAGGCGGCGCTCAACGGCCGCATCCCGATGGGCCGCATGGGCGAGGGCGAGGACATCGGCGCGGCGGTCGCCTACCTCGCCAGCCGCGAGGCGGGCTACGTCACCGGGCAGACGCTGCACGTCAACGGCGGGATGGCGATGGTGTAGGGGGCGACGGTATAGAGGGCGACGGTGTGATGGCCGATGGTCCGCCCGCGCTGCAATCGCTGGCGGTCGTGACCCTCGGCACCGCCGATGCCGCGCGCTCGCGCCGCTTCTACGGCGAAGGGTTTGGTTGGCGTCCGGTGTTCGAACAGGCCGACATCGCATTCTACCAGATGAACGGCTTCGTCCTCGGCATCTGGGACCGGGCGGCCCTGGCCGAGGACATGCAGCGGCCCGATGCCGCGCCCGGAGCGGTGGCGCTGGCCCACAACGTCGCGACGCAGGACGCTGTCATTCCCTTGCTGGATCGGCTGGTCGCGGCGGGCGGCACGCTGCTGCGCCCTGCCGATGCGCCGCCCCACGGCGGTTTTCGCGGCTATGTCGCCGATCCCGACGGCCATGCGTGGGAAATCGCGTGGAACCCGGCCTGGCCGATCGACGATGCGGGGCACGTCACTTTCCGACTGTAACGCACCCGGCGGTCGACGTTTTATCCCCAGAATCGACCTGTTCCCGATCCGTTCGCCTTGTCCGGCCAAGGTCATCCGCTAGGAAAGTTCGACCGTATTTCTGCCCGGTCGGATTCCTTCGGATCGCGTCCGGCACAGGGGGATCTGATTGAAATGAAGGCGACGATCGAACGGGCGACCCTGCTGCACTCGCTGAGCCACGTGCAGTCGGTGGTGGAACGCCGCAACACGATCCCGATCCTGTCCAATGTCCTGATCGAGGCGAAGGCCGACGGCACCGTGCGCGTCATGGCGACCGACCTCGACCTGCAGGTGGTGGAATCGATGCCCGCCGCATCGGTGGAAAGCCCCGGCGCAATCACCGTTTCGGCGCACCTTCTGTTCGACATTGCACGCAAGCTGCCCGACGGATCGCAGGTCAGCCTGGAGACCGCCGACAACCGCATGGTGGTGAAGGCCGGGCGCAGCCGGTTCCAGCTGCCCACCCTGCCGCGCGACGATTTCCCCGTCATCGTCGAAGGCGACCTGCCGACCAGTTTCGAGGTGCCCGCCGCCACCCTTGCCCAGCTGATCGACCGCACCCGTTTCGCGATCAGCACGGAAGAGACGCGCTACTACCTCAACGGCATCTTCTTCCACACGACGGAGGACGGCCCCGGCGGCCAGCCGCTGCTGAAGGCGGCGGCGACCGACGGGCACCGCCTGGCCCGCTTCACGCTGCCCCGGCCCGAAGGCGCGCAGGGCATGCCCGACGTGATCGTGCCCCGCAAATGCGTTGCCGAACTGCGCAAGCTGCTGGAGGAATCGCTCGACACCAACGTGCAGGTCGACCTGTCGGCCAGCAAGATCCGGTTCACGCTGGGCGGCGCGGGCGGCATCGTGCTGACCAGCAAGCTGATCGACGGCACGTTCCCGGATTACAGCCGCGTTATTCCGACGGGCAACGACAAGCTCCTGAAGCTCGATCCCAAGTCGTTCTTCTCGGGCGTGGACCGCGTCGCGACGATCGCCACCGAAAAGACCCGCGCGGTCAAGATGGCGGTCGACAACGACCGGGTGACCCTGTCGGTCACATCGCCCGACAACGGCACGGCGGCCGAAGAGATCGCCGCCGCCTATGCGAGCGAGGGGATGGAGATTGGCTTCAACGCCAACTACCTCAAGGACATCCTGGCGCAGATCGATGGCGACAACGTCGAACTGCACCTTGCCGATGCCGGCTCGCCGACGCTGATCCGCCAGAACGACCAGAGCCCGGCGCTCTACGTGCTGATGCCGATGCGCGTCTGACCCGAATCGAGGAACGGCCGGGCGGCCGCTTCATCCTGTAGCAATCATCGCTGGCCCAAGCCGCCGCCGGGACAGACCCACCTGCGCCATACCCCGCACAGGGTAACGGGAGACTATTTTCATGACGTTCAAGAACGCAATCCTGCTCGCCGCCGCGACCGTGACGGTCGGCACCATGCCCGCCATCGCCACCGCCCAGACCGCCAAGCCTGCCGCCGCCAAGCCTGCCGCCGCCGCTGTCGCGACCGATCCCGACCTGCGCTGCGCGACCTGGGCGATGGTCGCCGGCGCGCAGGAAAAGGACGCGGTCAAGAAAGAGCGCATGGGCATCATGATGAGCTACTTCATGGGCCGCTACGAAGCGCGCACCGGCGGCAAGATCGAGACGCAAATCAACCGCAAGTCGGTGCCCGTCCTGCTCGGCAACATCGACGACACCAACAAGACCTGCATCGCCGCGGCGCGCGGCTTCGGCATGCGGCTGGGCACGACCCTGAAGGGCATGCAGCCGCCGCAGGCCGCGGGCACCCCCGCCGCCGCCACGGCCAAGCCCGCCGCCGCGCCCAAGGGCAACGCCCAGGCGACCGGCGGACGCTGAACCGACGGAGGCGCTACGCGGCCTTTCGCGCCGCGTAGCGCCGGTTCAGCAGCATGAGCGTGATCGCCGCGCCGGTCGCGACGCTGGTCCAGAAGCCCGTGTCCGCGAAAGAGACCACCTCAGCCCATCTGGCGTTTTTAGCGGCCGCCATCGCCGCAAGGAACGTGGGCAGGAAGACGATCCAGCCGGGCAGGTCCGCGAACGTCCGCCGTGTCGCCTCGGCCCGCGTGATGCCCGGTGTCGCGACGGGAAGACGGGCCATCTGCGCGTCCATCATCTTTAGGCTTCGGCTGTTGAGGAACCAGGCGACCGGTCCCAGAAAGACGACCATCGCCGGAGCGAGGAAGTCCAGCATGTCCTGGCGCAGGGCAAGCCCACCGAAGGCGAAGGCCCAGAACAGGAACCCCGTCATCGCCAGCACCGCGCCAAGAAATATGGCGGTGTAGATCCGCGTGGAGCGGCGCTGCGCCGCGCGGCTCTCGCGATATCGTCCGTGCGCCATGCGATAGGCCGGGCCATCGCCCCACGGCTGGTAGAGCCAGTCGCGACCGTCCCGCCGGAAGCGGGCATCGATGAGTTCGCCCGCTTGCCGGAACTATCGCTGGAACATCGCGGCACACCTCCTCGCGAAGGGGCTGCCTGTCCGCGATCAAATTGTCGTTATCACCGCAGCGCCCGGATCATCGCCTCCACGTCGGCGAACTTCTCGCGCGGGGCGCCGCTGCGCGCGGCGGCGGATTCGGCTTCCTCGATCTTCTTCCAATCGCGGAACGTGACCACGTCCAGCGCCCGCTGTTCGGCGAGTGCGTCGAACCCGGCGCGGCCCTGCTTGCCGCCGTGGCCCAGCCGTCCCGCCGCAAGATCCTCGGCGATCTTCTCGACGATGGCGAAACCGTCGGGCTTGTTGGTGCCGATGGTCCCCGTCGGGCCGCGCCGCGCCCAGCCGACGCAATAGAGGCCGTTGAGGATGCGCCCCTCGTCGTTGGCGAAGCGGCCCAGGCGTTCGTCGAACGGCACGCCGGGGATCGCCGCCGACTGGTAGCCGATGCAGCTGACGACGAGGCTGCACGGGATCGTGTAGGTTTCGCCCGTACCCACCGCGCGGCCCGCCCTGACCTCCGTCCGCTCGACCTCGATCCCCTCCACCCGGTCGGTGCCGACGATGGCTCTGGGGCTGGCGTAGAAGTCGAACTCGATCTCGATCGGTTTTTCGCCGTGGATGTGTTCGGGGATCGCGGCAAAGCTGCGCAAGTGATTGACCGACTTGCGCAGGCCCGGCTCCAGCAGAGCGTCCTCGCCCTCTTCGGGAAGGTCGGCGGCCTCGACACGCGGACTGGCCCGTTCGAGCCGCGCCAGTTCGCCCAGTTCCTTGGGCGTCATCATGATCTGGTGCGGCCCGCGCCGGCCCAGCACGACGATCTTGCGCAGCTTCGAGGCCTTGAGCCTTTCCAGCGCGTGGGCGGCGATGTCCGATCCGGCGAACTCGGCCTCTGTCTTGGACAGGATGCGCGCAACGTCGAGCGCGACGTTGCCCATGCCGATGACGACTGCGGTGTGGCCCGACAGGTCGGGATCGAGGGTGCGGAACTGGGGGTGCGAATTGTACCAGCCGACAAAGGCGGCGCTGCCGTAGACGCCCTTCAACTCCTCTCCGGGAATGCCCAGCCTGCGATCGTGCGGCGCGCCGGTGGCGATGACCACCGCGTCGTAGAGCCGCTGCAACTCTTCCACCGTAACGTCCGGGCCGATCGACACGTTGCCGACGAAGCGGACATTTTCGGTCAGCGCGGTCCTTTCATAGCGGTCCGACACCGCCTTGATCGTCTGGTGATCGGGCGCGACGCCGGTGCGGATCAGGCCATAGGGGACGGGCAGGCGGTCGAAAACGTCGACCCGGACATCGTCGCCCCACTGCTTCAGCGCGGCTTCCGCCGTGTAGTAACCTGCCGGACCCGAACCGATTACCGCGATGTGACGCAAAGCCATCTCCCCCTGGCAGATCATCCTGATGTCGGACGCTATCGCCTGGGGTGGAAAAGAAAAGGGGGCGTTTTCGTTAGGCGGGGGACGACGCGGTTTCGGGCGAGAGGAAACGGGCCAGTTCCGGGCCGACCCGTTCCGGAACGGCGAGCGGCAGGAGGTGGCTGCCGGGCCGGATTTCCAGCGTCTCGGCCTGCGGGATCAGGCAGGCGAGGGCGCGCTGGTGGGCGATGGTGACGATCTGGTCCTCCGCCATACCGGCCAGCAGCACCGGCATGCGCAGGAAGGGCAGCAACGGCGCCGCGGTCCAGGCGGCCAGCGCGCCGACCTGGCAACCGACGCCGCGCGGGCTGGGCATGGTGAACCGGCGCAGCAGCCCTGCGCTGGCCCCGCCTTCGCTGAGCAGCGCCATGAAGTTTTCGGCCAGCGTATCGGGTCGGGTGTATTCGGCCGGGTTGAGCAGACGGCGCATCGCCTCGGCGCTGCCGAAGGGCAGGGGCAGGCCCGACGTCGTCGCCACCAGCAGCAGCCGCTCGACCTTGCGCGCCGCGGTCACCGCGATCTGCTGCGCCACCGCGCCGCCCCACGAAAAGCCGAGCACGTCGTAGCTGCGGCCCGGAAACTCGCGTTCCATCATCGCCACCAGCCCGCTGGCGAGGCCGGGGATCGTGTAGGGCACGACCGGATCGGGCGAATCGCCGCATCCGGGCATGTCGGGGCAGACGATCGGGCGCTTGCCGAAGTGGCGGGCCAGCGGCTCCATCAGTTCGGCGTTGAAGCCGATGCCGTTCAGCATCAGCAGCGGCACCGAATCGGCGGGGGCCCTCGCCCCGCTCTGCCCGACCCGCAGGGTCAGCCCCTCGAACGTGAGCTTGCGATAGGTGAATGACATGAGCCAGCGGCTATCAGGTTTGCGGGCGGGCGGACAGCGAACTTTTGGGCAGGTCGGGCAGCCGCCGCGTTGCGCCGCGAAGGCCGGGGCGGGGCCGGCCGCGGGGGCGGGGTCATGGACTTGGGTAGGGACGGGGGTAGGGACGGGGGCAGGGACGGGGCGAACGTTCCCTGCTGACATCATCCCTGCCACCCGCTAATGGCGCGCGCATGACCGACCTCGCGCAGATCCGCAATTTCTCCATCATCGCCCATATCGACCATGGCAAGTCGACGCTGGCCGACCGGCTGATCCAGTTCACCGGCGGCCTGACCGAGCGCGAGATGAGCGCGCAAGTGCTCGACAACATGGACATCGAGAAGGAGCGCGGCATCACCATCAAGGCGCAGACCGTGCGCCTCGACTACACCGCGAAGGACGGCAAGACCTACGAGCTGAACCTGATGGACACGCCCGGCCACGTCGACTTCGCCTACGAGGTGAGCCGCAGCCTCGCCGCGTGCGAGGGCGCGCTGCTGGTGGTCGACGCGGCGCAGGGGGTCGAGGCGCAGACGCTGGCCAACGTCTACCAGTCGATCGAGCACGACCACGAGATCGTGCCGGTGATCAACAAGATCGACCTTCCCGCCGCCGAGCCGGAGAAGGTCAAGACCGAGATCGAGGACATCATCGGCATCGACGCATCCGACGCGGTGCTGGCCAGCGCCAAGTCGGGCATCGGCATCGAGGAAATCCTCGAACAGATCGTCGCCAAGATCCCCGCACCGGGCGGCGACCGCGCCGCGCCGCTGAAGGCGATGCTCGTCGACAGCTGGTACGACCCCTACCTCGGCGTCGTGATCCTTGTCCGCGTCATCGACGGGGTCATCAGGAAGGGCCTCAACGTCAAGTTCATGCAAGGGCAGACCGAGCACCTGATCGACCGGGTCGGCTGCTTCACGCCCAAGCGCGTCGAGCTTCCCGAACTCGGCCCCGGCGAAATCGGCTTCATCACCGCGCAGATCAAGGAGGTCGAGCAGGCCAAGGTCGGCGACACCATCACCACGGTAAAAGGCGGCGCGACCCAGGCGCTGCCGGGCTACAAGGAAGTGCAGCCGGTGGTCTTCTGCGGGCTGTTCCCGGTCGACGCCAACGACTTCGACAAGCTGCGCGAGAGCATCGCCAAGCTGCGCCTCAACGACGCCAGCTTCTCCTTCGAGATGGAATCGAGCGCGGCGCTCGGCTTCGGCTTCCGCTGTGGGTTCCTCGGCCTCCTGCACCTCGAGATCATCCAGGAACGGTTGAGTCGCGAATACGACCTTGACCTCATCACCACCGCGCCGTCGGTGGTCTATCGCATCCAGCTGCGCGCCAGCCGCACCGACGACGCGGGCGAGATCTACCTGCACAACCCGGCCGACTATCCCGATCCCAGCCGGATCGAAACGATCGAGGAGCCTTGGATCAAGGCGACGATCTACACGCCCGACGAGTATCTCGGCTCGATCCTGAAGCTGTGCCAGGACCGGCGCGGCATCCAGCGAGACCTGACCTATGTCGGCGGGCGCGCGCAGGTGACCTACGAACTTCCGCTCAACGAAGTGGTGTTCGATTTCTACGACCGGCTCAAATCGATCAGCCGCGGCTATGCCAGTTTCGACTACGAACAGATCGGCCTGCGCGAAGGCGATCTCGTCAAGATGAGCATCCTCGTCAACAACGAGCCGGTCGACGCCTTGTCGATGATCGTCCACCGCGCGGTGGCCGAAGAGCGCGGGCGCGGCATGTGCGAGCGGCTGAAGGACCTGATCCCGCGCCACTTGTTCAAGATCCCGATCCAGGCCGCGATTGGCGGCAAGGTCATCGCCCGCGAAACCATCGCCGCGCTGCGCAAGGACGTGACCGCGAAATGCTACGGCGGCGACATCACCCGCAAGAAGAAGCTTCTGGAAAAGCAGAAGAAGGGCAAGGCGCGGATGCGCGAATACGGCAACGTTTCGATCCCGCAGGAAGCCTTCATCGCCGCGCTGAGGATGGGGGAGGAGTGAGGCCGCAAGGGTTAAGTCGAGCATCGCGCCAGCGAGCGCAGGCGTAGGCTTGAGCGGGCCGAATTCCGGCCAGGGGCCGGGCGGCCCCAAGCCGCCCCGAGCCCTTCGACGACGCGGCCTTGCCGCTGCGTTTCTCCGCTGCCCGACCTTTGCCAAAAACACCCAAAATTAATCACTTGCCGCGATACTGGCCTGCAGGAGGCCCAAGACGATGAATCGCCGCGAGAATCAGAGACTGGACTCCGACCGCATGGCCGAGTGCCGCACCGAGGGGCGCACCTTCAAGGCCGTGCTCTACAACGTGTCGACCACCGGCTGCATGATCGAGATGTCGTTCTGCCAGGTGAGCGAGAGCGACCGCATCTACCTGAAGGTGGAGGGCAACATCCGCGTCGGCGGGGTGATCGTCTGGCTCGACGGCAAGAACGCAGGGATCCGCTTCGACGAGCCGCTGCACGAGGCGGTGGTCCGCTTCCTCGGCTATGACCCGGCGAGCCGCATCCTGATGCTGCCGACCGACCGCTTCGGAAGGCCGTTGCCCAAACTGCCGAAATACGTCCGGGCCTGATCGGCCCACATCGAGCCGCCCGTCAGCCTTCGGGCCGGGTCCAGATCCATGTGCCGAGGATGGCCGCCGCCGCCACGGTGATGAGCGGCGCGGGCATCGGTGCGAAGACGAAAGCGATGACGGTGCTGACGGCAAAGGCGGCGAGGGCAGCGCGCTTGCCCTTGCGGCTGATGGCGCCCCTTTCGCGCCAGGCCAGGATGTGCGGACCGAACCGGGGATGACCCGTCAGCTTCGCCTCCAGCCGCGGGCTGGAGCGTGCGAAGCAGAACGCGGCGAGGATGACGAAGGGTACCGTCGGCAACAGCGGCAGCACGGTGCCGACCGCGCCCAGCGCCAGCGATACGACGCCGCCCGCGAGCCAGGTCGCGCGCCGGATGCCGCCGATCACGGGGACTGGGGCTGCGCAGCGCCGGCAGGGCCGGGCTGGCTTTGCGGAGCCGAGGGCGGTCCGGCGGGGCGGGCATCGGGCTGGCCGGGCGGCGGCAGGTCGGGATCGGTCGCCGGTGCGCCGTCGGGGAAACGGGTGCCGGGCAGCAGGATCTCGTCGCCGGGGGGAAGGTCGGGAATGCCCTCCGGCAGGTCCATCGGAAAATCCTCCATCGGGATGTTGCCGATCTCGATCTCGCTCATGTCGCTCGACGGCTCGGTCGGGCGCGCCGCCACCGGACGCTGCATCGCGGCCGCCTTGATCGGCAGTTCGAGCGGTGCGAGGTCCACCCCGCTCATGAACTGGCGCCAGATCTGCGCGGGGTTGCCGCCGCCGCTGTTGCCGGGGATCGGCGCATTGTCGTCGCGCCCGACCCAGACGGCGGTGATCATGTTGCCGGCAAAGCCGACGAAGAGCGCGTCGCGTCCTTCCTGCGACGTGCCGGTCTTGCCGAACACCGGATGCCCCTCGATCAGCGCGGCGCGGCCGGTGCCGCGATTGGCCGCGCCGTAGAGCAATTGCAGCATCGGCACCCATTCGCGATCCCGGTCGAGCCGCCAGCGCGCCGTCGTGCCCCTGTCGGCGATGCCGAAGGGGCGGACCGGGTAGCGCCCGCCGGCAAAGGCGGCATAGGCGCCGACCAGTTCCTTTAGCGTCAGGGTCGCGGTGCCCAGCGCCATGCTGGGGCTTTCGGGTATCTCGCTCTCGACGCCGAGGTCGCGGGCGGCCTCGATCACCTTGTCGGGGCCGACCATCTGCGCCAGCCGGATCGCGACCGTATTAGAACTGATCGCAAACGCGCGCGACAGCGGCATCGGGCCGTAGAAGCCGCGATAGGCGTTGGTCGGCTTCCACCCGTCGATGTCGATCGGGCTGTCGCCGACCATCGTCGTGGGCGTCATGCCGCTGCGCATCGCGGCGAGATAGTCGAACAGCTTGAAGGTGGAGCCGGGCTGGCGCCTGGCGGTGGTGGCGCGGTTGAACGCCTCTGGCGTCCACTTGCGCCCGCCGACCATCGCCGCGATCGAACCGTCGGGCCGGATGGCGAGCAGGGCGACCTCCGCCCCGTTCAGCCGCGCGTTGCGCACCACCCGCTCGGCGCGGGCCTGCGCCTCGGGCTCCAGCGTGGTCTGGACGGTGCCGTGGTAATCCTTACCCAGATCCTGCATCAGCCAGTCGACGAACCAGGTGCCGGTCGGCCCCTCGTCCTCGTCCTCGCCGCGGGTCACGCGCGGGTTCCTCACCGCCTCCGCCTCGTCCTCGGTGATGAAACCGGCGTAGGTCATGGCCGAAAGAACCACGCGCATGCGTTCGACCGATGCGTCGTAGTCGACGGTGGGCGAGAGCCGCGAGGGCGCCTTCACCATGCCCGCCAGCAGCGCCGCCTGGCCCAGCGTCAGTTCGGCGGGCGTCCGGTCGAAGTAGAAGCGGGCGGCGGCGGTGAGGCCGTACTGCCCCTCGCCGAAATAGCAGAGCTCGAGATAGCGCGAGAGGATCTCGTTCTTGCTCATCCACAGCTCGGCCCAGTCGGCCAGCAGCATTTCCTTGCCCTTGCGGACCAGCGTGCGGTCCTGCGTCAGGAAGGCGTTCTTGACGTATTGCTGGGTGATCGTCGACCCGCCCTCGGCCACGCCGCCCGCCTGCACGTTGGCGAACAAGGCGCGCAGCAGCCCCTTGGGGTCGATGCCCGAATGTTCGTAGAAGCGCCGGTCCTCGATCGCCAGGAACGCCTCGCGGACATGATCGGGCAGGGCGGCGGCGTCGATGGGCTTGGCCGTCTTCGGCCCGCGATGGGCGATGAGCGTGCCGTCCCTGGCCAGGAAATCGATCCCCTGCGGCGGCGGCGGCCCGCCCAGTTTCCACGGCGGCGCGGCCCAGGTCTGCCACGCGACGAGCACGACCAGCCCGGCCATCAGCACCTGGAACCACCAGGGCCAGCCGCGCACGAGGGTCCACCCCTTTCCCGCGGCGGTTCCGGCGGTGGCGGCAAATGGCTGGCGGCGGGGGACCGTGTCTTGCATCTGGCCGCGCTGATAGAGCGTTTGCGGGCCGGATGCATCCCCCAACGACGCCTGCCCCCAACCAGGCGAACAGTTGTCCCCGACGCGTCCGGGGGATTGCGGCGCAAGCTTCACTTGGCGTTCACGAGGGGCGAGGTTATAGGCGGCGCATGACTGCGCATCCTCGTCCGGCGAACTCGCCGCTCCGCCGTTCCGTCCGCATCCTTTCGATCGCCGTCGCGGCCGGCGCGATGTCGCTGACCGCGGGCTGTGCCGGCGGTGCCAAGGTGAAGGACACCGCCTACGTCGCACGCGACGTGGAATCGCTCTACGCCGCGGCCAAGGCGCGGCTCGACAACGGGCAGGTCAAGCAGGCCGCGCAGCTGTTCGACGAGGTGGAGCGTCAGCATCCCTATTCGCCGTGGGCCCGCCGCGCCCAGCTGATGAGCGCGTTCTCCTATTACGCGGCGCGCGATTACACCCAGGCGATCAGCTCGGCGCAGCGCTTCCTTTCGATCCACCCCGGCAACAAGGACGCGCCTTACGCCAGCTACCTGATCGCGCTGTCCTACTACGAGCAGATCAGCGACGTGGAGCGTGACCAGCAGACGACCGCGCTGGCCAAGACCGCGCTGACCGACGTGATGCGCCGCTATCCCGAAAGTGCCTACGCCGCCGACGCGAAGCTCAAGCTGGACCTCGTCAACGATCACCTTGCCGGCAAGGAAATGACCGTCGGTCGCTTCTACGAGAAGACCGGCAAGTGGCTGGCCGCGACGATGCGCTTCCGCAAGGTCGTCGACGAATACCAGACCACCAGCCACACGGCAGAGGCGCTCTATCGCCTGACCGAGACCTACTTGGCGCTCGGCCTGCCCGAGGAAGCGAAGAAGAGCGCGGCGGTGCTGGGCGCCAACTATCCGGGCAACGAGTGGTACGAGCGCGCCTACGAACTCATGCAGAAGAAGGCTGCAGAGCAGGTTTCCTGATCGGCGCGGCCCCGCGTGGGCCGGGCCTTAGCGCATTGGTCAGGTGAGGCGGCGCGGCCGTCATCCTAAGCTCCCCTGCGACAAGGAGAGACCAGGATGGCCACCAGCGCAGACCCCGCCACGATCCCGGATCACGTTCCGGCGGACCGGGTCATCGACTTCGACATCTTCGCGCCGCCGGGCGCGGACCGCGATTACTTCGCCGCGTGGCTGGCGTTGCGGGACCCGGCGATCCCGGCGCTGGCGTGGACGACGGCCAACGGCGGGCACTGGCTGCCGACCCGCGGCGATCTCGTGCGCGAGATCTGGGGCGATGCCGGCCGTTTCTCCAGCGAATCGCTCGCCGTCGTGCCGGGGCTGGGCGAAGTGATGGAATTCATCCCGCTCCAGCTCGACCCGCCCGAGCACAAGCCTTTCCGCAACGCGGTGATGCGCGGTTTCGGCAACAGCCACATGGTGGCGATGACCCCGCTCGTGCGCGCGGTGACGCGGGAACTGATCGCCGGGCTGAAGCCGCAGGGCGCCTGCGAATTCATGCAGTCCTTTGCCGAGATCGTGCCGATCCACGTCTTCCTGACGCTGATCGACGTGCCGGTGGAGGACCGCGCCCGCCTGCGCCCGCTGGGCCAGCAGCTGACCCGGCCCGACGGCAGCATGACCGTGACGCAGCTGCGCGATGCCGCCGACGAATACCTGCGCCCTTATGTCGAGGCGCGGCTGGCCGATCCCGGCGACGACCTGTTCAGCCGCATCCTGTCGGTGCCGATCGAGGGGCGCGCCTGGACCTTTTCCGAAGCGCAGCGGATGTGCCGCAACCTCCTGTTCGGCGGGCTCGACACCGTTGTCGCGATGTTCGGCAGCATCGCCGCGCACCTTGCCCGCAACCCTGACGACCAGGCGCTGCTGCGCGCCGACCCGGCGATCATCCCGGCGGCGGCGGACGAGCTGATGCGGCGCTATCCCACCGTGGCGGTCACCCGCAACCTCACCTGCGATGTCGAGATGGACGGGGTGACGATGAAGGAGGGCGATCTGATCTACCTCGCCAGCGTGCTCCACAACCTCGACCCGGCCAGCTTCGAGGATCCCGAACGAGTCGATTTCACGCGCGAGCTGAACCCGGTGCGGCACACCACGATGGGCAACGGCGTCCACCGCTGCGTCGGGGCGGGGCTGGCGCGGATGGAGGCCATCGTCTTCCTGGAGGAATGGCTTTCGGCCATGCCCGAATTCCGGCTCGATCCCGACCGCCCGGCACGGATGCGCGCGGGCAATGTCGGCGCCTTTACCGAACTGCACCTGCGCTGGGACTGAGCGTGGCCAGCCCTTGCGCCTGTTGATGGCGCCGGGGGGTGGTTGCCAACCGGCGCCGGCGGTGCGACAAACCGCCGCGGGGGCCACGACGGGAAGGGAACCGGATGACCGGGACACAGCGATGATCGGCATTTCCAGCGAACCATCCATGCGCCGGAGAGGCCTGCGGCGAACAATTTCTTCATCGGTTACGCTCCCATCCATGGCTGCTCTGCTGCTGGCCGGATGCACCGCCGAAGGGCCGGACCAGGCGCCGCCCCTCGAAAGCACCGCACGGCAAAGTGCCGCTCGCGCCGCGGCCAGCCCGGCCGACTACGCCGCCATCGTCGCCTCCACCGGCCGGACCGAGGCCGACATGGCCGCCGATCCGCTGCGCAAGCCTGCCGACATGCTGGCCTTTGCCGGGATCAGGCCGGGGATGTCGGTGGTCGAGATGATGCCCGGCGGCGGCTATTTCTCGCGCCTGTTCGCGCCCGCGCTGGGGTCGGGTGGCCAGCTCGCGTTCTACGTGCCGGAAGAGATGGCCGGCAACCGCTACGCCCCGCTCGAAGGTGCGCGCAAGCTGCAGGCGGCGCTGTCCGGCCCTGCGCTTTCGGGCCCTGCGCTTTCGGTGGCGAGCTATCCGCTGGCGGGTCCTGTTCCCGCCGATATGGCCGAACGGTTCGACGTCGTCTGGACCTCGCGCAACTATCACGATTTCCACAACCTGCCCGGTTTCGACGGGCGCGCCGCCAATGCCATGGTGATGGACCTCCTGAAGCCGGGGGGCGTCTACGTCGTGCTCGACCATTCGGCCCCCGACGGCAGCGGCGCTTCCGCCACCGACACCACCCACCGCATCGATGCCGACCTCGTCCGGCGCGAGGTGGAGAGCGCGGGCTTTCTCTACGACGGATCGAGCGCGGTGCTGAAGAACGCGGAGGACGACCGCACCGGCAGCGTCTATTCCGGGCCGATGAAGGGGCGGACCGACCAGTTCGTGATGCGCTTCCGCAAGCCGGGCTGACCGCGGGTGCGCATGGCGCCGGATCCGATGACGTGTCGCTGATCGCGCTGGTTATGGCCGGGGTCGGGGTCGGGGCCGGGGTCGGGGTCGGGGTCGGGGCCGCGCCGCTGGTGGCCGATCCCTTTGCGCCCGACGCGCCGCCGCCCTGTGCCGCGATGGTCGATGGCGTCCTCGAAGCGACGCTGGCGCTGCCCGCGACCGGTTTCCGCTTCGTCGTTCCCGGCGGCGAGGGCGATGCGGCCCCGCCGCTGCCCCCTTGCGCGCCAGAGCCGATGCGGCCCGACGACCCCCACCTTTTTGGATTCTATGCCCTGCCGGTCGGCAACGGGCCGATCGCGGCGCGCTGGCGGCAGGGCGGGTTGCTCGATCTCGAGGAGGGCGATGGGGCGGTGCTGTCGCTGGCGCACGGGCTTGCCGGAGGGGCCAGCCCGCTCGGCCTCGTCAACGCCCGCGTCAATGCCGAGGTGCGCTATGTCGACGATGCCGGCGGCGATGCCTGGGCCGGGGCGATGGAGACGCTGCGGCGGCGGCAGGGGGACTGCGAGGATCTCGCCATCCTGAAGCTCGCGCTGCTGGCCCGCTCGGGCTTTGCCATTGACGACCTGTTCCTGCTGGTCGTGCGCGATACGGGGCGGCAGATCGACCACGCGGTCGCGGTCGTGCGGCACGAGAACCGGACCTGGATTCTCGATAACCGCATCGACGCGCCGCAGGGGGCGGAACGGGTGATGGACTACGTTCCGCTCCAGGCCTTTTCGGGCCGCTGGGCGTGGACTTACGGGTACAAGGGCGGCACCCGCGCGGGCCGCGTCGCGCGCACCGCGCTGCCGCAGCCCGGCACTCTCCGGTAACCAGCGGGGCCGACCGGGCGGCTCAGGCCGCGATCAGGTCCTCGTTAGCCATCGCGGCGGCAAGCGCGCCGACGAACTGGTCGGTCGCCGCATCCCAGCTGAAGCCGCGACCATGGCGGGCACAATGCTCGCGCTCGCAGGTCAGCGCGCGGGCGATGGCCGCGTCGAGATCCTCGTCCAGCGCGCCGACCGGATGGGGCAGTTCGCCGCGCCCGCCGTGACCGTCGCTGCCGACGATGTCGATCGGGCCCTGCACCGGGTAACCTGCCACCGGCACGCCGCATGCCAGCGCCTCGACCATGACGAGGCCGAAGGTGTCGCTGCGGCTGGGAAAGACGAAGCAGTCGGCGGCGGCGTAGGCGCTGGCCAGCGCCTTGCCGGTCAGCCGCCCGGCGAAGACCGCATCGGGATAGCGGGCCTTCAGCGCGGGAAGCGCCGGGCCGTCGCCGACGATGACCTTCGTGCCGGGATGCCGGCAGCGCAGGAAGGCATCAAGGTCCTTTTCCGGGGCGACCCGCCCGACGTAGAGCAGGACCGGGCCGGGCAGCGCGCGGATCGCCGGATCAGGGCCGGCCTCCATGTTGAACAGGCCGCCGTCGATGCCGCGCGACCATGGCACGACCGGGCCGATGCCGCGCCCGATCAGTTCGCGGCGCAGGCTGGGCGTGGCGCAGAGCACGGCGCGGCTGTGCGCGTGGAAGCGGTGCATGACCGGCCAGAACCGCTCGGGCGAAAGCCCGGTGCGCACCGCGGCATAGTCCGGGAAACGAGTGTGGAACGCCGAAGTGAAGGGCACGTCGCGCTTGAGGCAGAAACGCCGCGCCGCCCAGCCGATCGGCCCTTCGGTCGAGATGTGGACGATGTCGGGCGCGAATTCGCGCAAGGCCCGGCCCACGCCGCGCGTCGGCGCGATGGCGAGGCGGATCTCGCCGTAGAACGGCATAGGCACGCTGGCGAACTGGTCGGGCGAGAGCACCAGCACCTCGTGCCCGCGCGCGATCAGGCGGACGATGGTTTCCTCCAACGTGCGGACGACGCCGTTGACCTGGGGCCGCCACGCGTCGGTGGCGATGGCGATGCGGCGGGGAAAGGCGCCGCCGGGCGCGATGGTGCGGACGCTCATGCAGGTTCCCTTTCGGCGTTGATGGCAGGCACGGCGGGCTGGAAGGCGGGCCCGGCCTTGCGGGCACGGACTTCGGCGGCCCAGTCGAGGATGGTGAAGGTGCCATGCGCGTCCTCGACCAAGGCGGTGCAGCTTTCGACCCAGTCGCCGTCGTTCATGTATTCGATGTCGCCGATCCGGCGGATCTCGGCGCAGTGGATGTGGCCGCACACCACCCCGTCGACGCCGCGTTCGCGGGCCGCGTGGGCGACCGCCTCCTCGAAGTCGCAGACGAACTGGACGACGTTCTTGACCCGGTGCTTGAGGTAGGCGGACAGCGACCAGTAGGGCAGTTTCAGCACCCGGCGCGCGGCGTTGAACCAGCCGTTGGCGCGCAGCAGCAGATCGTAGGCCTTGTCCCCGGCAAAGGCGAGCCAGCGATGATAGAGCACGACCCCGTCGAAGGCGTCGCCGTGCGTCACCAGCAGGCGGCGGCCGTCGGCGGTGACGTGCACCGCCTCCAGCGCGGTCTCGATCCCGCCGAAGTGCATGCCGGCATAGTGGCGCAGCATCTCGTCATGGTTGCCCGCGATCAGGATCACACGGGTGCCGCGATGCGCCAGTTTCAGGATGCGGCGGACCACCTCGCTGTGCGCGTCGGGCCAGTACCAGCCCTTCTTCAGCCGCCAGCCGTCGACGATGTCGCCGACGAGGTAGAGCGTCTCGCACTCGATCGCGTGGAGGAAATCGAGGAGCAGTTCCGCGTTGCAGCCGCGCGTGCCGAGGTGGATGTCGGAAATGAACACGCTGCGGAAGCGACGCTTCGGCACGAAGCCGCGCGGCCCCCCGCTTTCGGGCGAGTCGCTGTCGGGCAGGTTGAGCCAGTCCGGGGCGCGGCCCGGCAGGGAAAAGGCGGCGGCCTCGCGGCCGAGGTGGGTGAAGATGCCCTTGCGACCCAGGGGATCGTGCCGGGAAATGACGCTGTCGTTCAGGGAATCGAATTTCATGTCCGCTTGCCCCCATGCATTCCGGATCGTTTCCGTTTCCATCGAGGCGCGTTTCGCACGGCGGCGTTACGGTTGTGCGTCGCTGTGACGGACTTGTGACACGCCTGTGCAGGAAGCTGTGGACAAGCGCGGGACCGGCTGTGCGGCAACGGGGAGAAGCGGTGGAAACGGGCTGACTGGCGCCGGCCGCGCGGCTAGGACATAGAGCGAACATGCTAACCCAACTGGCCATCCGCAACGTCGTGCTGATCGAGGCGCTGGACCTTGCCTTCGCACGCGGGCTTGGCGTGCTGACGGGCGAGACCGGGGCGGGCAAGTCGATCCTGCTCGACGCGCTGGGGCTGGTGCTGGGCAATCGCGCCGATTCGGGCTTGGTCCGCAATGGCGAGGAGCAGGCGAGCGTCACCGCGACTTTCGAGTTCGAGACCCTGCCCGCCGGGATGGCGGACACGCTGGAGGAGGCGGGGGTGGAGATCGAGCCGGGCGAGGCGCTGGTCCTGCGCCGGAACGTGAAGGCGGACGGCGGGTCCAAGGCCTTCGTCAACGGGCAGCCGGTCGGCGTGGCGACCTTGCGCTCTCTGGCGCCGTTCCTCGTCGAGTTGCACGGGCAGCACGACGATCGTGGGCTGGTCAACGCACGCGGCCACCGCGCGCTGCTGACCCGCTATGCCGCGGCGGACGAGGCGGGCGTCGCAGACGCCTGGCGCAAGTGGCAGGCGGCCGAGGCAGCGCTGGCCGAGGCGCGCGCGGCGGCGGACAATGCCGCGGCGGAACAGGAACTGGCGGCGGCGCATCTCGCCGAACTGGAACGGCTCGCGCCGGAGGAAGGCGAGGAGGAAACGCTCGCCGGAGAGCGGGCCGACATGCAGAAGGGCGAGCGGCTGGCCGACGACCTTTCCAACTTGCAGCACCTTTTTGCCGGGTCCGACAGCGCGCTGGCGCAACTGCGCGCGGCGGCGCGGCGGCTGGACCGGATCGCGGGTGAGCACACGGCGCTGGCCGATGCGCTTGCCGCGCTCGACCGCTGTTTGATCGAGGGCGGCGAGGCGGAAGCGGCGGTCGATCGCGCGCTGGATGCCTTGAGCTTCGACCCCGCCCGGCTGGACGCGGTGGAAACGCGGCTGTTCGACTTGCGGGCGGAGGCGAGGAAGCACGGCTGCACGGTCGACGAATTGCCCGCCAGGATGGCCGCCCTGCGCGCTACGCTGGAAGCGATCCACGGCGGGGAGGCGCGGATCAGGGCGCTGGAGGCCGCCGCCTTCGACAGCGGCGCGCATTACCGGGCGCTGGCCGAAACCCTGTCGGCGCAGCGGGTGGAGGCGGCCAAGCGGCTGGACCAGGCGGTCGCGGCGGAACTGGCCCCGCTCAAGCTCGATGCCGCGAAGTTCAAGACGCTGGTCACCCGCACGGGCGAGGACAAGTGGGGTCCGCACGGCATGGACGCGGTGGAATTCCTGATCTCGACCAATCCCGGCGCGCCTTTCGCGCCGCTGGCCAAGATCGCGAGCGGGGGCGAACTGTCGCGCTTTATCCTCGCGCTCAAGGTCGCGCTGGCCGAGGAAGGCGGCGCGGCGGTCATCATCTTCGACGAGATCGACCGCGGCGTCGGCGGCGCGGTGGCAAGCGCCATCGGCGAGCGGCTGGCGCGCCTTGCCTCCGGCGGGCAGTTGCTTGCCGTCACTCACAGCCCGCAAGTCGCGGCGCGGGGCAATGGCCACTACATGATCGCGAAATCGAGCGAGGGCACGGTGACGCGCACCTCGGTCGGCCTGCTCGACGCGGACGGGCGGCAGGAGGAGATCGCGCGGATGCTGTCGGGCGCGGAAATCACGCCGGAGGCGCGCGCGCAGGCGGAGCGGTTGCTGGAAGCTTAGGCCGATGCCGCGGCGGCGGGGCGGTCTTCGGGAAGCGAGAGATAGATCAGCGTCATCATTGCCATCGCGCCGTAGATCCACGATCCGGTCGTCGGCCCCGCGCCCTGCGGCATCTGCCACAGCTGGTATCCGGCGACGGCCACGCCCTGGAACAGGCCCCACCAGTTGAGCACGGCGCAGCCCATGCCGATCTTCGCCCACCGGCGCGCGTGAAAGAAGGTCGCAGCGTCGGCGCGCCGCGCCCGCCACATCGCCCATGCCCCGAACAGGCCGAGCAATCCCGCCGCCGCCTCCAGCGCGAAGACCGCGGCCATCGCCACTGCGATTAGCGGCGCGGGCGGCACGGGCAGCAGGGTGACGGGATAGGCGACCTGGTCGGCGTGGCTGGTGGTGTAGATGAAGAAGGCCTGTGCCGCGCCGAGGTTGGCGATGTTGTGCGCGACATAAAACAACGCCATCAGCCCGATGGCCGCGCTGGCCATCGCTTTGAGAATCCTGTCGGTCACCGCTCCGGTCCCCCTGTATTTCCGCGCCCCGGCGGCTAGATACCATGCATGTTGCTGACAGGACGATGCGCGTGACCGATCCGGGAGAGATGAGCGAGGCCGAGGCCGCGAACGAGCTGATGCGGCTGGCCCGGCAGATCGCGCGGCACAACCGGCTCTACCATGCCGAGGATTCGCCCGAGATCTCCGACGCGGACTACGACGCGCTGGTCCGCCGCAACGCCGCGATCGAGGACGCCTTTCCCCATCTCGTGCGCGATGACAGCCCGTCACGCGCCGTGGGGCACGAGGTTGCCGCATCGCCGCTGTCGAAAGTAACGCACGAGGTTCGCATGATGAGCCTCGACAATGCCTTCGCCGACGAGGAAGTGGCCGACTTCGTCGCCCGCGTGCGCCGCTTTCTGTCGCTGCCGGAAGGTGAGCCGGTGGCCTTTACCGCCGAGGACAAGATCGATGGCCTGTCGTGTTCGCTGCGCTACGAGGGCGGGCGACTGGTGCGCGCGGCGACGCGCGGCGACGGTCAGGTGGGTGAGGACGTGACCGCCAACGTTGCGCACATCGCCGACATCCCGCAGCAGTTGGGCGGCGCGGACGTGCCCGAAGTCTTCGAGATTCGCGGCGAGGTGTTCATGGCCAAGGCCGATTTCCTCGCGCTCAACACGGCGCAGGAGGCGGCGGGGGGCAAGATCTTCGCCAACCCGCGCAATGCCGCCGCCGGCTCGTTGCGGCAGAAGGACGCCGCCGTCACCGCGCAGCGCCCCTTGCGTTTCTTCGCCCACGGCTGGGGCGCGGCCAGCGCGGTGCCCGGCAAGAGCCAGTTCGAGGTGATGCGGGCCATCGCGGACTGGGGCGTGCCGGTTTCCGCCGCGCTGGTGCGGTGCGAGACGCTGGAGGCGATGCTGGCGCATTACCGCGCGATCGGGCGGACGCGGGCGGACCTGCCCCATGACATCGACGGCGTTGTCTACAAGGTCGACCGGCTGGATTGGCAGCAGCGGCTGGGCTTCGTGGCCAAGGCGCCGCGCTGGGCGCTGGCCCACAAGTTTCCCGCCGAAAGGGCCGAGACCACGCTGGAGGCGATCGACATTCAGGTCGGGCGCACCGGCAAGCTGACCCCGGTCGGGCGGCTGACCCCGGTGACGGTGGGCGGGGTGGTGGTGTCCAACGTGACGCTGCACAACCGCGACGAGATCGCCCGGCTGGGCGTGCGGCCCGGCGACCGGGTGGTGGTGCAGCGCGCCGGCGACGTCATCCCGCAAGTGGTCGAGAACCTGACCCGAGACGAGCCGCGCGGCGGATACCGCTTCCCCGACCATTGCCCGATCTGCGCCAGCGAGGCGGTGGCCGAGGAAGGCGAGGTCGACGTGCGCTGCACCGGCGGGCTGATCTGCCCGGCGCAGCGGACCGAGCGGCTGAAGCACTTCGTCAGCCGCGCCGCGCTTGACATCGAGGGGCTGGGCGAGAAGACCATCGACGAATTCTTCGCGCTCGGCTGGCTGGAAAGCCCCGCCGACATCTATCGCCTGCGCCGGCGGCGCGACGATATCCTCAGGCTGGAGGGCTGGAAGGACAAGTCTGTCGATAACCTGTTGGCGGCGATCGAGGCGAAGCGCAGGCCCGATGCCGCGCGGCTTCTGTTCGGCCTCGGCATCCGCCATGTCGGCGCGGTCACCGCACGCGACCTGATGAAGCATTTCACGACCCTGCCCGCGCTGCGCGAAGCGGCCGAACAGGCGCGCAACGCCGGCGGCGAGGAGGCTGGTGTGGCGGTGGCCGAACTGACCAGCATCGATGGCGTCGGCCCGGTGGTGGTGGAGGCGCTGGGCGACTTCTTCCACGAGGATCACAACAAGGCGGTCTGGGACGACCTGCTGTCGGAAACCGATCCGCCGCCCTACGTGATCGAAACTAAGGACAGCGCCGTCGCGGGCAAGACGGTGGTCTTCACCGGCAAGCTGGAAACGATGAGCCGCGACGAGGCCAAGGCCCAGGCCGAACGGCTGGGCGCGAAGGCGGCGGGTTCGGTCAGCCCGAAGACCGATCTCGTCGTCGCAGGGCCGGGTGCAGGTTCCAAGTTGAAGAAGGCGGCGGAACTGGGCATCGAGGTCATCGACGAGGCGGCCTGGGCCGAAATCGTCGCGGCGGCGGGATAGGGTTCGGGGAGAGGGCATGCCCAAGGAGACCGGCGATTACGACATCGTGCCGCTGACGCCCGAACGCGCCGGGCTGTTCATGGGCCTGTTCGATGGCGAAGGCTTTGCCGACAATCCCGAGTGGGCCGGGTGCTATTGCCGGTGCTATCATTTCGACGACAGCATGGGCGAATGGGACGAGAGCGACGGGGCGACCAACCGCCCGGCGGCCTGCGCGCTCATCGCGGAAGGCACCATGCGCGGCTGGCTCGCGGTGCGGGACGGGCGCGCGATCGGCTGGCTCAACGCGGCGCGCAAGGACAGCTATGCCGCGTTCCGGGGCGACGACATTCCGGGAAAGCCGGGCGAGAGCACGGGCATGATCACCTGCTTCCTCGTCGCTCCGGGCGTGCGGGGGCAGGGCGTGGCGCGCGCGCTGCTAGAACGGGCGATTGCCGGGTTTCGCGAGGACGGGCTGGAATGGGTGGAGGCAAAGCCCGCCCGCAACGCCGCGGGACCGGCCCGCAACTATCACGGCCCGCTCAAGCTCTACGTCGACCTGAACTTCGCCCTGGTCGGCGATTTCAGCGAGCGCCAGCACCTCGTCCGGCTGGCGCTGTAGACCAACCTGGTCTTGCGGAGTCAGTCGCGGTAGTCGCGCTCGTCACGGAGCTGACCCTCGTCGGCCATGCCCGGCTCCTCGTCCTGCGGCACCTCCTGCGGCGCGCCCATGGTCATTTCGCCGTCGAGCGCGCGCGGATCGTGCTCGCTGCCGCAGATCCGCTGCGAGCTCAGGCCCTGCCGGTTCGCGGCCCGGCGCACGGTGACGGCGGCGATGCGCATCTGTTCCATCGACGCGGCGTTGTTGTTGAAGCTGGGCGCGATGGCCTGGGGCAGGACGCATCCCTCGCGGCTGGCGTAATCGGCGGCGGCGTCGCCCCGATCGTCGCGGTCCTGCGCGATGGCAGGCGTGCAGATGGCGAGAAGGGCGAGCGGGAGGATGATCTTGCGCATGGCCCGGATTGCGCCCGGCGCGGTGAACCGGTGTTGAATGGCGATCAGTCGTCCGACGCGTCGGAAATCGGCGGCACCCATTTCATCACGCCGCCGGGAAACGGCGTCCACGCGCCGGTCCTGATCCCGGCCATCCGCAGGGTTTCGCCGATCCATTCGTTGCAGGTTGCATAGGCGGTGTAGCGGCCGTGCGCGTCGTAGAAGACGTCGTGTTCGGCATAGCCGCGATAGGCCCGCCGTCCTGGCCCCGGCGGCGGCAGGTCGCGCACGATCGCGCGGACGAGGCGGCGATACTGTTCGCGGCTGATGCGCAGCGGGCGGAAATCGGACGATGGCGCGGGGCGCACCCAGAACTCAACGTGGTAGAGCGGTTCGCCGCCCAGCCCGACGATCCGCAGCACGGTCAGCGGCGACAGGTCCGCCCAGGTCGGCGTGTTCAGGAACACCGCCTTTTCGCCCCAGCTCACCGCGACGTGGGTATAGGGCCGGAACGGGTCCGCCGTGTCGGTGGTGGGAAAGGTGCCGCTCCAGTCCATGTCCGGGCCATGCAACGGCATCGCGATGGTGGTGTGGACGCCGTTGGTGGCGACGATGACGGTGACGGCGTCGGGCGCGTCCGAAGGCACAAAATCGCGATTGACCGGAACCGACGAGCCGACCCACCCGGCCGCGAAATAGAGCCCGACGGCCAGCGCCAGCCAGCCGAAGAGCGCGCGGATCGCCCTCAGCGACCGGGCCATGATCGGTCGGGTCGGCGTCGCAGCCACAGGATCGACCAGTCGCCGTTGGTCATCCGGCGGGCAAGGCGGAAACCGGCGCGGAAGCAGGCTCGGCGCACCGCCGCCTCCTGCGTCGTCAGGAGCCCGGCCAGCAGCAGGTGACCGCCCGGCAACACGGCCCGTCCGAAATCGGGCGCCAGTTCGACCAGCGGCCCGGCCAGGATATTGGCGATGAGCAGGTCGTAGGGCGCGCGCCCCGCGATCACCGGGCTGTCAGTGCCGGCGGCGACGGTCATCACCAGTTCGCCCGCGCCGCCGCCCAGCGGCACGCCGTTGCCGGCGGCGTTGTCCTCCACCACCGAAACGCAGACCGGGTCGATGTCGCTCGCCGTGCCGAACGCCATCGGCCACAGGTCGCGCGCGGCAAAGGCGAGGAGGCCGGTGCCGGTGCCGATGTCGGCATAGTTGCGGATCACCACGCCCGCCGCCTTCATCTCGGTTAGCATGGCAAGGCAGCCTGCGGTCGTCTCGTGCTGGCCGGTGCCGAAGGCCTGGCTGGCGGGGATGACGAAATCGGTCGTGCCGTTCTCTCGCATGGCCGGAAAGTCCGGAGTGTGGACGTGGAAGCGGCCCGCGCGGATCGGCGTGACGTCGGCCTGCGACAGCGTCACCCAGTCGGCATCGGGCAGCTTCCGAGCCTCGATGGCGGGTGCCTCGCCGCCGAACAACGCGGCCAGCGCCGCCTTGTCGGCCTTCGTCGGGCGGCGCGGGTAATATGCCTCCAGCACCCAGTCCTCGGGCCTGTCCTCGGCGATTTCGGAGCCGGTGAGGACGACTTCGGCATCCCAGTCCCACGCTTCCTCGTGCGCGACGAGCGCGGCCTGCACCACATCCCGGTGGGCGAAGGCGGTCAGTTTCCAGCTCACTTCGCCGCCTCCGTTGCCAGGCGTTCGTCGAGCGCGCGACCGACCTTGGCGGCGTAAGACCGGCAGGCGTCGCTGTCGACGAGGCTGCCCGAAACGATGCGGGCGCGCATCTCGCTGGCGCTGGGGTGCGGGGTGAGGAGAATGTCGCAATCGAGCGCGGCCAGCGCGGCGATGCCCTGGCGGAACGTGTCGACATAGTCGGGATGGTCGCTGAACCGGTAGTCGTCGCCGCTCACCGCCGAAAGGCTGTCGGCATAGACGATGGTGCGGCAATCCGCCCCTTCGCACGAGCGCCACTGCCAGCTTGTCGCGCCCATCGTGTGGCCCGGCGTCGGCACCATGGTGACGCGGATGTCGCCGAGCGCGACCGGCTGGCCGGGGCCGATCACCTCCGCCTTCGCCACCGGCTGCATCGCCGGGTGGATGTCGGCCTGCGGATCGTCAGGCGCGACATTGCCGCGCAGCATGGCGGCCGCGGCAACCTCGCTCGCCTTCAGCGTGGCGCCGGTCGCGGCCAGCAGCTTCGCCGCGCCGCCGACGTGGTCGTGATGTTCGTGCGTCATCAGCAGCACGCGGATGTCGGCGGGATTGAAGCCGAGCTTCGCGACATTGGCGAGGACGACATCGGCGCCCTTTTCGGTGCCGGTATCGATGAGGACGTGGCCCGCCCCGTCTGCGTCGCCCGCGATCAGGATCGCGCCGATGCCGCACGTGCCGACGTAATAGCTGTTGCCGTGGATGCGGAACGGCGGGCCGGGCTTGTCCCATTCGTCCCAGTCCTCGCAGGCGGCGGGCCAGGCGCTGGCGGCGAAGCCGGCGGCGGGGGCGGGTCGCTCCTGCGGAGTCGCACATGCGGCAAGCGATAGAAGCGCGAGCGCCGTAGCGGCAAGCGGGAGGCGGGGGGCGTGGATGGCGGGGAACATCGTCACCGCGACTACGCTGCCCTTGCGCGAACGGCAAGACGGGCTGCGCCGGGCCGGGCGGGCGCGGCGACCGGCCTGAAACGGAAACGGTGGGCGCAGATCCTGCCATTGCGAGCCGCGCAGGTGCCCGGCGATGCCGCGGCGGGCTGCGCACCTGACACAAATGACTCCAAATCCCCTCTTGCCTCCGCCGCCGCGGACTGCCATTCGCGCCCGCAGCACGCTGTACAGTGGCAATGGCCGGCCCGGCCGACCGTCGCCGCGCAGCGCAAGGCGAATGCATAACGGGGACCCGCACCAAATGGCTCAGGCATCGAACAGGCCGCTTTCTCCGCATCTCTCGATCTGGAAATGGGGCCCGGCGATGGCCGTCTCCATCCTGCACCGCGTGTCGGGCAACGGCCTGGCCGTCGCCGGCCTGCTGGTCCTGCTCTGGTTCGTCGGCGCGGTCGCGGGCGGGCCGGAAAGCTACGCCACCTTCGCCGGGCACATGGGCAGCTGGTACGGCATGGTCGTGCTGGTCGGCATCTCGTGGGCGTTTTTCAACCACCTTTCCAGCGGCTTGCGGCACCTCGTGCTCGACGTCGGCGCCGGGTTCGAGGTGGACAGCAACAATTCCTGGTCGGTGATCACGATGGTCGCCGGCGTGGTCCTGACGGCGGTCTTCTGGGCCGTGGTCCTGCTGGTCTGAGGGGACGGCATCATGGGTAACGGTACTCACATCGGCCAGGTTCGCGGCCTCGGCTCTGCCAAGCACGGCGCGCATCACTGGCTGGTCCAGCGCTTCACCGCGATCGGCAACCTCGTCCTCGTGCTGTGGCTGGTGTTCAGCCTCGTCATGCTTCCCGACTTCTCGTTCGCGACGGTCAAGGCCTGGCTTTCGGCGCCGTTCGCGGCGACCGCGATGGTGCTGCTCATCGTCTCCACGTTCTGGCACGCGCGGCTCGGCATGCAGGTGATGATCGAGGACTATGTCCACGGCGCCAACCGCTTCGCCGCGATCGTGCTGCTCAACCTCGTCTTTGTCGCCGCCGGTGTCTTCGGCGTCGTTTCCGTCATCCGCATCGCGCTGGGAGCCTGACCCCATGGCTGAAGCCACTACGCAGCCCGCCTACAAGATCATCGACCATACCTACGACACCGTCGTCGTGGGCGCGGGCGGTTCGGGCCTGCGCGCCACCATGGGCAGCGCCGAAGCGGGCCTGAAGACGGCCTGCATCACCAAGGTCTTCCCGACCCGTTCGCACACCGTCGCGGCGCAGGGCGGCATCGCCGCCAGCCTTGGCAACAACACGCCCGATCACTGGACCTGGCACATGTACGACACCGTCAAGGGGTCGGACTGGCTGGGTGACCAGGACGCGATCGAATACATGGTCCGCGAAGCGCCGCAGGCGGTGATCGAGCTGGAGCACGCGGGCGTCCCGTTCAGCCGCAACCCCGAAGGCACGATCTACCAGCGCCCGTTCGGCGGCCACATGCAGAACATGGGCGAAGGTCCGCCGGTGCAGCGCACTTGCGCCGCCGCCGACCGCACCGGCCACGCGATGCTCCATGCGCTCTATCAGCAGAGCCTGAAGTACGACGCCGACTTCTATATCGAGTACTTCGCGATAGACCTCATCATGGTCGACGGCGAGTGCAAGGGCGTCATCGCCATGTGCATGGACGATGGCTCGATCCACCGCTTCCGCGCCCACGCGGTCGTTCTGGCGACCGGCGGCTACGGCCGCTGCTACTACACCGCGACCTCGGCGCACACCTGCACCGGCGACGGCGGCGGCATGGTGCTGCGCGCGGGGCTTCCGCTGCAGGACATGGAATTCGTGCAGTTCCACCCGACCGGCATCTACGGCGCGGGCGTGCTGATCACCGAAGGCGCGCGCGGCGAGGGTGGCTACCTCACCAACTCCGAAGGCGAACGCTTCATGGAGCGTTACGCTCCGTCGGCAAAGGACCTTGCCAGCCGCGATGTCGTGTCGCGTTCGATGGCGATGGAAATCCGCGAAGGGCGCGGCGTCGGGGCGGAGAAGGACCACATCTTCCTCCACCTCAACCACATCGACCCGAAGGTGCTGGCAGAGCGGCTGCCCGGGATCACCGAAAGCGGCAAGATCTTTGCCGGCGTCAACCTCACCAAGCAGCCGCTGCCCGTGGTGCCGACGGTGCACTACAACATGGGCGGCATCCCCTGTAACTACCACGGCCAGGTCGTGACCATCGGCGCTGACGGGAACCCGGAAACGGTCGTCCCCGGCCTCTACGCGGTGGGCGAAGCCGCCTGCGTGTCGGTGCACGGCGCGAACCGCCTCGGCTCGAACTCGCTGATCGACCTCGTCGTCTTCGGCCGGGCCACCGGGCACCACCTGCGCGACAGCATCAAGCCGCAGTCGGCCCACGCCAACCTGCCCAAGGACAGCGCCGACTTTGCCCTGTCGCGGCTCGATCACTTCCGCCATGCCAAGGGCGGATCCTCGACGGCGGAGATCCGCACCGAGATGCAGCGCACGATGTCGGGCCACGCCGCCGTGTTCCGCACCGACGAGCTGATGGCCGAGGGCAAGGAGAAGCTTGCCGCCACCTACAAGCGGATGGAGGACATCCACGTCACCGACCGCTCGCTGATCTGGAACAGCGATCTCATCGAAACGCTGGAGCTGGACAACCTGATCAGCCAGGCGACCGTGACGATGCATTCGGCCTTCAACCGCAAGGAAAGCCGCGGCGCCCACGCGCACGAAGACTTCCCCGAGCGCAACGACGGCGAGTGGATGAAGCACACGGCGAGCTGGTTCGACGGCTGGGGCGGCAAGGGCGGGGCGGTTCGCCTCGACTATCGCCCGGTCCACGAATATACGCTGACCGATGACGTCGAGTACATCAAGCCGAAGAAGCGCGTCTACTGATCGCGCCAATGCGCTGATGCCGGCTTCGCCCGTGCGAGGCCGGTAGCGGCGTGCGGCTCGAACGCTTCAGCGACCTTGTCGGCGGCATCTACGCCGCCGCACAGGATGCCAGCCGCTGGCAGGGCGTGCTGACCGATCTGGCCGACATCACCGGAAGCGACGGCGCGGTGATGATGCTGCCGCTGGCGGACGGGTGGCCGACCACGATCGCCGCGCGGTTCTCGCCCGAATCGTGCATCGAGTACGACCGCGACTACGCCGCGATCTGCCCGCGCATCGCGTTTCTGGGCGCGCGGCCCGACATCCCGGTTCACTACGACAACCTCGTCATCTCGGACGAGGATGCCCGCCGCGATCCGACCTATGCCTTCTACGCGCGGCAGGGCTTGCGTTATTACGCCGGCTGCGCGGTGTTCGAGCACGACGCCCCGGCATTTGCCTTCAGCATCCAGCGCACCTTTCGTCAGGGCCATGCCGACCGCGAGCAGATCGCGATCGTCGGCATGATGCGCAGCCACATGATCCAGTCGCTGTCGATCACCCGGCGCATGACGGCGGTGGAGAACCATGCCGCCTTTTCGCAGGCGGGCCTGATGGGCCAGCCCCACGCGATCTTCGTGCTCGACGCGCGGGGCCGGGTGCTCAGCCGCAACCATGCCGCGGAATGCTTGCTAGCTGCCGCCGACAGCCTCGTCGTCAAGGACGGGATGCTGAGGCCGGCGCGCCTTTCCGAACGTCACGCGCTAGACGCGATCGTCGGGCGGGCGCTGGCGACGCAACTTGCCGCGCCGGCCGGGTGGGCGTGGATCTCGCGCCGGGATGGCGGGCCGCGACTGGCGGCCACCGCGATGCCCTTGCCCCTGCCAGACGCTGCGCTGCTACCGGGCGAGGCCCGTGCCATGGTGATGATCGTCGATCCCGCCCGCCGCCTGACGCCGGACCGTGCGGCCCTGCGCGAGCTTTTCGGGCTGACCGAGGCGGAAATCCGGGTCGCGACGCTTCTCGTTGGCGGCTACGACCGGCCCGCGGCGGCGCGGGTGCTGGGTGTTTCGGAGCAGACCTTGCGCAGTCATGCCAAGGCGATCTTCGCCAAGATGGGCATCCATAGCCGATCAGACCTGGTCCGCGTCATCTCCTTGTTTCGGGGCGATTCCTGAAAAGCGAACCTCTCACCCGATCGGGTGATGGAGCGGGCTGCCGGCAGATTGTAACAGGTGTCACTGCCCTTGCTTCGGTGAGGGTCGGGTCGATGGTCGCTCGCCCGGAATCATGTCCGAGATTCTCGCCGAATGCGTCCGATCGGCCCGGAAGATGGGTGCTGCTGGCCTGCCGGTCGTGTTGGGGGATGCGCCGGCCCCGCCGAAGTCCCGAAGGGGTCCGGATCGTGTCCGGGCCCCTTTTTCGTCTTGGGCAGCCCGTTTCCCGATGTCGTTGGTCGGCCACGGATGGCCGTTTGTCGACCGCTTGGCACGCCATTGTTTACAGCTGTAATCGCATCGTCTACGCCTGTAATCGTAATTCGAGCCTTCGACCGGATCGCACATGACCATCCCGACCGACCCCGCGCAGCTTTCCGAACGCATTTCCGGTGCCGAACAGGCGGTGATGGAGGCCTTGTGGACGCGTGCCCCGCTGACCGCCGCCGAAGTGGCCGATGCGGTGGGCGAGGAGCAGGGCTGGAGCCTGGCGACGGTCAAGACCCTGCTGTCGCGGCTGGTCGGCAAGAACGCCATCGCCGCCGAGCCTGACGGGCGGCGCTTTCTCTATTCCCCACTGCTCGCCCGTGCCGATTTCGTCGGGCAGGAATCGCGGCGGCTGGTCGACCGCCTGTTCGGGGGGCGGGCGGCGTCGCTCGTCGCCCATCTGGCCGAGGCGGAGGCGCTGACCGAACGCGACCTCGCCGAGATCGAGACCCTCCTCAAGGAGTTGCGCAAATGATCGGGGACTTCACGAGCGCCAGCCTGTTCGCCGGGCTGACCGGCTGGGCCGTCGATACGGCGATCTGGACCGGGGTGCTGATCGCCGCCGTGCTGGTGCTGCGGCGCCCTGTCGCCAGGCTGTTCGGTCCGCGCATCGCCTATGCGCTGTGGCTGCTGCCGCTGATGCGGTTCGTGCTGCCGCCGATCGTGCTGCCGGCGTGGATGAAACCCGTGGACGCCGCGGCCGCTTACGTCACGCCAGTCACGCCCGTAGGGCAGGATGCAGCGGCCCTGCCGATCACCCCGGAGCCGGTGGCGCAACCACTGGTCGATTGGGCGCTGGTCGATTGGACGCTGGTCGCCGACGGGGCGGTCGTGCTCTGGTTGGTCGGCGCACTGGTCTTCCTTGCCTGGCGGCTGGCCTGCTATCGCGCCATGACGCGCCACCTCCTGGCCCGCGTGCGGCCCGTGGGCGAGGTGGGGACGATCCACCTGGTCGAGAGCGATTGCGTCTCCGCGCCCGTCGCCTTCGGCGTGCGCTGCCGGGTGATCGCGCTGCCGTCGGGCTTCATGGCGCACGAGGATGTGACCGCTCGCGACCTCGCCATCGCGCACGAGATCGCGCACCACCGCGGGCACGACCTCGCCGCGAACCTCGCGGCGCAGCCGCTGCTCGCGCTGCACTGGTTCAATCCGCTGGCCTGGGCGGCGTGGCGCGCAATGCGCCGCGACCAGGAGGCAGCCTGCGACGCGCGGGTGATGCTCGGCCGTTCGCAGGCGGAACGGGCCCGTTACGGCGAAGTGATCGCCGCCTGCAGCATCGACCGCAACCTGGCACCTGACGATCACCGGGGCCGTTTCATCCTGGCCGCGCCGATGGCCGGTTTCCGCGAGATCGGACCGGTGCTGGGCGAAAAGGCCATCGTTCACCGCCTGAGGAGCCTTGGCATGACCACGACAACCCGCCGCCACCGCGCCGGCCTTGCCTTGCTGGGCGCTGCAAGCCTGCTGGCGCTGGGCGCCACAGCCAGCGTCACGTATGCCGAGGATGCGGCGCAGGGCGAAGCCGCGGCCGCGCCGGTGTCCGGGCACTCCGAAAAGAAGGTCGAGATCCGCAGGATCGTGCGCACCGACGTTCCCGCCTCCGATGCCGAAGGGACGGATGCGACGATCCACATGCACGTCAAGGACGACAAGGGCGAATTCGCCTGGCATTCCGATGGCAAGCCGATGTCCGCAGACGAAGAGGCGCGGTTCGCGGCGGAAATCGAGCGCGCCACCGCCGAGGCCGACCGCGCCTCTGCCGAAGCGGAGCGGGCCGGTGCCGCCGTCGAACGCGCCATGGCGTCCCAGTCCCGCGCGCTGGCCGAGGCCGAGCGCATTCACAAGCGCTTCGCATTCGTCGGCACACCCGAAGTCGAGGAAAAGGTCTCCGCCGACGGACGCGTGCGCACCGTGCGGGTCTTCGAACGACGCGAGGGCGGGAAGCGCGAACTGGTTCAGGAAACGATCGTCGATGAAAGGAAGATCGAACGCGATGCGATCGCCGCTGCCATCACCGGCATCGAGCGCGCCCGTTCGGCCATCGCGAAGGACAGCAAGCTTTCCGCCGATACGCGGGCCGAAGTGCTGCAGGAACTCGATAACGAGATCGCCGAACTGCGCGCGGAACTGAAGGATCTCAAGTAAGCGATTAACACTCGGTTCATCGCACGAGGGGCACGATTCGTCGCTGCGTTGAATCGGGGAGATCGTCCGTGGACATCATCGGCAGGCGCGCCAGATCGCCGGGCATGAAGCTGCTGATCGTCGTGCTCGTGGCCGCCGCGCTCGCCGTGCCGCTGTTCATGACGTACGCCCTGCTGTGGGACCGGCAAGAGCAGTCGCGCACCGCCCGTGCCACGATCACGCAGGGTTGGGGCGGGCCGCAGGTCGTGACCGGGCCGGTCCTCGTCATCCCCTATAGCGAGGACGTGACCGAAACCGTGGTGCAGAACGGCCGCTCGGTCGAGACGGTGCGCCGCGTTACCCGCGACATCTTTCTCTCGCCCCGCGCGCAGAAGGTCGAGACGGTGCTGTCGCCGCAGCGCAAGCACAAGTCGATCTACACCTCCAACCTCTACGAAGGCGCGATGCAGGGCACCGCGACCTTCGCCCTGCCGGCCGATGCCGCGCGGTCGGGGTATGACCCGGCGCGGATGGATTTCGCACGGGCGGAGCTGCACTTCGGGGTTGCCGACCCGCGCGGGCTGCAGAGCGCGACGCGGGTGATCGCGGGCGGCAATACGCTGCTGACGCGCCCGGGGGGCAAGCTGGGCAACACCAACAATTCGGGCTTCTTCGCCTTTGCCGACTGGGACGGGCAGGCGCCTCTCGATGTCACGTGGTCCTATGGCTTGCGGGGCAGCGAGACGCTGAGCTTCGTGCCGCGTGGCGGCAACAGCGAATGGCACGTGCGCTCGACCTGGCCGCACCCGAGCTTTTCCGGCAGCTTCCTGCCCAATGCGAGCAAGGTCGGCGACGAGGGTTTCGACGCGACCTTTGCGGTATCCGACCTCGCGCTGGGGCAGGAATTGCTGACCCGGGACAACGCCGGTCCGCCGATGGTCGGCAACGGGATCGCGCCGATGCCGCCGGTGACAGCGGAATACGGCGGCAATCGGGGCGGGCCGGCCATGGCAGCCACCGTCGGGCTGGTCGAGCCGGTCGATCTCTACAGCCGCATCGACCGTTCGGTGAAATACGGCTTCCTGATCATCGGCTTCACCTTTCTCGCCTTCTTCATGTTCGACGTTGTCGCAGGGGCGAGCGTCTCCGCGCCCGAATACCTGCTGACCGGGGCCGGGCTGGTGCTGTTCTTCGTCCTGCTGCTCGCCTTTTCCGAAGTCATCGGCTTTGCCGCGGCCTACGCGGTGGCCAGCGTGGCGATCATCGGTCTCGTCACCAGCTACAGCGCCGCGGTGCTGAAGAGCTGGGGCCGGGCGCGCGTCATCGGGGCGCTGCTGGTCGGCCTCTACGCGCTGCTTTTCGTGCTGCTGAACCTCGAGGCGTGGAGCCTGCTGATCGGATCGGTGCTGGTCTTCCTGGCGCTTGCCGGCGTGATGTATGCCACCCGCAACGTCGACTGGCAGGGGTTGGACCGGACGGCGGAGGCGGGCTGAACCCGTTTGGATCAGGCCCGGGTCACAATTGCGGTGCGGAACGTCTCGATGACCGGTACTTCCCACGGGTGCTCGGCAAGGATGGAGGCAACGGCGGCCTCGACGGCATCCTCTTCTGCGTCGGCCGGGATGTAGAGCGTCAGGACGGCGGTCGGCGAAGCGGTGTGGCGACCTGCGCTGCCCAAGGTCGGGCGAGCGTTGGACGAGGGTGTGAACAGCTCCCACCCACTCGCCAGTTCGATCACGGAGCGGTAGATGCCGAAATGGCCCAGCGGACCATCTTCGCGCACGATCGCGATCATCCGGCCGAGTGGACAATGCGGGTCGATTGCGTCGAGCTCACCGGTATGCAGCAGGCGAAATGTCGCCAAGTCCGTTGGGCAGTGAATCTTGAGGGCGATCACCGGGCGGGTCGCGTGCTTGACGGACAATTCGGTCTCCTGTCAGGCGCGTCGTGCCAAGCCGTGCCGGACCGCGCATGGGCACGCGGTCGGTACGCGGCGGATCACCTCCGCACGTCGGCGAACGTGTCGCACTGGTCCTCGTCCCCGGTCTTCAACCCCTTCTGCAGCCACTGCATGCGCTGCTGGCTGGTGCCGTGGGTGAAGTTGTCGGGAGAGACCCGGCCCTTGGTCAGCGCGTCGTCGCCGATCGCGCTGGCGGCGGTGAGGCCTTCCTCGATGTCGCCGGGTTCGATCAGCTGCGGGTTCTTGGCGGCCCAGACCCCGGCATAGCAGTCGGCCTGCAATTCCATGCGGACCTGCAGCTGGTTGGCCATCTGCGGGTTCTGCTGCTGCATCTGGCGGACCCAGTTCGACGTGCCCGTCAGGGTCTGTACGTGGTGGCCGTATTCGTGGCCGATGACATAGGCGCGAGCGAAGTCGCCGCCTGCGCCAAGCTGCTGGTCCATCTGGTCGTAGAAGCTGGTATCGATGTAGATGCCCTGGTCGGTCGGGCAATAGAACGGTCCCATCGCCGATTGCGCCGCGCCGCAGCCGGACTGGCCGCGCCCGTCATAGAAGTTCAGCACCGGCTGCTTGAAGGCGATGCCCGCTTCCTGGAACAACGGCTGCCAGGTGGCGTCGAGCGAGGACAGGGCGGCGCAGGTCTCGCGGCTGTACTGGTTGACGCTGCACGATTCCTCCACCGTCTTGCCATTGCCCTGGCCGGTGGGAGCGCCGCCCTGCTGCACGCCTTCGACCACGCCCAGCGTCGTCATCGGGTCGATACCGAAGAAGACCGCGCCGATCAGCGCGATGACGATGGCGCCGCAGCCGACCTTGCCCCCGCCGCCAAGCCCGCCGCCCATGCCGCGCTGGTCGTTGACGCGAATATTCTTGGAAAAGTCGTTGAGCCGCACCTTCTGCCCTCCATATATCGGGCGACGCAGGCCCCATCCACTTACTCCCCAAAATCGCAAGGAGACGCAAATGTTCCTCACCGGCAAGACGGCCCTCATCACCGGTTCGACTTCGGGCATCGGCCTTGCCTATGCGAAGGCGCTGGCTGCCGAAGGGGCGAACGTGGTGATCAACGGTTTCGGCGACGCCGCCGAGATCGAGAAGGAGCGGCAGGCGCTGGCCGAGGCGAGCGGGGCGGATGCGATCTACGTCAACACCGACCTCACCACCGAAAAGGGGTGCGAGGAGCTGATGCGGGCCGCCTTCGACAAGTTCGGCGCGGTCGACATCCTGATCAACAACGCCGGAATGCAGCACGTCGCGCCGATAGACGAGTTCCCGGTCGACAAGTGGGACAAGATCATCGCGCTCAACCTGTCGAGCGCGTTCCACACCAGCCGCCTCGCCATTCCCAAGATGCGCGAGAAGGGCTGGGGCCGGATCATCATGACGGCCAGCGCGCATTCGCTGACCGCCTCGCCGTTCAAGGTCGCCTACGTTTCGGCCAAGCACGCGCTGGCCGGCATGGCCAAGACCATCGCGCTGGAAACGGCGGAGCAGAACATCACCTGCAACTGCATTTCGCCCGGCTATGTCTGGACCCCGCTGGTCGAGGACCAGATCCCCGACACGATGAAGGCCCGGAACATGACCCGAGAGCAGGTCATCAACGACGTGCTGCTGGAGCGCGAGCCGACCAAGAAGTTCACCCAGCCCGACGACTTGGCTGCGCTGGTGGTGTTTCTGTGCCGCGATGTCGCGGCAAACATCACCGGATCGAACATTTCCGCTGACGGCGGCTGGACCGCGCAGTAAGGGCACAAAGGCGGGGGGCAGGGGGCCCGTCCGCAGGGGGAGCGCGATCCGCTGGCGCGATGCGAATGGGGGGCACACGGTCGTTGGCATGGTGCGGCGCGCTCGCGCTGCTGGCGGCCTGCGCGCCCGCCAACCCGGTCCGGACTGCACCGCCGGTCCTCGGCAGCGAGGAACGGGCGCTGCTCGCCCACGTCGAGGTGCTCGCCTCCGACGCCTTTGCCGGGCGCGAGGTCGGCACCATCGGCGAAGGGCTCACGCTCGACTACCTGGAGCGCGAGCTCGAGGCGGCGGGGCTGCAATCGGGCACGCACGATCCCGGCAATCCGTGGCGCGAACCGGTCCGCTACGATCGCGGGCAGCAGTCGGTCGCGACCTACAACCTGATCGGGCGCCTGCCGGGGACCGAGCCGCGGGCGGGCGCGGTGCTGCTGATCGCGCACTGGGACCACCTGGGCTTCGGTTCGCGCTGCCCGGCAAAGGGTGCGGACCGGATCTGCAACGGCGCCGTCGACAACGCGACCGGCCTTGCCATGATGATCGAGATTGCGCGCAAGCTGGCCGAGGGGCCGCGACCGCGCCGCGACATCTACGTGCTGGCAACGGGCGGCGAGGAGGACGGCCTGCGCGGCGCGCTTGCCTTCGTGCAGGATCCGCCGGTGCCGCTGGGCAAGTTCGTCGCGGTGTTCAATCTCGATACTGAGGGCGTCGCCCCCGCCGGCGCGCCCGCGGTGGTGCTGGGCACGCCCGGCCCGCCGGGCATCGCCGCACTGACCGAGCTGATCGAACGAACCGCCCGGGACGAGGGCGTTCGGATCGTTTCGCCCGACAGCGGCAACCTGCAATTTCTCAAGCGGCAGGACGGGTGGGTGTTCGACGCCGTGGGCGTGCCCGCGGCCATCGTCAGCGCCGCCTTTGCCCAGCAGACTCGCCTCACCGAATACATGCGCAAGCGATACCACCGGGCCAACGACGAAGTGTCCGGGGTCGAGCTGGGCGGCACGGCGGACATGGTGCGGCTGCACGTCGCGCTGCTGCGCCGCGCCGCCGATCCGGCGCGGTTCGCCGGCACGATGACGGAAGCTGCGGGACCCGGATGGAACGCCGGCAGAGCGCCCGGCGCTGCCATCGCCCCGCCGGGCCCGGAAAATAGCGAAATCGCCCCCTAGCCCAACCGGGGCGGGGTGGTTACATGGGCCGCCACGAATCCCCCTCAACTTTCGCGACGGCAGGGCCCATGGCAAATCGATTCTCCGCATCCGACATCCCGCTGGGCCTGACGTTCGACGATGTCCTGCTGCGCCCCGCCGAAAGCGCGCTGGTGCCGTCGCAGGCCGATACCCGCAGCCGCATTTCGCGCGACATCGCGATCAACATCCCGGTGGTGTCGAGCGCGATGGACACCGTGACCGAGGCGGACATGGCTATCGTCATGGCGCAGATGGGCGGCGTCGGCGTGCTTCACCGCAACCTCACCATCGAACAGCAGTGCGCCGCGGTGCGGCAGGTCAAGCGGTTCGAGAGCGGAATGGTCGTGAACCCGATCACCATCGCGCCCGACGCGACGCTGGGCGAGGCGCGGGCGATCATGGAAGCCAACCGCATCTCCGGCATCCCGGTGGTCGAGGCGGGCGGCAGGCTGGTCGGCATCGTCACCAACCGCGACGTGCGCTTTGCCATCAACGACGCGCAGCCGGTGCGCGAACTTATGACCAGCGAGAACCTGGCCACCGTTCACGCCGGGATCGACCAGGACGAGGCGCGCCGTCTGCTTCACCAGCGCCGGATCGAGAAGCTGCTGGTCGTCGACGACGCCTATCGCTGCGTCGGCCTGATCACGGTCAAGGACATCGAGAAGGCGGTGACCTACCCCAACTCGACCAAGGACGCTTCGGGCCGCCTGCGCGTCGCGGCGGCGAGCACGGTGGGCGACAAGGGGTTCGAGCGGACCGAGGCGCTGGTTGATGCCGAAGTCGACCTCATCGTCATCGACACCGCCCACGGCCACAACCGCGACGTCGCGCTGGCGGTCGAACGGGTGAAGAAGCTGTCGAACTCGGTCCAGGTCGTGGCGGGCAACGTCGCTACGGCGGAAGCGACGAAGGCGCTGATCGGCGCGGGGGCCGACGGCATCAAGGTCGGCATCGGCCCCGGCTCGATCTGCACCACCCGCATCGTCGCGGGCGTCGGCGTCCCGCAGCTGACGGCGGTGATGGAATCCGCAGAAGAAGGCGACAGGCACGGGGTTCCGGTGATCGCCGACGGCGGCATCCGCACCAGCGGCGACGCGGCCAAGGCGATCGCGGCGGGCGCATCGGCGATCATGGTCGGCTCGATGCTGGCCGGGACCGAAGAAGCGCCGGGCGAGACGTTCCTCTACCAGGGACGCGCCTACAAGTCGTATCGCGGCATGGGCAGCGTCGGCGCGATGGCGCGCGGCAGCGCCGATCGCTATTTCCAGCAGGACGTCAAGGAACAGATGAAGCTCGTCCCTGAAGGGATCGAGGGCCAGGTTCCCTACAAGGGGCCGGCGCGCGACGTCATCCACCAACTGGTCGGCGGGGTGAAGGCGGCGATGGGCTATACCGGCTGCGAGAACATCGACAGCCTGCGCAAGGACGCGCAGTTCGTGCGCATTACCAATGCGGGCCTTCGCGAAAGCCACGTCCATGACGTGACCATCACCCGCGAGGCACCCAACTACCCGACGAGCGGCGGCTGATGCCGCCGGCACCCATCGACGTGCGCGCGGCGCAGGACAGCCTGCGCCTTGCGACCAGCGCCTGGTGGCTCTGGGCCGAAAGCTGCTACGTCATCTGGGCGCGAAGCTGGATGATCATGGCCGGTGCGCCGGGTGCGCAGGCGGAAAGCCGGCGCATGGTCGCCGAGAAGATCCAGGCGGGCAACGAACTGACGTGGCAGGCGATGACCGGCTCGCTCGGCACCGGCATGGGCGCCGCGCAGAAGAGCGTCGACCGGCTGGGCCGCACCGTCAGCGCCAACCGCCGCCGCCTGTCGGGTGCTCCCGCCAAAAAGCCCGCGAAAACGCGGTGACCCCGGCCGCGCGCGTCCAGGCCGCGATCGAGATCCTCGATACGGTGATCGCCGCCGCCAATTCCGGCGGGGCCAGCGCCGACAAGCTGGTTGCCGAAGGGCTGAAGCAGCGCCGCTACGCCGGGTCGAAGGACCGCCGCGCCATCCGCGAGACGATCTACGCCGCGATCCGCGCCTGCGGCCCCGTGCCGGCCAGCGGACGCGCCGCGCTTCTGCGGCTGGCGCAGGATGATCCTGAACTGGCCGCTCTGTTCGACGGCTCCGGCTACGGCCCCGCCGCGATCGTGCCCGGCGAGCCGGTGGCCGAGGGCGGCGTCGCGCCCGTTTGGCTGGCGCGGCTCCTGGCCGACAGCGGGGTTGCGGATGCCGCCGCCCTGCTGGAACGCGCCCCGCTGGACGTTCGGGTCAATGCGCTGAAGGCCGATCGGGCCACCATCGTCCTGCCCGAGCGCGGCGAGCCCCTGGCCGCGCCGCAGGGCCTGCGATTTGGCGCGGGCACGCCGGTCGAAAGCTGGGACGCCTTTGCCGAAGGGCTGGTCGAGGTTCAGGACGGCGGCAGCCAGCTCGCCTGCCTGGCCGTGGCCGCGAAGCCGGGCGAAACGGTGATCGACCTGTGCGCCGGGGCGGGGGGCAAGACCCTCGCGCTCGCCGCCGCGATGGCCAACGAAGGCACGCTGATCGCCGCCGATACCAATCGCGAAAGGCTGCGCCGGCTCGCCCCGCGTGCGCAGCGGGCAGGCGCGCGAATTGCCGAGACGCTGCTACTCGATCCGGGGTGGGAGATGGAGGTGCTCGGCCCCTGGCGCGGTGCGGCCGATGCGGTGCTGGTCGATGCGCCGTGTTCGGGCACCGGCACCTGGCGCCGCAATCCGGAGGCGCGCTGGCGGCTCTCTCCGACAGAGATCGCGCGCTACGCCGAGGTGCAGGGGCGCCTGCTTGGCCTTGCGGCGCAACTGGTGCGACCCGGCGGACGCATCGTCTTCGTCACCTGCTCGCTGCTCGATGCCGAAGGAGCAGAGGTCGTCACCTCCTTCCTCGCCGGGCATCCCGACTTCGCGGCCATGGACGCCGCGCTGCCCGCGGGCGCAGCGCAGGGACCCGGCTGGCGGCTCTCGCCCGCGCTGAGCGGGACTGACGGGTTTTTCATCGCGCGTATGGGAACGACCTGCTAAACAGGCGAATTATGGCAGTCGTCGCCCTTGAAAGCTCCCCTGCCGACCCCCGGCCGACAAGCCGGCCCATGGAGTTGCTGATGCGCTATTCGCCCCTTGCCGCCGCCATCTCCCTCGTCGTCGCGCTGACTGCCAGCACCTCGTTTGGGCAGGCCCCGGCCCCGGTCGATCCGCGTGTCGCGAACCTGCTCGACACCGGGCACACCGCGCTGGCCGCGGGCGATGTGGACGGCGCGACCGACAGGTTCGAGGCGGCGCTGGCGCTGGCTCCGGGCAGCGCACCCGTGCTGCTGGCGCTGGGCGGCCTCGCCCGCGAAAAGGGCTTGCAGGGGCAGGCGATCCATTACTTCCGCGAAGTGCAGGAGGCCGAGCCCGGCAACCTTGCCGCGATCGCCGGCGAAGGCGCGGCCATGGCCGAGAAGGGCGCGACCGCCAAGGCGGAGCGCCAGCTGGCCAAGCTGAAGTCGATGTGCGGCAGCAACTGCGCCGAAGCGACGAAGCTGTCCGCCGCGATCGCGCGCGGGCCTCTGCCGCAGGTGAAGAGCGCCGAGGCCGCGCCCGCCAAGACGCCGCCGCTGCCGCAGGTCGAAAGCAACTGAGCGGACAGGCGTTCGCCGTCACAGGTGAGGGCGGAACATCTCCAGCACCGCTTCGTAGACCGGGCGCTTGAACGGGATGATGAGATCGGGCAGCCGCGCCGGCTCGATCCAGCGGAACGCGTTGAATTCGGCCGGATCGTGCGCCGCGAGGTCGATGTCGGCATCCTCGCCCGCAAAGCGCATCAGGAACCACGACTGGCGCTGGCCGACGTAGCGGCCGCCCCAGAGCTTTCCCTTCAGTTCGGGCGGAAGATCGTAGAACAGCTCCCGCTCGCTTCGGGCGAGGATCTCGGCCTTGTCGCGGGCGATGCCGGTCTCCTCGAACAGTTCGCGCCAGGCCGCCTCGGTCAGGTCTTCGCCCGGATCGACGCCGCCCTGCGGCATCTGCCACCAGTCGCCTTCCTTCGTGTCGATGCGCTTTCCGACGAAGACGCGGCGCTCCTCGTTGATGATCATCAGCCCGGCGCAGGGGCGGTAGAGGGCGGGGTCGGGCGTGGTCATCTGGAATATCCTGCTGCTGGAACCGCCGCCTGAAACCGGGGCGCAAGGAAGGCAAGGGCCATATCATCCCCAATAGATTTTCTGAATTGAATGCATCAAGTCAGAGTTCTAGTTGCCGCAGCATAATTCGGCCCATAGCGTGCACCATGCGTTCGCAACGCGGGACAATTTCGGCACGACAGCGGCCAGGCAAGGATAGATCGATGGCGTCTGCACCCAACCTTCAACCCGATGCGGCTCCGGAGGCCGTCGTCGTCCGCTTCGCCGGCGATTCCGGCGACGGCATGCAGTTGACCGGCGGTCAGTTCACGCTGTCGACCGCGCTTGCCGGAAACGACCTTGCCACGTTCCCCGACTTCCCTGCCGAAATCCGCGCGCCGCAGGGCACCTTGTTCGGCGTCTCCGCCTTCCAGATCAACTTCGGATCCACTGCGATCGAGACCGCGGGCGATGCGCCCGACGTGCTGGTCGCGATGAACCCCGCTGCGCTCAAGGTGAACCTTGCCGCGCTGAAACCCGGCGGCCTGATCATCGCCGACACCGGCGAATTCTCGAAGCGAAACCTCGACAAGGCGAAGTACGAGACCAACCCGCTCGAAGACGGCAGCCTCGCCAAGTGGGACGTGCTGGCCTTCGACATCAGCGCGATGACGATGGAATCGGTGAAGCCCTTCGGACTGGGCAACAAGGAGGCGCTGCGCTGCAAGAACATGTGGACGCTGGGCCTCGCGCTCTGGATGTTCGACCGTTCGCGCGAGCCGATCCACGCGTGGCTGAAGCAGAAGTTCGCCAAGTCGCCGGACCTTGCCGCGGCCAACATCGCCGCGCTCGACGCGGGGCACGCCTATGGCGAGACGGCGGAGCTTTCCGGGCCGCTGCGGCAGCTCCACGTCAACCCGGTCGTGACCGAACCGGGCCTTTACCGCACGATCACCGGGGCCGAGGCGATCAGCCTGGGCCTCGTCGCCGGGGCGCGGCTTGCCGAACTGCCGATGTTCTTCGGCGGCTATCCGATCACGCCGGCCTCCGCGATTCTCCACCACCTCGCGCGGCTCAAGGAATTCGACGTCCAGACCTTCCAGGCCGAGGACGAGATCGCCGCGATCTGTTCGGCGATCGGTGCGAGCTATGCCGGGCAACTGGGCGTCACATCGTCGTCCGGCCCGGGCATCGCGCTTAAGGGCGAGGCGATGGGTCTTGCCATCATGACCGAGCTGCCGCTGGTCATCGTCAACAGCCAGCGCGGCGGCCCGTCGACGGGCCTGCCGACCAAGACCGAACAGTCCGACCTCTACCAGGCGGTCTATGGCCGCAACGGCGATGCGCCGATGCCGGTGATCGCCGCGCGCAGCCCGGCCGATGCCTTCGACTGCGCGATCGAGGCGTGCCGCATCGCGGTGGGATACATGACCCCGGTCATGCTGCTGACCGACGGCTACATCGCCAATGCCGCCGAACCCTGGAAGGTGCCCGATCCAGCTTCCTACAAGCCGTTCCCGGCGCATTTCCTGACCGAGAGGAATGACGGTGACAACCTGCTCCCCTATGCCCGCGACGAAAAGGGCGCGCGCCCGTGGATCAAGCCGGGCACGCCCGGCCTGATGCACCGCATCGGCGGCATCGAGAAGGCGCAGGGCACCGGCCACATCGACTATTCGCCCGCCAACCACCAGGCGATGACCGATCTGCGCAAGGCGAAGATCGACGGCATCGACGTGCCGGACCAGGAGGTCTGCCTCGGCGAAACCTCCGGCAAGCTGGTGCTGGTCGGCTGGGGCAGCACCTTCGGCCCGATTCACCAGGCCGTGCGCCGCGCCCGCAGGAAGGGCCGCGACGTCAGCCACGTCCACGTCCGCAACATCTGGCCGCTGCCGCAAAACCTCGGCCCCCTGCTCAAGGGGTTCGAGAATTTGCTGGTGCCCGAAATGAACACCGGCCAGTTCAAGACCGTGCTGCGCGACCAGTTCCTCGTCGATGCCCGCCCGCTGACCAAGACCAGCGGCCAGCCTTTCGCCATCGCCGAGATCGAGGCGGCGATCGAAGCCTATTTCGACAGCGTCGAGGGCAACGAGGGCGGGGAGGTCGAAGCCAACGACACCCAGCTTCCCAGCCCCGAAGCGATCAATCCGTAAGAAGGTCTGACCCCATGAACGACATGACTCCCGTGCAGACCACGATCAAGGACTGGGAAACCGACCAGGAAGTGCGCTGGTGCCCCGGTTGCGGCGACTACGCGATCCTGAAGGCGGTGCAGCGCACCTTGCCGCAGCTTGGCAGCGATCCGGCCAACACCGTCTTCGTGTCGGGCATCGGCTGCTCCAGCCGCTTTCCCTATTACATGGAGACTTACGGCTTCCACACGATCCACGGCCGCGCGCCCGCCTTCGTCACCGGCATCAAGCTGGCAAATCCCGCGCTCGACGTGTGGATGGTGACCGGCGACGGCGACGGCATGAGCATCGGCGGCAACCACACGATGCACATCCTGCGCCGCAACCTCGACGTGCAGATCCTGCTGTTCAACAACGAGATCTATGGCCTCACCAAGGGGCAGTATTCGCCGACCAGCCGCATCGGCACCAAGAGCCCGTCGACGCCCGCCGGTTCGGTCGACCGCCCGGCGCAGCCCTGCGCCTTTGCGCTGGGCTCGGGCGCGCGCTTCGTGGCTCGCGGCTTCGACGTGTCGAAGAACTTGCCCGACGTGCTGAAGGCCGCTCACGCCCACAAGGGCGCGGCCTTCGTCGAGATCTTCCAGAACTGCATCGTCTACAACAAGGACGTCTTCAACGACTTCGCCGCGCCCAAGGGGGCGGAGGACCAGCAGCTCTGGCTCGAAGACGGACAGCCGATGCTGTTCGCGAAAGGCACCAAGGGTCTCGCCCGCGACGTCGCGAACATGACGCTGAAGGTCGTCGATGTCGTGGATGGCGACTGGCAGGCGGCGGACGTGATGGTCCACGACGTCAAGAACCGCGCGCTGGCGCACATGCTGGTCGAGCTGCCGTTCGGGTCGTTCCCGATGGCGCTCGGCGTGATCTACGACGATCCCCGCCCGGCCTATGACGCGGTCGTGGCGGAGGATCTCGCCAGGGCGCGCGAAGGCAAGACCGCCAACCTCGCCGCGCTGCTCGCCAAGGGGCAGACGTGGACGGTCGACGGCACCGTGCAGGATCCGGTCTAGGCGCGTCCCCATCGGGCGCTGCCGCTCGCCATCATCCGAATGGGGCACGCCTGACGGCTCGCGCATGATACCATGGACAATCTGACGCACAGCCTTGTCGGCGCGGTCCTGGGGCAGGCGGGGCTGAAGCAACGGACCGGGTTGGCGATGCCGGCGCTGATCGTCGGTGCCAACCTGCCCGATATCGATGCGGGCTGCGTCGTCTACGGCATCGAGAGCCTCGCCATGCGGCGGGGGCTGACGCACGGGCCGATCGCGTGGATCGTGCTGCCGTTGCTGCTCGCGGCGTTCCTGTGGTGGTTCGACCGGTGGCAGTCCCGCCGCGGCACACGGCCCGATGCGCGCCTGCCGGTGCGCTTCGGCTGGCTTTGGGGGCTGGCGACGCTGGGCTGCCTGACCCATCCCGCGCTCGACTGGCTCAATTCCTACGGCATTCGCCTGCTCGAACCGTTTTCGAGCCGTTGGTTCTATGGCGATGCGCTGTTCATCGTCGATCCATGGCTCTGGGCGGCGCTCGCCCTCTCGCTCTGGCTCTCGTTCTGGCGGGAGACGGCGGGCGCGGCGCATTGGCGCAGACCCGCGCTGGTCGGGTTGGCGGTCATGCTGGTCTACGTCAACGCCAACTTGGTCCTCAGCGCCAGCGCGCGGGCCGCAGCGCCGCAGCGCGATGCGATCGCCGTGCCGGTGCCGCTCCAATTCTGGCGCCGCGACCTGATCATGGAAGCGGACGGGGTCGTCTATCAGGGCAAGGCGTTGCTTGGCTGGGGATGGCCCGCCGGGCTGGATGCGAAGGTACGCCTGCTGACAAACCGCACCGCCTGCCTCCACCCGTTGCAATTGCCGCAATTCGCACCCGACGACCGCGCGCTTGCGGCGTTCCTGTTCTGGTCGCGCGCTCCCTATATAGAGCCGGTCGAACGCGACGGGCAGACGGTCGAGGTCCTGCGCGATGCGCGCTTCACCGGTGCCGCCGCCGCGCGTTTTACGGTCGAGATCGCGGTTCCGGCCGAAGCGGAAGCCTGCGCGTTCGATTGAGCGCTTCGGGGCCGGTCAGTGCAGGGTCGGTCTAACCGGCTTCGGCGCGGCCTCCCCATGCGCCGCAGCCGGCGGCTCGATCTTCCGCCTCTTCTGCAGCACCAGCCCGACAAGGCCCATCGCCAGCGCCCATGCGCAGCCGACCAGCCAGCCCGCGATCATGTCGCTGGGCCAGTGGACGCCCAGATAGACCCGCGTTGCTCCGATCGTCAGCGTGGCCAGCAACGCGAGGACGACGATGAAGACGCGCGTGCTCCGTTCCTCATATCCGCGAGCGACCAGCACCGCGATGGTGAGGTAGACGATGGCGCTGTTCATCGCATGCCCGCTGGGAAAGCTGCCGGACGAGGCATCGACGAGGTGAGGCACGATATCGGGGCGCGGGCGGGCGAACTGGTTCTTCAGCAGCCCGCTGACGATCGCCCCGCCGCCGACAGCGACGGCGAGCAGGGCCGCCTGATGCGCGCGCTTGCGCAGCAGCAGGAAGGCAACCGCGATCAGGGTCACCAGGGTGAGGATCGTCTCGCTGCCCAGCGCGGTCAGGTCGATCGCGGCGGTCTTGAGAAAGGCTGGGCCGATCGGAACGGCCAGGTCATCCTTGTGCCGCAGCGCCAGTTGGATGGCGCGATCCCACGTGCTCGTCTCGCCTTCCGTCATCTCGCCGGCAAGGCCGCCGAAGCCCATCGCCAACGCCATGACGACGAGAAGCCCCAGCAGGGGCAGGAACTCGCTGGCGATCCGACCCCGCAGCCGGTTCAACATCTCAGTCATCCCTTGCTGCCGCGGCAGCCGTGCTGTCGGCAACCTTGTCTGCGGGGCGCTGCAGCAGCGCGGCGGCGATAAAGGCCCAGCCCGCGCCGCCAAGCCAGCCGGCCATGACGTCGCTGGGCCAGTGCACGCCAAGCCACACCCGGCTCCACGCGATGGCGAGCGAGGCGACGATCGCGATGCCGATCACCGTCAGGCGCACCGATTGCCGCGCCGAAAGCGTCGTGAAGGCCAGGGCCATGGCGATGTAGACGACCGCCGAGTTGAAGCTGTGGCCCGAGGGAAAGCTGGCGCCGCCCGCTTCGGTCAGGTGCGGCACGATTTCGGGGCGGGCGCGGCCGACCAGGTTCTTGATCGCCGAATTGACCAGCCACCCGGCGATGACGGTCGCCGCGAACAGCACCGCCTCGCGTCGCAGCCGCACGAACAGCAGCGCGACAACCGCACCGAGGGCAAAAAGATTGCGCAGCAGCACGCCGCCGAGCGCGGTCACGTCGCGAACTGCCTCCAGCAGCATCTTGGGCCCGCGTGGCACCAATCCGTCGGCCCCGCGCCAGAAGAGCAGGCCGGTATCGTCGATCCCGCGCGTCCGCCCGGTTTCCACGGCCCAGACAAGGGCGGCGAAGCCCAGCCAGCACAGCGCGCCGACGATCAGCGCGCGGGTCCGGTTGATGCGCCAGCCGCGCGCGGGAAGCTGGACTGTTTCGGCAGGTACGGTCATGCCAGCGGGAACCCGCTCGCGGCACGCTCCGTTCCCGAAAGGTGACCTCGATTATCCCAATGTCGACCATCCCGGAGAACGAATGACTGCCCCCCAGATCGTCTGGTTCCGCCGCGACTTGCGCCTTGCCGACCAGCCCGCGCTTTGCGCCGCCGCTGCCGCCGGGCCGGTCATCCCGGTCTTCGTGCTGGACGACGAGGGTGCGGGCGAGCGCCGGATGGGCGCCGCCTCGCGCTGGTGGCTGCACCATTCGCTGGCCAGCCTCGACGCCGCGCTCGGTCGGCACCGGTCGAAGATGGTGCTGCGCCGTGGCCGGGCAGAGGATGTGCTGGCCCGACTGGCGGAGCAGACCGGGGCGGCATCGGTCCACGCCATCCGCCATTACGAGCCGTGGTGGCAGGCGGCGGAAGAGGCGCTGGCGAAGACGGTCGACCTGCAGCTTCACGACGGCAACTACCTGTTGCCGCCCGGCGCGGTGACGACCGGATCGGGCGATCCCTACAAGATCTACACCCCTTTCGCGAAGGCGGCGCGCCAGCAGTTGCCGGCGCGCGATCCGTTCGACGAACCGGCGCTTGCCAATCCCGACGACTGGCCCGACGGCGACGACCTGGCCGACTGGACGCTGTTGCCGACCAGGCCCGACTGGGCGACCGGTTTCGCCAAGGCCTGGAAAGTGGGCGAAAGCGCCGCGCACGAGCGGCTGGACGCCTTTGCCGACCAGGTCTCGGACTATGGCGAGGCGCGCAATCTCCCCTCGCAAGACGGCTCGTCCCGCCTGTCGCCGCACCTGCATTTCGGCGAGATCAGCCCCGTGCAGGTGTGGGATCGCCTGTCGCGGCACGGCGGGGAAGGGGCCGATACCTTTCGCGGCGAGCTGCTCTGGCGCGACTATGCGCAGAACGTCATCTGCCAGTTTCCCCGATATCCCGAGGAGAGCTACCGCGACTATAGCAGCGGGCTGTGGCGCAATCCCGATCGCGGACACCTGATCGCAGAAGATTTGGAGGCGTGGCAGCAGGGGCGCACCGGCTATCCGATCGTCGATGCCGGGATGCGGCAGCTCTGGGTCACGGGATGGATGCACAACCGGGTCCGGATGATCGCGGCGAGCTTCCTGGTGAAGCACCTGCTGATCGACTGGCGGCATGGCGAGCAGTGGTTCTGGGACTGCCTCGTCGATGCGGATTACAGCAACAACGGCGTCAACTGGCAGTGGATTTCAGGGACCGGCGTCGACAGCAACATGTTCTCGCGCATCATGGCCCCGCTGACCCAGTCGGAGAAGTTCGACGCCGCCGGGTATATCCGCGAATGGGTGCCCGAACTGGCCGATCTTTCCGACGAGCAGATCCACGACCCGGAGGGCATGTTCCGCCCCGCCGGCTATCCCGAAAAGATCATCGGCCACAAGGAAGCGCGCGAGCGGGCGCTTGCGGCCTGGCGCGAGGTGAAGTGATTGGCGCAAAGGCGATAGAAACGCAAAGCGCGCGGCAGCGAGAGGGGTGGCTGCCGCGCGCTCGTTCGGCCCGGAAGAGACAGGCCGTGGGAAAGGCGTTCAGACCCGGCGGGTCGTGCGCACGCTGCCGCGATAGCGGTTGACGATGTCGTCGTAGACGATCGGGCTGAGCAGGTTCTGGAAAGCGCAGCCGACGAGGTTGTTCTGCCACCAGATCACCTCGCACTGCAGCGCGGCGAGACCGGGCAGCTTCAGCCAGCACAAGGTGCCGACGGCAAGCCGGTTGACGCACACCGCCGAGAAACCGCCGAGCGAGAGATCCTGGACCTCGCTCGAAAAGCCGTGCCCGCCCGCCGGGCGCAGGGTCACCGGGATGGTGAGCTGAAGACGCGGCGAGCTGCGGTCTTCCTGCGAAGCCTGGAAATATCGGTCGGACATGAAGTACTCGGTCATGGCGCAAGCTCCGGCATGAGGAACCCAACATGGTCCCGTTCCACGGGGACCCATGGCCGAATATCGCGGGTTGGCGCGGGACTCGGCCGTTCTTGAACCAGCCCAGTGTGCCCCAAACGCGGTTAAGACGAAGTTACCGCGCGTCCTTAACGGAAATAATCTCGCCGTTTGGAAACGGTTCACCAATCATGTTGGCCATGAAGGTGGCGACGTTTTCGGGCGGCTGGACCGTGGCCGGATCCTCTCCCGGAAAGGCGCGGGCGCGCATCTCGGTGCGGGTGCCGCCGGGGTTGACGACAGCGGCACGGATCGCCGTGGTGTTGGCGTTTTCAAGGGCGTAGCTGAGCAGTAGGTTGTCGAACGCCGCCTTGGTCGAGGCATAGGCCGCCCAATAGGCCCGGGGGCTTGCCCCGACGCTGCTGGTAACCCCGATGACGCGGCCCGCCTCGGCCCGCTTCAGCATCGGGTGGAAGGCGGCCAGCAGGTTTTGGGTCGCCGCGACGTTAACCGTGAGCGCGCGGCTGAAGGCGCGCGGATCGATGTCCTGCACCGGGGTCAGCGGCACGAAGACCGCGGCGTTGATGACCAGGATGTCGAGCGCATCCCAGCGTCCGCCGATGGCCGTGGCTAGTCGCGCGATCGAGTCGGGCTCTGCCAGATCCATCGGTGCGATCGTCGCGGTGCCGCCGGCGGCGTGGATCGTGTCCTCCACCTGTTCCAGCTTGCGGTCGTCGCGCGCGGTCAGGATGACGTGCGCGCCGCGCCGGCCCAGTTCGATCGCGGTCGCCGCGCCGATGCCGCGGCTTGCCCCGGTGACAAGCGCCAGCTTGCCCGCCAGGCCCTTGTCCCGGGCCGGCTGCTGCGCCGAATTGTCGTCCATCACGCGGCCTTTTCGCCGATCAGCGGCAATTGCGGGGCTTCACGCTCCGACAGGTCGGTCAGCGATGTCGGGTATTCGCCCGAGAAGCAGGCGTCGCAGTATTGCGGGCACTTGGCCTTGCGCTCGCTTTCCCCGACCGCGCGATAGAGCCCGTCGATCGACACGAAAGCAAGGCTGTCGGCCTGGATGAACTGGCGCATGGCCTCCACCTCCATCCGCGCGGCGAGCAGCTTGGAGCGTTCGGGCGTGTCGACGCCGTAGAAGCAGGAATGCATCGTCGGGGGGCTGGCGATGCGCATGTGCACTTCGCTGGCGCCGGCATCGCGCATCATCTGCACGATCTTGAGGCTGGTGGTGCCGCGCACGATCGAATCGTCGATCAGGATGATCCGCTTGCCCGCGACCAGCGCGCGGTTGGCGTTGTGCTTGCGCGCGACGCTGGAGTGGCGCTGCCCGTCGCTGGGCTGGATGAAGGTGCGGCCGACATAGTGGCTGCGGATGATGCCCAGTTCGAACGGAACGCCCGATTCCTGCGCATAGCCGATGGCGGCGGGCACGCCCGAATCGGGCACCGGGATGACGATGTCGGCGTCGGCCGGGCTCTCGATGGCGAGCTGCTGGCCGATCGCCTTGCGCACCGAATAGACCGAGCGGCCACCGGTCACCGAATCGGGGCGGCTGAAATAGACGTGTTCGAAGATGCACGGCCGCGCCGCAGGCGTGCCGAAGGGGCGGTGCGAGCGGACCGTTCCGTCGAAGTCCACCTCGACCAGCTCGCCCGGTTCGATCTCGCGGACGAATTCGGCGCCGACGATGTCGAGCGCGACGGTCTCGCTGGCGAACACGGTCGCGTCGCCGAGCTTGCCCATCACCAGCGGGCGGATGCCCAGCGGATCGCGGCAGGCGATCATGCCGGCATTGGTCATCACGATCAGCGAATAGGCGCCCTCGACCAGGCGCAGCGCATCGACGAAGCGGTCCAGCATCGTCGGATAGCGGCTGGTGGCGACGAGGTGGATGATCACCTCGGTGTCGCTGGTCGACTGGAAGATCGCGCCCTTGCGCACGAGATCGGCGCGAAGGTGCATGGCGTTGGAGATGTTGCCGTTGTGCGCGATGGCAAAGCCGCCGCTGGCAAGATCGGCGTAGAGCGGCTGCACGTTGCGCAGGCCCGCGCCGCCGGTGGTGGAGTAGCGGACGTGGCCGGCGGCCATTTCGCCGGGAAGCTGGGCCAGCGCCTCGCCGGTCGAGAAATTCTCGGCGACGTGGCCGGTGCCGCGCCGCGAATAGAATTCGTGCCCGTCGAAGCTGGTGATGCCCGCCGCTTCCTGTCCGCGGTGCTGCAGGGCGTGGAGGCCGAGCGCGGTGACGGCGGCGGCATCGCGGGCGCCGATCACGCCGAAGACGCCGCACTCCTCGCGCAGCTTGTCGCCATCCGCATCGAGGAAGGGATGGTGGGAAAATTCAATGGGCTTCATGCCTTGAGTGTTCCGCTCTGTTGCCGGCCACGCGCTTGCGCTGCCTGTCAGGCCATGCGCGCGCGGTGCCTAGCAGAAAGGCACCGTCGCGTCACGCGCGCCTTTGCCGATGTTTCATCGCGATTACAACCGGCGATTGGCCCGGCGGTGCCCGCGCGGTGCAGCAGATGGGGGCGCCGGGCGCGCATGCCAAGGCGGTGCTTGCTCTTGCGGGAACCGCGGCCTAGTCAGGCCGTTCATCGCACCACTTGCCGGCGCGGCAACCTTGCCCCGCCGCCCATCAGGCAGTCATTCCGGTTTGATCCTCTCTCCTTTCGAATGGACCATCGCCAAGCGCTACATGCTGCCGGGGCGGGGCGAGGCGTTCATCGCCATGGTCGCGGGCATCAGCCTGGTCGCGGTCATGCTCGGCGTGGCCGCGCTCGTCATCGTGATGAGCGTGATGAACGGCTTTCGCGCCGAACTGCTGGACAAGATCGTCGGCCTCAACGGCCACGCGGTGATCCAGGCCTACGGCGGACGGTTGAACGACTGGGAATCGGTGCTGGAGGACGTGCGCAAGACGCCGGGCGTCACCGCCGCGCAGCCGCTGATCGAGCAGCCGTTGCTGGGCAGCTATGAAGGCCGGGTCGAGGCGGTGCTGGTGCGCGGATCGACCGTGGAATCGATCCGTGAGCTCAAGGAGAAGACGCTGCTCGGCAGTGTCGACCTGCTGCAACCGGGTGAAAACCGCGTCGCCATCGGCTCGCGCCTTGCGCAGAACCTCGGCATCCGGGTCGGCGATGTCATCACCGTCATCAATCCGCAGGGCCGCGCCACGCCGTTCGGCACCGTCCCGCGCGAGATCGGCTACGAGGTGGCGGCCATCTTCGAGATCGGCATCTACGACTACGACAACGCCTATGTCGTCATGCCCATCCAGGACGCGCAGACGCTGATGCTGATGGGCGATACGGTCGGCATGATCGAGGTGATGACCGAAGACCCCGACACCGTCGGCGAGACGCTCGCCCCGCTGACCCAGAAGCTGGCGGGCCGCGCGGTGGTCAACGACTGGAAGACGATCAACGCCAGCCTGTTCGAGGCGCTGGCGGTCGAACGCGTCGCCATGTTCGTCGTCCTCTCGATCATCGTGCTGGTGGCGGTGTTCAACATCCTGTCTTCGCTCATCATGCTGGTTCGGGCCAAGACCCGCGACATCGCGATCATGCGCACGATGGGCGCGACGCGGCGCTCGATCCTCAAGATCTTCGTCACCGCCGGCTTCCTGATCGGTGCGCTCGGCACCGGGGCGGGGCTGGCGCTGGGTTTCATCGCGCTCGAATTCCGGCAATCGGCGGTGAAGCTGGTCGAACTGCTGACGGGGCAGGAATTGTGGGATCCTTCGATCCGCTTCCTGTCGGAACTCCCGGCGCGGACCGATCCGGCCGAAGTGGCGGTCATCACCGGCATGGCGCTCATCCTCTCGTTCCTCGCCACGCTTTACCCCGCGCTGAAGGCGGCGAGCACCGATCCCGTTCAGGTCCTGCGCTATGAATGAGTTTGCCCCCATGTCCACCGGCACGCCCTCCGGCACACCGGTCGTCGAACTGCGCGGCCTGACCCGTTCGTTCACGCAGGGCGGCGTCACCATCGACGTGCTGCGCGGCATCGACCTGGCGATCATGCCCGGCGAGATCGTCGCGCTGCTCGGCCCGTCCGGGTCCGGCAAGTCGACCATGCTGCAGGCGGTCGGCCTGCTCGAGGGTGGCTTCGGCGGCGAGATCACGATCTGCGGCAAGCGGGCGGAAAAATCGAACGGCGATGCGCGCACCGCGCTGCGACGCGATCACCTGGGCTTCGTCTACCAGTTTCACCACCTGCTGCCCGATTTCGATGCGCGCGAGAACGTCGTGCTGCCGCAACTGGTCGCCGGAAAGCCGCGAGCGGAGGCCGAGGCCAGGTCGGAGGAGCTGCTGACCGCGCTGGGTCTCGGTGCCCGGCTCGATCACCGGCCCAGCCAGCTTTCGGGCGGCGAGCAGCAGCGCGTCGCCGTGGCCCGCGCGCTGGCCAACAAGCCGCAACTGGTCCTGGCCGATGAGCCGACGGGCAACCTCGACGAGGCGACGAGCGACCGGGTGCTGGAGGAATTCCTGCGGCTGGTCCGCGGGCAGGGCAGCGCCGCGCTGATCGCCACCCACAACGAGCGGCTGGCCGCGCGGATGGACCGGGTCGTGCGCCTGCACGAAGGCCTGCTCTCCTGATCCGTTTCGTTTCCGGGCGGCGGCAAGATCGCCCGCTTTCGAGGGATACGCGCCGCGCCCCGTGCGTTTGATCCCCGTACGGACACAATGCAGAAAGGGCGCGCCCATGAGCGACCACCCCACCACGTTCCACGCCGAACCGCTGGACCCGACCGAAAGCGATTGGGAAGACGGCGCGACGCTGCACCGCAGGGCCGAGGGCGAGAGCAGCGACATGCTGCGCGGCTTCAACGTGATCAGAAAGGGCACGTTTGCCGAACTGATCCGCTTCGTCACGCGCTTGCCGGCAGAGGATCGTCACGGCCTCGTCATCCAGAAGCGCGGCGATCGCATGTTCACGCTCGGCGAGATCGAGGCGCTGGCCCGGCGCGACGATTTTCCGGCCGGTTGAATCGGCACTCGGTGCAGGCTGTGGCCTAAACCGGGGACATTCCTGTTGAAACGGCCCGTTTCGCGTGGATGCGAGGCGGGCCGTTGTTGCGAACGGCGGCGGCAGTTCCTACCCTTTGCGGCATGGCTTTTTCACCCTTCGTGCCGTTGCGCGTCTTTTCCAGCTTCACCATGCTCGAAGGCGCGATCGATCCGAAGAAGCTGGCCAAGCTTGCCAAGCAGCGCGGCTTTCCCGCGATCGCCATCTGCGACCGGAACGGCCTCTATGGCGCGATCGCGTTTGCTAATGCGGCCAGGGACGTGGGCGTGCAGCCGATCGTCGGGACCCTGCTCTCGGTCTGCCGCCCCGCACGCGACGGGCAGGGCCGCGATGTCATCGACGCGGTAGCCCTTTATGCACAGGACATGCGCGGATGGGACAACTTGTGCCATCTCGTTTCGAAGGCGCACCTCGACCGTCCGCTCCACCTTGATCCGCATGTCGAGATGGCGGACCTGGAAGGCCGGACCGACAGCCTGATCTGCCTGACCGGATCGGGCGAGGGCGCGCTGGCCCGCCTGTTTGCCGAAGGGCAGGCGGAGGAAGCGGAGGCCTATGCCGACCGGCTGGCCGCGCTGTTCCCCGACAGGCTCTATGTCGAGATCGCCCGCAGCGGCGCGCCGGCGGAGGCGGAGAGCGAGGCGGCGCTGATCGATCTGGCCTATGCGCGCGACTGGCCGCTGGTGGCGACGAACCCGGCGCTGTTCGACGAGCCCGGCTTCCACCCGGCCCACGATGCCTTGCTGTGCATTGCCAATTCGACCCACATCGACACGCAGGACCGGCCTCGCGCGCCGAAGGACGCCTGGGTCAAGCCGGGCGATGCCATGGCGGAGATCTTCGCCGACCTGCCCGAGGCGCTGGTCAACACCATGGTCGTCGCGCAGCGCTGCGCAGTGATGCCGCCCTATCGCAAGCCGATCCTGCCCAGCCTTGCCGGCGATCTCGAAGGCGAGGCGCGGATGATCCGCGAGGATGCGCGCCGCGGCCTCGAAAAGCGGCTCGAACCTTATGGCGAGATGGACCCGGCGGAGCGGCGGACCTATTTCGACCGCCTCGACTTCGAGGTCGAGATCATCATCGGCATGGGCTTTCCCGGCTACTTCCTGATCGTTGCCGACTTCATCAAGTGGGCCAAGGAGAACGGCATTCCGGTCGGCCCGGGCCGCGGTTCGGGCGCGGGCTCGCTGGTCGCGTGGGCGCTGACGATCACCGATCTCGACCCGTTGCGGCTGGGCCTGCTGTTCGAACGGTTCCTCAACCCCGAACGCGTGTCGATGCCCGACTTCGACATCGACTTCTGCGAAACCCGGCGGGGCGAGGTCATCCGCTACGTCCAGCAGAAATACGGGCACGACCACGTCGCGCAGATCATCACCTTCGGCAAGATGAAGGCCCGCGCCGTGCTGCGCGATTGCGGCCGCATCCTGCAGATGCCCTATGGCCAGGTCGACCGTCTGACCAAGATGGTGCCCAACCATCCGACCGATCCGTGGACGCTGGACCGGACGCTGAACGGCGCAGCGGACTTTGCCGGCGAATACAGGCGCGATCCCGACGTGCGCCGGCTGGTCGATCTTGCCGTTCAGCTCGAAGGCCTGCCGCGCAATTCGTCCACCCACGCGGCGGGCGTGGTGATCGGCGACCGGCCCCTGTCGCAGCTCGTTCCGCTTTACCGCGATCCGCGTTCGGACATGCCGGTGACGCAGTTCGACATGAAGCATGTCGAGAGCAGCGGCCTGGTGAAGTTCGACTTTCTCGGCCTCAAGACGCTGTCGGTGTTGCGCAAGGCGGTCGACCTGCTCGCCCGGCGCGGCATTACGATCGATCTCGACGCGCTGCCGTGGGACGATGCGGGCGTGTTCCAGCTTCTGAAGCAGGGCAACACCGTCGGCGTGTTCCAGCTCGAATCGGAAGGCATGCGCCGTACGCTGGCGGCGGTGAAGCCGACCCGGTTCGAGGACATCATCGCGCTCGTCTCGCTCTATCGTCCCGGCCCGATGGACAACATCCCGCTGTTCGGCCAGCGCAAGAACGGCCTCGCCACCATCGAATATCCCCACCCCAAACTGGAAGGCATCCTCGCCGAAACCTACGGCATCTTCGTCTATCAGGAACAGGTCATGCAGGCCGCGCAGATCCTCGCCGGATACTCGCTCGGCGACGCGGATCTTCTGCGCCGCGCGATGGGCAAGAAGGTGCAGGCGGAAATGGATGCGCAGCGCCAGCGCTTCGTCGACGGCTGCAAGGAGGTGTCGGGCATCGACGCGCGCAAGGCGAACGAGCTGTTCGACTTGATCGACAAGTTTGCCGGATACGGCTTCAACAAGTCGCACGCGGCGGCCTATGCGCTGCTCGCCTACCAGACCGCGTGGCTGAAGGCGCATTACCCGCACGAGTTCTACGCCGCGTCGATGTGCTTCGACATGCACCAGTCGGAAAAGCTGTCGGTCTTCGTCGACGACATGCGCCGCTATCCGGGGGGAGAGATCGTCTGCGCCGGGCCGGACATCAATCATTCGGAAGCCGAGTTCACGGTCGAGCCGACCGACAGCGGCCACCAGGTCCGCTACGCGCTGGCGGGCATTCGCAACGTTGGCGAAAAGGCGATGGACGCCATCGTCGCCGAGCGTGAGGCGAGGGGGCCGTTCGCGAGCCTGAAGGACCTGTTCGAGCGGCTGCCCGCAGGCTCGATGAACCGGCGCCAGCTCGAGGGACTGGCCTGCGCAGGCGCGCTCGATTCGCTGGAGCCGAACCGCGCCAGGATCATCGCCAATGCCGACATGCTGCTGGCGGTGGCCGACGCGGCGGTGCGCGAGAAGGCGAGCGGGCAGGCCGGCCTTTTCGGGGCCGAGGCGCACGCCGATGCCGAACTGCGGCTGGTCGATATCGAGCCATGGCCGCGCAAGGAGCAGATGGAGAAGGAGCGCGAGAATTTCGGCTTCTACTTCGCGGCCCATCCGGTGAGCCAGTGGCGACTGGTCGCCAGCGCGCAGGGTGCGCGTTCCTACGCCAGCCTGGTGGCCAGCGGCGCCGACGGGAGCGGAGAGGGCGGCAGCCGGTCGAGCGCGGTGATGGCGGTGCTGGTCGAAGGCGCGAACAAGCGGCAGACCCGCAAGGGCCGCGATTTCGTCATGGCCGACTTTTCCGACCAGTCGGGCCAGTTCAGCGCATCGTGCTTCGAGGAAGGTCTCGTCTCCAGTTTCCAGGAATGGGCGCGCAGCGGCGAATGCGTCCTGCTCAACGTCGAACTGGACCGGCCCAGCGCCGACGAACCGCCGCGGGTCACCGTGCGCGGGGCGCGGCCGATGGCGGCGGTGAAGGGCGCGGCGCGCATGGAACTGCGGCTGACGGTGGACCGGGTCGAGGCGATCGGCGAACTCGCGCTCGCCCTGCCGCGCAGCCCGGAGGCGACCGGCGAGGTCATCGCCCGCCTGCTGCTGGGCGCGGACGATAATGGCCGATTGCGCGAGGCGACGATGCTGTTGGGCCGCGATTTCGCGCTGGACGGCGAGATGACCGACCGCATTGCCGCAATCGAGGGGGTCGTTTCCGCCGCCCTTTCGGCCCGATCCGCCAAGGCGCTCCGCCTGGTCGCCTGACGCGTTACTGGCCGGTGGCGACCTCGCCTTCGAGCCAGGCGCGATCGGCATGCGATTCGGTTTCGGCTTTCTGCTCGGCGACCACCTCGTTCATCTCGCCGTGCGTCTTCCGCGCCTCGGCTTGCATCTTCGGCAGGTTCTTCATCCCCGTTGCCGCGCTTTGCGCTTCCCCTTTCGCATGGTCGTAGGGGCGCTGCTGCATCGTCGAATCGACGAATGCGCGGAAAGTCGATCTCCTTCATCTCGTCCACCGCCTGCGCGTCGTAACCCGACTTACGCTTCGTGACCGGGAGGTTGCCGAACGGCAAGGCGCCGAGCTCATGGGTGCCGCTCATCAACCGCGCCACCGCATCCCGTGTAGACATGCCGTAGACCGGGCCGCGCGCGGTATCGACCCGCTCCAGCGTTCCGAACCTGAATGACGGGGCGAGGTACGGGGCCAGCCTGACCCCGACGACGGCGACACCGCCGATCAGCATTTCCTCCACCGGCGATCCCCTGCGGACTTGGCAGGGATCTTCGCGCAGGACGGGCTTGCGCAATCGTAAAGCACCGGCGTCACAGCAGGAAAAGCTGTCCGTCGAGCGCCGGTCGGCGAAACCGGGAGCAATCCAGCGCGACCTGCTTCTGGGCGATGCCCGCACGCCGCACGGCAAGCCTGAAACGCTGCCGGAACAGGTCGGCAAAGACGCCCTGCGGATTGAAGCGCGCGTGGAAGTTCGGCTCGTTGTCGCGGCCGCCGCGCATCGCCTGGACCATGTGCATGACCTTTGCGGCGCGGTCCGGAAAGTGGACATCCAGCCATTCGCGGAACAGCGGCGACACCTCATGCGGCAGGCGAAGCATGATCCAGTTCACCGAGTTGACGCCGACCGCCCCGGCACGCGCGACGATGCTTTCCATGAAGTGATCGGTCACCGCCGGGATCACGGGCGCGATCATGCAGTGGGCGGGCACCCCGGCGTCGACCAGGCGCGCCACCGCGTCGAGCCGCTTGGCCGGGGCAGAGGCGCGCGGTTCGAGAAGGCCCGACAGGCGCGGGTCGAGCGAGGTGACCGACAGTGCAACAGAGACCAGCCGCTGCTTCGCGAGTTCCGCCAGCAGGTCGAGGTCGCGCAGGACGCGCGCAGACTTGGTGGTGATCGCCACGGGGTGCCGGGTCTCGAGACAGATTTCGAGGATCTGGCGGGTGATGCGGTAGCGGCCCTCGATCGGCTGATATGGATCGGTGTTGGTGCCCATCGCGATGACCTTTGGCGCATAGGCCGGTTTGGCCAGCGTTGCGCGCAAAAGGCGCGGCGCATCGGGCTTGGCGAAGAGCTTCGTCTCGAAATCGAGGCCGGGCGACAGGTCGTGATAGGCATGGGTGGGCCGGGCGAAGCAGTAGACGCAACCGTGCTCGCACCCCCGATAGGCGTTGATCGAACGATCGAAGGGAATATCGGGCGAGGTGTTGAAAGACAGGATCGCGCGAGGGTGTTCGTCCGTCACTGTGGTACGCAGGCGCGGGGCGGGACCGTCGATATCCTCGGAATCGTCCAGCCAGTCACCATCGGCCACCCGCGCGGCGAGCCCGAAACGGCGCGGCACGGCGTTCGTAGGCGCGCCCCGTCCGCGGGTGGCGATGGGATGGATCGAGTCGTCCATGACGAAAAGAACATATAAAGAACACGGGGCGCGCGCAACGGCTTGGCGGCACAATCTGATCCCGCTAGCATGAGGGTATGGACAGGGGGCCATTCGCATATCGGATCAAGGAAGCCGAGGCCGTGGCGGCTGCACGACACGCTGCGCGAAAGCGGATGCGGCAGCTACCGACCATGTTGCTGGTGGTGGTCATAGTCGCGGTCTCGCTTGCCCTTCTCGCGCTCGACGTCATGGATGGTTATTTAAACATCGCCTCGACCGCCGCTTTGGTCCTGGCCCTGCCAGCGGTGTGGATTGCGGTGATCGTCATTGTGCCGGTGCAGGCCCGGCGGCAGTACCGCCAGAGCGCGCAGTTGCGCGACGATCAGACCGTGTCTTTCGATGACGAGGCCATCACCTTTGCGAGCAGGCGCGGCACGGTCCGCCTGCCGTTTTCGGAATATCGCGAGTATCTCGATAGGGGCGGGCTGATCCTGCTCTACCAGACCGAGATGTTCTACAACCTCGTTCCCCGCCACGCACTAGGCGATGCGGGGGACGAAATGCTGGCAAGGTTGCAGGCGGCGGGCGTGCGACGGCTCTGAAGGCGTGCCGGTCCTGGCCCCAGGCCCTCGCGTTCTAGACCTCCCGGAGACGCGGCATCAGTTCGACGAAGTTGCAGGGCCGGTTCCGGCTGTCGAGCTGTTCGGCCAGGATGCCGTCCCACCCGTCCTTCACCGCGCCGTTCGATCCGGGCAGGGCGAAGATATAGGTGCCGCGCGCCACCACCGCGCAGGCGCGCGACTGGATCGTGCTGGTGCCGATGGTCTGGAAGCTGAGCCAGCGGAACAGTTCGCCGAAGCCGGGGATTTCGCGGGTCTTCACCCGGTCCAGCGCTTCGGGCGTGACGTCTCGGCCGGTCAGGCCGGTGCCGCCGGTGATGACCACCGCATCGACGTTCTCGTCCTCGATCCAGGCGTGGAGCTGGGCAGTGATCACGCCGACGTCGTCCTTCAGAATCGTGCGGTCGACGAGCGTGTGGCCCTTCGTCCGGATGCGGTCGGCGAGAATGTCGCCGCTGGTGTCATCCTCCGGCCCGCGGGTGTCGGACACCGTCAGCAGCGCGATGCGGACGGGCTTGAAGGTGCGGCTCTCGTCGATCGCCATCAGCGGGTCGCCCCGGACAGCACCGGCTTGCCCAGCCGCGACACCGCGCCCGCGCCGTTTACGCCGGGAAAGCGCGGCCAGAGGTTCTGGGCCAGCGCCTCGCGCACGTCGGACTGGTCCCCTTCCTGGCGGCGGTACATGAGGTAGTTGCGCGTCACGATCGCGACGTAGCTGCGCGTTTCCCAATAGGGGATCGATTCCATCCACAGCAGCGGATCGCCCTGGTCGCGCACTTCGCTGTTCCAGCGGGTAATCGGCGCGAGGCCCGCGTTGTAGGCGGCCATGATCTTGGGCAGCAGGCCCTGCGTCCCGCTCGAATCGCGCAGCATCTCTAGGTTGCGCTGCCCGAAGCTCATGTTGGTGGCGGGGTCCTTCAGGTCCACCTTCGTCGCGTCCAGGCCCAGCGTCGGCGCGTGCTGGCGCACGGTGATCGGCGTGATCTGCATCAGGCCGACCGCGCTGGCCGGGCTGACCGCCTCGGTCCGGAAGTTCGATTCCTGCAAGGTATGCGCATAGGCAAGGGCGGGATCGACGCGCCAGCCTTCGCGGGGCTGCCAGCGGGTGAGCGGGTAGCGTGTCGCCGGATCGGGCGATGCGCCACGCGGCGCGTTATAGGCCATGTAGAGCTGCGCCCCGGGCAGCCCCAGCGCGCGGGCCAGCCGCGACAGCGAATCGAATTGCGCGGCATCGCCGATGGCGGCCTGGTGGCGCAGCACCTCGTCGGCCAGCCCTTCGCGCCCGATCTCGACCAGCGCGATGGCGGTCCGCACGTTGGGCAGCGACGAGAGCGATTGCCAGTCGCGGCTGGAAAACGGCTGGCCCCTGGTCGCGCCGTGCAATTCCATGCCTATCTGCTCGGCCGCGATCATGCCGTAGAGCGTCTCGCCGTATCCCGCCGCCGAACGTAGCGCCGGACCGGCCAGTTCCGGCTGGCGGCAGCGGGTGTAGGCGCGCGACGCCCAGTAGAGCGAGGCGGCGCGCAGTTCCTCGTTCTGCGCGGCCTTGGCCGCATTGGCGAAGCCTTCGGCCGAAAGCGCGCAGTCGCCCAGTCGCCAGGCCGCAAGGCCGGACACCCACCAGCCTTCGGCCACCCACGGGCCTGCGCCCCCGTTGGCGACATTGCGCGCCAGCGTCAGCGACGAGCGGTCGTCGTTCTCGATGTAGAAGGACCAGGCGACCTTCTGCCGCCACTCGGCCCGCGCTTCCGGCGACAAAGTGGCGTCGATGCCGTCGAGAAGGACGCGCGCACCGGCCGGATCGTCGTTCTTGATACGGTCGGTGATCGCGGTCGAGATCTCGACCGGCATTGTCATGTCGCCGACGACGCGCGGCAGGATCCGCTTGGGCGGCGTGCGCAGCGACACGAGCCGCTGCGCGCCGGGAAGGGCGGGCTGCGCCTCCAGCCCGCGCTTGATGGCGAGCTTGCCGATCTGGCCGGCCTGCGGCAGGTCGCGCCCCATCGCCAGCCAGGCGTTCAGCCGGTCGAGCTCGATCGCTGGGCTCTTGGGGTCGAGGTAGTATTCGGCCAGCGCCAGCTGCTTCAGTGCCTCGTCCGGGCGGGCGGCCAGCATCGCCTCGACTGCTGTCCAGTTCTGCGCGTCGATCTGGGCGAAGACGTCGCGGTAGAAGCTGCGCTGTTCGTCGTTCAGCTGATCCGGGATGCGGGCGCCGCCGGCGATGGGAATGGCGGCGGAATTGGCGAGGGCCGGCAGGGCAGGGCCAAGCGCGGCCAGCATCGCCAGAGCTGCACCGGCCATCCAGCGGCGGCGCGGCGCCTTGATGACCGGCATCTTCCGGAGCGAGGGTTTGCGGGCGTGGAGTGCCATGGCGACAACCTTCTGCGACAAATGGTAAAGGCCGCCTGAACGACGGCAAACGGCCATTCGACGGTGGCTCGAAGCACGCGGCTTAGTCAATTCCCCCGGGCGAAGTCCAGCCAGCGAGCCCAGAAAATCCTTTTGTATCCGGGCCTTGGTGCCATCTGCGCGAGTGGATAAGAGGAGAGCAGCGGGATGGACCGTTCTCCGGCCGCGACGAAACCGACGCCGTCGCGCGAAAACTCGTCGGGCGCGAGTAGTTTTCGGGCCTCCTGCGAAAGGATGAGGAGCCGTTTGGGGTTCACCAGCGCGACGTGATGGCGCAGCACCGCGCCCATCCCTGCCGCTGCCATCGCGTCCCAGTCCGCCGCCGGCGTGACGCGGGGCAGGGCGCTGGCGCGATAGGCAGCTCCGGGCGACAGACCCATAGCCCGCTCGATCGCGTCGAGCAGCGCGCCTTCGGGGCCGGACAGGAGCCGGTCGCTGTCCGATGCTTCGGGCTGCGCGACGATCACCATCACTTCCGACCGTGCGTCCCCGCGCGGCGGCACCCGCAGCTGTGCCGGGCCGGTATCGAGCGTCGGCTCGTTCATCCACCATTCGGCGAAAGCGCCCAGAGTGCTGGGCCAACCGGACCGGTCGGTCGCGACAGGGGCGACATCGGCGGCGGCGGGGCCGATCGGGCGGGCGGGCGGCAGATCGACCACCGGCGGAATGAACGCGGCAGGCTCCGCCGTTGTCGCCGCATGGTCGGCCAGCCAGTCGCGCGGTTCGTCCGCGAAGGCGAGGTCGACGCCCGCATCGCGCCAGAACGCGGCATAGGCCTCGCCCATGGTTCGCCAGTCGCGGGCCGTTCCGTTCAAGGTCGCAGGTTCCGTCGTTCGTTGTGCGGGCCATTGTCATGACGCGCGCGGGCCAATGTCATCACGCACAGGTGATCCTGCAGACTTGACCTTGGCCGCGCCAGCAATCAAGGCCGCAAGTGAATCGGGAAAACGAACACGAGGGATAACTGGGCGATGAGCGAACGGGAATCGATGCCATATGACGTCGTCGTGGTGGGCGGCGGCGTGGCAGGCCTTTCGGCGGCGATCCGGCTGAAGCAGGTCAACCCCGAGATCGAAGTCTGCCTGCTCGAGAAAGGCAGCGAGATCGGCGCGCACATCCTGTCGGGCGCGGTGATCGACCCGCGCGCGCTCGACGAACTGTTCCCCGACTGGCGCGACGACGGTTGCCCGATGGCCGAAACGCCGGTGACCGACAACTGGCACTGGGTGCTGACGCGCGGCAAGAAATACGCGCTGCCCCATGCCTTCATGCCGCCGCTGCTGTCGAACGACGGCAATTACACCGGATCGCTGGGCAACCTGTGCCGCTGGCTGGCCGAAAAGGCCGAGGAACTGGGCGTTGAGATCTTCCCCGGCTTTCCCGCTGCCGAAGTGCTCTACAACGACGACGGATCGGTCAAGGGCGTGGCGACCGGCGACATGGGTGTCGGCGCCGATGGCGAGCGCAAGGGCGACTATGCGCCGGGCATGGAACTGCACGGCAAGTACACCCTGTTCGCCGAGGGCGCGCGCGGTTCGCTGACCAAGGAGCTGAAGGCGAAGTTCGATCTCGAGGCGAACTGCCAGCCGCAGGTCTATGGCCTGGGCATGAAGGAACTGTGGGACATCGATCCCGACAAGCATGCTCCCGGCCGCGTCATTCACACCCAGGGCTGGCCGCTTTCGGAAAGCGAAAGCTGGGGCGGCGGCTTCCTCTACCACCAGGCCAACGGGCAGGTGGCCTTGGGCTTCGTCGTCGCGCTCGATTACAAGAACCCGTGGGTCTACCCGTTCGAGGAATTCCAGCGCTGGAAGCAGCACCCCGAGATCCGCGCCATCCTCGAAGGCGGCAAGCGCGTCGCCTATGGTGCTCGCGCGATCAACGAGGGCGGCTGGCAGTCGGTGCCCAAGCTGGGCTTCGCCGGCGGCGCGCTGATCGGCTGCGCCGCAGGCTTCGTCAACGTGCCGCGCATCAAGGGCAGCCACACGGCGATGAAGAGCGGCATGCTCGCTGCAGAAGCGATCGCCGACGCGCTGGCCGCGGGCCGCGCGGGTGACGAGGTGACGGAGTACGAGGCCAACTTGCGCAATTCGTGGATCGCCGAGGAACTGCAGAAGGTGAAGAACGCCGAGCCTGCGGTCGCCAAGTTCGGCGGCGCGCTGGGCACGGTTCTGGCCGGTGCCGACATGTGGATGCGCACGCTGAAGATCGGGTTGCCGATCACCATGGGTCACCACCCGGACTATTCCGAAACGCAGCGGGCCGATCTCTACAAGAAGATCGAGTACCCCAAGCCCGACGGCAAGATCAGCTTCGACCGGTTGTCGAGCGTGTTCCTGTCCAACACCAACCACGAGGAGGACCAGCCGTGCCACCTCAAGGTGAAGGACATGGAACTGCAGAAGGTGTCGGAACTGGGCGTCTTTGGCGGCCCCTCGACGCGCTATTGCCCTGCGGGCGTCTACGAATGGCTGGAGGGCGCCGACGGCGAGCCGAAGTACCAGATCAACGCGCAGAACTGCGTCCACTGCAAGACCTGCGACATCAAGGACCCGAACCAGAACATCAACTGGACCACGCCCGAAGGCGGCGGCGGGCCGAACTATCCGAATATGTGAGGACGTGCACCATGGGGAAGTTCAAGCCATTGGCCGAGTATTGCATGGCGCAATCGCTTCGCGAGTTTGAGCTTCCCTTTCATCGCATCGAACAGATCATCGGCGGAAAGCTTCCGGCCTCTGCTCTTCGGCCTCAGTATTGGGCCAATACGAGCGGGGGCAGCGGTCCAGTAAGGGCGGAGATGAAAGCGACGCCTTGCGACACCTTTCTGGTGTCAGGGTCGAAGCGGGTCCGCTTTGCGCGTCGCTGAAAAGCCTCGAATCCTATCGTGAACCAAACCGCCTTCGCCAAGATCAACCTCGCGCTGCATGGCCGCAGGCGGCGAGAGGACGGTTATCATGAACTCGAAACGCTGTTCGCCTTCGTCGACGATGGTGACCGGCTGACCGCCAAGTTCGCGGACGAGGACCGGATCACCGTTTCTGGCGAATTTGCAGGCGCATTGGACAATTCCTTCGACAACATCCTCGCGAAGACGCTGACGAGGTTCCCGCGCCACGAGGGCTGGCACGTTCATCTCGAAAAGAACCTGCCGGTAGCGGCGGGGTTGGGGGGCGGGTCTGCCGATGCGGGCGCGCTGATCCGGATGATCGCCGACGATGCCGAAGACGCCGACGTCTTGCGCCGCGCCGCCGGGCTCGGGGCCGACGTTCCCGCCTGCGTCGTTTCGCGCACCCGGGTCGGCACCGGCACCGGCACCGACCTTGCCGCGGTCGAGGACGACTTGGCGGGCACGCCGGTGCTGCTGGTCAATCCGCGCGTGCCGTTGGCGACCGGCCCTGTCTTCAAGGCTTGGGACCAGATCGATCGCGGCGCGCTGCCCACCGGCACCGCGCGCGAGGTCGCTCTCGCCGGGCGCAACGATCTGGAGGCGCCGGCCATCGCGCTTTGCCCGGTCATCGCCGATGTGCTCTCTGCACTGAAGGCAACCGATCCATGGCTGGCGCGGATGTCGGGATCGGGGGCGACCTGTTTCGCGCTGTATGCCGACACCGAAAGCCGCGACCGCGCCGCCGCCGCCATGGCGGAGCGCGCGCCGGACTGGTGGCGGATGAGCGGTGCCCTGCGTTAAACGGATGCCATGTTGAACGTCCTACCCTATCGCACCATCGGGCAGCCCGCGCCGGGCGGGATCGTGCTCGTCGCGGATCATGCCAGCAATGCCGTGCCGCAGGGCATCGATCTCGGCGTCGCACCGGGCGTGATGGACCGGCACGTCGCCGTCGACATCGGGGTCGAGTGCGTGGCCGAGCGTCTCGCGGCAGACCATGGCATCCCGGCGCACCTGGCGACGCTGTCGCGCCTCGTCATCGACCTCCACCGCGAGGAGGACCATCCCGGCCTCATCCCCGAAACCAGCGACGGCCACCTGATCCCCGGCAACGCGAGCGTCGATCGCGCCGAACGCATCGCCGCGTTCTATCGCCCCTATCACGACGCGCTGGAAGAATGGCTCGCCGCCGCCGCGCCGCGCCTCATCATATCGCTGCACAGCTTCACCCCGCGGCTGGAGACGAGGCCCGAAGAAGCGCGTCCCTGGCAGGTTTCGCTGCTCTACAACCAGCATGCCAACCCGGCCTTCCACGCGATGCGGCTGTTTCGCGAACAAGGCCTGATTGTCGGCGACAACGAGCCTTATTCGGGCCGCGATCTCAACGCCACGATGAACCGCCACGCCGAGGCGCACGGCCGCGACTACCTTGCCATCGAGGTGCGCAACGACCAGATCGCCGATGCCGAAGGGCAGGTGCGGTGGGCCGCGCTGATCGTCGATGTCGCGCGAAAGACGGTGGCTGCCCTGGGCTGACAGACCTTAAAGACGACGGTGCGGACGAGGCTATCGTCTATCTCGCCGGACCCTATTTCTGCGGCACGGGCTATCCGGGCAACGCCTCGACGGCGCCGCAGACGGCGGAAAAAGGCAGCGTGTTGCTGGCCGAGGACCCGAATTTCGTCACGGTGGAGCCGGAGCAGCCGGCACCCTGATCGCCGGCTTCCCGGCGGCTTGCCGTCATGACCCCCACGGGTCCACGGGCACGCGCTTTCCCGACGCCATCGCCGAGGCGAGGAGCAGCATCCGTTCGGCTGGCAGTTCGCCGGTCAGCGCGTAGGCGAACGGGCCGGTTTCCCAATAGGCCAGCGTACGGTCGTCGCGGCTTTCGCTGAGCGGCACCGCCTCTGCCGGGGTTTCGGCGCGGCGGGCATAGAGCATCACGCGCTCGGCCCGGTCGGTTCGCAGCACCAGCACCACCGAATTGCCGCCGTCCGACGGGAAGACCTGCACGTCGGCGATGGACCAGCCCCTGGGCACGCCGGGGAGGACGATGCCGAGCGAGCGGGCGATCTCGGCGCGGTCCAGCCGCACGCTCTCGATCTGCGAAGCCATCGCCTGTCGGGCCATGCTGGCCGAATAGGATGCATTCGCTTCGTCGACGAAACTGGCGGCCTGTGCCGGCCCGACCAGTTCTCCGATCGCGCCGTGGCCGAACCAGCCCGCCGCGACCAGGGCCGCCGCGGCCGCCGCGCGGCGCCAGTGGCGCGCCGCGGGCCGCCCATGACGGTCGGGGAAGGCGAGAAGCTTGCCCGTGCTCTTGCGGCCATGCAGCGTCCCCTTGCTGCCGCCCGAAAGCCGGGTGAAGGCGATTTGGGGCCAGCGCTTGCGCCAGCGGCTGGCCACGACCCGCTCCCCAGGACGGGCCGCGTCGTCGAGCAGGATCACGGCGCCGGGCGACAGCCGTTCGAACAGCACCTCGGCCCCGCCGCGGACATAGGGGTGGATCGCCCACGGCGGTCCGTCGATGATCAGCAGGTCGATGGTGGCAGGCACGTCCGACAGGTCGTACCAGGCCCCCGGCCAGTCGCGCGCCTGCGCTCCGAGCGGGGCATGACGGATCTGCGCCGAAACGCCGAAGTCGTTGAGCCATTCCGAAGTCGCTTCGACGAACTGGGCGTGCTGATCGAAGCTGTGCAGCTGCCCGCCGCCGTTCATCTGCAGCGCCTTGGCCGCCACGAGGCTCGAGGCGCCGGCGCCCAGTTCGACGACCATGGCCGGTCGCAGCTCTTCGATTGCATCGACGATCCGGTGCAGGAATACCGTATCCGCCTTCCAGCTGCCGAGGTTGGGCAGTGCGTCCTCCGGCAAGTCGAGCCGCTGCAGCAGCGCGCGCTTGCTGGCCTTCGTTCCGCCCCACAGGCCGTAGAGCAGCCAGGGCCAGCCGATCGCGCCGAAGGCATAGCGGTAGGCCAGGTCGGACCAGTTGGCCCGGTAGGGGCGGCCTTCGTCGCGCAGGGAAAGAAGCGCCGTGGCATTCTTCGAAGTCATCGAGGGGTTCTCCGGATGTGCGCCTGATTATCGCCGCGACGCGCGGAATGGCAGGGAAATTTTCTGGGGAGGTGCGCGGTTTCCCGTGCAGGAGGACGCATTGCAAGAGAACAGGGCGCCTGAACCCCCGCTTTATCGTGTTGCCGCGATTGTCCGCTGGCTACTGCACGTCGCCCGAAAAGGCGATTTCCTGCAGCTTCACGCGCGTCTCCTCGAACATGATATCGACGTCGACGTCCTCTCCCGCCTCGATCCGCTGCGAGATCATGGTAACCGGGTAGAGCACGATCGAGGTGCCGGGCCAGTTCAGCGCCGGGACGCGGCCGTGTTCGTCGTCGACCGTGATCCATTCCAGCATCAGGTCTTCGGCCAGCGCATCGCCCAGCGCAATGCCCAGCGCCTGCAGCTTCCAGGTGTCGTCGGGCCCGACCCAGCCATGCGCGAGATTGGCGCGCACGACGGCGAGCTTGGCGTCCGCCTTGTCGAAATCGGCTGCCGCTTCGCCGTCGGGTTCGTGGTTGAAGTGGCCGCTGATCCACGCCCGCGATTCCTCGAGCCATTCACGCTCGGGGTCTTCCAGCCGGAATCGCGGTAGGTCGTCCATTGCCGATCAGTGTATCATAGCCCCGGCGATGCGCGAAACCCGGCGCTCTCCCGCGACAGGGCCGCCGATTCGCCGCTGGACTTGTCGCGCGCCGACGCTAGGGAACCAGCAAAGCCAGATCGCGCGGGCTTCGAAGCGGCCCGCCAGAACGGAGCCAGCCCATGCCCGCCTATCGTTCCCGCACCACCACCCACGGCCGCAACATGGCCGGCGCTCGCGGCCTGTGGCGCGCGACGGGGATGAAGGACAGCGATTTCGGCAAGCCGATCATCGCCGTTGCCAACTCCTTCACCCAGTTCGTGCCCGGCCACGTCCACCTCAAGGACCTGGGCCAGCTGGTCGCGCGCGAGATCGAGGATGCGGGCGGCGTCGCCAAGGAATTCAACACCATCGCGGTCGACGACGGCATCGCGATGGGCCACGACGGCATGCTCTATTCCCTGCCGAGCCGCGACCTCATCGCCGATTCGGTCGAGTTCATGGTCAATGCGCACTGCGCCGACGCGATCGTCTGCATCTCCAACTGCGACAAGATAACGCCCGGCATGCTGATGGCGGCGCTGCGGCTGAACATCCCGGTTGTCTTCGTGTCGGGCGGACCGATGGAAGCGGGCAAGGTCGTGATCAAGGGCAAGGAAGTCGCGCTCGATCTCGTCGACGCGATGGTCGCCGCCGCCGACGACAGCGTCTCCGACGAGGACGTGAAGACCATCGAGCGGTCGGCCTGCCCGACTTGCGGCTCGTGCAGCGGCATGTTCACCGCCAATTCGATGAACTGCCTGACCGAAGCGCTCGGCCTGTCGCTGCCGGGCAACGGTTCGATGCTGGCGACGCATGCCGACCGCGAGAAGCTGTTCCGCGAAGCCGGCCGTCTCGTCGTCGACCTCTGCAAGCGCTATTACGAGCAGGACGACGAGAGCGTCCTGCCGCGCAGGATCGCCAGCTTCGCCGCGTTCGAGAACGCGATGAGCCTCGACATCGCGATGGGCGGGTCGACCAACACCGTGCTCCACCTCCTGGCCGCCGCGCACGAGGGCGAGATCGACTTCACGATGGCCGACATCGACCGGCTGAGCCGCAAGGTCCCCTGCCTGTCGAAGGTCGCCCCGGCCAAGAACGACGTTCACATGGAGGACGTGCACCGCGCCGGCGGGATCATGGCGATCCTCGGCGAGCTGGAACGCGCGGGCCTGCTCAACGCCGAATGCCCAACGGTACACAGCCGCACCATGGGCGAGGCGCTGGAGCGCTGGGACGTGGGCCGCACCACCAGCGAAGCCGTGCGCACCTTCTACGCCGCCGCGCCGGGCGGTGTGCCGACCCAGACCGCGTTCAGCCAGAACCGCCGCTGGGACGAGATCGACATCGACCGCGTGTCGGGCGTGATCCGCAACGCCGAAAACGCCTTTTCCAGGGACGGCGGCCTCGCCGTGCTCTACGGCAACATCGCGCGCGACGGCTGCATCGTGAAGACGGCGGGCGTCGACGAGAAGATCCTGACCTTCAAGGGCCCGGCCAAGGTGTTCGAGAGCCAGGAGGCGGCGGTCGTCGGCATCCTCGGCGATCAGGTCAAGGCGGGCAACGTCGTGGTCATCCGCTACGAAGGGCCCCGCGGCGGGCCGGGCATGCAGGAAATGCTCTATCCCACCAGCTACCTCAAGTCGAAGGGGCTGGGCGCGGCCTGCGCGCTGATCACCGACGGGCGCTTTTCGGGCGGCACCAGCGGTTTGTCGATCGGCCATGCCTCGCCCGAAGCGGCCGAGGGCGGCGCGATCGGGCTGGTGGAGGAGGGCGACATGATCGCCATCGACATCCCGAACCGCACCATCAACGTCGAGCTTTCGGACGAAGTGCTGGCCGAACGCCGCATCGCGATGGAGGCGAGGGGCGACGCCGCCTGGGCGCCGAGCCATCCGCGCCCGCGCCGCGTGTCGACTGCGCTCAAGGCCTATGCCGCGATGGCGACCAGCGCGGCGCGCGGCGCGGTGCGCGACCTGTCGGCGATCACGGGCAAGCGCTGACCCCCGCGATGACGCTCGCCGCCGCGAACCAGGTGCTGACCGTCGCGCAGATGGTCGCGGCGGAAGAGCGGCTGATGGCGCCCGAAAACCCGAACGCCACGGATGTTCACGCGCTGATGCAGCGGGCCGGACGCGGGGCGGCGGACTATGTGTGGCGCATGGCCGCCGGCGCGCCCGAGGGCCACGGCGTGACCGTCCTGTGCGGGCCGGGCAACAACGGCGGCGACGGCTACGTCATTGCCGAAGCGATCCGCGAGCGCGGCGGGCAGGTGCAGGTGGTGGTCGCGCGCGAGCCGGGCACCGACGCGGCGCGACGCGCGGCCTCGCTCTATCGCGGGCCGACCACTTCGGCGGATGACGCGCGTGGCTGGATCCTCGTCGACTGCCTGTTCGGCAGCGGCTTGAACCGGGCGCTGTCCGGCGAACTCGACGCGATGCTGGCGGGGCTTGCGCGTCGGCACCACCGCGCTGTGGCGATCGACGTGCCCAGCGGGGTGAACAGCGACACCGGCGAACGGCTGGCCGCGAACCTGCCGCATTACGCGATGTGCATCGCGCTGGGCGCGTGGAAGCGGGCGCACCTGCTGATGCCGGCCATGGCGAGCTGGGACATGGCGCGGCTGGTCGATATCGGCGCGGGGCGCGAGCCGGGCGGCGCAGTCCGGGTCGAACGGCCGCGCCTCTCGCGCCCGGCGGCGGACGCGCACAAGTATCGCCGCGGGCTGGTCGCGGTGATCGGCGGCGCGATGCCGGGGGCGGCGATGCTGGCGTCTCGCGCGGCGGCCCATGCGGGTGCGGGCTACGTCAAGCTGCTGGCGCGCGAGACCTCCAGTGCACCCGACTGGCTGGTGGCGAGCGAGACCGGCGACGGCGACCTTGCCGCCGCGCTGGCGGACGACCGCATCGCGGCGCTGCTGGCCGGGCCGGGGCTGGGACGCGACGACAATGCGCGTGCGCGGCTGAACGCGGCGCTGGCCAGCGGGCGGCGCATGGTGCTCGATGCCGATGCGCTGATGCTGCTCGACGGCCCGGTCCCGCCGGGCTCGATTCTCACGCCGCACGAAGGCGAACTGGCGCAGCTCGAAAGGCACTTCGGCCTCGATTCCGCCGCTGCCAAGCCCGAGCGTGCCTCAGCACTGGCGCGGGCGAGCGGGGCGGTCATTGTTGCCAAGGGGCCGGATACCGTGATCGCCGCGCCCGATGGCGCGCTGGCCTTTGCCGGTCCGGCTTCGAGCTGGCTTTCGGTCGCGGGCACTGGCGACGTTCTCGCCGGCCTTTGCGCCGCGCGCCTTGCCGTCACTCGCGATCCGGTGCGCGCCGCCGCCGAAGCGGTGTGGCTGCATGCAGAGGCGGCGCGGCTGGCCGGCCCGGCCTTCGACGCGGGACAACTGGCCGAAGCCGTGCGCCCCGCGCTGCAATCCTGTCTATGACCGAACACGAAGAAATCCTGCGCATCGCCGCAAAGGGCGACGGCATCACCGCATCGGGCCGCCACGTGCCGCTTACCGCGCCGGGCGACCGCGTTGCGCCCGACGGCACCGTCACGCCCGGCCCGCACCACGCGCAGCCGCCCTGCCGCCATTTCCCGCAATGCGGCGGATGCCAGCTGCAGCAACTCGACGAGGCAAGCTGGGCCGCCTTCGTACGCGACCGCGTTGCCAATGCCGCTGCGGGTCAGGGACTGGAGCCGGCGCATTTCGAGGCGCCGTTGCTGTCCCCGCCGCACAGCCGCCGCCGCGCCAACCTTCATGTCGAAGCGCGCGGCAAATCCGTCCGCATCGGTTTTCGCGAGGCACGCAGCCACGCCATCGTCGACATGGCCGAATGCACCGTGATGGCGCCCGAACTGTTCGCGCTGGTCGCCCCGCTGCGCCGCTATTTCGCAGGGCTGGGCCGCAAGAAGCTCGCCGCCGACGTGCACCTGACGCTGGCCGACCAGGGCGCCGACTGCAACGTCAAGGGCTTCGTGCCCGAAGGGTTGAAGGAGACCGAGGCGCTCATCGCCTTTGCGCAGGACAACGGCCTCGCCCGACTGACGATGGACGACGGCTATGGTCCCGAGACCCACTGGGAGCCGGAGCCGGTAACGGTGACCTTGGGCGGCGTGCCGGTGGCCCTGCCGCCCGGAAGCTTCCTCCAGCCGACTCGCGAAGGGGAAGCGGCGCTGATCGCCGATGCCCGCGCTTGGCTGGCGGGTGCGAAGACGGTGGCCGACCTGTTCTCGGGCCTTGGCACGTTCGCCTTCGCGCTATCGGGCGAGGGCGGGGCGCGAGTGCTGGCCGCCGAAGCCGCCCGGGATGCGCACATGGCGTGCAAGACGGCGGCGGGACTAGCCCAGCGGCAAGTTTTCGCCCAGCACCGCGACCTGTTCCGCAACCCGCTGTTGCCCGCCGATCTCGACCGGTTCGAGGCGGTGCTGCTCGACCCGCCGCGCGCCGGAGCGAAGGAACAGGTGGCGCGGCTGGCCGACAGCAGGGTGCCGCGCATCTGCTACATCAGCTGCAACCCGGCGAGCTGGGCGAAGGATGCGGCCCTGCTGCTCGCGGCGGGATACCGGCTGGAACGGCTGCGCCCGGTCGGCCAGTTCCGCTGGTCGACCCATGTCGAGCTGACCAGCCTGTTCGTTCGATAGGTTTCGGCGCTAGTCCGCGCGCTAGGCAAGCACCGAAAGCAGCGCGCGCAGGGCCAGGATCACCAGCACCAGGGTCGAGGCGATGAAGAGAAAGGCCCGAATCTTCACGACGTTGACGCGCGCCTGGTAGATCGAATGGACGACGCGGATCAGCAGGTAGGCCCAGGCCAGGATCGCGTCGTAGCCGGTCGGCCCGCCGATGCTGAGGATGATGCAGGCCGCGTAATAGACCGTCGGCTGCTCCATCAGGTGCATGTAGTTGTGCGCCGGCCAGTCGTGGCGCCCCGCCGGCAGCTTCGTCCACAAGTCCGGGCCGCGCGCACCGACGGGCAGATTGCCCAGGCTCGTCTTCATCGCGGTAAAGGTCTGCGCGCGGTGCACCAGCATCCAGATCGCCATCACCATGGTCCAGCAGACCAGCAGCGCGGCCGGAATCAGGATAGACTTATCAGGCATCATCGTTCCCCCTTCGATGCGGCAGTGATGCGTTGCGTCTCGCCGCTTGTCCAGCCCGCAGCGGCCAGGCATCCATCGCGATTTCCTTGTGCTGTCACGAGACGGGCCTATATGGCCCGCAAGCGCAATCGCGGGCGGCTACCGCCGTCGGTCCGTTGCGCGACCGGTTTCAGTGGAGACGAGATTTGAGCAAGGTTCTGGTGATCGGCGCGGGCGGTGTCGGTTCGGTCGCGGTCCACAAGATGGCGATGAACAAGGACATCTTTTCGAGCATCGCGCTCGCCAGCCGCACCGTTTCGAAGTGCGAGGCGATCGCCGCCTCGGTCCTCGAACGCACCGGCGTGACGGTCGACACCTACCAGATCGACGCCGACGATGTCGCGGCGACGACCGACCTGCTCGAGAAGGTGCGCCCCGACCTCGTCGTCAACCTCGCGCTGCCGTACCAGGATCTCAACATCATGGACGCCTGCCTCAACGCCGGCGTCGATTACATGGACACCGCCAACTACGAACCGCGCGACGAGGCGAAGTTCGAATACAAGTGGCAGTGGGCCTATCACGACAGGTTCAAGGAAGCGGGCCTGATGGCGCTGCTCGGCTCGGGCTTCGATCCCGGCGTGACCAGCGTGTTCACGATGTGGCTGAAGAAGCACAAGCTGAAGACCATCCGCACGCTCGACATTCTCGACTGCAACGGCGGCGATCACGGGCAGGCCTTTGCCACCAACTTCAACCCGGAAATCAACATCCGCGAAGTGACCGCCCCCGCGCGGCACTGGGAGAACGGCCAGTTCGTCGAGACCCCGGCGATGGCCGTGAAGCAGGAGTTCGATTTCGAGGCGGTCGGCCCCAAGAACATGTACATGATGTACCACGAGGAGCTGGAAAGCCTCGCCAGGTTCGTCCCCGAGATGCAGCGCGCGCGTTTCTGGATGACCTTCGGCGACGAGTATATCAGGCATCTGACCGTGCTGCAGAACGTGGGCATGACCCGGATCGATCCGGTGACCTACAACGGGGTGGAGATCATCCCGCTGCAGTTCCTGAAGGCCGTGCTGCCCGAACCGGCCTCGCTGGGCCCGACGACGAAGGGCAAGACCAACATCGGCAACATCGCCACCGGCAAGGCGCTGGACGGCAGCGGCGAGAAGACGTTCTACATCAAGAACATCTGCGACCACGAGGACGCCTATGCCGAAACCGGCAACCAGGCCGTCAGCTACACCACCGGCGTTCCGGCGATGATCGGCGCGGCGATGATCCTGACCGGCAAGTGGAAGGGTGAGGGGGTGTTCAACATGGAGGAGTTCGATCCCGATCCCTTCATGGAGATGCTGAACCGACACGGGCTGCCCTGGACGGTCGAGGAACTTCCCGCGCCGCTGCCGTTTTAATCGTCATGCGCGCCTTTCTCCTTGCTCCCGCCCTGCTGATCGTCGCCGCCTGCACGCAGGCGTCGGCGCAGTCCGACCAGCCGATTGCCGCGCCCGATGCGCAGGGGCCGGTTGCGACCGCCAGCGTCGATGCCGCGACCTGCAAGGCGGCGGGCGGGTTTCTCGACCGGCGGGGCCGGATGCAAAGCGAGATCTGCGTCCATCCCTATGCCGACGCGGGCAAGGCCTGCCGCGACAGCCAGGAATGCGACGGCAAGTGCGTGACCGGTGCGAGCCCGGAACCGGGGGAAGCGGCGGACGGTCAGCTTGTCGGCCAGTGCCAGGCCGATGATGCGCTGTTCGGCTGCTATGCCGAAGTCGTCGACGGCAAGCGCGTCCGCGCGATCTGCGTCGACTGACCTGAGCGGAGGGCAGGCGATGGAAACCCGCGCGGGCGATCCCGGCGCATTTGCGCAATTCGATCTCAACCTCGTCGACAGCCCGGCCTTCGTGGTCGATGCGGCCAAGCTGCGTTCGAACCTGCGCGTGCTGGCCGACATCCGCGACCGGGCCGGGATCAAGGTGCTCTCGGCACTGAAGGCGTTCTCGATGTGGTCGGTGGCGCCGACGATCGGCGAGTACCTCGACGGGGTCTGCACGTCGGGCCTGTGGGAAGCGCTGCTTGCCGCCGAGCACTACGACGGCGAGATCGCGACATATTGCGCGGCCTACAAGGAAGAGGACATGGAGGAGATCCTGCGCCTCTCGGACCATGTCATCTTCAACACCCCGATGCAGCACGAGCGGTTCCGGCCGCAGATCGAGATGGCGCGCAACCGGGGCGAATCGTTCGATGTCGGCTTGCGCATCAACCCGATGCATGCCGAGGGCGAAGTGCCGCGCTACGACCCCTGCGCCCCGCATTCGCGGCTCGGCTTCCCGATCGACCAGCTGACCGAGGAGCATCTCGAAGGCATCGACGGCATCCACTTCCACACCTTGTGCGAGCAGGATTTCGAGCCGCTGAAGCGCACCTGGGAATCGCTGCTGCCGTGGCTGGAGGACGTGATACCCGACCTCAAGTGGCTCAACTTCGGCGGCGGGCACCACATCACCCGCAGCGACTACCAGCGCGACGATCTGGTCCGCTTCCTGATCGACGTGCGCGACACCACGGGCTGCGAGATCTACATGGAGCCGGGCGAAGCGGTCGCGCTCGATGCCGGGATTCTCGTCGGCACGCTGCTCGACACGCACTGGAACGGCATGCCGCTGGGCATCACCGACGTTTCCGCCACCTGCCACATGCCCGACGTGATCGAGGCGCCCTACCGCCCCGCGATGCTGGGCGAACTGCCCGAGGAGGCGGGTGTCGAACCGATCCGGCTGGGCGGCCCTTCGTGCCTCGCGGGCGATGTCATCGGCGACTATCGCCTGCCGGTGAAGCCCGAGGCCGGCGCGCGTTTCGCGTTCCTCGACCAGGCGCATTATTCGATGGTGAAGACGAACACCTTCAACGGTGTGCCGCTGCCCTCGATCTGGCTGTGGGACAGCGAGACCGGCATGCTCGAGAAGATCAAGGGGTTCGGCTACGACGCGTTCCGCGACCGGTTGAGCTGACACGCCGAAGCACCAGGGCGCCCGCGCGAAAATCAGGGATCGGCAGGAGGGAAACCGGCGGAGCCGGCCGGGAGGAAGGCGGGGCTCGGACAAAGCCTGTCGGAGATCGCGGGTCATGCCGCCGTCCGGACAAACGGCGTAGCCTGACAGCTTCGATCTCCTGCCACTCCTCCGGACGGCTCACGCCAGTCCAGGCAGCAAGCCGCAGTGGGACGGACCGTTTGGGCGACCCTTCCGACCACAGGAGCGCAAGAATGCACTCCGCCTGCAACGGGCCGCCAACGCTGGAACAGGCGCGGACGGCCCAGTGCCGATGAGAGACGGACACTCCCCCGAGGCACCGTTTCCATCCCTGCGACCGAAGCCGCAGACGGGGCAAACCCGCCGATACCGATCCCCCAACCGGTATCGGGACATGCTCTTCCTAGAAGCTGGTTCAGGTTTCAGGGAGTTGCACCAAGCTGCGCATCGCGATGCAACCTTCCTGCAACCCGGTTGCAAATATCGCGCAGATGCTTATGCCCTTGCCCATGAACCGCGTTCCCGATCTGGGCGAGAAGCTCGACCTATTGTTGAAGGCCTCGTCGCTCAGCCGCGTCGCGATCGCGCACGAGGTCGGCGTCGACAAGTCGCTGGTCGGCCGCTGGGTCAAGGGCACGATCCATCCCGGCGAACACAACCTGGCCAAGCTGACCGGGGTGTTCCGCGCCCATTTTCCCAAGCTGACCGTGGCCGACTGGTACGAGGACAAGGCCGAACTGGCGCGGCGTCTGGGCATTCAGGCCCGCAGCAGCGCGCTTGGCGTCGCCGCCGGTGCCAGCGGCCCCTTCGCCAGGATCGCCGAGGTCTCCGAACCCGAAATCGCCTTCAAGGCCGCCACTTACGAGGGTTTCTGGCGCACCACCCGCCCGTCGGTGGTGATGCAGGGCGAACTCTTCCATGACTACGGCATGTTCCGCCTGAACGACAACGGCATGATCGACGTGATCATGGAAGGCGCGGGCCTGACGTTCACCGGCTGGATGTTCCCGATGTCGGGCAACCTCTACGTCTTCCTGTTCGATCCGGTGGGCCGCACGCCGCTGATCGTGCTGATGAAGGGCGTCACGCTGCCAAAGGCGCTGTCGATGGAGGGGTTGCTGCTCCTCTCCGCGCTCGATCCGCTGCGCACGCCGGCCGCGGTGCCGATCATCCTCGAACGGCTTGGCGACCTTTCGGGCGATCGGGAGGCGGACGACCGGCGCCTGCGCGAAATCATCGATTCGCCGCCCGAACCGGTCAGCCCTCTGGGGACCGAGGCGCTGCGCAAGGCCTGTTTCCGTAACGTGGGGCCCGAGGCGGCGAAGATGGGCGGCAGTTTCCACCTGATCGTCACCGGCGCGCTGTCGCAGGGCGCCACTTCCAACGGCCTGCACGGCTGAAACGCGCCCGGTCGCGGCGATCCCACGGCTGGCGGCAAAGCGCCGGACAGGCGGCTCCTTGTTGCTACAAGGAGGCATTCACCCCGATTCGACCATGTCCGCCGGCGCCATCGTCACGGTTTTGTCACCAAAAACCCGGCCTCGAACCGCGTTTTAAACTTGCAGTTCATCGTCGCTGACTTATATGCGCCCCTCGCTGCCCCAAGGGGACTTCCTAAACCGCAAGGCAGCCTTTGTCTGAAACGCTTTGTTTTGGGGGTCCCTTGAGTTGCACCATCATCCTGACGCCACTGCTGTAGTCCGCGCTCTCGCTCCGGACGAACCGGTCATCCTCAATCGCCCGCACGCCGCGGCGCGAGCCGCCCGTTTCTTTGTCGAAACGTTTCCGGGCAAGGTGCTCTATGCGGTGAAGGCCAACCCTTCGGCAGATCTGCTGCGCATCCAGTGGGACGCGGGCGTGAGCCATTTCGACGTCGCCTCCATCGCCGAAGTACGGCTGGTGCGCGAAACGCTGCCGCAGGCGACGCTGTGCTTCATGCACCCGGTCAAGACCGAACGCGCGATCGAGGAAGCATACTTCCAGCACGGCTGCCGCACCTTCAGCCTCGACACGGTCGAGGAGCTGGAGAAGATCGTGCGCGCCACGAAAGGTGCGAAGGACCTGCGCCTCTGCGTCCGGCTCCGCGTGTCTTCGGAATATTCGGAACTGTCGCTCGCCGCCAAGTTCGGCGTCGACCTCGCCGATGCGGCCGCCCTGCTGCAGGCGACTCGCCAGGTCGCCGACTGGCTGGGCATCTGCTTCCACGTCGGTTCGCAGGCGATGACGCCCTTTGCCTATGTCCAGGCGCTGGAACGCGTGCGCGCCGCGATTGCCGAGGCTTCGGTCGTCATCGACATGGTCGACGTCGGCGGCGGCTTCCCGTCGGTCTATCCGGGGATGGAGCCTCCGCCGCTGGAGGATTATTTCCGCATCATTCACCAGCACTTCTACGCGCTGCCCATCGCTTACAACGCCGAACTGTGGTGCGAGCCGGGCCGTGCGCTGTGCGCCGAATACAACTCGATGATCGTGCGCGTCGAAAAGCGCCGCGAACACGAGCTGTACGTCAACGACGGCGCCTATGGCGCGCTGTTCGATGCCGCGCACATCGGCTGGCGTTTCCCTGTCCGCCGCATCGCGGCCGACGGCGCCGCTGGCAACGATGTAGAGGCGGAGGACTTCGCGTTCTACGGCCCGACCTGCGACGATGCCGACTACATGGAAGGCCCGTTCCGGCTGCCCGGCGATATCAAGGCGGGCGATTACATCGAGGTCGGCATGCTCGGCGCCTATGGCGCGGCGATGCGGACCGGGTTCAACGGCTTCGGCACCGGGCCGGTGGTATCGGTCGACGACGAGCCGATGAACAGCCTCTACCGCGGGGACCGCGCGGACCCGCGCGTATCGGACAACGTCGTTTCGCTGCGCTAAGCTCCGGGGCAGACGGGATAGTTGATCACACCCCCATGCCGGGTTGCCGGCATGGGGGTGTTTTTCTGTTCTGCGCACCTTGATTGGCCTGATGATCATCGGGATGCGAAGGGCAACAACAAGGGACCGCCGGGACCGGTCATGCTCTCGCTTCTGGTCGGCGTTGCGATTTTCATGATATTCGTGACGCAATCCCCCCGACTGGCGGAAAGGTTTCGGCGGCCCGAAACTGTCCATGACGATATGTTCGAGAGGGTCGCCATAGCCTTGCTCTTTGCTCCCATGGCATCTGCGATTTTCGCGATAGTCCGCAGCAAACCGAAATAGCGAGCACCCAGGTCCGACGAGATCCCGCCAACCAGACATATAACCCAAACCGGCCCGTCTCATTCCGGCCAGCTTGTCTATCCGCGCATCGTCGCTAAGGCTTTGTCAGACCTGTTTTCCTAAAAGGCCGCTCATGTCGTCCTCCCCCGCCAAGGCCACTGCGACGCTGCTGGCCGCAATCGCCTGTCTTGCGCCGCTCGTGCCGGTCGTGCTCTGGCCCGGCACCGGCATTCTCGCCTCGATCGGGGTGGCGGTGATCGGCCTGGTCTTCTTCAAGCGATCTCGGGCGGCAACGCTGGCGATGGTCTGGAACAGCCGGGTGACCTCGATCGCGCTCGGCATCGCGGTTGGCGGGGCGATGGTCTGGGGCATCGCCAATCTCGTGCGCCCGCTGGTCGAACGCTGGCTGGGCAAGGGCGTCGACGTTTCGGGGCTGGAGCAGGTGGCCGGCAATCCACTGGTCTTCGCCATCACGCTCGCCGTCGCGCTGGGCAGCGCGGTGCTGGAGGAGGTGATCTTTCGCGGCTACGTCGTCGGCTGGGGCGCGCAGGTCTTCGGCAAGGGTTTCGCGCCGTGGCTGATGCTGCTGTCGTCGGCCGTCTTCGGCTGGGCGCACATGGGCTATGGGGCGAGCGGGGCGGTGGTCACCGGCTTTGCGGGCTTCGTGCTCGGCGTCCTTTACCTCTTGTGCGACCGCAAGGTGCTGCCCTGTATCGCCGCGCACATGACCTTCAACGCGGTGGGATCGGTCGCGCTCTATCTTTCCTAAACGTGCGTCGTGCCATGGGACTTGCCTCGGTGCGGCGGTGCGGGCAGTCACGTCGGACCAGCACGAGAGGATCCGAACGCCTGCCATGACCCTGCCCGCGAACCTTGCCGCCCGCATGAAGCTGCCGGTCATCGCCTCGCCGATGTTTATCGTGTCGCAGACCGAACTGGTGCTGGCCGAATGCCGGGCCGGGATCGTGGGTGCATTTCCGTCGCTGAACGCGCGGGGGGAGGGCGAGTTCGAGCGCTGGCTGATCCGCCTGAACGAGGAACTGACCGGGGAGGACGCCCCCTTTGCGGTCAACCTCATCGTTCACCGCAGCAACCCCCGGCTGGACGAGGACTTGGCGCTTTGCGTCAAGTACAAGGTGCCGATCGTCATCACTTCGCTGGGCGCGCAGGTCCATGTGAACGAGGCGATCCATTCCTATGGCGGGATCGTGCTGCACGACGTGATCGACAACCGCTTCGCGAAAAAGGCGATCGAGAAGGGCGCCGACGGCCTGATCGCGGTGGCGGCGGGCGCGGGTGGTCACGCGGGCACGCTCTCGCCCTTCGCGCTGATGCAGGAAATCCGCCAGTGGTTCGACGGCCCCGTGGCCCTGTCCGGCTCGATCGCCAGCGGGTCGGCGGTCCTCGCGGCGCAGGCGATGGGCGCGGACCTGGCCTATATCGGTTCGGCCTTCATCGCGACAGAGGAAGCCGTGGCGGTTGCGGAATACAAGCAGATGATCGTCGACAGCGCGGCGAGCGACATTCTCTACACCGATCACTTCACCGGCGTGCACGGCAACTACCTGCGTCCGTCGATCACGCGGGCGGGGCTCGATCCCGACAACCTCGGTACCAAGGCGGACATGGATTTCGGCGCAGCGGTGGAGCCGGGGGCCAAGGCGTGGAAGGACATCTGGGGCTGCGGCCAGGGCATCGGCGCGATCGGCGCGGTGGTCCCGGCAGCGGAACGCGTGGCGCAACTGGCGCGCGAATATGCTGAGGCAAAGCGGCGGCTCTGCGGCCAGGGCTAGGGCTGACGTGCGACTTTTGGTGGCTGTTTGCGATCGCATTGCGGACGATTGGCATTGGCGTGAAAATACGTCTTACTAGCAGTGTCCAAATCGCTCCCGCAGAATGCCCCAGCCTTGACGTCCCTAACTTCAATTCTCTTGGCTGGGCTAGTGGCCGCCACTTTGAAGCCACTATACTGCATTCAGCTCTCAACGATTGCCGTGTTGCTAGCAAAGAAGCCTTTTCCCTTGCGCATCTGGCGTTATGAGCAAGCCGAATTGTGGTCGCTTGCCGCGCTTGTCGTAGCTTTGTTTTTCTTATTCAAATTTCAAAGTATTTGGCTTGGTTTTGGTGTCGGAGTGATCGGTATCGCACACATTTGTGTGATCCATTTTAAATACATTGCAGCCTTGCGGGAGAAATAACCGGAGCGTCAACTTTCCACCCCATCCCTGACATCTCAACCGTTGCGGCACCGTGTCCTTCCCCGCCGCGGCGAGACCAGACGCGCTAGCTCAGGCGGCGCAGGCCGGCGTTGCCCCAGGTGTCGGGATCGAACCAGGTGCAGGCCATGTCGGGCCTTGCGTCGGCGAGCCGCATGAATTCCGCGAACGGCGCGATCGTCCGGGCGCAGACCAGCTCGGTCAGGTTGCGGCATGTGATCAGCGGTCCAAGGTCCTTGTCGCGCAGCGTGACGTTGGTCAGCGTCAGTTTGCGAAAGGCGAAGCCGTCGAGCGGTTCGAGGCTCGCGACCTTCTGGCTGGTGTTGATGCTGCCGTCGATGCCCAGCATGTCGAGCCGGTCCTTCAGCGGGCGCAGCCAGTCCAGTTCGTAGAGGTGCTTGGCGTTCTCGATCTCGAGCTGGGTCAGCGCCGGCAAGCGGGTCAGGACCGAGAAGTCGGGAACGTTGCGCGGCGAATCGAGCTTCAGCTTGCGCAGCTTTTTCAGGTTGCCGATCGCAGAGATGTCGTGAGCGGTGATCGGCCAGCCGAGGTGCAGGTCTTCGAGATCGGCGAGCTGGACAATCTCGTCGAAGAACGGCTGGTTGACCGCGCTGCAAGACAGCGTGCGCAGATGGACGCGGCGGGCGATGCCGGCGTGCGAATTCTTCACCCGGTGGTGCGCGCCGACCGTGGCGTCGAGCGGGATGCCGACCGCGTCGCCTCCCGCCTCGGCATCGTCCTTACGCGGCGCGGCGCATCTCCATGCGTTCCCAGATCTCGACCAGCGCCTGGACCAGTTCGGTCATCATCTCGCGCGTGTGGGCGGGGCCGGGGGTGAAGCGCAGGCGTTCGGTGCCGCGCGGCACGGTCGGGAAATTGATCGGCTGCACGTAGACGCCGTATTCGGCCAGCAGGATGTCGCTGATCCGCTTGGCCGCAACCGGATCGCCGACCATCAGCGGAACGATGTGCGTGGTCGAATCCATCACCGGCAGCCCGGCCTCGCGCATCGCGTCCTTGAGGAAGGCGGCGGCGGCCTGCTGGCCCTCGCGCTCGACGCTGCTCGACTTGAGGTGCCTGACGCTCGCCAGCACGCCCGCGACGAGCACCGGCGACAGCGAGGTGGTGAAGATGAACCCCGGCGCATAGCTGCGCACGCAGTCGATGATCTTGCGATCGGCGGCGATGTAGCCGCCCATCACGCCAAAGGCCTTGCCCAGCGTGCCCTCGATGATGTCGATGCGGTGCGCGGCCTCGTCCCGCTCGGAAATGCCGCCGCCGCGCGCGCCGTACATGCCGACGGCGTGCACTTCGTCGATGTAGGTGAGGGCGTTGTACTTTTCCGCCAAGTCGCAGATCGCGTGGATCGGGGCGACGTCGCCGTCCATCGAATAGACGCTTTCGAACGCGATCAGCTTGGGCAGGGCCGGGTCTTCGGCGGCCAGCAGCTCTTCCAGATGCGCGACATCGTTGTGGCGCCACACCCGCTTTTCGCAGCCCGAATTGCGGATACCCGCGATCATGCTGGCGTGATTGAGTTCGTCGGAAAAGATCACGCAGCCGGGCAGCAGCTTGCCCAGCGTGGTCAGCGTCGTGTCGTTGGAGACATAGCCGCTGGTGAACAGCAGCGCGCCTTCCTTGCCGTGCAGGTCGGCGAGCTCGGCTTCCAGCTCGACGTGGTAGTGCGTGTTGCCGCCGATGTTGCGGGTGCCGCCCGATCCGGCGCCGACGTTGTGCAGCGCCTCTTCCATCGCCTCGATCACCTTGGGGTGCTGCCCCATGGCGAGATAATCGTTGGAGCACCACACGGTGATCGGCTTGGGCCCGTTATGGCCGGCAAAGCACCGGGCGTTGGGATAGGCGCCCTTGTTGCGCAGGATGTCGATGAAGACGCGGTAGCGGCCTTCGGCATGGAGCCGATCGATCGCCTGGTCGAATACCTGGTCGTAATTCAATGTCACGCTTCCGTCGTTGTCCGAATGGCCAGCGGCACGTTGCCCAGCAGCACGTCGCGAAGCATCCTGGTCCACGACCCGAAGCCCGTTCCGTTCTGCGCGCCCATAGTCCATCGTCCGTCTCCATGCAAAGTCTTTGCGCGGCCCGTTGCCGTTCGGATCGCGTTCGCTGGCGGCGTCATATGCCAAGAAGGGTCGATCGCCGCCCGGCTGCCCGCCCGATGTCAAATCCAGCACCGGGCGACGATCGACCGGAGCCATGGCGGGCGCAGGCTACGCCGTCCTTGCGCTCGATCAAATTGGCCGAAGGAACGATGCTCCTGGCGGGCCGCGGGTCAGAGCAGGCCGACATCCGTGATTCCCCGCGCCGCCAGTGCCGGTCGCAGCGGGTCGAGCCGCCCGTCGTCGCTGGTGAAGACGGCCCGGTCGGGGCGGCTGCGGGCCATGGGCTGTCCCTGCGTCAGGTGCGCGATGCGCCGGGCGATGCCTTCCGCACCGTCGACCAGCGCGACATCGGGGCCGAAGGCGGCGCGCAATTCATCGGCGAGCAAGGGGAAATGGGTGCAGGCAAGGACCAGCACGTCGATGACCTTCCCGTCGGCCATGCGGGCGAGATTGGCCGCGGCCCGCTCGATCGCCGCGACATCGACCGGCTCTCCGCGCAGCTTCGCCTCCGCCGCGGCGACGAGATCGGGGGCGGCCAGGCGCAGCAGCGTCTTGCCTTTGGCGAATTCGGCCTCCAGCTTGTCGACATAGGCCTGGCGGATCGTCGCCTCGGTGCCGATCAGGCCGATGGTCCCGGTCCGCGTCCGCTCCGCCGCCGGCTTGATCGCGGGGACGGTGCCGACGATTGGCAGGTGCAGGACGTCGCGTACCATGCCCAGCGCGATGGTGCTGGCGGTGTTGCAAGCGATGCAGGCCAGCCGCGGGCGATAGCGCTCGCTCATCCGCCCCAGCAATCCGGCGACGCGGGCGGCGATTTCGGCCTCGCTCTTGCTGCCATAAGGCAGGCCGGCGGTGTCGGCGGCATAGATCAGCGGCGCATCGGGCATGGCGGCGCGCACGGCGTCGAGCACCGACAGGCCGCCCACACCCGAATCGAAGATCAGGACGGGGGCGTCGGCGGCGATGTCCGGGGCGGCGGCGATCTGGGTCATCGCCGGGTGAATGGCCCCGCGACGGCCCCTTGGCAAGTCCACGCCACGGATTGTGCCCGCGGTGCCAAGCCGCTAGCCTGCCGCGCAAATCCGGCCGACCGACCGGCCCATAAGGAACCACCATCTTGTCCGTCACCGCGCTGATCTCGGCCCTCTTGCTGGGCTATGTCCTCGGCTCGATCCCCTTTGGCGTGATCCTCACCCGCATCGCCGGTGCGGGCGATCTCCACGCGATCGGTTCGGGCGGGACGGGGGCGACCAACGTGCTGCGCACCGGGCGCAAGGGGTTGGCCGCGGCGACCTTGCTGCTCGATCTGGCGAAGGGGGCGCTCGTCGTGTTCCTGGCCCGCGGTTTCTTCCCGGGTATGGAGGGGCTGGCCGGGCTCGCGGCGGTGGTGGGCCATTGCTACCCGTTGTGGCTGCGCTTTCGCGGCGGCAAGGGCGTGGCGACGATGATGGGCGTGGCACTGGGCCTCGCCTGGCCGATCGGGCTGGTCTTTGCGGTGGTCTGGCTGGCGATGCTGGCGATCACCCGGATTTCGTCGGTCGGGGGAATGAGCGCGGCGATCGCGGCACCCATCGCGGCCCAGCTGCTCGGTCCCGCGATCTACGCTCCGGCCTTGGCGGCGATGACCGTCGTCGTGCTGTGGCGGCACCGGGCCAATATCCGCCGGCTCTTCGCCGGGCAGGAACCGCGCATCGGCGCGGGCAAGGACCGGGCCTGAGCCAGGCATGACACTGTCGCAGGAAGAGGCGTTCGCGCGCATCCGCTTGTTGCGCAGCGCCAACGTCGGCCCGGTCAGTTATCGTCACATGCTGGCGCGCTACGGCGATGCGGCCCGTGCGCTGGAGATGCTGCCCGAACTGGCGGCGCGCGGGGGCAGGCGGCAGGCCGCAGCCCCAGCCGATGCCGTGCGGGCGGAGATCGCAGCGGTCCGGGCGGCGGGCGCGCGATACCTGTTCCACGACGATCCCGCCTATCCGGCGCTGCTGCGCGAGGCGCCGTCGTCGCCGCCGATCCTGACCTATCGCGGCGATGCGGCGCTGCTGCAGCGCCCCGCGGTCGCCATCGTCGGCGCGCGCAACGCCAGCGCTGCCGCGCTCAAGCTCGCGCGCCAGTTCGGCGAGGCGCTGGCCGAACAGGGGCGGCTCGTCGTCTCCGGCCTTGCCCGTGGCATCGATGCCGCCGCGCACGAAGGGGCGCTGGCGGGCGGGACGACGGTGGGGGTCATCGCCGGCGGCATCGACGTCGTCTATCCGCCGCAGCACGCCGACCTGCAGGAGCGTATCGCCGCAGAGGGCGTGCTCGTTGCCGAACAGCCACCCGGCGTAGAGCCGCAGGCGCGCCACTTCCCGGGCCGCAACCGGGTTATCGCCGGGCTTTGCGCCGGAACCCTGGTGGTGGAGGCTGCTCCCCGGTCGGGCTCGCTGATCACCGCGCGTCTTGCGGCAGAGGCGGGGCGCGAGGTCATGGCGATACCCGGCAACCCTCTCGACGGGCGGGCGCGGGGCTGCAACCAGCTCATCAGGGAAGGCGCGATCCTGGTCCAGACGCCGGAGGACGTACTCGAACTGCTCGACGGTTTCACCGGCCTGCCGCGAAGCACGTTCCGCGAGGAAACGGAGGTGTTCGAGCGGGTAGCCGAGGAACGCGAAGCCCCGCCCGCGGACATCGCCAGCCTGCTTTCCGCCGCGCCGGTGCCGGTCGACGACCTGGTGCGGGCCAGCGGCGAGAGCGCGTCGGCGATCCAGCTCGCGCTGCTCGAACTGGAACTTGCCGGACGGCTGGCACGCCATGCCGGGGGCAAGGTCAGCCTCGTCGCCTGAGCCGCACGGAAGGGGGCAAGCGGTGCGAAGGCTTTTTTGATGCCTTCGCTTGACGCCCGTGTCATCGGCCCCCCAGATTCGCGCGTACACGTGTAAGGGGCCTTCGCGGCCAACGGGGTTTCAAGTTCTGCAATGCAACTGGTAATCGTCGAATCGCCTGCCAAGGCGAAGACCATCGAGAAGTATCTGGGCGCCGACTACAAGGTCCTCGCCAGCTATGGCCATGTCCGCGACCTGCCGCCCAAGGACGGCTCGGTCCGCCCGGACGAGAATTTCGCGATGGACTGGGAGCTCTACGGCGACAAGCAGAAACAGGTCCGCGCGATCACCGACGCCGCAAAGCAGGCCGATCGCCTGATCCTCGCCACCGACCCGGACCGCGAGGGGGAGGCGATCTCGTGGCACGTCCAGGAGCTGCTCGCCAAGCGCAAGGCGCTGCCCAAGGAAGTCGAGCGGGTGACCTTCAACGCCATCACCAAGAAGGCGGTGACCGACGCGATGGCCGCGCCTCGCCAGCTCGACCGCGACCTGATCGACGCGTACCTCGCTCGCCGCGCGCTCGACTACCTGTTCGGCTTCACCCTCTCTCCCGTGCTCTGGCGCAAGCTGCCCGGCGCGAAGTCGGCGGGCCGCGTGCAGTCGGTCGCCCTGCGCCTGATCGTGGAGCGCGAGCGCGAGATCGAGGCGTTCACGCCGCAGGAATACTGGAACGTGCTCGCCCATCTCGAACATGACGGGACGACGTTCGACGCAAGGCTCGTCCGCTTCGAGGGCGAGAAGCTGGACCGGCTGAGCCTTGGCGAAGAGGGCGTGGCCCTGCGCGCGAAGCAGGCGGTCGAGGACGGGCTGTTCACGGTCGAGAACGTCGAGACCAAGCCGCAGCGCCGCAACCCGGCCCCGCCGTTCACCACGAGCACGCTGCAGCAGGAAGCCGCGCGCAAGCTTGGCTATTCGGCCAGCCACACGATGCGGCTGGCCCAGGGCCTCTATGAACAGGGCGCGATCACCTACATGCGGACCGACGGCGTGCAGATGGACCCGAGCGCGATCAGCGCGGCGCGCAAGGCGATCAGCGACCGTTTTTCGGGCCACTACCTGCCCGAAAGCCCCCGCATCTACCAGACCAAGGCCAAGAACGCGCAGGAAGCGCACGAAGCCATCCGCCCCACCGATTTCAGCAAGGAGCGGGCCGGGCAGGGTGATGCGGGCAAGCTCTACGACCTCATCTACAAGCGCGCGATGGCGAGCCAGATGGCCAGCGCCGCGCTGGAACGCACGACCGTCACCCTGCGCGACGGGACCGGTCAGCACGAACTGCGCGCCACCGGTCAGGTCGTGAAGTTTCCCGGCTTCCTCGCCGTCTATGAAGAAGGTCTCGACCAGAAGGGCGAGGACGACGAGGAGGGCCTGCTGCCCTTCATGAAGGCGGGCGACCGTCCGGCGAAGAAGGGTGTCGAGGCGACTCAGCACTTCACCCAGCCGCCGCCGCGCTTTTCCGAAGCCAGCCTCGTCAAGCGGATGGAGGAGCTGGGCATCGGGCGTCCTTCGACATACGCCTCCGTCATCCAGGTGCTGAAGGACCGCAATTACGTTCGGACCGAGAAAAACCGTTTCTTTGCAGAGGATTCGGGGCGGCTTCTCACCTCGTTTCTCGAACGCTATTTCGAACGCTACGTCGCCTACGACTTCACCGCCGGGATGGAGGAGGAGCTGGACGACGTCTCGGGCGGCCGTGCCGACTGGCAGGCGGTGCTGGATGCGTTCTGGCGCGACTTCAAGCCCAAGTCCGACGAGGTGATGGAGCAGAAGCCTTCGGAAATCATCGAGCAGCTCGATGCCTTCCTGCAGGACTATCTCTTCCCGCCGCGTGCCGACGACAGCGACCCGCGCGCCTGCCCGCTCTGCGCCGAGGCCGGGCGCGACCATGGCCGTCTGAGCCTTCGCGGCAGTCGCAACGGTCCGTTCATCGGCTGCTCCAACTATCCCGAATGCAAGTTCACCCGCGGCTTCGGGCAACCGGGAGCAGATGGCGACGGCGGGAGTGACGGCGTCATCGGCCAGCACCCCGAAACCGGCGAGGATATCCTCCGCAAGACCGGGCGCTTCGGCCCCTACATCCAGATGGGCGAGGGCAAGGAGGCGGCGCGCGCGTCGATCCCCAACGATATTCCCGAACTCGATCTCGACTGGGCGGTCAGGCTGCTTTCGTTGCCGCGCATTGTCGGCGCCCATCCCGAAACAGGCAAGGAAATCGAAGCGAACATAGGACGTTACGGGCCATACCTGCGCCACGATGGCAAGTATGCGAAACTCGCCAACACTGCCGAGGTCTTCGATACCGGCATGAACGCGGCCGTCACCATGCTGGCCGAGGCGCAGAACCGGGGCGGGCGGGGCGAGCGGACCAAGGCGGAACCGCTCAAGACGTTCGGCGCGCACCCCGAAAGCGGCGGCGAGATGAAGCTGCTGTCGGGCCGCTACGGGCCTTACGTCACCGACGGCACCACCAATGCCACGATCCCGCGCGACATGAAGCCGGAAGACGTGACCGAAGAGGACGCGGTGCGCCTGATCAGCGAACGGGCCGCCAAGGCCCCGGCGAAGAAGGGCAAGAAGAAAGCCGCGCCCAAGAAGGCTGCTGCCAGGAAGGCCCCTACAAAGAAGGCGGCTGCAAAGAAGGCGGCTGCAAAGAAGCCGGCGGCGAAGAAGGCGAAGGCCGACGCAGCGGACACCTGATGCGACACGCGCGCGTGGAACCGCAACCAGCGGGATCGCGTTGAGCGGCCATGCTGCGATCGCGAAGTGATGACGAAGGGGCCGGTGACGGGCAGGACCTGGCGCGAGCCGGCCCACCCGACGCGTCGGCTCCCGTCGATCCGGCGGGCACTTCGCCCGCGGCGCAATCCGCGGACGACGGGCTGCCGATGCCGCGCCGCTTCTGGGCCATCGTCGCGATCTCGTTCGGAACCGCTCTGGTCGTCGTCGACGGGGCCATCGCCAACGTCGCACTTCCGACCATTTCGCGCGAACTGAACGTCAACGCAGGCGCGGTCACGTCGGTCATCACCATCTACCAGCTGGTCATGGTCATGGGCCTGCTGCCGTTCGCCAACCTTGGCGACCGCATCGGGCTGCGCAAGATGTACCAGCTAGGACAGCTGCTCTTCTGCGCAACCTCGGCGCTGTGCTTCTTCGCCACCAGCTTTCCACTCCTGCTCCTGCTGCGGGCGGGGCAGGCGCTGGGCGCGGGCATGGCGCTTTCGGTGGCCGCGGCCCTGATCCGCGAGATATATCCCTCGAAGAGCCTCGGCACCGGGCTCGGCGTCAATGCGGTCATCGTCGCATCGAGCTATGCCATAGCGCCAACCATCGGCGGCTTCATTACCGAGCATCTGTCATGGCAGATGGTGTTCATCGTCGGCGCCCCCCTCGCAATCATTTCGCTCCTGCTCGGCGGCGCGCTGCCCGCCGTCGCACCCCGCACGGTGCGCAGCGACTGGCTGAGCAGCATCTGGAGCGCGGCGACCGTGGCGCTGGTCATCGGCGGCATCCAGATCGGCACCCACGGGCATGCCGTGGCCGGCACCGTTCTGGCCATTTTCGGGGTCGTTTCGGGCGCATTTCTCTACCACCGCGAGGCGGGGCGAACCGCACCTGTCGTTCCCGTCGACCTTCTCGCCAACAAGGCGCTGGGCTTTACCGCGCTGGCGGGTTTCATCGTCTTCGTCGCGTCGGGCGCGCTGACGGTTTCGCTGCCTTTCCGGCTGGAGCAGGGGATGGGCTATTCGCCCGAAGAGGTCGGGCTGCTGTTCGCCCCGTTCCCGCTGACGATGCTTTTCGTCGCGCCTGCCGCGGGCTGGCTGTCGGACCGCATCGCGCCGACCAAGCTGGGCGTGGTCGGCATGGCGCTGGCGGTCGCCGGCCTGCTGTCGCTCGCCTGGATGCCCGATCCGGCCAGCCCGCTCGACATTGGCTGGCGGCTGGTGCTGACCGCGCTGGGATATGGCCTGTTCGTGTCGCCCAATTCGCGGCTGCTGATCGGTGCCGCGCCCCGCGAAAGATCGGCGGCCGCGGGCGGGCTGCTTTCCACCGTGCGCTTGCTGGGCCAGACGATGGCCGCGGCGATCGTCGGCATGATGCTGACGCTGGGCGTCGGTACCGGGCCGGTGCCGATGCTGTTCGCGGCAGTCCTGGGCGTTGTCGCGGCGCTGTGTTCGCTGGCCCGCTTCCAGTCCTCCCGCGCGCTGGGCGGCGAAAGGGCTGCGGCCTCGCTTCGCGCCTGATCAGGCGGCGACGAAAGCGCGCGCCTCCGCGCTGCGTTCGCGGGCGGCGGGGGATAGCCTCTCGAGCATGGTCTGCACGAAAGCGCGCTCCTCATCCTTGTCGGCAAAGGCACTTTTCAGCACGACGAAAGTGGTCATGTCGGCCACGACCGTCCACGCGGTGGGGGCTTCGACCAGTTCGGCGATGAACGGCCAGCCGATCGCGTAGCTCATCCGCTCGTTGCTCGCTTCGAGCATCGTGTCGGTCAACCGGAAGGTGACCGTCGTGCGAGCCGGCATCCCGCGCTCGTACATTCCGAAGAGGTAACGACGGTGGTAGGACCGGGCCCACATCCGCAGGCCAACCGCATACCCTATGAGGGCAAGGGCGGTGGTGACGGCCGATCCCAGGCCCATAAAGACGATGCCCAGCGCCGGATTGATGAAGAACATCGCGGCGTTGATCGTCTGCTCCAGCGTGAGTCCCAGGACGTAGCCGGCGAGCGCGCCGCCCAGCGGTATCCAGGTCAAGAACGACATCCTGCCGACCGCACGGGCGTGCGCGGCCTGCGCCGCGTCCACGGACTGCTGCGGCGTAATCTCGAAGCGGACTTCGGATGGCGCGGCGGCCTCCGTCGCCGCTTCGCTCACTTGACCCAGTCCAGTCCCAGCACCTCATAGAACTCCCGGTTGTCGGCCCAGTTCTCCTCCACCTTGACGTGGAGGAACAGGTGGACCTTCTGCCCGAGAAGTTCTGACAATTCCTTGCGAGCCGCCTCGCCGATAGCCTTGATCCGCGATCCGCCCTTGCCCAGCACGATGGCCTTCTGCGTGTCGCGACCGACGACGATCTGCTGCCGGATCTCGACCGAACCGTCGGTGTTTTCCTTGTAGGCCTCTGGCCGGACCGCGCTGTCGTAGGGCAGTTCGTCGCGCAGCTGGAGATAGAGCTGCTCGCGCGTGACTTCGGCGGCGAGCAGGCGCTCCGACGCGTCGGACACCTGGTCTTCGGGATAGAGCCACGGGCCTGCGGGCATCAGCGAGGCGAGGTGCGCCTTCAAATCCGGCACGCCGTCGCCGGTGAGGGCGGAGACGAAGAACACCTCGGCGAAGTCGCACTTGGCCGAAAGGTCCTGCGCGAGCGTCAACAGTTCGTCCTTGCGACTGACATCCACCTTGTTGAGCACCAGCAGCTTGCGCTCCTTGCGGTGCGACAGCGTCTCGATCAGCGGTTCCAGCTCGTGCCGGCGCAGCTTCACGCTGTCGACCACCAGCATGATCGCATCGGCAGCCTCCGCGCCTTCCCAGGCGGCCGACACCATCGCCCGGTCGAGCCGGCGCTTGGGCGCGAAGATCCCCGGGGTGTCGGCCAGCACGATCTGCACCTCGCCATGCAAGGCGATGCCGAGCAGGCGTGCGCGCGTCGTCTGCGCCTTGGGGCTGGTGATCGCCACCTTCTGGCCGACGAGCGCGTTGACCAGCGTCGACTTGCCCGCGTTCGGCGCGCCGATCACCGCGACCACGCCGCAGCGGGTCGCCTCGTTCACCGGTTCGCCCGCGTCTTCATCCATGTTCATCGAGAAACCTCTGCGCCGCGTTCGTTTCGGCCTGTTGCTTGGAGTCGCCTTCGCCGGTCATCTCGCCCACGCCCTTGACGCTGACCTTCACGGTAAAGCGCGAGGCGTGGTCGGGGCCGGAACGGTCGACCAGTTCGTATTCGGGCGGCTTGCGGCGATTGCCGGCCGCCCATTCCTGCAGCGCCGACTTGGGGTGCTTCTTCTGTCCCGCGCGGCCTTCGACCGCGTCGCCGAACCAGTTGCGCACCATGCCCCGCGCCGTATCGAAGCCGTGATCGAGCAGGCAGGCGCCGATCAGCGATTCGATGATGTCGCCCAGGATGTTGTCGCTCTCGAGACCGCCGTCGGCCCGCGCCTGCTTGCCCAGCCGCATGTGGCTGCGCAGGTCGATCTGCCGGGCGATCTGCGCGCAGCTTTCGCGGCTGACCAGCACGTTGAGGCGCTGCGACAGCTTGCCTTCGGCGGCGTCGTTGCGCTCGTACAGCCATTCGGCGATGACGAGGCCGAGCACCCGGTCACCCAGGAACTCCAGCCGCTGGTAGTCGAAATCGTCGCCGGTGCTGCCGTGGGTCAGCGCCTCCAGCCAGAGCGCCATGTCGCCGGGTGGCCGCCCCGCCTGCCGGGCCAGCCAGTCGAGCGTATCTTCGTGCAGCGTCATGGCGATCAGAACGTGCCGCCGATGCGGTTCCAGCGCGCGGCGGTGAACCATGTCCACGGAGCCAGCCACTGCGCCGAGCCGTCTGTCGACCACATCATTACCGTGGCCCGGCCGACGAGGTTCTCCATCGGCACCATCGCGATGCCGCGGCCGACTTCGGCCGGGAAGCGGCTGTCCTCGGAATTGTCGCGGTTGTCGCCCATCATAAAGACGTGGCCCTGGGGCACGGTGAAGACCGGGGTATCGTCCTGCGGCGTGGTGGTCAGGTCCAGCACCTCGTACTGCACCCCCTCGGGCAGGGTCTCGCGGTAGCGGGGGTAGCGGCACGACAGGTTGGCGTCGATGTCGCGGTCCTCGAACTGCGCGCCGGCACAGGGGCTCGGTCGCCCGTCGAGCGCCGCGGCATCGATCATGTTCTGCGTCACCGGCTGCACGAAATCGTCGATCCGCTCCTTGGGCACGGGGGCGCCGTTGATGAACAGCACGCCGCCCTGCATCTGGATCTGGTCGCCGGGCAGGCCGATGACCCGCTTGATGTAGTCGAGCTTCTGCGTCGGCGGGGCCTTGAACACCACGACGTCGCCGCGATCGGGCGTGCTGGCCATGATCCGCCCCGGAATCAGCGGCAGGTCGAACGGCAGCGAATAGCGGGTGTAGCCGTAGGACCATTTCGACGCGAGCAGGTAGTCGCCGATCAGCAGCCGCGGCAGCATCGATTCCGACGGGATCGAGAATGGCGAGAAGACGAAGCTGCGAAAGATGAAGACGACCAGTGCCAGCTTCAGCAGGAAGACGGGAAAGCTGTCTTCCTTCTTCTCCTTCGTGGCGGGCGCGCCGGGGGTGTCCTGCGCCGCGAGGTCGTGTTTCCTGCCAAGCTTGAATCGCATTAAAAGGCTTTCGTCCGTGCCTACTGGTATCGCCCGGCGGCATAGGGCACTAGGCCGGTGTTGCAAAGCGAAACGAAGGACCCGCACGCCCCCATGACCGATACCGACGCCCGCTGGAGCGACCTTGCCGCCATGCCGCGGCAAACCTTGCAGGACCTGTTCGCGGCCGATGACGACCGGGTGCGGCGATTTTCCGGAACGCTGGCGATCCCGGGCGGCGACATCCTGTTCGACTGGTCGAAGACGCACTTGTCCGACGCGCTTGTCGCCGGGTTCGAGGGGCTGGCCCGCGACGCCGGGTTCGACGGCGCGCGCGAGGTGCTTTTGAGCGGCGGGATCGCCAATCCGACGGAGGGCCGCGCGGCCGAGCACACCGCCCAGCGCGGCATCGGCGCCGATGCCAGCGTGGCCGAGGCGGATGTCCTGCACATGCGCATGCGCGGGCTGGTCGAGGCTATTCACGAGGGGATGCTGGGAGAGGTCAGGCATCTGATCCACATCGGCATCGGCGGCTCCGCGCTCGGCCCGGCGCTGGCGATCGACGCGCTGGCCCGGCCGACGGCGGAATGGCGCGCGCCGGTCGACGTTCATGTCGTCTCGAACATCGACGGCAACGCGCTCGAAGCCGCGTTCGAGGCATGCGACCCGGCAAAGACGATGATCGCGGTCGCATCGAAGACTTTTACCACCATCGAGACGATGACCAACGCCGCCAGCGCGATTCAGTGGCTGGAGGAATCGGGTGTTTCCGATCCTTATGGCCGGGTCGTCGCCCTGACCGCCGCGCCGGACAGGGCGGTGGAGTGGGGCGTCGACGAAACCCGCGTCCTGCCTTTCTCCGAAAGCGTCGGCGGGCGCTACTCGCTGTGGTCGTCGATCGGCTTCCCGGTGGCGATGGCGCTGGGCTGGGACGGCTTTGCCGCGATGCTGGAGGGGGCTGTGGCGGTCGACCGGCATTTTGCCGATACCGACGGCTTCGCCAACCTGCCGCTGCGCGCCGCCTTTGCCGACCTGATGTACGTGCAGCTGCGTGGCTGCCAGACGCGGGCGACTTTCGCCTACGACGAGAGGCTGGCCTTGTTTCCCGATTACCTGCAGCAGCTGGAAATGGAATCGAACGGCAAGTCGGTGACCGCCGACGGCAAGCCGCTCCACCGGCCCAGCGCGCCGATCACCTGGGGCGGGACGGGCACCGACGCGCAGCACGCTGTGTTCCAGCTGCTGCACCAGGGCACGGTCGAAGTGCCGGTCGATTTCATCGCGGTGAAGGCCCCTGGTCACGACCTCGATCCCGAACATCACACGATCCTGCTGACCAACTGTTTCGCGCAAGGGGCGGCGCTGATGGCGGGGAAGGACAGCATCGATGCCGCCCGCGCCTATCCGGGCAACCGCCCGTCGGCGACGATCCTGTGCGAGGCGCTGACCCCGGCAACACTGGGCGCGCTGATCGCGTTTCACGAACATCGCACGTTCGCCAACGCCGTCCTGATCGAGATCAATCCCTTCGACCAGTTCGGCGTCGAACTGGGCAAGCAGATCGCCAACCAGATCGCGGCGGGAGCGGGCGCGGGTTTCGATCCGAGCACCGAGGCGCTGCTGGCGGCGGCGGGGCTCAAGGACTGAAACCTGTACGCTCCGCCGCCTTGCGCCAGCGGGCCTGCGGCCTATCTGGGTCGGGCACGATCACGCGGACGCGACGCTAGGAGTAAGGCATGCCCGAATACGAATACGACCTTTTCGTGATCGGGGCAGGCTCCGGCGGCGTCCGCGCATCGCGGGTGGCGGCGGCGCACGGCGCGAAAGTCGCGGTTGCCGAGGAGTACCGCGTCGGCGGCACCTGCGTCATCCGTGGCTGCGTGCCCAAGAAGCTGCTCGTCTACGGCAGCCACTTCGCCGAGGACCTCGAGGACGCGGAAAACTACGGCTGGTCGTTCGAGGGCGCCTCGTTCGACTGGGGGCGCCTGCGCGATCATGTCCTGCGCGATGTCGACCGGTTGAACGGGCTCTACGAAAAAACGCTCGAAAGCCACAAGGTCGAGCGGATCATGGAACGGGCAACGGTGACCGGCCCGCATTCGGTCAAGCTCGCGTCGGGCCGCGAGGTGGCGGCGAAATACATTCTCGTCGCGGTCGGCGGCTGGCCCTTCGTGCCCGAGTTCGAAGGGTCCGAACACTGCATCACCTCGAACGAGGTGTTCCATCTCGACAAGCTGCCCAAGCGCCTGGTGATCGCCGGCGCAGGCTATATCGCGCTGGAATTCGCCGGAATTTTCAACGCGCTGGGCTGCCACGTCACGGTGGTCAACCGGTCGAACGTGATCCTGCGCGGTTATGACGAAGCCTTGCGCGACCGGCTGTTGCAGATCACCATGAGCCGGGGCATCGAATACAAGTTCCATTGCCCGTTCCAGAAGATCGAACGGCGCGAGGACGGTGCGCTCGACGTCCATCTGGAAGGGCAGGATCCGATCGTCGCGGACCAGGTGCTGGTAGCCACCGGTCGCAAGCCGAACACCGCCGGCCTGGGCTTGGAGACCGCGGGCATCGCGCTGGGCGAAAAGGGCGAAATCCCGGTCGACGAATATTCGAAGACGAGCTGCGACAGCATCTATGCCGTCGGCGACGTCACCGACCGGGTACAGCTCACCCCGGTCGCGATCCGCGAGGGGCAGGCCTTTGCCGACACCGTCTTCGGCGACAAGCCCACCAAGGTCGACCACAGCTGCGTGCCGAGCGCGGTCTTTTCGCAGCCGCCGCTGGCGGGCGTGGGGCTGACAGAGGGCGAGGCGCGGAACAGCTACGGGAACATCCGCGTCTATTCGTCCGACTTCCGACCGATGAAGAACGTCTTCGCCAACCGGGCCGAGCGCGGGCTCTACAAGCTGATCTGCGAGGAGCCTTCGGGCAGGGTGCTGGGCCTGCACATGATCGGGCCGGAGGCGCCGGAAATCCTGCAGGCCGCCGCCATCGCGGTGCGCGCCGGTCTCACCAAGGCGGACTTCGACGCGACCGTCGCGCTGCATCCGTCGATGGCCGAGGAACTGGTGCTGATGAAATGACGTAAAGCGCCGCCCGTTTCCCTGCGGAAGCGAGCGGCGTAGTAAAAGTCAGGCTCCCGTCAGCCGTTGACGTCGGCACTCAGGTAGACGCGGTAGACACCGGCCTCGACATCCATGGCGCAAGTGAAGCGGGCCAGCATCGCGGCCTGGAATTCAGCGGTAGTCAGGTCAGCGTTCGCCGCGACGCGGGCATCCACGTCGCCGCGCTGGCGGCTGATTTCCTGGGACAGGGCCGACTGGCAAAGGCCCTTGTTCTTGAAGCCGTCGGGGTTGGCCTGATTGACCATGCCTCCGGGGCCGTCACCCGTCGGGTGGTTGGCCATGGCTATGCCGGGCATCATCAGGGCGGTGGCGGCAGCGATGGCCGCAATTGCCTTTTTCATGTCATCATCCCTTCGTGTCGTCCGCCTGTCGCGGACCGTCATGGAGGGGCAATCTGTGCGGGGGCGACACAGTTCCGCCGAATGGGTCGAGGCGTGCCGCTGACGCGACCGTCCCACACTCAACGCGCCGGGCTCACAGCGCCTTAACCCATGACCGGCTAGCGCGATTGCCGGACATGACCTAACCATGCCCGTATCCGCGCACTGCCGAGAGGGGGATCGATGGCCGCGCCTGACCTGTCACTGCTGGCCAAGCGCCGGTTCGGACCGATCTTCGCGGTCCAGTTCCTGGGTGCCTTCAACGACAACCTGCTGAAGTTCGCGCTGCTGTTCCTTGCCAGCTTCACCGTCTTTGCCGCGGAGCCCGGCAAGGCGGAGATCTTGGCGACGGTGTCGACCGGGCTTTTCATCCTGCCCTACTTCCTGTTTTCGGCGGTGGCCGGGCAAGTTGCCGACACGATAGACAAGGCAAGGCTCGTCCGCTGGGTCAAGGCGGCGGAAATCGCGATCATGGGGCTGGGGTTGGCGGGGTTCTGGTTCCAGTCCATCCCCGTCCTGCTTCTAGCCCTGTTCTGCATGGGCGTGCATTCGACCTTCTTCGGCCCGGTCAAGTATTCGATCCTGCCGCAGCATCTGGGCCGGGGCGAGGTGATGGGCGGCACCGGCCTGATCGAGGCGGGCACCTTCGTCGCGATCCTGGGCGGGCAGTTGCTGGCGGGGCTGGTCCCGCCGTGGGAAAGCGGGCTCATCGCCACCGGCCTCGCCTTCGTCGGACTGATCGCCGCCTTCGCCGTTCCCTCCGCCCCGCCGATCCGGGCGCCGCACCGCGTCGATCGCAACCTGTGGCGCGCGACGGTGCATATCCTTTCCATCGCAAGGGGCGGGCGCGGGGTCTGGCTGGCGATTCTCGGCATCAGCTGGTTCTTCGCCTGCGGCGCGGTCATCGTGTCCGAATTCGCGCCATTGGTCAGCGGCACCCTGAACGCGAGGCAGGAGGTGGTGACGCTGTTCCTGATCGTCTTCTCGCTGTTCGTCGCGCTTGGCTCACTGCTGGTCAACCGGCTGTTGAAGGGGGAGGTTTCCGCCCGCTTCGTGCCAGTCTCCGCCGTTCTGCTCGCGCTGGGGCTGATCGACCTGTTCTTCTCCACCCGCGGTTACGGTCCGGGCGTGCCGGGCGCCACCATCCGGCAATTCCTCGACGCGCCCGGGTCGTGGCGCATCCTGTTCGATCTCGCGGTGATCGCGCTGGCGGGCGGCATGTTCATCGTGCCGCTTTACGCCATCCTGCAGGTTCATTCCGATCCCGATCAGCGCTCGCGCGTCATCGCGGCCAACAACATCGTCAACGCGGGGGTGACCGTGGCCTTGGTCGCGGTGATGACCGGGTTGCTCGCCGCCGGCCTCGACGTTCCCGCCTTGATGGGCGTGCTGGGCGTGCTGACGCTGGTGATGGCGGCGATCTCGATCTGGTTGCTGCCCGAATACCTGTTCAAGCAGGTCATGGCCTTCGTCCTGCGCACGCTTTATCGCGTCGAGGTCAACGGCATCGAGAACATGCCCAAGCCGGGCGAACGGGCCGTGGTGGTGGTCAACCACTTGTCGTTCCTCGACGGCGTGCTGCTAGGCGCGTTCCTGCCCGGCAAGCCGACCTTCGCCGTCCACACCGCCATCGCGCGCAACCTGTGGCTGAAGCCGTTCTTCAAGCTGTTCGAGATCTTCCCGGTCGACCCGACGAACCCGATGTCGGCCAAGGCGATGGTGAAGGCGGTGCGGGAGGGGCGGACGCTGGTGATCTTTCCCGAAGGCCGCATCACCGTCACCGGCGCGCTGATGAAGGTGTTCGACGGCCCCGGCATGGTGGCGGACAAGGCCGATGCGCCGATCGTCCCGGTGCGACTGGACGGGCCGCAATATTCGATGTTCAGCCGGATGAAGGGCAAGGTCCGCCGCCGCTGGTTTCCGAAGATCACCATCGATGTCCTGCCGCAACGCCGCTTCGCCATAGAGGGCGAGATGAGCGCGCGCGAACGCCGCGCCATCGCCGGGCGGCGGCTTTACGACGAGATGAGCGGCATGATCTTCGACACGACCGACGTGTCGCGCACGCTCTTCGCCGCCTTGTGCGAGGCGCGCGAACTGCACGGCGGCGGCGCGCTGGTGGTGGAAGACGCAACGCGCAACGCGCTGTCCTTCGACAAGCTGATCGTCGGCGCGTCGCTGCTCGGCAAGCGGCTGGCGCAGGGGACGGACGTGGGCGAGGCGGTCGGCGTTCTGATGCCCAACGTCAACGGCGTCGCGGTCGCCTTCTTCGGATTGCAGGCCACGGGCCGCGTTCCGGCCATGCTGAATTTCACGGCGGGTGAAGCGAACCTGAAATCCGCCTGCGCCACCGCCCGAATCCGCACCATCGTCACCGCTCGCGCCTTCGTCGAGCAGGCGAAGCTGGACGGCGCGATCGTGGCGCTGGAGGGTGAGGGCATCGCCATCCGCTATCTCGAGGACGTGGCGGCCACGATCGAGCCGGACGAGAAGCTTTGGTCGCTGCTGACCGTGGACCGCGTCGAGCGGCGGCACGCCCGGCTCGGCATATCGCCCGACAGTCCCGCCGTCATCCTGTTCACCAGCGGGTCCGAGGGCGTGCCGAAAGGCGTCGTGCTGACTCACCGCAACCTGCTCGCCAACTGCGCGCAGCTCGCCGCCCGGATCGATTTCAACGCCAGCGACGTGGTGCTGAACGCGCTGCCGGTGTTCCACAGCTTCGGCCTGACCGGAGGAACGCTGCTGCCGGTGCTGAACGGGATCCGGACGGTGCTCTATCCCAGCCCGCTGCACTACCGGATCGTTTCGGCGCTGGCCTATGACGCAAACGCGACGATCATGTTCGGCACCGACACCTTCCTGTCGGGCTACGCGCGGATGGCGCATTCCTACGATTTCTATTCGCTGCGCTACGTCTTTGCCGGCGCGGAGAAGGTGCGCGACGAGACCCGTCGCACGTATGCCGACAAGTTCGGGCTGCGCATCCTAGAAGGCTATGGCGCGACCGAGGCGGCGCCGGTCATTGCCGTCAACACGCCGATGCATTTTCGCGCCGGCACGGTCGGCCGCCTGCTGCCCGCGATCGAGGCGAGGGTGGAGCCGGTGCCGGGCATTGACGAAGGTGGACGGTTGTTTATCCGCGGGCCGAACGTGATGGCGGGCTACTACCTGGCCGCCGCGCCGGGCGTGCTGGCACCGCCGAACGGCGGCTGGCACGACACCGGCGACATCGTCACCATCGACGACGAAGGCTTCGTCACGATCCGCGGCCGCGCCAGGCGTTTCGCCAAGCTCGGCGGGGAAATGGTCTCGCTGCCCGCCGTCGAGGGCCATGCCGCGCAGGTCTGGCCCGAAGCGCAGAGCGCCGTGGTCACGCGCCCCGATGCGAAAAAGGGCGAACAGCTTGTCCTCTACACGACGGCCACCGGCGCCGATGCCCGGGCCTTGCAGAAATGGGGCAAGGCGAACGGCGTGGCCGAACTGATGATCCCGCGCGAAATCCGCGTGGTCGAGGCGCTGCCAGTTCTGGGAACGGGCAAGATCGACTACGTCAAGCTGGAGAGGATGGCGCGCGAGAGTTGATGCACTGCCACCTTGCATGGCCATGAACGCGAAAGGCCGCCCAGAAAACCCCGGACGGCCAATCGTTTTTGCAGTGCAGCAAGGTTTGGGGGCCAATCCGATCAGCCGCGAATCAGGCGTTCCCAGAAGCTGGGCGGATCCATCGGCTGCAGTGCGCCGAACTTGTGATAGCGCTGCGATGCATCGGAAAAGGGACGCGGAAGGGTCCACCTGTCGGGCGAACTGCTGCGATAGCTGGGAGTGAACATTTCAACACCTCATGCATTCGTTACTTGTCCGTTAAAATCCGCCATCGCCGAAAAGGTTTCCGGCGTCGAGACGATTAACCAAGGCGAATCGAGCGGGACAGGCGATGAAACGACAGAAAACGGGGCTTGACCGAAGCGTTTCATGGTTAATGGCTTAGCCAGGATTTTTTGCTTAAGTGCCGATTCGGACCGGTTCTCGACAGGAAACGTCCTAGCGGCGCACCGTCCGTCAAGGCCAAGCCTCTCGCCATGGCCGCCATGCCATCATTGCAGCGAATGTGTCGTCGCTCACCACGCTTGAGCCTAGGTCCGCCCCAAGCTAAGCGCCGCGTCCATGAACGGCAGGGTCAGCTATATCGATGGATTGCGCGGCATTGCAGCATTGCTGGTGCTGGCCCAGCATTCGCTCGAAGTCGTCTACCCATGGCTGTTCGCACACGTGAACCTGGGCCGGTTCGGCATCGTCCTGTTCTTTATGATCAGCGGTTTCGTCATCCCGTTCGGCCGCTGGGACAGCGTCGCCCAGTTCGTGCGCTCGCGCGTGTTTCGGCTCTGCCCGGCGCTCTGGCTGTCGGTAGCGGTCGCCGTCGTGCTTGCTGGCGGAGCGCAGCCGGCGACGATCCTGGCCGATCTGGCCATGATGGCGCGCCCGCTCGGCATTCCGTCGCTCAATGGCGCTTACTGGACGCTCAGCTATGAACTGGGCTTCTACGCGGCGGCGATGGTGCTTTTCGCGCTCGGCCAGCTGCGCAATCCGCGGGTCGTCGGCATGCTGGCGCTGCTGCTGCTCTACCATGCGAGCTACGGCGACAACCGGTTCCTCTACTACGCCTGCTTTGCCGGCGGCGCGCTGCTGCGCATGGCCGAAGAGGATGGTTCGGCGCGGACATGGGCGGTGCTCACCACTGTCCTCCTCGTCGCCATCGCGTTCCAGCACGGCACGGGCGTCAACAGCCCGCCGCTGTTCAACGACGTATCGCGTCGTCTTTCGACGGCGCTGCCGATCATTATCTTTGCCGGGGCGGTCATCGTTCGTCCCCATGCCAACGCGGTTCTCGTCTGGTTCGGATCGATCAGCTACTCGGTCTATCTGTTCCAGGGCATCCTGCTCATCCCGCTAATTCCCCTGGCCGCGGTATCGCCGCTGCTGTTCGTGCTCGTCGGCTGCGCAGGCACCATCGGCGTCGCCGCGCTGGTGCACCGCTATGTCGAGCAGCCGTTCATCGCGATGGGGCGACAGCGTCGGCCGATCGCGGCGATCTGAGGATTGGCGCGCCCTGCAGGAGTCGAACCTGCGGCCTCAGGATTAGAAGTCCCGTGCTCTATCCAGCTGAGCTAAGGGCGCGTGCCGGTCGCCATAGCGATCTTTTCGCGGGCCGCAAATCGCGATAGGCACCGCTTCGTGGACAGCGACCCCGAACCAGCCCGCCCGCCGGCCGACTACGGCCACCACCACGCCGCCCGCCTGGACGGGAGCGCGGCCGGGCGCCGCGTCTTCCGCTATTTCGATTTCGTCATGGCGGCTTTCGTCACCGTCCTGCTGCTTTCGAACATCATCGGCGCGTCGAAACGCGCGGTCGTGGACCTGCCCGTGTTTGGCGAATGGTACTTCGGGGCCGGGGTGCTGTTCTTCCCGGTTTCCTACGTCATCGGCGATGTGCTGACCGAGGTCTATGGCTATGCCCGTGCCCGCCGCTGCATCTGGGCCGGTTTTGGCGCATTGATCTTCATGGTGGTGATGGCGGAAATCGTCGTCGCCCTGCCGCCGGCGGACGGATGGCCGTTCCAGTCCGATTACGAGAATGTCTTCGGCCAGGCGTGGCGCATCGCCGGGGCCTCGATCATTGCGTTCTGGGCCGGCGAATTCGTCAATTCGTACGTTCTGGCACGGATGAAGGTGTGGACCGCGGGCAAGGCCCTGTGGAGCCGGACGATCGGCTCGACCGTCGTGGGGCAGGGGGTCGACAGCGCGATCTTCTACCCGCTGGCCTTCCTCGGCACTGTTGGCTGGACGGCGGAGCAAGTGATGTGGGTCGCCCTGACCCAGTGGTTCCTCAAAGTGGCGTGGGAGGCGCTCCTGACACCGGCGACTTATGTCGTGGTCGGCTTCCTCAAGCGGCGCGAAGGGGTCGAGGTGTTCGATACCGACACCGATTTCTCCCCCTTCGCCAAACAGCCCCGCGGGGCCTGACCGCTCACTTCGCGATCAGGCCCACCAGCAGGTAGATCAGCAGCAGCGAGCCGAAACCGGCCAGCGTGCCGACGACCCAGAGCACGCGGACCAGCGTGACGTCCACGCCGAAATAGTCGGCGATCCCGGCGCAGACGCCCATGAGCTTGGCGTTCTGCTTGTCGAGACGGAATTGGGTGGTGACCTGGTTCACGCCGACATCTCCTGCTGCGAGGCGAGCGGCGCGACCGGCTGGACCGGGGCGACGGTCACCGCAATGGCGGCAAAGGTCAGCGCGATGGCGGCGAGACCGGCGGTCATCTGCGAAACGGCGTTCGAAATCTTTTCCATGGTATGTCCCCTTTTTCTGGTTCGAGCGGCCCTTCGGCCGTTCATGCAGGATACGTTGCAGAGACCGTGCCAGTTTCGAAAACGAACAAAAATCAATGACTTGCAATTTTCGCAGTCATGTCGATAAACGATAATATCCCAATCATCGGGGAAAATTGCCAAATTTCGGCATAGTCATTTTCGCTTTGCCGTGTCCCTCTCTCGATCCTAAGCGCAGCCCATGGTCCTCGACCGCATCCGCCTTGCCGATTTCCGCAATCACGCCGCCACCCGGCTGGAGGGGGCGGGGCGGTTCAACCTGCTGATCGGCGCAAACGGTGCAGGCAAGACGAACGTGCTGGAGGCGCTGTCGCTGCTCGCGCCGGGTCGGGGGCTGAGGCGGGCGCAACTGTCCGATATCGCTCGCGAAGTGGCGCATGGCGGATTTGCAGTGGGGGCGGATCTGGTAAGCGGGGTGACGCCGGTTCGGATCGGCACGGCGATGCGGGTGGAAAGCCCCGGCCGGCGCGTGGTGCAGGCCAGCGGCGCGCCGCTTCCTGCCGCACGGCTGGCCGAATGGCTCAGCGTCGGCTGGCTGACCCCGGCGATGGATCGGCTCTTCACCGACAGCGCGGGCGGGCGCCGGCGTTTTCTCGACCGCATGGTGCTGGCGCAGGATCCGGCCCACGCCGTCCATTCGGCTCGCTATGACAAGGCGCTGCGCGAACGCAACCGGTTGATGGGCGGCGATGCTCGCCCCGATTCGCAATGGCTGGATGCACTGGAACGCGAAATGGCCGAAGCCGGCGCCGCCGTCGCCGGTGCCCGCGCCCTGACTGTCGAGCGGCTGCGCGAAGAACTGGCCACCTTGCCCGAGGCGCCCTTTGCCCGGCCCGACCTCCGCGTATCGCCCGCCGCGCCGGCCGATGCCGAAGAACTGGCCGCGCTGTGGCTGAAGGGTCGTGCCGCCGACCGGGCCGCCGGGCGCACGCTGGCCGGGCCGCACCGCGACGACCTGGCCGTGACGATGGCGGGGACGGGACGCGCGGCTGCCGAATGTTCGACCGGCGAGCAGAAGGCGATGCTGATCGCGATGACGCTGGCCCATGCCGGGCTTGCCGCGGGGTCGCGTCCCCTCGTCCTCCTGCTTGACGAAGTGGCCGCGCACCTCGACCCGGTCCGCCGCGCGGTGCTGTACGAACGCCTCGCCGGAACCGGCGCGCAGGTATGGATGACCGGAACCGAGGTCGAGCCGTTCGCCAGCCTGCCCGAGCGTCCCTCCGCCTGGCGCGTGGCGGGCGGGGAGGCGGAGCGCTTCGACTAGGCTGGCGGGGCGGTCACTCCAGCGCCTCTGCGATATCGTCGACCGAGTGTTCCACCATCGCCTTCACGCCGTCTGCCGTCGGGTGGATCTGGTCGTTTTGCACCAGCGAGCGGTTGAAGATCAGCGGCTCGATGAAGAACGGCACCAGTTCCGCATCGTATTTTTCGGCGAGATCCGGGTAGATCGCATCGAATTCGGAAACGTAGCGGCTGCCCAGGTTCGGCGCGGCGCGCATGCCCATGATCACGACTTCGATGTCGCGCCGGTCCAGTTCGGCGACGATCGCCTCCAGGTTTTTCCTCGCCTCCGCCGGGGGCAGGCCGCGCAGCATGTCGTTGCCGCCGAACTCGACGAGGGCGAGATCGGGTTTCGTCGTCATCGAATCGAGCACGAACGCGAGCCGCTGCCGCCCCGCCGCGGTGGTGTCGCCCGAAACGCCCGCGTTCTGCACCCGCACGTTCAGCCCCTTGTCGCGCAGTGCAAGTTCCAGCTGCTGCGGATAGGCCTCGGAGCGGGAGAGGTTATAGCCCGCGAACAGGCTGTCGCCGAGCGCCAGCACGAGGACCGGGCGACCGACCGGCGCATCGGTCCCGGTCGACGACGTCTTCGCCGCTGCGCCGCCGGCATCGCCCTGGCCGCAGGCGGCGAGCAGCAGGGCCGCGCCCAGCAAGGCACTTTTTTGCAGACATCGTGACAGAATCAAAGAATTCATCGCTGACCGGTTCCTTGTATCGTGGCCGCTTCATGCCAATCTTGCCCACGGCATGCAAAGCTCCCCTCACGGCTCCGTTCCCGCCATCACCGCAAACGATCTCCGGCTCGAACTGGGCGGCACGTCCGCGCCCGTATCGATCCTGAGGGGCATCGATCTCGTCGTGCCGGGGGGCCAGACGGTCGCCCTGCTGGGCCCGTCGGGTTCGGGTAAGAGCTCGCTGATGGCGCTGCTTTCGGGGCTGGAGCGGGCGAGCGGCGGCAGCCTCGTCGTGGCGGGGGAGGACTTTTCGGGCCTGTCGGAAGATGCGCTGGCGCGGGCGCGGCGCGGGCGGATTGGCATCGTGCTCCAGGCCTTTCATCTCCTGCCGACGATGACGGCGCTGGAAAACGTCGCGACCCCGCTGGAACTGGCCGGGCGCGACCGTGCGTTCGAGCGGGCGGCAGAGGAGCTGGCGGCGGTCGGTCTCGGCCACCGGCTCGATCACTACCCGGCGCAGCTTTCGGGCGGCGAGCAGCAGCGCGTCGCCATTGCCCGCGCGCTCGCTCCCGATCCGCAGCTTCTTTTCGCCGACGAGCCGACCGGCAACCTCGATAGCGAGACCGGGGCGCAGATCGTCGACCTGCTGTTCGCCCGCCGCGCCGCGAGCGGAGCGACGCTCTTCCTGATCACCCACGATCCGGCGCTGGCCGAACGGTGCGAGCGCGTGCTGGAGATGGCCGACGGACGCATCGTGTCGGACCGGCTCGCCTGATGCAGCCAGCGCGCCAAGGCTGGCGGGTCGCCCTGCGGCTGGCGCTGCGCGATTTTTCGTGGCGTTTTCGGGGGCTGCGGCTTCTGGTCGTCTGCCTGTTCCTCGGCTCGGGCGCGCTCGCGGCGATCGGCACGCTGGATTCGGCGATCCGGACGCAACTGGCCGATCGCGGGCAGGCGATCCTGGGCGGCGACATCGAGTTCGGCGTCTACGGCCGCGCCGCGTCGCGAGAGGAGATGGCCGCGATTGCCTCGCTCGGTCGCGTCTCCTCGGGGATGCGGATGCAGGCCATGGCATCTGCCGCCAACGGTTCGGTTTCGCCCGTGCAACTGAAATCGGTGGATGGCCGCTATCCGCTTTACGGCAGCCTGACGCTCGCCGATGGCCGCAAGGTCGGTGCGCCGCCGCCGGGCAGCGCGTGGGTCGATCGCGGGGTGCTCGACCGGATGGACGTCGCCGTCGGCGACACGATCCGCCTGGGCGAGGCGCAAGTGCGCGTCGCCGGGATCATCGGCAACGAACCCGACCGCCTGTCCGAGGGTTTCGCGCTCGGCGCGCCGGTGCTGGTCTCCGATGCGACGCTGGCGCGGACCGGTCTGGTGCAGGTCGGCTCGATGGCGCAGACCAAGTACCGCGTCGCGCTTCCGCCCGGCGCCGACCCTTCCGCTGCGGTCGAAGCGTTCGACAGGCAGTTCCCGACCGGCGGGTGGACCAGCCGCACGCGCGATCGTGCTTCGCCCGGCGCGGATCGGCTGACCGGCAACATGGGCCAGTTCCTCGGCCTCGTCGGCCTTGCTGCGCTGGTCATCGCGGGGATCGGCATCGCCGGGGCGGTCTCTTCGTGGCTGGAAAGCCGGCGGGGGACGATCGCAACGCTCAAGGTGCTGGGCGCGACGAGCAAGGACGTGCTGCGCATCCACCTGCTGCAGGTCTTTGTCGCGGCGCTCGTCGGCATCGGCGCGGGGCTGGCCGCGGGGCTGCTGGCCGTACCGGGGCTGGCGCTGCTGCTCAAGGGTTTCCTGCCGATCGAGGCGGGCTTCGTCATCGATCCCGTTGCGCTGCTGCGTGCGGCGGTCTTCGGCTTGCTCGTCGCGCTGGTCTTTGCCGCGCCGCCGCTCCTGGCAAGCCGCTCGGTCACGGCGATGGCGCTGCTGCGGGCGCGGATCGCGCCGCCGCGCGGGCTGTGGCGAAAGGCCGCGCTGCCAGTGGGGGCGGGTTTGGCCGCCATCGTCGCGCTGGCGCTGGCCACGACCGAAGAGCGCCTGCTGACCGCGACCTTCCTTGCCTCTGCCGCGGGGGTGCTCGGGCTGCTGGCGCTGGTCGGCATCGCAGTGCGCAGGCTGGCGGCGCGATTGCCGCGCACGCGGGGCGGACTGGCGCTGCGGACGGGCGTTGCCGCGCTCGACCGGCCCGGCGCGCCGACGGTGGCGCTGGTCACCGCGCTCGGTTTCGGGCTGGCGGCCTTTGCCGCCATCGCCTCGATCCAGACCAGCCTCGATGCCTATATCGAAGGGACGGTGCCGACCCGCGCGCCGGACTATTTCGTGCTCGACCTGCCGCGCGACCGTGCAGAACCGTTCCGCACGGCAGTTCAGGAAAAGGCACCGGGTGCCGACGTGCGAACGGTGCCGTCGCTGCGCGGCGCGATCCTCGCCTACGGGCCGCGGGACAATCTCACCTGGGTCAGCGACCTCAAGGACATTCCCGAAGGTGCCTGGGCGCTGCGCGGCGAGCGCGGGCTGACTTATGCCGCCGACCTGCCGGACGGCAATGTCGTCACCCAGGGGCGCTGGTGGCCTGCCGATTACAAGGGGCCGCCGCTGGTTTCGGTGGACGAGGACCTTGCTAGCGCGCTCGGCCTCAGGGTCGGCGACGCGATCACCATCGCGCTGCTGGGCGTGGAGCGTCAGGCGACCATCGCGTCGCTGCGGCGGATCGAATGGGATGACATGGGCTTCAACTTCGTCCTCGTCTTCTCGCCCGGTGCGATCGACGATGCCCCGCACAATCTTTCCGCATCCGTCTCGCTGCCGCCGGGGCAGCAGGGCGGGGCGCTGCTGCGCTATCTCGTGCAGTGGTTTCCGACCAGTTCGGTGATCGAGATCGGCGGCGTGCTGCGCCAGGCGCGCGAGATCCTGTCGAGCCTTTCGGTCGCGATCCTCGCGGCGGCCAGCGTTACCGTGCTGGCCGGACTCGCGGTCTTGCTGGGCGCCGTGGCGGCTGCGCGGGCGCGGGAGACCTACGATACCGTCATCCTGCGCGTGCTGGGCGCGAGCCGGGGCCAGCTGCTCGGCGCGCTGGTCCTGCGCTATGCGCTTCTCGCGCTTCTCCTCGGCCTTATCGGGCTGGGCATCGGCGCCGGAACGGGCTGGTTCGTCATCGACCGGTTGTTCGAGTTTCCGTTCCGGCCCGACTGGCTCGTCGTGCTGACGGTTACTGGCGGCGGGGCAGCTCTGATCGTGCTGGCCGCCAGCCTCGCCTCGTTACCCGTCCTCTCGGCCCGCCCGGCGCGGGCCTTGCGCAGCCTCTAATAGCCTCACGCAGCGTAGGCGCTGCCGCCCCGGCCGCTGTCGCGCGGGTTCCGGCCGAAGATACGGTAAACCCAGTCCCCTGCTCACACTCCGCGCGGAAGGCCTTCCTTCGGATCGGGGCCAAAGAAATTGGGGCCGCGGGTTCCCTCGATCAGCATGAAATAGAGCAGGATCAGTCCGCCCAGGATGGGGACGAATCCGATGAGGATCCAGAAGCCGGAGCGATTGGTGTCGTGCAGGCGCCGGATGGTGAGCGCGAAGGCCGGGATGATCGTGGCGATGCCCCAGATTGCAGCAACGAGGAACAGCATCAGCAGAAGCGGGCCGGGCGCTGCCTCCGCCCCCTCGAAATCGATGCCGCCGCCAGCCAGCATCATCGCGATGACGAGCGCGATGTACGCCAGAAACACGAAGAGCTGGAACATCCAGTATTCCAGCCGCCGCGAACGGCCCGCGAAATCGAAGTAGCGCGCGTAAGGCAGCAGCATCCAGTTCATTCGATAACCCCCGTTTTCCGGTGACCCCTGAACAACTATCGGCGATCCCGCGGTGCCTGCCAATCCCGACGGCGCCCTTACGCACAAGGGCCGCGCCCCCTTGGACGGGAGCGCGGCCCTTGCTTGTCAGACCTTCGAAAGACCGATCAGAACTTGTAGCGAGCCGTCACGCCGTATGTGCGCGGCTGGCTCGGGTAGCCCGAGATGCTCAGCGGCTGAATCGGCGTGTCGAAGATCGACAGCAGGTAACGGTCGTTGGTGAGGTTGCGGCCCCACGCGGTGACCGAAAGCCCGTTCTGCATCGCGTAGGTCAGCGAGGCGTTGACCTCGTTTACCGTGCGCTTGAACTGGGCGGCGGCGGCAATCGCCGCTTCCTGGCCAAGCGAGATGAAGCCGGGCAGGCCCTCGACCGGCGGGGTGTCGCTTTCGTAGTGGTAGTCGCCGCGCGCGATCAGCTCGTTGCCGTTGCCGAATTCGTGCGTGTACTGGGCCGACCACGTCGCCGAGATCGGCGGCACGCCGGCCACGTCGTAGCCGGTAAGGTCGCCCACGCCCGAAATTGGGAAGTCCTTGTACTTGCTGTCGAGGTAGGTGACCGCCATGCCGAGCAGCAACGGCTCGACCGGGCGGACGCTGCCTTCGAACTCGAAACCGGTGGCTTGCTGCTTGCCCGCATTGGTCAGGAAGAAGCCGGTGCCGGTGAAGATGTTCGACTGGAAGCCGGTGATGGTCTGACGGAACAGCGCGAAGGTGAAGTTGGCAACGCCGAAGTCGCCCTTCAGGCCCAGTTCCCAAAGCTCCGAATCCTCGGCTTCGGCGTAGCGGCTGCCGTAAGTCAGGTTCGGAACGGTCAGCCCCGCCGCGACGATTGCGTCCCGGTCGCCGGGGAAGGGCCGGCTGTCGCGCGACAGGTTGACCGATGGCGCCTTGTAGCCGGTGGCGTAGGTGACATAGGCGTTGAGGCTGTCCGACACGTCGTAGGCGGCGCGCAGCGTGACGGAGATGTCGTCGTCGCTGATCTTGCCGCTTTCGACCGCGTTCGGCACGTTGAGGAAGGGCGGCAGGTATTGCAGCTGGCTGAGCCGACCGATCGGCGCGGCGGCCGCGGCGGCCCCGGTCGCGATCTGCTGATAGAGTTCCGGATTGCCGGCGGCAAAGGCGGCGATCTGTTCCGCGGTGGCGAAGCCGCCCGGCGCCATGATCAAGCCGCCGACGGTCTGCGAGATGCCCGCCGCGGTCGCCCCCGCCACGAACTGGCTGAGGTTCAGGGTCGAAAAGACGTCGGTGGTCGTGACGTCGGTGGTGAAGGTCTTCTTGTCCTTCGTGTAGTTCATGCCTGCGGTAATGGTCAGGCGGTCGGTCACCTCGAAGTCCATCTGGCCGAACAGGCTGATCGACTTGTTGTCGAGGGTGTAGGCCTCGGTCAGGCCGCGGTCGCCGACGAAGAACTGGTTGGTGAAGGCGTCGGGGTTGCCGACGAGCCGGCCGAACAGGCTTTCCAGGCCCGGCACGCTGAGCGCACCGCCACTGAGGCCGAGAATGCCGAAATTGGCAAAGGCCCGCAGGTCGTCGCCGTAGAGCAACTGGTTCGCCTGATCGATGCTTTCATCGAAGTAGAACGCGCCGAGCAGCAGGTCGACCGGACCAAGCGTTGCCGTCGCGCGCAATTCCTGCGTGAAAGTCCGGATCGACAGGTCCTGGAAATTGCGGCTGATCAGATCCGCGCCGGTGAAGTCCGAGTCCTGGTTGGTGATCGCATCGACGCCGCGATAAGCGGTGATCGAGGTCAGGTTGAAGGGACCGAAACCGAAGTCGGCCTGGCCCGAAAAGCCCCAGTTCTCGATGTCGTTGGTGCTGGGGAAGTTCGAATAGATGACGTCGGCGTAGGGATCGTCGGGATCCGAATTGCCGGCGCCCAGGCCGAACGGCGGCGGCGCGACGATGGCGGCGCCCAGCGCGCCCTGTTGCAGGAGGACGTTGGCGCAGCAGTTCTCGTCGGTCTTCTCGTAGTCGCCGATCAGGCGGACCTTGATCAGCTCGCTGGGCTCGAACAGCAGCTGACCGCGGGTGAACCAGCGGTCGCGCTCGTTCGTGCGCCCACCGGTGCCCAGATCGCGGACATAGCCATCACGCTTGTTGATGCCTCCGCCGATCGAGGCCGCGATCGTTTCCGTCAGCGGGCCGTAGACGTTGGCCTTGGCGACGATCGCATTGTAATTGCCGTAGCTGACTTCGGCCTCGCCGCCGAATTCGAAGCGCGGTTCGGCGGTGACGACCGAGATGACGCCAGCGCTGGCGTTCTTGCCGAACAGGGTCGACTGCGGACCCTTCAGCACCTCGATGCGCTGCAGGTCGGGCAGGTCGTTGATTCGTGCGGCAGAGCGCGAGCGGTAGACGCCGTCGACGAAGACGCCGACCGACGGTTCGATGCCGGCGTTGTTGGCGCCGTTGCCGAAGCCGCGGATGATGAAGTTGGTGTTGGCGCTGGACTGGAGCTGCGTGACGCGCAGCGAGGGCGCGATGCTCGACAGGTCCTTGAGGTCGCGGATCTCGGCCCGCTCGATCAGTTCCTCAGTTGCGACGGTGACGGCGACGGGGGTGTCCTGCAGCGTCTTGGCGCGCTTGGTCGCGGTGACGATGATCGCGTTGCTGTCGGCACCTGCCTCTTCGGCAGGTCCGCTCGCAGGTGCGGCATACTCCGGTTCATCGCCGGCGCCCATTTCACCTTGCGTCTGGGCAAACGCAGGCGCCGCACCGAGTGCGACGAGCGCCGTGCCAGCGGAAAGTGCCGAACGGATTGCCAGATGGCCAACGCGAATCGGTTTCATGAGTAATCGTTCCTCTTCCCTGCAAGCGGCGAAAACCGTAACGTTTTTGGTGCTTACGCCGCTTTTTTCCGACTTCGAGCCTACGATTTTGGGTGAATCCCGACAATCTTGGTTTGTGACTTTCCACCGGCTAGAGGACACATTGTTGCGCGGCTGCAACGCTTCTGCGCTTGCTGCGCCGCATCATATGGGCTAGGGGCGCGCGGCGCTTCCCCGCGGGGATTCAGGGCTGACGGATTCAGGGTCGACGGATTGAGGCCCCCCGGATTCAGGCCCGCGTGTGCAAGCATCCTGACCCCGACACGAACCCCGAGGCTTTCGACCATGTCCGCCGAGCTGCGTAACATCGCCATTATCGCCCACGTCGACCACGGCAAGACCACGCTGGTCGACCAGCTGTTCCGCCAGTCCGGCACGTTCCGCGACAACCAGCGCGTCGAGGAACGCGCGATGGATTCCAACGATCTCGAGAAGGAGCGCGGGATCACCATTCTCGCCAAGCCGACCTCGATCGAATGGGAAGGGCTGCGCATCAACATCGTCGACACGCCCGGCCACGCCGACTTCGGCGCCGAGGTGGAACGGATCCTGTCGATGGTCGACGGCGTCATCCTGCTCGTCGACAGTGCCGAAGGCGCGATGCCGCAGACCAAGTTCGTCACCGGCAAGGCGCTGGCGCTGGGCCTGCGCCCGATCGTCGTCGTCAACAAGATCGACCGTCCCGACGGCCGTCCGGCCGAAGTGCTGGACGAGGTGTTCGACCTGTTCGTGAACCTGGGCGCCAACGACGAGCAGCTCGAGTTCCCGATCCTCTACGCTTCGGGCCGCAACGGCTATGCGAGCGAGGACATCGATGCGCGCGAAGGTTCGCTGACGCCGATGTTCGAACTGATCCGCGATCATGTCCCGGCTCCCGGGCTTGACGTCGACGCGCCGTTCACCTTCCTCGCCACCTTGCTCGACCGCGACAATTTCATGGGCCGCGTCCTGACCGGTCGCGTCCAGTCGGGCACGATCCGCACCAACGACCCGATCCGCGCCATCGACATGGACGGCAAGGTCATCGAAACCGGCCGTGCCTCGAAGCTCCTTTCGTTCCGCGGGCTCGAGCGCGTTCCGGTCGAGGAAGCGCGCGCCGGCGACATCATCGCGCTGGCCGGCCTGGAAAAGGCGACCGTCGCCAACACCATCGCCGATCCGCAGGTGACCGAACCGATTGCCGCCCAGCCGATCGACCCGCCGACGCTGGCGATGCGCTTTGCCGTCAACGACAGCCCCTTCGCGGGCCGCGAGGGCGACAAGGTGACGAGCCGCATGATCCGCGACCGCCTGATGCGCGAGGCGGAAACCAATGTCGCCATCCGCGTCACGGAATCGGCCGACAAGGACAGCTTCGAGGTAGCCGGCCGAGGCGAGCTCCAGCTTGGCGTCGTGATCGAGACGATGCGCCGCGAAGGGTTCGAACTCGGCATCAGCCGCCCCCGCGTCCTTTTCCTCGAAGAGAACGGCCAGCGCACCGAGCCTTACGAGAACGTCGTCATCGACGTCGACGACGAGTTTTCCGGCACCGTCGTCGAGAAGATGCAACGCCGGAAGGCCGAGATGACCGAGATGCGCCCCTCGGGCCCGGGCAAGACCCGCCTCGGCTTCCGCGCCCCGTCGCGCGGGCTGATCGGCTACCACGGCGAATTCCTGTCCGACACGCGCGGCACCGGCATCATGAACCGCCTCTTCGACAGCTACGGCCCCTACAAGGGCCCGATCGAGGGCCGCCAGAACGGCGTGCTGATCTCGAACTGCACCGGCGAGGCGGTGGGCTACGCGCTCAACGCGCTCGAGGATCGCGGCATCCTTTTCGTGTCCCCGCAGGAAAAGGTCTACGAGGGCATGCTGATCGGCGAGAACGCCAAGCCCGACGACCTCGAGGTCAATCCGCTCAAGTCCAAGCAGCTGACCAACTTCCGCTCGACCGGCAAGGACGACGCCATCCGCCTGACCCCGCCCAAGCGCATGACGCTGGAGCAGGCCATCGCCTACATCGACGACGACGAGATGGTCGAGGTCACGCCCCAGTCGATCCGCTTGCGCAAGGCGATCCTCGACCCGCACGAGCGCAAGAAGGCCCGCCGCAAGGCCGACGCCGCGTAAGATTGGCAAACCCGCGGTCCGGCCGTAGGGCCGGGCCGCCGCTTGCCCTCTGCGCCGCACGTGCTAGGCATTCCGGCGCGCCATGAGGGACGCGCCGGGACGACACGACTTCGCATGACCAACGCACGCCTCACCGGGCTGGACCAGTTGCGCGGGATCGCGGCGATCTGCGTCGTGCTGACGCATTTCGTGCATTTCCAGCCCGGGCTGGTGCGCTTCGGCAATGCCTACCTCGCGGTCGACTTCTTTTTCGTGCTCTCGGGCTATGTCATGGCCCGCGCCTTCGAGCCGGCGCTGCGCGATGGCATGGGCCCGCGCAGGTTTCTGGCCATGCGGTATGTCCGGCTCTGGCCTCCGCTCGCCATCGGCGGGGTGATCGCGCTGGCGGCGATGCTGGCCAAGCCGACGCTGCCCGAATTCGCGGGATGGCTGTTCGTCGCCAACTTGCTGCTGCTGCCGGTCGTCGCCCTGTCGGACAAGGCCTACCCGCTCAATCCGCCAGCGTGGTCGATCTTCTTCGAACTTTTCGCCAACGTCCTGCACGCGGCGCTCCTGCATCGTCTGTCGACGAGGGCCGTATTGGTCATCGCCCTCCTGGCAGGGCTAGCGTTCAGCGCCGTGCAAATGGAGGTCGGGGTCAACCCCGGCGGCGGCAAGCCGGCCAACTTCCTCGCCGGGTTCCCGCGCGTCATCTTCGCCTATTGTCTTGGCGTCGTGCTCTACCGTGCCTGGCGCGACCGTCCGCCGGTCAAGGTGCCGCCACTGCTGGCGATGCTGTTCATGCCCATCAGCTTCGCACTGGCTATGTGGCTGGGCCACGCGTCGATCCTCTACAATTTCCTTTTCGTCGCGGTGGCCTGCCCGCTAATCGTGGTAGGTGGCCTGCGGCACGAGGCGGGGCTGATCGGAATCTGGCTGGGCCGCATCTCGTTCCCGCTCTACGCCACGCATTTTCCGGTCATGCGGCTGGTCGTCTGGTCCGGGGGAGGGCTGGTGCTCGCGGTCGTCGCCGCGCTGGCCGTGGCCTTTGCCGTGGCTCTGGCAGAACCGAAGATTCAGAAGGCGCTGCGCCTAACGCGCCGCCCTGCGCCGGAGCCGGTGCTGCCTGCCTGACCGCACGTTTTCGGCCAGCGCCCGTTCGATTGCGACCGATCGCCCCGCCGCGGGGTTGGCAAGCGCGAGGCAAGACCCAAATGGGCAAGTCACGCCTCCCGCCGCAGGACTCTGACATGCTGACCGAAATCGCCTTTCACCACGACGCCACCGACATCGAGATCGCCGACTGGCTGGCAGAGCGGCTGCGCCATCTCCTCGACCAGAGGCCAGGCACGGTCGCGATCACGGTTCCGGGCGGATCGACGCCGTTTCCGATCCTGGCCGAACTGGCACAACGCGACCTTGATTGGTCGCGGCTGGAGATCTGGCCCGGCGACGACCGCTGCGTCCCTACCGATCACCCGGCCAGCAACTATGGGCGGCTGGCGCAGGCGATGGCCGAGACCGGGGCCGGCATCGTCGAACTGACCGAGGATGCCGCCCCGCCGCACTTCGCGCTGGCGTGGCTGGGCATGGGGGCCGACGGGCATATCGCCTCGCTTTTCCCCAACACCGATCCGCAGGCGGACGACGACCGCCAGGTCCGCCGCCTGACCCCCGATCCCCTGCCGCCCGAAGCGCCGTTCGACCGGGTGACGCTGACCCTGCCCAAGCTGCTCAGTGCCGAAGCGCTGATGTTCGTCATCCGCGGGGCGGACAAGCTGGCCGTTTTCGAAGAGGCGGCGAAGGGCGGCAACGACCTGCCGGTGGCGCGGTTGCTGTCGCGCGCGCGCGGCGAAGTGACCTGTTTTGCCTGACATCCCCTTGGCCCACCTGCTGCCGCGGCCGGTGCATCGCCTGCTGCTGCGGGTGGCCGAAAAGCTCCGGCGACGCTGGTGGGCATGGCGCAAGCCTTCGCTGCGCGGCTGCGCCATCGTCGCACGCGATGCGGACGGCGCGGTGCTGATGGTGCGCCATACCTATCGCAAGAGCCACGAATGGCACGTACCGACGGGCGGGGTAAGGAAGGACGAGCATCCCGAAACCGCCGCGCGGCGCGAACTGGCCGAGGAAGTCGCCCTCCAGGCCGGGACGCTGACGGTCGTCCACACCGAAACCATCGATCTGCACGGCGCGCGCAACGAGGTGACCGTGTTCGCCACCGCCGTCACCGCAACACCCCGCGCCGACGGGCGCGAAATCGCGGAACTGGCCTTTTTCCCGCCCCATGCCCTGCCGCACAGCACGCCCGAATGGGCGCGGGCCTATATTGCCCGTGCTGCCGCGCTTGATGGCCGAATCGATGGTCTTCACGGTTAATTTCGCCGCTTCTGTGCCGATCTGCGACGAAATTGGCCCTTCGCGGCCGGTATCGCCAACCTTTATCCTTGAAAATCAGTGGCCTGTCGATTCGGCGGAAAGCCGAGTCGGTCCCCGCACACGAAAATGACGGCACTCGTTATTTTTGATTTTCGCTAAGCCGTTGTGCTTTCTGGAATTTTTTAACGACTTGGTAATTGTTTGCTTTTCGGGGTGCCGAACCGCAGATTCAGGGGGTGCCGACACGGGGGCGTCCGGCGAAACACCTGAGGTTGTTGCGCAAGTTCCTCTTCATCGGTCGCAAGGGATCCGGAAATTACGGGCCGGTCTCGTGAAGAATGGTTTGGACACGCATGGGTGCGTCATGCGGTTTTAGGGGTGAATGACATGAAGACTTTCCTGAAGAATTTCGTTGCTGACGAAGCCGGCGCCTCGGCCGCCGAATACGCGCTGATCATCGCCGTCGTCGGCGTCGGCATCGGCGCCGCCGCGCTGGTCTTGGGTGCCAACGTGAAGAGCGCTGTCGATAACGCCGCCATCGACGTGTACGCTTGCGCAAATCCTACAACTGCAACGGCCTCGAAGACCGGCAGCACCGGCGACGAATGCTGATCTAGAGTATCTTTTGATGAACTTCGAAAGGGCCTCGCTGCAAGCCGGCGGGGCCCTTTTTGATTGATGGTTCGTAAGCATCATGACTGTCGCTGTTAACAAAATAACTGTTTCAATTTGATAAGATTCGTTCCGTGCGTTATGGCACGGCTTGGCCCAGGGGCGATGACCTGTTAGGTTTTCGGGGTCGAACGGGGGGTTTAACAATGGGTAGTCGAAACCTGATCTATATCCTGATCGCGGTCGGGTTGGGTCTCGTCGCGGTGGTTCTCGCCAATTCCTATTTCTCGGGGGTCGAGGAGCGGCAGGAACGCGCCGCGCAGCAGGAGCAGCTCGCCCGCATCGTCGTTGCCACGCAGCCGCTCGATTTCGGCAGCCCGCTCACGGCCGAAAACGTCCGGCTTCAGAATTTTCCCGCCAACGCCGTTCCGGTCGGCGCCTATTTCTCGGTCGAGGAATTGCTGCAGGGCGGTCAGGTCGCGCTGCGCCCCATCGTTCCGGGCGAACCCATTCTGGCCGACAAGCTGAGCGGCCGCGCCGTCCTTTCGGCCAAGCTGCCCGAAGGCATGCGCGCCATGTCGATCCCGATCAACGCCAACAACGCCGTGTCGGGCTTCGTCCGCCCCGCCGACATCGTCGACGTGCTGCTGACCCGCGATCTCGACGGTGAAAAGGTGACCGAGGTGATCATGGAAGCGGTGCAGGTCCTCGCCATCGGCACGGTGCAGAGCGAGGCGGCGACCGAGCCCGGCCTTGCCGGCACGGCCACGCTGCTCGTCGATCTCTACGGCGCGCAGAAGCTGACCCTGGCCCAGAAGATGGGCGAGATGAGCGTCGTCCTGCGCAACGTGAAGGGCGAGCAGACCGAGGTTGCGACCAATGTCGCCGTGCTGACCCGCGATGTCAGCCCGATCCGGGGGAATTACGGCGGCGGGGCGGCCAGTGCTCCTGCACCCGCGCCGGTCTACGTATCTGCGCCGCCCGCGCCATCGGCGCCGGCCGCATCGTCGGGGCCCGTCGTGCGCCCGCGTCCGAGCGGGCCGAGCATGACCGTGGTGCGCGGCACGGCCGTGACCGATTATTCGGTCAACCGTCTTGGGGGGAATTGAGATCATGTTGAAACGATCGCTGATCGCCATCGCCCTGGCGGGCGCCAGCCTCGGGCCGATGCCGGCCCTGGCGCAGGATGCCGGGCTGCACGCCGGTTCGCTGGAAGTCTCGCTGAACAAGAGCGAGGTCGTCACCGCCGACCGCCCGATCGCAAGGGCCATGGTCGGCAATCCCGCCGTGGCCGACGTCATGCCGATTTCGGATCGCTCGATCTACGTCCTTGGCCTTGCAACCGGCACGACCAGCCTGACGCTTTATGACCGGGCCAATCGCGTCATCGCGGTGATGGACATCAGTGTCGGCCCCGACGTCGACGGCATCCGCCGCGAAATGGCGGACCTGCTGCCAGGCGAACAGGTCGATGCGCGCATTTCCGGCGGCCAGATCATCCTGTCGGGCACCGTGTCCGACGCCGGCGCGGCGGCCCGCGCGGTGCAGATCGCCAAGGTCTTTGCCAAGGACTCCGTCGTCAACCTGATGTCGGTCGGCGGCAGCCAGCAGGTCATGCTGGAGGTGCGCTTCGCCGAAGTCGAACGCAACATCGGCCAGCAGCTTGGCGTGCGCGGTTTCGGGATCGGCAAGGATGTCAATTTCGCGGTCGGCGACGGCGCGTCGATCGCGCCGCCGGATGGCGATCTTGGCCTCGCGGCGGTCAGCGGGGCCTACGGCGTGCTGAACACGATCTTCTCGATCGGCGATCTCAGCATCGATGCCTACCTTGATACGCTGGAGCGCAAGGGCCTGTCGAAGACCCTGGCCGAACCGACGCTGGTCGCCCTGTCGGGCGAACCGGCGGAGTTCCTTGCTGGTGGTGAATTCCCGATCCCCGTTTCGCAAGGTGACGGCGATGCCATCACGGTCGAATTCAAGCCCTTTGGCGTCGGCCTCGGTTTCACGCCGACGGTCCTGTCCGACGGGGTGATCAACCTGGTCGTCGCACCGGAAGTCAGTTCGATCGATTCCTCGGCATCCGTCACAGTGGGCGGGATCTCGGTTCCGGGCCTGCAGACGCGGCGGGCGAAGACGACGCTGGAACTGCGCGACGGGCAGAGTTTCGCCATCGCCGGCCTGCTGCGGCAGGAGTACACGACGTCGGTGCGCCAGCTGCCCTTGCTCGGCTCGATCCCGATCCTCGGCACGCTGTTCCGCTCGACCAGCTTCCAGAAGGGCGAGACCGAGCTGCTGATCGTCGTCACGCCGCGCCTGGTGAAGCCGATCCGGCCCGACCAGGTCCGCCTGCCGACCGAGCGGGTGAAAAACCCGGACACCCTCGAAACCCTGCTGGTCGGCGACGACTACCAGCCGGTCAAGCTTGCGCCCAATGCCAGCCAGAAGGATCCCGGCTATGAATATTAAGCTTCTCGTCCCCGTGGCGGCGCTGGGTCTGGCCGGGTGCTCGACGTACTACAGCCCAGGCGCCGGCCATCTCGACGAGGCGGACTTCGGCGAAGCGAACCGGATGACGTTCTCGGCCATGGTGGTCGATCCCGATCCGCAGTATGATACTCCGATGGAAGGAAACGCCGAACGGGCCGTCAACGGCATCGAGGACTACCGCGAGGGCAACGTGGAGGAGCCCGAAGAGGTTCGGTCGACGGAGACCCAGTGATAGAGGAGGGGCGCCGGTCGCCCGCAGGTCTATGGTCTTTCGCAGGTTCAGCAAGGACGACACGGGCGCGATCGCCCCGCTTTATGCCCTTTCCCTGTTCGGGCTGATCGGCATGGCGGGCGTGGGCTTCGACTATGCCCGCGTCATGGCTCTCGACACCGAATTGCAGAACGCGGCCGACCAGGCAGCGCTGGCGGCGGCGAGCCAGTTGGATGGCAAGGCGGATTCGATCACGCGCGCCCAAGCGGCGGTCAACAACTATTTCGCAAAGGCGGGCGGCGCTTACGTCAATCAGACGCGGCTGTCTAACATCGATGACGATGGTGATGGCGACACGCGTTCCATCACCCAGGTGAGCTTTGCGTTCTGGGAGGATTACGTCAACGATCAGCCCACCAATCCGGTGGCGCTGACGGCATCCGATTCGTCCGAGGCTGAAGTTGTCCAGGTTTCGATAACCCAGCGCGCCTTGCGTTACGCGCTGACGCCCATTGTCGGTGCGATCGTGGGGCGGGCCGGGGCGTCGGCGATGGCTTCGGTCGAATCCGCCTTTTGCAAGGTCCCGCCCCTTATGGTTTGCGTGCCGAACGCGAACTTTGGCGCAAACGACGCAACAGGCACGTCGCCCGATCGCGGCACCGGCGTGATGCTGCACATGCTGCCGAACAGCAAGGCCGGACCCGATGCGACGGACGCGGAATCGGTGTCGCTGACGCCGGGCATTTTCGGATTTCTGGATTTTCCCTATCCCTCGCCGGTTGGCGGCAACCCGAACACCAGCTTGGGCTGGGAAGTCGCGAACCCGTCCTGCACCGGCGAAACCGTCGATTCCGAACCGGGCGTGCGTTCACCCGAGGCGGGCGCGCTGGCGTCCCGCTTCGATGTCGGCAGCGACTGCCTGGCGGGCGGGACCTTTTGCCCGGCCTCGAACACCACGAAGAACCGCGTCTACCGGATCAGCAGCAATACGGACCCGGCCAGTTTTACCTGCCCGTCGAACCCGATCAGCGGCAACACCGCCGCGGCGGAGGCCAACGGCGGTGGCGAGGGTTGGGTCGCCATGAGCGATGCGGACTTGGCCGGTGCTTCCAGCCCCGGTTATCCGCGCGACAACAGTCATACCGGCAATATCGGCAACAAGGTCTGGGATATCGCAAGCTATTTCAGCGCAAATTACGGGTCGACTGTCGGGGCGGTAACGGGTGGTGCGCTCACCGCGTCGGCGACCCGATACGACGTCTACAATTGGCAGAAGGCCAATCCTTCCAGTCTGACGCCGCGCCTCGTCGCGCAGAACATCAGCAAGAAGCCTTACAAGTATTATTGCGCCTATCCGAAGCCTATCGGAAAGCACGCGAGCATGACTCTGCCGACCACGACAAAGGATCGGCGCGTGCTCAGCCTTGCGGCTGTGGATTGCACTGGCCTGAACGGACGCTCGCCGGTCGACATCCTGCGCTATATCGACGTTTTTTTGGTCGAGCCGCCTTTGACCTCGGCATCTGACAAGGAATTTTACGTCGAGGTCATCGGCGAAACCAGCATCCCCGGCGGAACCACCTTCCAGACGTTCGCGAAGCGGAAGGCGGTGCTGCTGCGATGACAAGGATCGGCATGTTCCTGCGCTCCGATCGGGCGGCTGCGGCATCGGAATTCGTGCTGGCGATGCCGATCATGCTGGTCCTGATCTTCATCTCGATGGAGGCGGGCAACTATTTCTGGAACGAGCAGAAACTCATTCAGGCCGTCCGCGATGGAGCGCGGTATGCGGCAAGGCTGGATTATGCCACCGTTTGCGATGCCAACTTCGCGACCGGCACCGCCAACACCAAGATCCGCAACGTCATCCGCACCGGACGCCCCGATGGCGTCGGCTATCAGCGACTTCCAATCTGGGACGAGTCGAAGGTTCAGGTGACGCCCAATTGCGGGGCGTTCGTCAGTACCGGTATCTACAGTGGGCTGGGCACGGCGGGCGCCATCGTCAAGGTGTCGGCGGTTGGCATGCCCTATCGTTCGATCCTGGGCACGCTGGGCTTTTCCGCCGGGTCTGTCGCGCTGGCGGCGAGCGAGAATTCGCCGGTGATCGGCGCATGATGCGTCTGTGGACAGAGACCCGGGCAGCGAGCGCCGCAGAGTTTGCGCTGGTGCTTCCGGCTGCGCTGCTCCTGCTTTTCGGCGTGATCGACGTGGGGCGCTACGTCTGGATCCTCAACCAGTACGAAAAGGCCGTGCAACTGGGCGCGCGTTACGCGGTGGCAACGCAGGTCGTCGCCACGCCCTTGAAAACTGCCGATTATTCCTTGATCACCTGTCCCGGCGCCAGCGGCCCTTTGAAGGCCGGGGATACGATCTGTGCCGAAGCGATGAGACCGCTTACCTGCACCAGTACAGAATGTACCTGTGCCAGTACGCCGGCATCGGGCGTCTGTTCTGCGGCCAGCGGAACGACGTTCAATTCCGCGGCCTTCGACAATATCGTCAGCCGGATGCGCGTGGCTTCGAAAAGGATCGGTCCGTCCAATGTACTGATCGAGTACGCGGGCAGCGGAATAGGCTACCTGGGAGATCCTGGCCGCACTTCGGACTGCACCACATCGACGAGCGGTGGCAAGACAGTTGTGCCTCCGGAATGTCAACTGCCCGACATCGCTCCCATCGTTACCGTCAAATTAACCGGTTTGACCTATCGTCCGATCACCTTGAGCCTTTTTGAGGACGCGTTGGTCAAATACCCGACATTCTCCTATTCCCTGACGATGGAAGACGGAGACGGGGCGGTAGCGAGTTGAGACGATGGGGAAACATGAAGTTATCTTGCAAACTGGAAGCGGGATGAATCGAAAACTGCCCTCCGGTATCTATGCGGTCGCACAGTCGCAGCATGCGGCGGCCTTGAAGGCGTCGCTTGGCGACGGCATCAACCTCGTTGCGTCACCGGTCACCGAAGACGTCTCGTCCGATATCCTGAGCAAGGCGTCGATCCTGGTGCTGGAGGTCGATCCCGGCCAGCCGGATTCGATGGCTCGGCTCTTCGATGTCCGCTCGCGGCGTCCGTCGCTGCCGGTGATCGTCGCGCTGGAACACGCCGACCTGCGGATGACGCGGACCCTGATCCGCCAAGGCATTGCCGACGTTGCGACGCTGCCGTTTGACGTGGGGGAATTGACCGGTCAACTGATCGAGGTCGCTGCCCGCCATGCGCCCGCGCACGACGGTTCGCTGGCGCCGATGGTTTCGGTGGTGCGGGCGGCCGGCGGAGTCGGGGCGACGACGCTGATCACGCATCTCGCGGAATCGATGGCCGACTGCAACGGAAGGCCGCTCGAAGTCTGCGTGATTGATCTCGACCTGCAGTTCGGTCAGGTCGCGAACTACCTCGGGCTCAATCCGCAGACGACAGTGCTCGACCTGCTCGAAGCGTCGGAGCGGCTCGACAGCGACCTCGTGCGCGATGCCGCCGTGGCCGCGCCACAGGGTATTTTCGTGATCGGCGCGCCGTCGCAGATCGCGCCGCTGGAAGAAGTGGACGTCGATCGCCTGCTCAACCTCGTCAACGTGGCGCGGCAGACCTTCGATTTCGTGCTGCTCGATCTGCCGTCGAACTGGACCAACTGGACCCTGTCGGCTGCGCTCGCCTGCAACGAGATCATGGTCGTGACGGATCAGTCGATCACCGGTCTCAGGCAGACCAAGCGGGTCATCGAGCTGTTCGACATCATGCAGGTCGGGCGGGAGAACGTGCGCATCATCGTCAACCGGGTGGAAAAGAAGCTTTTCCAGCCCATCGGCGTCAGCGAAGTGGCGGACACGCTCAGCCGCGAGGTTTCGGCCACGGTCGCGCGCGACAAGGGCGATCTGCAGATGGCACAGGATCGGGGGGTCCTGTTGTCGGAATCCGGGCGCAAGTCGGCGTTCGTGAAGGACATCGATCGGCTGGCCGATCAGATCTGTGACAGGGTCGTGGGGAACTAACAGATGAAATGGTCGGTCAAGCGGGCGGAAAACGCAGTCGAGGCAGTCGCGCCGGAAAAGCCCGCGCCGCTGCAGACACTCGACGGCGAACAGGACGAGGCGAAGCGCCGCGCGCTCGATCTCAAGGTCTCGATCCACCGTGCGCTGCTTGACAAGATCAATCTCTCCGCGCTCGACAAGATGCCGCGCGAACAGATCCGCTCGGAACTGTCCGACATCATCGGCGAAATCCTGACGCAGCGCCACGAACCGCTCAACCGCACCGAACGGACGGCGCTCGTCGACGACGTGCTCGACGAACTGCTCGGCCTCGGCCCGCTCGAACCGCTGCTGCAGGACGATTCCATCACCGACATCCTGGTCAACGGCCCGCAGACCGTCTTCGTCGAACGCAACGGCCTGCTCGAACGGGTGCGGACGGAGTTCCAGGACGACCGCCACCTGATGCGGATCATCCAGAAGATCGTGTCCGCCGTGGGCCGCCGCATCGACGAAAGCTCGCCCTTCGTCGACGCCCGCCTTGCCGACGGCAGCCGCGTCAACGCCATCGTCTCGCCGCTGGCGGTCGATGGTTCCCTGCTCTCGATCCGCAAGTTCGCAAAGAAGCGCATCGGCATCGACCGCCTGATCGAGCTTGGCTCGGTCCCCGAACCGATGGCGCACGTCATGCGCGCCGTCGTCGCCTCGCGCCGCAACGTGCTGATCTCGGGCGGCACCGGCTCGGGCAAGACGACGCTGCTCAACGCAATGTCCTCGTTCATCGACGAGCGCGAACGCATCGTCACCATCGAGGATTCGGCCGAACTCCAGCTGCAGCAGGAGCATGTCGCCCGGCTCGAAACCCGCCCGCCGAACATCGAGGGGAAGGGCGAGGTGACGCAGCGCGATCTCGTCAAGAACGCGTTGCGCATGCGGCCCGACCGCATCATCGTGGGCGAAGTTCGTGCCGGCGAAGCGTTCGACATGCTTCAGGCGATGAACACCGGTCACGACGGGTCGATGACCACGGTCCACGCCAATACCCCGCGTGACGCGCTCTCGCGTCTCGAGCAGATGATCGGCATGAGCGGCATCGACATCAGCGCCAAGTCCTCTCGCGCGCAGATCGCCTCGGCGATCAACGTCGTGGTGCAGGTCGGCCGTCTTTCGGACGGTCGGCGCCGGGTGCTCAGCCTGTCGGAACTGACCGGGATGGAGGGCGAAACGATCACGATGCAGGAAATCTACCGGTTCAAGATTTCCGGCCGCGACGAACACAACAACGTTATCGGCCGGTTCGAGGCGACCGGCATCCGGCCCAAGTTCCACGCCGAAGCGGTCGCCGCCGGCATCGAACTGCCGTCCGAACTGTTCCGCCCCGACTTCGACATGAACTGAGATGCTGGACTTCCTCTTCAAGATCATCGCGTTGCTGGCCGTCTTCGGGGCGGTGTTCCTGGCGACGCAGGCCATCCTCGACTGGTCGTTCAGCCGAACCGCGCACACGCGCGCCGTCAACAAGCGGTTGAAGATGATCCGCGAGGGTGCCTCACGCGAGGAAATCATGTCCCGCCTGCGCAAGGCGACGCCGCGACAGCTGACCAGCTTGCCCGGCTTTATGGTCGGTCCGGCGAAGAAGCTCGAGAAGACGATGATGACCGCCGCTTTGCCGGTTGCGGCGACGCAGGCCATCTTCTTCATGATGGGCGCCTTCGTCGCGGTCATGGCGCTGTTGCTCCTCGCGATCGGCGGGGCGGGCATCGCATTTTCGGCGGGAACCTTCGTCCTGGCCTTCGCGCTGGCCGTCTGCGCAACCATACTCCTGCCCCTGATGGTGATCAGTTCGATCGCCCAGCGCCGGCGCAAGAAGGTCGAGGAGCAGTTCCCGGTCGCGCTCGACGTCTTCGTGCGCGCGCTGCGTGCCGGCCATCCGATCGCTTCGGCCATTGAACTGTTGACGACAGAGATGGAAGACCCGATCGGCAGCGAATTCGGCCTGGTTTCGGACGAGGTATCCTACGGCGCCGAATTGACCGATGCACTCGGCGCGATGGCCGATCGCTGGGATCTCGAGGACATCCGCATGTTCGTCGTCAGCCTGTCGGTCCAGAACGAGACCGGCGGCAACCTGGCCGAGATCCTGCAGAACCTGTCCGAAGTGATCCGCGCCCGCGCCAGCCTCTTCATGAAGGTCCGCGCGCTCAGCTCCGAAGGGCGCATGACCGGATGGATGCTGACCATCCTGCCCATCGTCGCCTTCCTCGGCCTGTTCACGGTGAACCCGGAATTCTACCTCAGCGTCGCGCAGGAGACGATGTTCATCGTCGGCTTCATCGGCCTTCTCACGCTTTATGGCATCGGGTTCTTCTGGATCCGCAAGCTCGTCAACCTGAAGGTCTGACCATGCTCGATCTCATCCTTTCCAACCAGGCGGCCCGGATGGCGACGCTGTTCGGCATCTTCGTGATCGTCGCGGGCGTCGCGATGATCGTCATCGGTGTCGTCAACCGCAGGTCGCAGGTGCGGGCCGGGTTGCAGCAGATCGCCAATTCCAACGCGGTAATGGTGGAGGAAAGCGCAACGAGCCTGCGCCAGCGCGAGAACCAGAACGCCTGGGCGCGCCTGGCCGACATGATCGAGCGGACGGGCCTCGACCTCACCGACACCAAGAACGAGCGCCTGCGCGACAGGCTGATCGCCGCGGGCTACACGCACCCGGCAGCGCCGCGCATCTTCACGCTCGCCCGGCTTGGCGTGATGATCATGATGCCGCTCTATTTCGTGGTCCTGATGTTCGCCTATTCGGAGGAAACGCCGTCGTTCCTCACGCTCTATCTCGGTTGCTCGCTGATGGGCGTGCTGGGGCTCTACCTGCCCAACCTCTTCATCCAGGCCAAGGCCGACCGGCGCAAGGAGGAGATCGTCAACGGCTTTCCGGACTGCCTCGACCTCATGCTCGTCTGTGTCGAGGCGGGGCTTGGCATCGAGGCGGCGATGGACCGGGTAGGCCGCGAAATGGTGAAATCGCACCCGCTGGTCTCGCAACTGCTGTCGATCGCGGTGCTGCGGCTGCGCGCCGGCGCGACGCGAGAGGAGGCGTTCCGGCGCCTGGCCGACATGGCGCGGGTCGACGAGATCCGTTCGTTCACCACGCTGCTTATCCAGTCGGACAAGCTGGGCACCAGCATGTCGTCGACCTTGCGCGTCTATGCCAATGAAATGCGCGAAAAGCGCCGGATGCGGGCCGAGGAAAAGGCCCACCGGCTGCCGGTTCTCATTTCCATTCCACTTGTGGTATGCATGTTGCCGACGATGATCGGCGTGCTGATGCTGCCTGCCAGCATTCGCGTCGTGCGGGACATATTTCCGCTGATGAACCGATAGGTCGCCAAAGGGGGGTAAGACTGATGCGCAAGATCGTCATGCTGGGCGGGCTGATGCTCGCAGCGACGTCGCTTTCGGGGTGCCAGGTGTTCGGCGGGGGCAAAGAGGCCTCGCTTTCGGCGCAGGATTTCGACATGTCCGAATATTTCGAACGTCGCCTCGCCACGGGCCGCGCCGAATTGAAGGCCGGCCGTCCGACCCAAGCGGTAGTCGCATTCCGGCAAGCCTCCTACGACCCGCGCTACGCGGGGGAGGCCTACAACGGCATGGCCATCGCCTATGCCCAGATCGGCCGCGATGATCTGGCCGCATCGTTCTTTGCCCGTGCGGTGGCCGCCGCACCGGAGGATGAGCGGTTTGCCCGCAACCTGGCCCGGCTCGAGGGGCGCGGCCTGATGCCGACCTTGCCCGACGCCGCTCCGGTGGAGATGGCGGTTAACGACCCGGCCTTGCCGACCGCTTCGCTCGCCGACGCCGTTGCCCCTGTGGCCGCAGTTCCGACGGCCGCAGCCCCCGCCGCATCCGTCGTTCAGCCTGCCGCTCGTACGGCCCGGGCTGAACCGCGCAAGCGCGAGCTGACCGGCGCCGTCCGCGTTGAGCGTGCGCCCGCAACCCAACTGGCCCGCGCCAGCACCGGGCAGGTTCGCATCGGCGCGGAAGCATCCGGAGCCGTGCATCTCGCGGAAAAGGGCCATCCGAACGTCGGCATCACGGTGGAAGGGCGCAATTCCTCGCTTCGCGTCGCGCAGCTCGCTCGCCGCGGCGCTCAGGCCCGCAAGGCCTATCCCATCCGCATCGTGCTCAATTCGCCCGCCGCACGGGCGCAGCGCGATTGATCGCCGCCAGACTGCCGACAGACCAGGCACCTGACCTTTTGAGGATCGCCAAGGCGTGAACACCCCCGCAGTCGCGCTTGCCGCCGTGTTCGTCCTGTTTGCGCTGACCGGCGCCGGCTACGACATCATGACCCGCCGCATCCCGAATTGGCTCAACGCCGCGTTTCTGGTCGCCGGGCTGGTGCTGGTGACGGCGCTGTCTGGCTGGGAAGTCGGCCTCTCGGGCCTCGGCCATTTCGTCGGGGCGCTGATCGTCGCGATGATCATTTTCGCGTTGAAGATGTGGGGCGGCGGCGATGCCAAGTTCTATGCCGCCAGCGCGGCGTGGTTCCCGGTGACGGAAGCGCTGGGCCTGTTCGTTTCCATCGCGATCTCGGGCCTGATCGTCGCGATCGCGTGGCTGATCATCTTCAAGGTTTCGGGGCGCAAGGTGGCGAAGGGCGAAAAGGTCATGCCCTACGGCGTCGCGATCGCCATGGGCGGCATCCTGACGATGCTGTCGAACCCGACACTGGGCCTTTTCTGACAAGTCAGTGAAGGCTGTGGCGCGGGCCGCATTCCTCCGAAACGAACCGCTTGCGCACCAGAAGTCCCCCTATCCGCAAGGCCAAGTCTTCGGGCGAGAAGGGCTTGCTGACATAGTCCGAGGCCCCGCCTTCAGGGCGGCCAGCACGTCGGTCTCGCTGCGGCGGGCGGTCATCATCACCACCGGGATCGGCGCGGATTTCGGATTGCCCTTCAACGCGAAGAGCGTTTCCATGCCGTCCTTCACCGGCATCATCGCGCCCAGCAGGATCGCATCCGCGAGGCGGTAACGCATCCGTTGCAGCAGTTGCTCGCCGTCCTCGACGGTCACGCACTCGTGCCCCGCCATGGTCAGGCGGTGCCGGACCATCCCGACCAGGATCTCGTCGTCGTCGGCTACCAGAATGTAGGCCATATCACCCTCGCTGTCTTCGACGTCATCATAGCGGCCTGTCACGCCATCCGGTCACGGGCGGGCCGGCAAGGGTTTTCGGGAACGCACGCGCACTGCGCGTCGTTGAAGCGAGATGGACTCCACGCAAATCGTCGAAACCCGCCGCAGCCGCGCCGTGGCCAGGGCCAAAGAGCGGATGAGCGGTCGCAAGCTGGCTACGGTCGTCGTGGTCGCGCTGATCCACGTTGGCGCCGTGTTCGCATTGCTGCGCGCATTCGACATCGACGTCGTGCCCGATGCCGTGAAGTCGATCGTCTCGTTCGATGTGCCCCTCGTCGCGACGCCCACGCCGGAGCCGGAAGAGGTCGAGGAGGTCGAGCCGGAGGGCGCTTCGGGACAGGCCGCGCCCACTGCCAAGGCCAAGGAAATCAGCGCGCCGCCCGCGCGGGTTCCCAAGAAGAAATCGCCCCCAGCGCCGCCCGTTTCCAACACCGGCACCGAAAACCGGTCCGGTGCGGCGGCAGGGGGCATCGGGACCGGCGGCGGTGGACCGGGCGTTGGCACCGGCAGCGGCGGCAGCGGGCAGGGCAGCGGCGGGGTGCCCTTCGCCCGTCGCGCCGAAAAGGTGTCCGGCGAAATCCGCACCAGGGATTATCCGCGCGCCAGTGCCGACGATCGCAACGGGGCTTACGTGATCGTCCACTTCACCGTGACTCCCGAGGGAGCCACTCGCGATTGTCGGGTCGCTCGTTCCAGCGGCAATCCCGAGGTGGATCGGATCACCTGCCAGCTCGTGATCGAGCGGTTTCGCTACAAGCCCGCCATCGATGCCAACGGGAACGCCGTATCGGAGAAGGTGGGCTGGAAGCAGTGGTGGTGGCGCTGAGCGCTAGAAGACAGGGGAGATCTGCCGCATCTGCGATTTTCTTTCGCATCTGCGATAAACATATATCAACATTCCCGCCAAGCGTGATACTTTTGCGACGAGTCGCCTTCTGCGACTCGAAAATTCCGCAATTGCGAAGGAACCGCCACGTCGCTGAAGAATTGCTTCAGCATTAACCAGCGTAACACGGGGTGACCAGGATGGCGGATGTGATCAGCGGCACGAGGTCAATCGAGGAAGCGGGGGTTTTCCCGCTCTTCCCCTCTCCCAAGCCGCGTTCGATCCATCGCAGGATGGCTGTCATCGGAACCTACGTTCCGCGCAAATGCGGGATCGCCACGTTCACCGGCGATCTCGTCGAGCAACTCGGCCGGTATCACCCCGAGATGCAGGTCGAGGTCTACGCGCTGGTAGACCCCATTTCGAACACAGCCTATTCCCGACTTGCCGGCACGATAGCCCAGCACGATCGGGAGGATTATTTCCGCGCCGCCCGTGCGATCAACGAAAGCGGTGTCGATGCCGTGTGGTTGCAACATGAATACGGCATCTTCGGCGGCGACTGCGGCGAAATGGTCTGCGATTTCGTCGACCGGCTGGCTGCGCCGTTAATCCTCACGCTCCACACCGTCCTCGCCGATCCCAATCCGAAGCAGCGCGAAATCCTGCGGCACCTGCTTTCCCGCGCCTCGCAGGTCATGGTGATGTCGCAGCACGCGGCAGACTTGCTGGCGGGCATGTACGGCGTCGGGCGCGAGCGTCTTTCGGTGATCCCGCATGGCGCGCCGGATCGGCCGTTCGGTCGCCAGTCCCGGTTCAAGGACCTGCTGGGGCTGGGAGATCGCCCGGTGCTGATGACGTTCGGCCTGCTTGGCCCCGGCAAGGGGATCGAGACGGCGATCAAGGCCTTGCCCGCGATTGCAGAGGTCCATCCCGATGTGATCTACCGGATCGTCGGCGCGACGCACCCCGACCTCGTCGCTCGGGATGGCGAAAGCTATCGCGAGGGATTGCAGGCGCTGGCCGGGCAACTTGGGGTGGAGCACCACATCGAATGGGTCGACCGTTTTGTCGATACCTCGGAACTGCTCGACCAGCTTGAGGCCTGCGACATCTACATCACGCCCTATCCGGGCTTGCAGCAGTCGACCTCGGGCACGCTCAGCTACGCCGTCGCGTTGGGCAAGGCGGTGGTGTCCACCCCTTATCTCCACGCCCGCGAACTGCTGGCCGATGGCGTCGGCGAACTGATCGAGCCCAATTCGGACTTGGCGATCGCGCACGCGGTAAGCGACCTGCTGGCCAACCGAGACCGGCTCGCCGCCATGCAGCGCAAGGCCTATGCCAAGGGGCGCGAGACGATCTGGCCGCGCTTTGCCGATGCCGCCGCATGGCTTGTCGAAAAGGCCGCTAGCGACGTCTCGGTCGCGGCATCGCGCATTTTTGCGACGCCGGGCCTGATCGGGTTTACCACGATGGTTGATGCCGTGGGCATGATCCAGCATGCCATCGGGACGGTGCCCGACCGCAGTCATGGCTATTGCCTTGACGACAACGCCCGCGCGCTGATGCTGGTCAATCGCGCCGAAGGCTTCGCCAGCGGCGAGGCGGAGTGGCTGTCCGACACGTTCGCGGCCTTCATCCAGCACGCCTGGAATCCCGATAGGCAGCGGTTCCGGAATTTCATGGGCTACGACCGGGTGTGGTGCGAGGACTACGGCTCGGACGATTCCAACGGTCGTGCGCTATGGGCCCTTGGCGACACCGCCGTCAACGGACGGAGCGAGGACCTCCGCTGGTGGGCGCGGGGCCTGTTCGACGCCGCGCTCCAGGGTTTCGCGAACATCGACTCGCCGCGCGCCATCGCCTTTGCCGTGCTCGGCGCGGCGGGCCGGTTGGAAGGGGAACGTGACCATGCCGGCGCGCTGGCGCTGATGGAGCGTGCAGGCTCGCTTCTCTGCAACCTGCTGGAGGAATCGCGGCGTCCCGACTGGGCCTGGTTCGAGGCCGTGCTGGGCTACGACAACCCCCGCCTGTCGCAGGCGCTGATCGAGGCGGGCCGCGCCCTGAACCGGCGTGACTGGATCGAGGCCGGGCTGTCGAGCCTGCGCTGGATCGCGGCGCAGCAGAGCTCGGCATCGGGACATTTCCGCGCGGTCGGTTCAGACAGTTTCCACAAGCCGCACGAAAATCTCCCGTTCGACCAGCAGCCGCTCGAGGCGCAGGCAGCGGTGGAGGCGGCGCAGTCGGCGTACCGTGTCGACGGAGAAGAGCACTGGTATCGCCATGCGCTTGCCGCCTATCGCTGGTTCCTTGGCGACAACGATCGCGGTGTGGCCTTGGGAGACATCGCCACCGGCCGCTGCCGCGACGGCATCACCGCGCGCGGGCCGAACCGGAATTGCGGGGCGGAATCCATATTGGCATTTCAACTGGCGCACTATGGCATGGTAGCGCTGGCGCAGACCCGGCGCGCCGATTCGGGTGGAGATATCCTTGCGAACGACCGAATATCCCGAGAGCCCGCTGCGCATCGCCGATGAAAGGCTACAGGCTGATCCCTCCCGCGTCGTTCTAAGACCGTTTCACCTGGGCTGGCAGGCCCGGACCGCAGATGGCAATCGCGCCTTCAAGCTGGTGCAGGATATTTCCGCGCTGAGCGAAGAGCAGGCCGAACTCGAATACCGCCGCGTGGCGAACGACTTCGCCGAACGGCACTGGCAGACCGAACGCATGTTCCTGGAACGTTATGCCGAGGTCGAGGACGTGCTGGGCCTCGACGGCAATGCATTCAGCGAGATGCGGCGCAAGCTCATCGGCAGCTATTTCTGCCACGAATACACCTATGCCGCCGCCGCGCTGATGAACCCGTCGATCGTTCCGCATCCCGACCAGTCGGGCATGGCGGGCGGTGCCTGCCGCTTCGTGATGTCGTTGCGCGCGGTGGGCGAGGGGCACATCAGTTCCATCGCCTTTCGCGAAGGGATCTTCCAGCCGGGCGGCGACTTCACGCTCTGGCCGCAGTCCAGCTTCGCCACCGCCGCCGACAGCGCGATCGCCGAAGTGGCGGGTGACGAGGCGGTGACCGTCTACCGGCACCCCGATTCCAGCCTTTCCAACACCGTGATCTTCCCGGTGACCGAACAGCAGGCGGGGGGTCTCGAAGACCTGCGCCTCGTCCGGTTCGATCACGGCGGCGGCGACTATGAATGGATCGGGACCTACACCGCTTACAGCGGGCGGGCGATCCGCTCCGAACTGATGCGGACCTGCGATTTCAAGAGCTTCACGCTCGAACCGATCAAGGGCCGGGCCGGGCGAAACAAGGGCATGGCGCTGTTCCCGCAGAAGGTCGGCGGCAAGTATGCGATGGTCGGGCGGCAGGACGGCAAGAACCTGTTCCTGCTGACTTCGGACGATCTCGAGTGCTGGGACGACGAAGGCGCCTTGCTGATGACGCCGAAGTATCCGTGGGAGTTCATCCAGATCGGCAACTGCGGCAGTCCGCTGCTCACCGAACACGGCTGGCTGCTGTTCACCCATGGGGTTGGCGCGATGCGCAAGTATGCGCTCGGTTGTGCACTCCTCGACCGTGACGACCCGTCGAAGGTTCTCGCCCGCTCTGTCGCGCCGGTGCTTACTGCCGAGCACGGCGACAGGGCCGGCTATGTCCCCAACGTGGTCTATACCTGCGGCGCGCTGTTGATGGGCGAGGAACTTCTGGTCCCTTACGGCATATCCGATAGTGCGGTCGGTTTTGCGACCACGACAGTCGATAATCTATTGAAAATCATGGAATAGGGTCTGGCATGGCGAAATTGGTTCCGGTCGTTCTGTGCGGCGGCAGCGGGACGAGGTTGTGGCCCCGGTCACGGGCGACGAAGCCGAAGCCATTCATCCCGCTGGTCGACGACGAACCGCTGTTCATCGCTACGCTGAAGCGCTGCGGCGACCCGGACCTGTTTGCAGCGCCCGTCGTGGTCACCGGTGCCGCGCATCTCGATCATGTCGAGGCGCAGTTGGCCGGTGACGGCGGCGAGGTCATCGTCGAACCGATGGCGAAGAACACCGCCGCCGCCATCGCGCTGGCCGCTTGCCGCATGGACGAAGACGACGTCATGCTCGTCTGCCCCAGCGATCATCACATCGCCGACTGCGATGCATTCAACGCCGCGGCCGCCCGCGCGGCGCAGCTTGCGGGCGAGGGGTGGCTGGTCGCTTTCGGCATCACGCCCGACGCTCCCGAAACGGGCTTCGGGTATTTGAAGCAAGGCGACGAGATCGGTGACGGGGCCTGGCGGATCGAGCGGTTCGTCGAAAAGCCGGACCGCGAGCGAGCCGAGCAGTTCCTGTCGGAGGGCGGCTATAGCTGGAATGGCGGGCTCTTCGCCTTTCGGGCGGGCACGTTCATGGACGAACTGGCCGCATACCGCCCCGCAATCGCCGATTGCGCGCGCCAGTCGGTTGCCTCCGGCCACACCGAAGGTCGTCGCTTCTATCCGGGCGCCGACGCTTTCGCCCGGATCGAGAGCGAGAGCGTCGACTACGCGGTGATGGAAAACACTTCGCAGGCGGCGATGGTCCCCGTCTCGATGGGTTGGTCCGATATCGGCAACTGGCACGCGCTGCATGCCGCTGTTGCCAGCGACGCGGATGGCAACACCGTGCGCGGTCGCGCGGAACTAGTCGATTGCCGCAATGTTATGGTCGATACCGACGGGCCACGCGTTTCGGTCATCGGGCTGACCGATGTCGTCGTCGTGGTCGACGGCGACGAGGTATTGGTCACCACGCGTGAGGGCGCACAGAAAGTCGGCAAGCTTGCCGGGGCCGTCAACCAGTGAGCCGGGTGCTGCCGACAATCAGCGTCGAGAAGCCTTGGGGCAAGGACCGCTTGCCTGCCCCGTTCACCGCCCCCGACGGGCAGCGGATCGGCGAGATCTGGTTCGAGCCGCCCGCCGAACTGGACCAGTTGCTGGTCAAGTACATCTTCACCACCGAAAAGCTTTCGGTGCAGGTCCACCCCGACGATGACCAGTCGGAGGCTGCGGGCAAGGGGCGGCAGGGCAAATCCGAATGCTGGTACGTGATCGACGCCGAACCGGGCGCGACGCTGGGCATCGGCTTTGCGGATCATGCCGATACAAACACCCTGCGCGCCGCGGCGCTAGATGGCTCGATCGAAGACATGCTGGTCTGGCACGAGGTGCGGGCGGGGGACTTCTTCTACATCCCGGCCAACACCGTCCACGCCATCGGGGCCGGGGTCAGCCTGATCGAGGTGCAACAGAACAGCGACATCACCTACCGGCTCCACGACTATGGCCGGCCGCGCGAACTGCACCTGGACGAAGGGCTGGCAGTGGCAAAGGGCGAGCCTTACGACATGGGTCTGGCCCGGCATGTCTCGCCGACAGGGACGATACGTCTGGTTTCCGGCCCCTTCTTCGTGCTCGACCGGGTCGACGGCCCGATGGGGGCAGAGCTTGTGGCCGATTATCCGGGCGCACTGCTCGCCATACCGCGGTCCGACGGAGTCACTGTCGGCGGCAGCCCGGTCGCGGTCGGCGAATGCGCGCTGGTCGACGCCGTCGAGGCGCTCGACATCGCGCCGGGGGGCACATGCCTGATTACCCGCCCGCTGTGAAACCGGGCGGAGCAGGGCGGCGTTTGCGGGGACCGACCGCCTCGATTAGAAACCCGGAATGATCGTCGAATCCATCCAGCTGGCGCTGGCGCCCGTGTTCGTGCTGGTCGCCATCGGCAACATCCTCAACATGCTCGCATCGCGCCACGCGCGCGTCGTCGACCGCACGCGCGAGATGCAGAAGTCGTTTCTTTCGACGACAGGCGAGGACCATGACGCGAGCGTCCGCGAACTGCGGATGCTCGCGCGGCGCACCTACCTGATCAGCCGGGCACAGCTGGCGCTCGTGCTCAGTGCGATCGCCATCGGCCTGTGCGTCGTCGCAATCTTCAGCAGCCAGTTCGTCCACGCTTCGACCGAGCCGCTGGTGGCGCTTTGCTTCGCGCTGGCGATCGGCCTGCTACTGTGGGGATTGGTGTTGTTCCTGATGGAGACGCGCGTCGCCTCGGCCCAGCTGCGCGTGCCGCTGAGCTTCCTCGAACTGGATCGCGATCTCTAGATCAGGAGAGCAGCTTGCGACCCTTGTCCGCGAGCGCGCCCTGGATCATCGGCTCGACGAAGGAAAGCGCGGGCGGCAGGTCGATGGTGAAGACGACTTCGCTGTCCTCGATATCGACGTTTCCGGTCAGGGCCTGGCCCATCGCGCGGATCGTCATCAGCATCCGGTCTTCGCTCGCCCATTCGGTCTCGATGTCGGCCATGCCGCCGGGCACGAAATTGGCGATCGAATCCTGCTTGCTGTCGAGGCGACGGCGCACCTCTTCCTTCGAGAGGGAGTGCGGCACGGCTACGCGCATGTCAGTTTTCCTTGGATGATGGTGTCTCGGTCCCCAGCGCCGGAGCGGTTGGCGCGGCTGGGGTAAGCGGGGTGTCGGGCGCCGAGAGGCGGGGCATTTCGCCCTCGTCCATCGCATCGCCGTACTTATAGTCGAGATAGCGGCTGCGGACAGCCAGCGCGTCGAGCGCGCCTTCGGCCAGTTGCCGGGTCACGGTGTCGATCTCGCGGCTGATCGAGCGCAGGCTGTCCTCCAGCTGGCTGTCAGGGGTCGAGCCGGCGCTGCCTTGTGCGCGAAGATGGCGCGGGATGCGGGTGTAGCTTTCCACCACCTCGGGCAAGTCGCGCGTGATGAGCCCGCGAACCGCGACGGCGGCGGGAGTGTTCTCGTCCAGATGGCGCAACTGCTGGCCCAGCCCGTCGAGCTGGACGCCGATGCCGTCGACGATCTGCTGGGCCGGTGCGGGCAGGGCGGGCCGCTGCGATTCGAGCCAGAGCTCGGTTCTGGCGACGTTCTCGATCAGGTCGCCACGCGCGAGGTTGTCGCGCCGCGGCATGCTCATCTTCGGGAAGCGTGTCAGCACCGCGACCGCAACGATCATCGCGAGCACGGTCACGAACAGCCCCTCGAAACCGAGCGCTGAGACGAAGAGGCCGAAGCCCATCGCCGCCACCACGATGGCGGCGACCGCGACCAGGACGCGCTTCAGCCGGGCTGCGGCGTGCTCGCGCTTCAACCGCGCCGAACCTTCGCCGATGGAGCGGCGGTGGTGCCCCCCGGCGCGGTTGACGACGAGGCTGTTGCGCCCGGCGTTCAGGATGCGATCGGATTCGTGGGTGCTGTCCATCGCGCCCGCGTCAGCCCTCGATGCTCAGCAGCGGGTTGGCCTGCACCTCGACCTGCGCCTTGTTGGCACCTTCGGCCCGGGCGATGTACCCGCGCGAGCGTTCGACCTCGTTCGCCAGCGTGTCGACCGTCTGCTTCATTGAATCGAGCGCCTTCACCTTGAAGGTGTCGATGGTGTCCATCGTGTCGTAAATGTTCTGGAACGCGCGCTGCAGCGTTTCGAGCGGGATCGTGCTCGACGCCGCCTGTTCGTGGATCTTCCCGGTCTGGTCGCGCAGCATGGTGCTGGTCGAATCGATAATGCCCGCGGTCGTGGTGTTGAGCGCGGTGATCTGGCCCAGCACCAGCTTCTGGTTGGTCATCGCCTGCGCCACGGTGACCGCGGTGCGAAGCGCCGACACGGTCGTGGTGCTGGCGCGGTCGACGCCCTTCACCAGTTCGACGTTGTTCTTCTTGACCAGGTCGAGCGCGAGGTAGCCCTGAACGCTCACCGCCATCTGGGTCAGCAGGTCCTGCGTCCGCTGGCGGGTGTAGAACAGCGCGCTCTCGCGGATCGCCTTGGCCTTGGCCGGGTCGGTCGCGTCGAGGTCGTTTGCCGCGTCCTCCAGCTTCTGGTCCAGCGTGCGCGAGATGTGGATCATCTGCTCCAGCTTGCCCATCGCGTCCCACAGCTTGGCGCGTTCGACGTCGATGGCGGCGTTGTCCATCAGCAGCTCGTCCTTGCCGCTGGCAAGGCGGGCGAGGATCGACTGGATATGCCCCTGCGCGCTGGTGTAGCTGTCGAAGTAGTTCTTCAGCTTGTTGCCGAAGGGGATGATGCCGAGGAACTTGCGCCCGGTCATCTTGCCCTTGCGGCCGGGATCGAGATCCTCGACCGTGCGGCGCAGTTCGGTGAGATCGGCACCGATGCCGCTGTCGGCGTCCATCGCCTTGACCGGGCGGTCGAGGAAGCGGTTGGACATGCCCGATGCGGCCATGATCTCCTTGCGGCCCATGCTGGTCAGCTGGTCCACCTTCTTGCCGAATTCGGGCGAATTGGTGTCCTGCGCGACAAGGTCGGACACGAAGAGATCGACTTTCGCCTCCAGCTTGGACTTGGTGTCGTCGCCCACCGGGACAAGCCCGACGGCCTGTTCGGCGCGCACTTCGGGCACGGGGCTCGGCGGTTCGAGGGTGAGCGGCGTTGCGGTGGCAGTCGCGGCAACTGGTGCGGTCGGCTGTTCGGCCATGGTCATCCCGTTCGCATCGGGCGGAAAATCCGCTCCGGATCGACAACTGTATTAGCGATGTAAGACACGCCTTTCAAGGGATGCCATCGCTATGCCCTATCGATACTCGTTCCAGCTTTTCGACAGCATGACCGCACAATTGATGATCCCGACCAGCGAGTAGGTCTGCGGATAGTTGCCCCATAGCTCGTTGCTGGCCGGATCGATGTCCTCGCTCAGCATCCCGGCACCGGTGCGCCGGTCGAGCATGACCTCGAACAGGCGGCGCGCCTCGTCCGCCTTGCCGGTCAGCGAGAGCGCCTCGATCAGCCAGAAGGTGGCGACATTGAACGCGGTGTGCGGCATGCCGAAATCATCGGCGGTGTTGTAGCGCAGCATGTGGTCGCCGCGGCGAAGCGATTTCTCCACCGCGTCGAGCGTGGCGTGGATCTTGGGGTCGTCCTTGGACACGAAGCGCAGGTCGAGGAGCTGGATGATGCTGGCGTCGCGCTGCACGCCGCCGAACACCGCCGAGATCAGCCCCTCGTCCTCGTTCCAGCTGCGCGCCATGATCTCCGCGCGCAGGCGAGCGGCATTCTCGCGCCAGTACGCCTCGCGCTCGTCCAGCCCCAGCACTTGCGCCGAATGGGCGAGCCGGTCGCAGGCGGCCCAGCACATCGCGGCGGAATAGGTGTGCACATGCGTCGAATTGCGCAGTTCCCACAAGCCTGCGTCGGGCTGGTCCCACACCGACAGGGCGCGTTCGCCGACCTTTTCCAGCCGGTGGAAATCCTCGATCCCGGATATCCGCAGCAATCGGCGGTCGGCGAAGGCCTGCGCGCTCGACAGCACGATCTGGCCGTATGCGTCGTGCTGCACCTGGTACCACGCGGCGTTGCCGATGCGGACCGGACCCATGCCGCGATAGCCGGCGAGGTGCCCGGCCTCGCCTTCCGGCAGTTCGGGATTGCCGCGCACGTCGAACATCGGGTGGATGTGGCCGCCCTTCGCATTGTCGACGATGTTGCGCAGGAACCCCAGGTAGCTTTCCAGCACGTCCAGCGCGCCGATGCGGTTCAGCGCCTGGACCGTGTAATAGGCGTCGCGCACCCAGCAATAGCGATAGTCCCAGTTCCGGCCGGAATCGGCGTGTTCGGGGATCGAGGTGGTCAGCGCGGCGACGATCGCGCCGGTATCCTCGTGCTGGCACAGTTTCAGGCCGATCGCGGCCCGGATGACCGCGTCCTGCCATTCGAACGGGATGGCGAGGCCGCGCACCCAATGGCGCCATTCCTTCGCGGTGCGGCTGAGCATGTCGCCGATCCCGCTTTCGAGGCCCGTGGAAAAGCTTTCGTCGGGTCCGAAGAAGAAGTGCAGCGGCCGTTCGACGCGAAAGGGCGATTCCTGCTGCACCAGCCCGATCGGCGCATCGGTCGTCAGGCGCATGGCCATGGCCGGGTGGCGGAAGGTGATGTGGCTTGACCCGAAGCTGCGTTCAGGGTCGCGCGCGCCGTATTCGGCGGCGGGGCGCAGGTTCATGGTGATGCGGGGACTGCCCGCCGTCGGCCGCACGATGCGCGCGAATGCGACCGGGCGGTACATCCGGCCCTTGTCCTGGTAGCGCGGGCAGAAATCGAGCACTTCCAGCGCGTTGCCGGCCTCGTCCGCAAAGGTCGTCTTCAGGATCGGAGTGTTGCGGATGTAGGACTGGCTGGTGACGCGTCCGCCCTCCATCGCGATGGACCAGAAGCCGCGCGCCTCGTCACCTTTGCCGTGGTCGAGAAGCGAGGAGAAGACCGGATCGCCATCCACCCGCGGGATGCAGGCCCAGACGAAGGTGCCGTGCCGGTCGACGAGGGCGGAAGCCTGGCAGTTGCCGATGGGCCAGAGTTCGAGGTCCGCAAGGTGGCCGGTTTCGTGGGGGTGCGTGCTCGCGCTCTGATTCGGATGGCTCATCGCGGGGAAGGTAGGTCGGGCGAGGGGGCAAATGAACCCCGCGAGGCGATCTTTTTGCACTGCACCATACGAGGAGCCCAATGCCTCGTGTCGTCCCGCGCATCCTTCCTCTGGCCAAACCGCCCAGCCAGGACGATACCTTCATCCGGGCACTGGCTATGGGCCAGGTTTGGCGGCAACCCTCATCGAGAGGAATGGCGATGGCGATCGAAATACGGATCCTGGTTTATGCGGCGATCCTGCTGCTGGTGCACGTCTTTACCGAGGCGCACTACAAGACGAAACAATACGGTGCGAAATGGAACATGGGCGCCAGGGACGAGGACCTGCCGCCGCTCAACCCGATCGCCGGTCGCCTCGGTCGGGCGCGGGGCAACTACCTCGAAACCCTGCCGATCGCGATCATCGCGCTGCTAGGCGTGGTCGTCGCGGACAAGACCAGCGAGTGGACCGCGCTCGGCGGCTGGATCTGGCTGGTCGCGCGGATCGTCTACCTGCCGCTTTACTGGGCGGGCGTGCCGAAGGTGCGCACGCTGGTGTTCCTGATCAGCCTGGTCGGGCTGGGCATGGTGATCTGGCCGTTAATCTGGGCAGGGGCCTGAGCTTCGCGAACAGCTCCGATCGGTGCCGGTTCGAATTGGGGGAGACCCTGCTCGGGGCCTCCCTCCCCTCTCCAGCCGGTCGGGATCAGGCGGCGACCCGGTACGGTTCGATCTCGCCCGACAGATAAAGCTTCTTGGCCTTGGCGCGGCTCAGCTTGCCCGACGACGTGCGGGGCAGGGTGCGCGGCGGCACCAGTTCGACGACACAGTTCATGCCGGTGATCGAACGCACCTTGTCGCGGATCTGGTCGTGCAGCTTGATCCGTTCGATCGGGTCCGACACGCGGCAGTGGACCAGAACGGCGGGCACTTCCTCGCCGTTGTCGGCCTGAACGGCGAAGGCGGCGATGTCGCCCTGGTGGAAACCGGGGAGCTGTTCCACCGCCCACTCAATATCCTGCGGCCAGTGGTTCTTGCCGTTGATGATGATCATGTCCTTGGCGCGGCCGACGATGAACAGGTAACCGTCCACCATGTAGCCCATGTCTCCGGTGTCGAGCCAGCCGTCGACAAGGCACGCCTCGGTCGCCTCGGGATCGCGGAAGTAGGAGTGCATGACGCTCGGTCCCGCGCACCACACCTTGCCGATATGATGGTCAGGTAACGGGTGGCCGTCCTCGCCGTGGATGGCGAGTTCCATGTCCTTCACCGCCTTGCCGCAGTTGACGATGGCGCGGTAGCGGGCCGGGCGCGACAGGTCGCGCGGGGTGCCCGACAGGCGCTCTTCCTCGACCAGTTCGACGCGAATGCCTTCGCCCGGCGGCATGATGGTGACCGCCAGCGTCGCCTCGGCCAGGCCGTAGCTGGGGGTGAAAGCCTTGGCCTTGAAACCGGCATCGGCAAAGGCATCGACGAAGCACTGCATGACGTCGGGGCGGATCATGTCGGCCCCGTTGCCGGCCAGCCGCCAGCGCGACAGGTCGAAGCGTTCGGCAACGTTAGACTGGCTGGAAATGCGACGGGCGCAGATGTCGTAGCCGAAGGTCGGCGAGTACGAGATCGAGTTGCCCTTGTTCCGGCTGATGAGGTCGAGCCAGGCGAGCGGGCGGCGGGCAAAATCCTCGGTCTTGAGGTAGTCGCCCGAAACCTGGTTGGCGATCAGCGACAGGAAGCAACCGACGAGGCCCATGTCGTGATACCACGGCAGCCACGAGATGCAGCGGTCGTTCTCTCCCACGCACATCCCGTGCGAATGGGCGGCAAGGTTGGACATCAGCGCGCGGTGGGTTACCGCCACGCCGTGCGGAAACCGCGTGGAGCCGGACGAATACTGCAGGTAGCAGATGTCGTCGGGGCTGAGTTCGGGCAGCTCGCACTGGGCGGCCTCGCGCTGCGCGAAACTTTCCCAGTCGATGCCCTCGCACCCCTGGCGTTCGGCGGCGGCACCGGCCATCGCGGCGATTTCCGCCGGGTAGAGCAGCATTTTCGGATCGCTCGACTGCAATTGCACGGCAAGCTGGTCGATGTAGCTTTCCTTGCCGCCGAAGCTGGTCGGCAGCGGCAGCGGCACTGGCCAGGCGCCGGCATAGACCGCGCCGCAGAACAGCGCCGCGAAATCGGGTCCGGTCTCGGCAACGAGCGCGATGCGGTCCCCCGGCTGCACGCCGCTGGCGATCAGGCGGCGGGCCATGTCCAGCGCATCGTCGCGCAGCTCGGAATAGGGATAGACGCGGGCGAGGTTGCCGCGCGGATCGTGGAAGTTCAGGCCCCGCGCACCTTGCGCCGCGTAATCGACCGCATCGGCGAAAGTCGGAAAATCGGCGAGCCGCCGCGGCAGCGTGTCCGCGTTTGGCGTGGGATCAAGCGTGGCGCCGGCCGTTGTGGCGATCTGCGTCATGTAGCTGTTGCTTTCCCGTCAAGTTGCAAAAGAAGCCCGCTTTAGAAGCCCGACCCCTTAATCCGGCCTGACCGGACAGTTCAGGGGAAGGCTGCGATGCACGAGCCGCCTCGTCGAATACGTGAACCCAATGTGCCGAACAGATCCCGAAGGCCGTTTCCAATGTTACGAGACTGTGGCACGAATATGGCACGATGCGCGAGCGAGATGGCCGTTATCCCCCAAAAGCCCGGTCTGCAAGGGCTGCAAGGCCCCTGTCTACGGCTGCGCTGGAGGAGATGGCGCTCGCCTATGTCGCCCGTTTTGCCACCACCGCGCAGGGACTGGGCCGCTATTGCCGCCGCAAGTTGCGCGAACGCGGCTGGGAAGGGCGCGACGACGGGGTCGCCGCACCTGACGTCGATGCGCTTGTCGCCCGCTTCGTCGCCAACCGCTATGTCGACGACGGCGAGTTCGCGCGGGCGAGAACCGGCAGCCTGCTGCGGCGCGGTTATGGTCTGCGGCGGGTCGGCCAAGCGCTCGACACCGCAGGGGTCGACAAGGAGGACCGGGTCGAGGTGAGCGAGGCGCGGCTGCGCGAGGCGGCGCTGCGCCTTGCCGAAAAGCGGCGTTTCGGGCCGTTCGGAAGCGACGGTGCGCCGCCTGCCGACCGGGCGGTCCGCGAAAAGCAGGTCGCGGCGATGTTGCGCGCGGGCCATTCGCTCGATACGGCACGGCGCATGGTCGAAGCGGCAGACGCCGACACGGCGCGCGAATGGGTCGCTGCCGCCGAAGAAGAGACCGGTCGCGAGGATCGATGATGAACATCGCAAGGGTCGCAAGCCTTGCCCTGCTGTTGCTGCTGCCGGCCTGTGCGCCGGGATCGGGCGTGACCGCCGCAGCCGCGAGTGAGCGCGAAGCGAAGACGCACCCTGTTTCGGGATTGCCGCTGATCGCGGTGACCGTGGACACGGCGAACGGACCGCATCTATTCGTGTCCGAATACGCCAGCACGCCCGAAGAGCGCGAACGCGGCCTCATGTTCCGCACCGAACTGGGCGCGGACGAGGGGATGCTGTTCGACTTCACCACGACCGAAACGGTTCCGGTGCGCCGCAGCTTCTGGATGCGGAATACCTACATTCCGCTCGACATCATCTTCATCGCTGCCGACGGCACCATCGACACGATCGCGACAAATACCGTGCCCTATTCGTCGACGCCCATCCCGTCGAAGGGACCGGCGCCCTATGTCCTGGAGATCCCCGGCGGCCGGGCGGCAGAACTGCGCATCCGCGAGGGCGGCAAGGTGCGCTTCAAGCGGCCCTGACCGGAGCGACTTGCCGCCGGCGGTCGCAAGCGAAGCGACTATCGGCGCAAGGGTGGACGCTGCGTGGTTGCGGAAGGGGCCGGGTGGCGCTAATCGGCGGGCACGATGGACATGGTGGTACAATGAGCACGTGCGTTCAATGAGCATTCTGGGCAAGATCTTCACCTGGTGGGACGGTGCGACCGTCGGCACGTTGCTCGATAGCTGGAAGAACGGCGTCGAAGTCGGCACCGATGCCCAGGGCAACAGGTATTTCCGCGGCAAGAAGCCCAATTCGCTGGGCCAGGAACGTCGCTGGGTGATTTATTCTGGATCGAACGACGCCAGCCGCGTGCCCGCCGAATGGCACGGCTGGCTTCACGGCGCGTTCGACGACGTGCCCGAATCGAACCTGCCGCCGCCGCGCATCTGGGAAGTCGACTACACGCCCAACGCCACCGGCACCGCTGCGGCCTATCGCCCCGCCGGCGCGTTGGAAAAGGGCGGGGTGCGCGCCCGCGCCAGCGGCGATTACGAAGCCTGGTCGCCCGACCAGTGATTCGCGGTGTCCTGCTGCCCCTGGCAACGGCGCTCCTCCTCGCCGGCTGCGGCGGCGAGCCCCAGCCGGACGCGGCGGCCAAGGGCGTGAAGAAGGAGACCTCGGTCGCCAAGGCGCCAGGCAATCAGAAGCTGAATGCCGAAGCCGAGCCGGTGATCGGCGAGGACGGGCTGCCGCAGGGCACGCCGCTGAACGAGCGGGTCGCGACGCTGGGCCTGCTCAACAAGCGCAACAACCTGACTCAGGACATCGAGCTGAAGCCCGGTGAGCAGAAGCGCGTAGACGATGTCCTCGTCAGGCTCGACACGTGCGAGCGCCGCCCGCCGTGGGACCCGGAGCCGGAAGAGGGCGCCTTCGTCCAGGTCTTCGTGACGCCCGACGGCGAGCGGTCGAGGCCAACCTGGAACCGGATCTTCTCCGGCTGGCTGTTCCTCAACAGCCCGTCACTGAACGTGGTCGAGCATCCGATCTACGATGTCTGGATCAAGGACTGCGCGATGACCTTCCCCGGCGAGGAGGAAGCATCGAGGTCCGACGCGGACAGCAAGGACGCAAAGCCTTCGGGCAACGCGACGTAAGGGTCTTCGGCCTTCGGGCGGCAGGCCTGTTGGACGAGTTCGAGATAGCGCGCCTGCGGCAGATCGACCGCGCCCAGCGAAGCGAGGTGCGAGGTCATGAACTGGCAGTCGAGCAGTTCCATCCGCGCCGCCCGCATCGCCGCGACCAGCCAGCATAGCGCGACCTTCGACGCATCCGATTCCACGCTGAACATCGATTCGCCGCAGAACACCCGGTCGAACTCCACCCCGTAGAGCCCGCCGACGAGCCGTCCTTCGCGCCAGCATTCGATCGAATGGGCATGACCCAGCTTGTGCAGCAGGACATAGCTGGCGGTGATCCGGTTGCTGATCCAGCTTTCCGACACGTCGGCTTCCTCGCCGTCGCGCGGGGCGGCGCATCCGGCGATCACCTGTTCGAAGGCGCGGTTGCAGGTCACCTCGAACCTGTCGCGGCGCAGCGTCTTGATGAGAGAGCGCGACAGTTGCAGCCCGCCCAGCGGGATGATCGCCCGTTCGCGCGGCTCGATCCACATGATCTCGGGGTCGTCGCGAGTTTCGGCCATCGGAAAGATGCCGGACCGGTAGGCGAGCAGCAGAAGCTCCGGGTCGATGACGGGCTGCGTGTCGGCAGGGGGCTGGGGCTTCGACATCGTCGCCGAACTTTGCCTTCGTTCGCGCCGATTGTCACGCGGACCTTGATCTCGTGGCGCTCGACCGATCCGGTCCCGCAAGGTTTGCCGGAAAAGCGGCGAAGAGACGCTTGTCAGCCAGCGTTGAGGGCGATAGAGGGCGCATCACCTGCAGGAGTGTAGCTCAGTTGGTAGAGCATCGGTCTCCAAAACCGAGGGCCGCGGGTTCGAATCCTGCCACTCCTGCCATTTCCCCGACACCGCCGCATTCGTGAAAAAGAGGATCTGCGTGCCAGATCCTGCAGCGCAGCGTTTGCGCGTCCGGGAACAGATACGCGCCCCAATGCTTGGGATTGCCTTTGATCGAAGCAGATCAGTGGCCCGCCTGCGCACCTACCGAAGGGCAGCCACCCAGCGCCGCTCCACTGGCCGATCCGGTCGCCGATCCACCGAATGCCGTGGCGCGGTCCAGTGCGATTCCGGCCGTGGTCGTAACGCTGGTCGTCGCGGCCTTGCCCTTGGTGCGGGCGGTTTCTTCTACGGCCTAACGTCGGCTGCGCTGACCGCCGCGTCTGACTTCGTCTTCGGTGCAAGGGTAGCGCCGGGCGCGTCCTGCGCCTGCGCCGCGACCGGGATCGCGGCTATGGCAAGAGGGGTGAGGCTAATCCTGCCCGCGTCATGTGCTTTCCCGTGTCGCGAGTCGCACCGCGGGGCGGGGAGGGGGAGGGGATGAAAACCGCCCCGCGGTACGCCACGGCAATTCGGCGTTAGGCGGGTGAATTGCAGATTAACCGGGTGCCGAATGCGGGGCGGATCGAATGGCCCGATGCGCCGGGCCGAGTGCCCGGAAAAGAACGAAGGTTGCCTTGCCTGGCTCAGCGATGGACTTCGCAGGCGACACCGTCGCCGTCGCGATCGAGGCCCGCCCGATATCCCGGTTCGTCGCGGCGAAGCGGCGCGCGTCCGGCGGCGCGCACTTCCGCGCAGGTCGGATAATAGCCCCCTTGTGCCGAAACCACGGGCGGCTGGGTCGAAGCCCTTTGTCCGTGACAATGACGCAGGCCGGTTCGCTTCTCGACATGGCACCCCGCCGCATCGACGCCGCCGCCATGCGGCAGGACTGGCGCGGCTCCGGCCAAGAGCACAAGAAGGGCAGCACCCCGGCCGAAACGCCGCCCGCTCATGTTCAGTATTCGTTCGGCTCTTCGTCGGTCACCTTCAGGTGATCCTTGCCGGCCCGGCGCTCGCCCTTGGCCAGGCGGAACACGACGCCCGACAACAGCGCCAGCGCCAGCAGGTTGGGCAGCGCCATCGTCGCGTTCGCGATATCGCCCAGCCGCCAGACCAGCGTCAGATCCTGCGACGAACCGATGAAGATCACCAGGCACCACAGTACGCGCCAGCCGACCAGCATCGCCTTTTCCCCGCGCCGGTCGCTGCCGGGAAATCGGTCGTAGAGAAAGGTGATCGCCCGTTCGCCGTAATAGCTCCAGGTCAGCAGGGTGGTGAAAACGAACAGGATCAGCGCGATCGATGCGACGAGTGTTCCGGCCGGGATCGTTCCGATCGCCATGGGGAAGGCCGCGGCAAAGGCGCCCGAGGTCATCGCAAAGCCCTGCAGGTCGGATTGCCAGGCGTGCTTGACCGCCGTGCCGGCGCCGGTGAAATCACCCTCCACCGTCAGGATGACGAGCGCCGTCATCGTGCAGATGACGATGGTGTCGATGAAGGTGCCCAGCATCGCCATCCGGCCCTGCTGCTGCGGATCGTCGGTTTGCGCCACGGCGTGGGCGATGGGGGTCGAACCCTGGCCCGCCTCGTTCGAGAAGAGGCCGCGCGCAACGCCCGCCCGGATGGCGAGGGCAATCGCCGCTCCCACGAAACCGCCGCTCGCCGCCTGCGGGTTGAAGGCGCCTTCGAAGATGCGAGTGAAAGTCTCGGGAATGTCCTGGATGTTGAGGAGGATCGCGAGGATCGCCATCGCAACATAGGCGATGGCCATGATCGGGACGATCTTTTCCGCGACGTTGCCGATCGACCGGATGCCGCCGATGATCACCACGAAAACGGCGATCGCGGTGATCAGGCCGCCCAGCCATTCCTCTATGCCGAACATCTCGTTGAGACCGTCTGCCACCGCGTTCGCCTGAATCGAGTTGCCGGTGACCAGCGCCGAGAACAGCGTTCCGATGCAGAACAGCACCGCCAGCCAGGTCCATTTCGGTCCCAACCCGATCATGATGTAGCTCATCGGACCGCCGCGATAGGCGCCTTCGCTGGTCGTCTCGCGGTAGCGGATGGCCAGCGAGCCCTCGGCAAAGGCCAGTGCCATGCCGATCAGCGCGGTGATCCACATCCAGAAGATCGCGCCCGGCCCGCCCAGCGAGATCGCGGTCGCCACCCCGGCCAGGTTACCGGTGCCGACCTGCCCCGACAGCGCGGTCGACAGGGCGGCAAAGGGGCTGATCTCGCCAGCGCCCTGGCCCTTGCGCCCGCGGAAAAGGCCGGCGAAGGCGGGAAACAGGTTGCGCAGCGGATAGAACCGCAGGCCGACCATGAACCACAGGCCGACGCCGAGCAGGATCAGCGTCATCGGTGGTACCGGCTGCCCGCCGACGGCCAGCACCGCCTCGCCGTGCCATGTGCCGCCCCAGATGAAGTCGGACACGTTGGTGACATGGTCGATCAGGCCGTTTCCGCCCGGCGTTGCTGCGCTCATCAGGTTTCCCATCGTGTCTGCTGGTGGCGACAGGGCTAACCCGAAGCGACGCGCATGGAAAGCGCCGGGCGCCGACCGTGCACGGTTCGGCGCGTGGCCGCCGCCCGGCTGAAGCGCATCGCCCCTTGCACGCGGGCGATCTGCGCACTATTGGCAGCAGCGTAATTCCGACATCGGAAAATTGGACGCCGTCTCCCAGCCTCGCTCGGAGCGGCGATGGACCAATGCCGAAACCCGTTTTCGCGGGGAGCGGCGCTTCCGATGCCGAAAGCCGCGGAGCCAGCTTCACGGCATCATCAGATCACGCTTTTGAAGGCGAAGAGGACGATATGGCCAAGACCAGCCCCGGAGAGTTCATCCGCCAGGTTCGCGCGGAAGGGTCCAAGGTCGTCTGGCCGACCCGGCAGGAGACGATCAGCACGGCGATCTTCGTCGGCATCATGATGCTGATCCTGTCGATCTTCTTCCTTGGCATCGACACCGTCTTCGGTGCAGCCATGCAGTGGCTTCTGTCGCTCGCCTGATCGCATAGGACAACAGGACAAAGAACATGGCTCGCTGGTACATCATCCACGCCTACTCCGGCTTCGAGAACAAGGTGAAGGAAGCCATCCTCGCCGAGGCGGAGCGCACCGGGCTCGAGGCGCTGGTCGAACAGATCGAGGTGCCGGCCGAGACCGTCACCGAAGTGAAGCGCGGCAAGAAGGTGCAGACCGAGCGCAAGACGATGCCGGGCTACGTCCTCGCCAAGCTGGCGATGAACGACGATATCTACCACCTCGTCAAGAACACGCCCAAGGTCACCGGCTTCCTCGGCAACGGCGGCAAGCCGCAGGCGATCTCGGAGCGCGAGGCGGCCCGCTACTTCGGCCAGCGCGACGAACTGGCCGCGCAGCCCAAGCGCGAAGTCAGCGTCGACTACGAGATCGGCGATTCGGTGAAGGTGCTCGATGGCCCCTTCGCCAGCTTCAACGGCGTGGTCGAGGAACTCGACTTCGACAAGAACAAGGTCAAGGTCGGCGTGTCGATCTTCGGCCGCGCAACCCCGGTCGAGCTGGACTTCGAGCAGGTCGAACTCGTCAAGTAAGTTGCATTGGGGCGCGCCCGTCGCTATGGGCGCGCCTTCCCATTCTTGGGAACCCGTGCGGGAGGCGGCTTCGGCCGCTGTCTGACCGCTTATCATGAGGGTGCGCCGCAAGGCCTGCCCGACAGTGTGAAAGGAGGCCGTCATGGCCAAGAAGATCGAGGGCTACATCAAGCTCCAGGTGCCTGCGGGCGCCGCCAATCCGTCGCCGCCGATCGGCCCCGCGCTGGGCCAGCGCGGCGTCAACATCATGGAATTCTGCAAGCAGTTCAACGCTGCCACGCAGGAGCTCGAGAAGAGCATGCCGATCCCGACGGTCATCACCGTCTATGCCGATCGCAGCTTCACCTTCATCACCAAGACGCCGCCGGCGTCGTTCCTGCTGAAGAAGGCCGCGAACCTTAAGTCGGGCTCGAAGGAGCCGGGCAAGGTCTCGGCCGGAACGATCAAGCGCAGCGCCGTGCAGCAGATCGCCGAAACCAAGATGGCCGATCTCAACGCCAACGACATCGATCAGGCGATGAAGATCATCGAAGGCTCCGCCCGCTCGATGGGCCTCGAAGTGGTGGAGGGCTGAACCGATGGCAAAGCAGACCAAGAAGCAGAAGGCGCTCGCCGGCAAGCTCGACGCGGAAAAGCTCTACAGCCTCAATGAAGCGCTGCAGACCCTGCGCGACCTGAAGAGCGCGAAGTTCGACGAGACCTTCGAGATCGCGATGAACCTGGGCGTCGATCCGCGCCACGCCGACCAGATGGTCCGCGGCATGGTGTCGCTGCCTTCGGGCACCGGCAAGGACGTTCGCGTCGCCGTCTTCGCCCGTGGCGACAACGCCGAGAAGGCGCTGGCCGCCGGTGCCGACAAGGTCGGTGCCGAGGACCTGATGGAAGACATGCAGAACGGCAACCTCGATTATGACCGCGTCATCGCGACGCCGGACATGATGGGCGTCGTCGGCCGCCTCGGCAAGGTGCTGGGCCCCAAGGGCCTGATGCCGAACCCGAAGCTGGGCACCGTCACCCCGAACGTCGAACAGGCGATCAAGGACGCCAAGGGCGGCCAGGTCGAGTTCCGCGTCGAGAAGCAGGGCATCATCCACTCGGGTCTCGGCAAGCTGTCGTTCTCCGACGATGCGCTGAAGGCGAACTTCGACGCCTTCGTCGATGCGATCGTCAAGGCGAAGCCGTCGGGCGCCAAGGGCAAGTATGTCCGCAAGATCACGGTGACGAGCTCGATGGGCCCAGGCCTGAAGATCGACACCGCCGAGATCGCCGGCGCCTGATTGCCGCGATCGCGGACCGCTTCGAACAGGAGCGGACGATCATGAAAAAAGGGCCGCGAGCACCATGCTCGCGGCCCTTTTTGCGTGGGCAGCGTCGAGCCGTCAGGGCCGGTAGGCGAGGTCCATCTCGATCCCCGCGGCCGTGACCCGCACGCTGATCGCGGCAAAATCGCAGGCCCTGGCCGCTTCCAGCAAGGCCGCGAAGCGTTCCAGGTGCTCGCTCGGCATGTCGGACAGCGCGGTCAGCCCCTCGGGCGCGCAGTCGAGCTCGGTCAGGAAGGCATCCGCGTCGGGCTCCGACGGTTCGTCGTGGTGTGATCGGGTTTCGGCTTGGGCCACCGGCCAAGGCAAGTCCCCGTCATCGTCCGCAGCCGGCTCCGGCCACTTAGCGGCAGCTTCGGTGCCCGGAATGTCCGGATCGGCATCAGGCACCGGGACATATACCTCAACGGGCGAAGTGGCCGCCCGGAGCACGTCGTCGCCGATGCGAAGCACCCGGATGCCGAGGCCCTGGCCGTTGTTCCAGCGCACTTCGCCGTGCACGATCTCGTTGTCGGGAAAGACGATACTGACCGGCGATCCCGGCGCGATGTTCGCGTTGGCGAGCCCCAGGCGCATGCCATCGTTCGAGAAGTCGGCGATGCGCACCTCGACCGGGTCTCCCCCGGTGCCCAGCATCATCGCCGGATCGTTGGCGGCGATCCTCAGGCTGGCGCGGCGCTCGGCCTCCGGATCGCGGGCGTGGATGGGAACGACCTTGTCCTCGATTGCAGGCTCCGCTTCTTCGGTATGGCTCGCCTTGGCCGGCGCGATCGCATCGTTGTGAAGCGCCCTCAGTTCAGCGCGATAGGGATCGAGCGGGGTGAGGCGATGCTGGCCGAGCAGGACGTTGAACGCGACCCCGGTCAGCGGCGTGTCGAATTCCAGCCCGGCCTCCCGGCCCAGTTTCAGCCAGCGCACGGTCGCGGGGATCGGGCCGACATTGCCGATGCGAAGCGTCAGCGCCTCGCCGCGAGAGAGATTGCGCGGAATGTCGATCAGGCGGCAGCCGAGCGGCGTCAGGTCGACCACCGACGCGGTCTGGGCCAGGCCGGGCCCGCGCCGGAAGCTGCCTTGCGCCTCGACCCCCAGCCGATCGGCCTGCCGCGAATTCACCATGCCCTGTCCTCGATATGCGCCCGCGAAGAGCCATAGGGAGGTTAGGTTAACGGCCGGTAAGCAGGCCAAGGGGTCAGCGAGCCATCAGCGCTTCGATCGCCGCGGCATCGCGCGGGACGCCGGTGCTCATGTGCTCTGCCCCGCCGCGGGTGATGAGGTAGTCGTCCTCGATCCGGACGCCGAAGCCGCGCTCGGGCAGGTAGATGCCCGGCTCGATGGTAACCACCGCGTTTTCGGGCAGCGGCGCGCGGACGTCGCCGACATCGTGGACGTCGAGCCCGACGAAATGCCCGAGGCTGTGCCAGAAGGCGTCGCCGTTGCCCGATGCGTCGATGACCTTTTCCGCCGCATCCTGCGCCGCGGTATAGGGCACACCCGCCTTCAGCGCCCGCTGCCCCGCGTTCTGCGCCGCCAGCACGGTGTCGTAGATGCGCCGCTGCTCGTCGGTGAAGCGGCCGTTGGCGGGGAAGGAACGGGTGATGTCGGCCGAATAGCCGCCGACATGCGCGCCCACGTCGCACAGCACCATGTCGCCATCGCGGATGACCCCGTCGTTGCCGTCGTAGTGCAGCACCGCGCTGGCCCGGCCGGTGGCGGTGATCGACTGGAAGCCCAGACCGTCGCCGCCGTTGGCGCGGAAGGCGTTCTCGATGATCGCCTTCAGCTCGCGCTCGGTCATGCCGACGCGGACCTGTTGCATCGCGGCCATCAGACCGGCCTCGGTCGCGGCGATCGCTTTGCGGATGTGCGCGATCTCGCGCGGCTCCTTCTGCACCCGCATGTCGCGGATCATCGTGGCGGAATTGACCGTCACCACGCCCGGATTGCGCTGCGCGATCTTGCCGTAGAGCTCGAGCGCGGCGGGCACCGGCGCATTGGGCGAAACGACGGGGCCGAGGAAGTGCATCTTGCCCGAACGTCCGGCGAGCGAGCTGGTCATGCCGGGAAGCGAACCGCTGCGATAGACCTTGTCGAAGCCTGTCCGCCGTTCCAGTTCCGCGCCGGTCGAAAGGCGCACGCCTTCCCAGCGTTCGCTCTCGTCATCGCGGGGGCGCAAGAACAGGTATTCGCGCACGCCGCTTTCGGACGGGGCCAGCAGCAGGGCCGCGCCCACTTCGTCCTGGATGCCGGTGAGGTATTCGAAGTCGTCGTCCTGGCTCGAAAGCGGGTCGAGCACGCCTTCGGGCTGCGAGGTGGCCGAATAGACCACGCCGACGCCGCCGCCCATCTTCGCCATCAGTTTCGCGCGCCGTTCGCGATAGACGTCGGGCGCGAAGGGGAAGGTGCGCGAGGGCGAGCCGAAGAGGGCAGGCCCGGCCATCCCGTCCTGCGCCCGCGCCGGAGCGGCGAGCGGCACCATGCCGAGTGCGGCGGGGGCGGTGGCGGCGAGGCCACCGAGGAACGTGCGACGATCGGTCATGGGAAATCCTGCGCGGCGGTAAGGTCAGGCAGGATGATTACAGAGGAAACCGCTTTTGACGCAAGGGCCGTGTCGATCGCGCCTCAGATGCCGCCCGGAGTAAAATCGTAGCCCATCTCGCCCAGCCCTTCGCACAGGGTGTCGATGCAGCTCTGCACCGTTTCCGCGCTGGTCGAGCGGACGACGAAGTTCGCGCCGACGCGCCCTTCGCGGAAGAAGGGATAGGAGCCGATCTGCGATCCCTCGTGCGCGCGCTCGATCTCGTGCAGGAGGCCCGCGATCTCGCTTTCGGGCACCCACGCGCCGACCGTGCCGGAAAGAAGCGGCGCGCCGCCCTCGATCTCGCCGGTCAGGGCGTCGAGCATTCCCGCGGTAATGTGCGGCACCCCGGCCATCAGGAACACGTTGCCGTGGCGGATGCCGGGCGCGCCGGAATAGCGGTTGGGAATGAGATCCGACCCCGCGGGGACACGGGCCATGCGCAGGCGCCCTTCGTTCACGCCGCCCTTGTCGGCGTAGTACTTCTCCAGGATCGCGCGCGCCTCGGGGTGAATCTCGACCGCGACGCCGAGGGCCTGCGCCACCGCGTCGACGGTGATGTCGTCATGCGTCGGGCCGATGCCGCCGGTGGTGAAGAGATAGTCGTTGCGCGCGCGCAGGGCGTTCACCGCCTCGACGATGGCGTCGATCACGTCGGGCACGACGCGCACCTCGCGCAGGCGGATGCCCTGCACGCCGAGCCAGCTCGCGACTTGCGCGATGTTCTTGTCCTGCGTCCGGCCGGAGAGGATCTCGTCACCGATGACGAGAAGGGCGGCGGTAAAGATGCGGGAATCGGTCATCGCGATGGGTCTAGCCGTAGTCGTTCAGGCGATAAAGCCGAACAGGTCGTGCGCGTCGGCTTCCTCGATGGTCGCCATCGCGAAATCGCCCTGCCGCAGCGTGGCCGGCACGTTGCGCAGGAAGACGCTGCCGTCGATTTCGGGCGCATCGGCCTGGCTGCGGGCGGTAGCGCCGATGTCGCCGTCCTCGTCCGGCTCGCCCACCTCGTCGATGATCACCGGGATCGTGCGACCGACCTTGGCGGCAAGCTTGGCCGCGCTGATCCGCTCGGTCACCTCCATCAGGCGGGCGTAGCGTTCTTCCTTGACCGCCTCGGGCACGGGGTCGGGCAGGGCATTGGCCTGCGCGCCCTCCACGGGCTCGAACCGGAAGCCGCCGACGCGGTCGAGCTGCGCTTCCTCGAGCCAGTCGAGCAGGTAGCGGAAGTCGTCCTCGGTCTCTCCGGGGAAGCCGACGACGAAGCTGGAGCGGATGGCGATATCGGGGCAGATCGCGCGCCACGACCTCAGCCGCTCGAGCACCTTCGCCTCGTTCGCCGGACGCTTCATCGCGCGCAGGACCGACGGGCTGGCATGCTGGAACGGGATGTCGAGATATGGGGTCAGCAGCCCCTCTGCCATTAGCGGGATGACCGCGTCGACGTGCGGATAGGGATAGACGTAGTGCAGCCGCGTCCACGGCGTCTGCCCCTCGGGCGTGCGCAGCTGGCCCAGCTCGCGGGCGAGGTCGGTCATGTGGGTGCGGACCGGATGGTCCTTCCACGTCCGCTCTTCATGCCGCACGTCGACGCCATAGGCCGAGGTGTCCTGGCTGATGACCAGCAGTTCCTTCGTCCCGGCGGCAACGAGCTTTTCCGCTTCGCGCAGCACCGCGTCGATGCGGCGGCTGGCAAGCTTGCCGCGCAGGTCCGGGATGATGCAGAACGCGCAGGAGTGATTGCAGCCCTCCGAGATCTTCAGATAGCTGTAGTGCCGCGGCGTCAGCTTGACATAGTCTTCGGCGCTATCGCTTCGCTGCTTGAGTGCGGAGGGCTGCGGGATCAGGTCGACGAACGGTCCGCGTTCGGCAGGCGCTGCTTCGTGCACCGCCTCGACCACCTGTTCGTACTGGTGCGCGCCGGTGACGGCGAGAACGTCGGGAAAGCGGGCGCGGATGAGCTCCGCCTCGTTGCCCATGCAGCCGGTGACGATGACGCGGCCGTTCTCGGCAATCGCCTCGCCGATCGCCTCCAGGCTTTCCTCCTTCGCGGAATCGAGAAAGCCGCAAGTGTTGACCAGCACGACGTCGGCGCCCTCGTAATCGGGGCTCATCGCGTAGCCGTCGGCGCGCAGCCTGGTCAGGATGCGTTCGGAATCGACCAGCGCCTTGGGACAGCCGAGGCTGACCATGCCCACCTTGGGGGCAGGGGCGATGCGGGAGGGGGACGTATCGGTTTCCATCACCCGCGCCCCCTACACGCGACGGGCCGTGCGCGCCAGCGGTTCGATTTGCGTGGCCCGCGGGCAGGGGGACTGGCCATGCGCGACGATTAGCCGCTAGAAAGCGCGCGACGGGGGTCCATCCTTTCGCCGCGTTGCGGGCGAAGGCAGCAGGTTTTCGATGGGAGAGGCAATGGGTCCGGTGGACTGGTTCGGCGTGGTGCTTGCCGTGATCGCGGCGATGGCTGTCGCCGCGATATGGTACAAGACGTTCTCGCGCCCGCTGGCAATGTCGGCGGGGCCGGGCGGACTGGAGGTGCGCCGTCGTCCCCTGCGCACCATCGCGGCGACGATCGGGCTGATCATCCCGCCCGCGATCCTGCTCGGCCACATGTTCGCGCGGCTGTCAGATCCGTCGAAGTGGTGGCTTTACCCGATGATGAGCGGCGGCGTGGCGCTGTTCTTCGTGATTCCGGCGCTCTGGACCAACTATCTCCACCAGCGGAACCCCAGAGCGATCGCGCTGATCGATGCGGGCTACTGGCTCTGCGCCTACCTCGCGATGGGGCTGGTCTTCTTCCTGCGGGCCTGACCGTTCGACGAGGTCGGGCGAGGCCGGTCAGATGACGCCAGGTCCCGCTTCGGGCGTGGCGCGGATGACGACGATGGAATCGCCCTCGCGCACGCTCTGCGCCTCCGGCTCCCAGAAGCCGAAGGCCTGCCCGTCGCGGTAGAGCCGCAGCCCGATCGCGCCCGAGCCCAGTTCGCGCAAGGGGCGGCCCACGTCGTCGGGGCGGGCCATCCGCTCGACCAACTGGACCCGCCCGCTGATCGAGGCAAGGTCGGCGAGATAGTCGGCGGTGTGCATTCCCGAAGCCGATCCCGCCAGCAGGAGCCCGGTGAAACGCACCGGGTTGATGACGTTGTCCGCGCCCGCCTGCTTTGCCAGCAGCTCGTTGTCGGCGGCGCGGATGACGACGGTGATCGGCACCTTCGGCGCGAGGTGGCGCACGGTCAGCACGATGAGGATCGAGCTGTCGTCGCGCCCGGCGCTGACCAGCACCGTCGCCGCCTGGTCGATCCGCACGTCCTGCAGCGATTCGTCGCGGGTCGCGTCGGCCTTGATGACGTTGCAGCCCATCTCGCTGGCCATCGCCAGCCGGTCCTCGTTCGTGTCCATCACGACGATGCAGTCGGCCGCCGTGCCGCGGGCGATGAGTTCGGCCACCGCCTCCGAGCCGGAGACGCCGAAGCCCAGCACGACGACATGGTCGGTGAGGCGTTCCTGGATGCGGGCCATGCGGAATTTCTCCCAGCTACGCTTGATGATGAAGTTGTAGGCGGTGCCGACGAACAGGAAGATGACGGCAATGCGGATGGGGGTGACGATGACCGCCTCGATCAGGCGCGCCCGGTCGGACACCGGGGCGATGTCGCCGAAGCCCGTGGTGGTGATCGAGATCATCGTGAAATAGACGGTGTCGAGAAAGCTGACGTGGCCGTCGTAGTTGTCGACCAGTCCGCCGCGATCGAAATAGTGGATCAGCACCACGACGAAAACGAGGCCGATCGCCGCGGCAAGCCGGGCCAGCGCGTCCGCCCAAACCGGCAGGTCGACCCTCCGGCGCAGCGGCTGGTGCCGCTGCGTCCTCACGGACTGGCTCGACCGTCGGCGCACGCGATCAGCCCGTGAACTGGCCGTAACGGTCGGCCAGCCGGTCGAGCGAGGGATAGTGCGTGAGATCGAGTTGCAGCGGGGTGACCGCGACATATCCGTCTTGGGTGATCTCCAGGTCGGTTTCGTGCCCCGGCGTATGTTCGACCGGCTCCAGCCCGAACCAGAAATAGGGATAGCCGCGCGGGTCCATTCCCTCGACCACGGTGCCGCGGCCATAGTCGTGGAACCCCTGGCGCACGACGCGGATGCCCTTGACCGCGTCGGCCCTAACGGCCGGGAAATTGATGTTGATCAGCGTGCGTTCGGCAAACGGCATGTCGAGCAGCGGACGCAGCACCCTGGCGCCCCAAGCTTCCGCCGCCGAGAAGCTGACGTCGTCGCCCGCGCCTTCGCGCGCATAGATCTGCGACAGCGCGATCGAGCGGATCCCCGCCAGCGCGCCTTCCATCGCCGCCGAAACGGTGCCCGAGTAAGTCACGTCGTCGCCCTGGTTCGCGCCGCGGTTGACGCCGGAGAGGATCAGGTCGGGCGGGGCGGGCATGGCCTTTCTCAGCGCCATGGTTACCGAATCGGTGGGCGTGCCGGTGACCGAGAAGCGCCGCTCGTCGTGCCGCCGCAACCGCACCGGACGCGTCAGCGTCAGCGAATGGCCCGCGCCCGACTGTTCCTCGCTCGGCGCGCATATCCAGATGTCGTCGGTGAGCTGGCGGGCGATCGCTTCCAGCACCTTGAGCCCGCGGGCGTGGATGCCGTCGTCGTTGGTGAGAAGAATGCGCATCAGGCTGCCGGCTCCAGTCGTTCGATGCCGCCCATGTAGGGGGCAAGCGCGGCGGGGAGAGTCACCGAGCCGTCGGCGTTCTGCCCGTTTTCGAGCACGGCGACCAGCGTGCGCCCGACGGCGAGCCCGCTGCCGTTGAGGGTGTGGACGAACTCGGTCTTCTTCGCGCCCTCGGGCTTGAAGCGCGCGTTCATGCGCCGCGCCTGGAAATCGCCGCAGTTCGAGATCGAGCTGATCTCGCGGTAGGTGTCCTGCCCCGGCAGCCAGACTTCGAGATCGTAGGTCTTGCGCGCCGAAAAGCCCATGTCGCCGGTGCACAGCAGCACCTTGCGATAGGGCAGTTCGAGGCGCTGCAGCACTGCCTCGGCGGCGGCGCACATTTCCTCGTGCACTTGCTCCGACTGTTCGGGCGCGGTGATCGCGACCAGTTCCACCTTGTCGAACTGGTGCTGGCGGATGAGGCCGCGCGTGTCCTTGCCCGCCGCGCCCGCTTCGGAGCGGAAGCAGGGGGTCAGCGCGGTCATGTGGATCGGAAGGGTGGCAGGGCTGAGGATCTGCTCGCGCACCGCGTTGGTCAGGCTGACTTCGGCGGTGGGGATCAGCCAGTGGTCGCCGGTGGTGCGGAACAGGTCGTCGGCGAACTTGGGCAGTTGACCCGTGCCGAAAAGCGCGTGGTCCTTCACCAGCACCGGCGGCGCGCATTCGGTGAAGCCGGCATCGACCTGCATGTCGAGCATCAGCGCGCCCAGCGCCCGGTTCAGCCGCGCCATCTGGCCGCGCATGAAGACGAAGCGCGAACCGGAAATCGCCGCCGCGGTTTCGAAATCGAGGCCCAGTGCGGGGGCAAAATCGGCGTGTTCGCGCGGCGTAAAATCGAAGCTGCGCGGCGTTCCCCAGCGCGCCACCTCGACGTTCTCGCTTTCGTCCGCGCCCGTCGGCACGTCGTCGGCCGCGAGGTTGGGAAGGGCGGCGAGCGCATCCTCCTGTGCCTGCGACAGGCGCTTTTCCTCCGCCTCCAGCGCGGGGAGCGTTTCCTTCAGGGCCGCGACTTCGGCCTTCAACGCGTCTGCCGTGGCGGTGTCGCCCTGGCCCATCGCCTTGCCGATCGCCTTCGACGCCTCGTTCCGGCGGCTCTGGCCTTCCTCCATCCGCACTTGCATCGCACGGCGCTCCTCGTCGATGGCGAGGATGGCGGACGAGGCGGGATCGGCCCCGCGGCGGGCAAGGGCGGCATCAAAGGCGGCGGGATCGCTGCGGATCAAACGAATGTCATGCATGGCGGCACGCGCTATGGCGGTTTGCCCGCCGCTCTGTCCAGTGCCCAGACGCCATCGGGTTGCCATTGCCCGGGAACCCGCGTGCAGCTTTGCCGTATTGCCTTGACGGCACGCGGTTTCATCGTGCGCCTGCCTGACAGGGGAGCACGCTAGGCTTGCAGCAAGAGATCGTCAGCCCGCCCGACCGCACCGCCTTTATCGGGATCGTCAACCGCTGGCTCCGGTTCGCGCAAGCGACGCGATTGAAGCGCAGCCCGACGCTCGACCGCGCGCGACTGATGGATCGGGTGGCGCAAAAGATAGGTCTCGACGATTTCGGCGATCCCTGGTTTCACGAGTCTTACGACGCGCTCGTCGATGCGCTGCGCGGCGAAGCGCGGCTGAACCCGGCCGGCGAGATGGTCGCCGAATTGCAGTCCGAAAAGGTCCTTACCGATCGGGCAGAGGCGCAGCGCTGGTTCGCCGCGCATCCCGAGATTCTCGAACGCGCCCTGCCGCGCCCGGTGATCGTCGTCGGCCCGATGCGTTCGGGGACGACACGCATGCACCGCCTTCTGGCCGCGGACGACCGGTTCCAGCATCTGCGCAGCTTCGAAACGATCAGCCCGGTGCCGCCCCGCCGCTTCACCCGTGGCCGCGACAATGACAGGCGCATCGCCGATGCACGCACCATCCAGCGCATGGCGAAGCTGGCCAATCCGCGCACGCTCAACATCCATCCGACCGGGCCGATGCAGCCCGAGGAAGAGCTTGGCCTGCTGGTCAACAGCTTCTGGGGCATGAAGCACGAGGTGCAGTGGGCGATCCCGTCCTATGGCCGCTGGTGCGAGGAACAGGATGCCCGGCCTGCCTATCGCCAGCTTGCCAGGCTGCTCAAACTGGTCAGCTGGTCGCAGCAGAAGTCGACGCTGAAGCCGTGGATCCTGAAGACGCCGCAGTACATGCTCGACCTCGACGCGGTGATCGATACCTTTCCCGACGCGCGCTTCGTCTTCACCCATCGCGATCCCAACGCGGTCGTCGGTTCGGCCGCCTCGCTCGCGTGGAACCAGACGGTGATCTATTCCGATCACGCCGATGCCCGCGCCGTCGGGCGCGAATGGCTGCGCAAGACCGAGCAGCAGGTCACCCGCATGCACCGGGCGCGGGAGCGGATCGATCGTTCGCGCATGATCGACGTGCATTACGAGGACATGGACCGCGACTGGCAGGGCACGATGCGGCGGGTCTACCGCTTCCTCGGCATGGACATGACCCCGGCGCTGCCCGGCATGCGCGATTTCATCGGACGGTCCCGCGCGCTCAAGATCACCCCGCATCGCTACAGCCTCGCCGAATTCGGCCTGAGCGAGGGCGAGGTCGGCGAACGGCTGGGCGACTACGTGCGAAATTACGGCGTCCGGCTGGAGGGACGCGAACGGCGCCGCGCCTGACCGCGGGTCAGGCGGGCTCGACCTCTCGCACGTCGACCGAAAAGGCCATCGTCTGGATCGCGGAGCCGGTGAACACGCCGTCGATCGGCGAAACGTCGGCATAGTCGCGGCCCATGGCGACGACCACATGGCTTTCGCGTGCTGGGCAGTCGTTGGTGGGATCGAGCCCGATCCAGCCCAGTTCCGGCCCGCACCAGACCGCGGCCCAGGCGTGCATCGCATCGGCGCCGACCAGCCGCTCCTGCCCCGGCGGCGGCAGGGTGCGCAGATAGCCGCTGATGTAGGATGCGGGGATGCCGTGGGCGCGCAGGGCGACGATCATCACGTGCGCGAAATCCTGGCAGACGCCTCTCTTCGCGGCAAAGGCCTCTGCCGGGGAGGTCGTGCTATCGGTTGCGCGCGAATCGTAGGCGAACTGGCCGTGGATTGCCGAAGACAGCGCCTGCACCGCCTCCAGCACCGGGCGATCGGGGTCGAGGAAGGGCGCGGCCCAGTCGGCGATGTCGGCATCGGGAACGGCGATGCGCGAGGCGAAGAGGTAGGGGGCGGGCGACAGCGGTCCCAATTCGCGCACAAGCATCGCCGCGTCGCGGGTCGCGGCGATCGTCGGGCTGCCCACCGGCATCGCGGGCGGGGTCACCGCAATGCGCATCGTGTTCTCGACCCGGACTTCGCGCACGCCGCCCCGGAAAATCAGCGTGCTGACGTTGACCACGTAAGGTCCGGCCGTGTCGATCCGTTCCACCGGTTGCGGCGTGATGACCAGTTCCTGTTCCAAGATCTGCTGCCCCGGCCATTCGACGGGCGCCAGCCGCACGTTGAGCCGCGCGACCGGCACGCCGTTGCCATATGACAGGCGGGTCTGGTGACTGATCCGGTAGATCATCGCGCTAGCCCAGGAACGGCGCATCGTCGGCGCCGGGGGTCTGGTTGAGGAAGTAGCGGTTGCCGATCTCGTCCGAAAGGTGGGCGAGGCCCGACAGCCACTGGTCCAGCGTGCCGGGGGCGAGCGCGGTGGCGTCCGCCGCCTCCAGCCAGGCGCGCAGCGAACGGGCGAGGCGCAAGGGCACTTCGGTGAGGCCGTCCTCGCGCGCGGTCGGCAGGGCTTCGATATGCTCGATGATCCGGTCGACCTGAAAACAGAGTCCGCGCGGCTGGGCGGGGTCGAGAAGCACCATATCGAGCACCGGCGCGATGAACGGCATGGCCAGATAGCGCATGCGGTATGCGGCCTGACCGTCGACGAAATCGAGCAGGGCTGCCAGGTCTTCCGCGCTGGCCGAACCCGGCACCAGCGCGCGTGTCGCCTGCAGGATCATCGCGGCGCGTTCGACGCGCAGGCCCATCTGCTGGAAATGCCAGGCCGGGCCGCGGCTGATCGTGTCGTCCAGCAGTCGGCCGAGCGAGGCGAAGCGTTCGATGAGGAGATCGCAGGCGGCGCCAAGCGTGTCGGCATCCGGGCCGATGGCGGGCATCGTGCGGTTGACGATGCGCCAGATATCCTGGGTCATCCGGTCGCGCAGCAGCCGCGCGAGCTTTCGGCTGGAGGCGAGCTGCGCCGCGACCGATCCGGACATGGCGGCATCGCCCAGCGCGGTTTGCGCGGTCTCGTGCGCCGGCGGCAGAGACCCGTCGGCGGGCAGCCGGGTCGCGCCCAGCCGGTCGAGCAGCCCGGCGATGCGCCGCGCGGCCGTCGGCACGCCCGCCGTTTCGGGCCGCCGCCCGGTGGCATGCCCGGTATCGAGCAGGACGCGGACGAGGCGGGTCGTCTGGTTGGCGCGTTCGGCGTAGCGGCCCACCCAGAACAGGTTGTCGGCCGCCTGGCTGGGCAGCACGCCCTGCGCCCGGCTGATCGACGGCGGCTGCAGCCGGGGCGGCGTGACGGTGCGGGCTGCATCGGGCCCGTCGATCACGCAAATGTCGGCGGAGCGGTCGTTCGCGCCCATCAGCGCGGCGCGCAGCACGCCGCTTTCGGAAATCCGCCCGAAGCCGCCCGGCAGCAGTGTCCATTCCCCCGCGCCGTTGCGGGCGAGGAAAACGCGCATCGTGAAGCCGCGCGGCTCAAGGCGCTGCCCTTCGAGCACGGGGGTGGTCGAGACGTTGACCAGCTCCTGCCCGACATAGTCCATCGGCCGCCGCTCGATCGCCTGCAAAAGCTCGCTCCGTTGCTCCGCGGTCATGCTGGCGGCGACTTGCGAGCGCCCGTCGGGCAGGGCGGCGACGGGCAGGCGAAAGGCGGGACTGATCACCAGCCTGTCGAGATTGGCGAGAACGTGGTCGCGCTCCCTGGCCTGCCCGCACCACCAGGTCGCCGCATTGGGCAGTTTCAGGGGCTCGCCCAGCAGCTTGCGGCACAGCGCGGGCAGGAACGCGGACATCACCCGCGCCTCCACCACGCCGCCGCCTGGCCAATTGGCCATGACGACGTTGCCCTGCGCGCATGCGCTCAGGAGGTTCGGCACCCCGATGCGGGAGCGGGCGTCGAAGGCGAGGGGATCGATGTCCCGCGTGTTGATCCAGCGCCACAGCGCGTCCATCCGCTTGAGCCCGGCGATGGTGCGGACGTAGATCCGCCCTTCCTGTTCGACGAGGTCGCGCCCCTCGACCAGCGCGAAGCCGAGATGCCGGGCGAGGTGGGCCTGTTCGGGGTAGGACTGCGTGAAGCGGCCCGGCGTCAGCAGGCCGATGCGCGGCTCCACCCGCTGGCAACTGGCGGCGATGCCGTCGCGCAGGTGGTTGAAGAATTCGCCCATGCGCCGCGTGCCGATCTCCGCCACCAGGGTCCCGGTGGCGCGCGAAAGGGCGATGCGGTTTTCGAGCGTATAGCCGATGCCGATCGGCAGGCGGACGCGGTCGGACAGCACGCGCCATTCGCCGGTCGGCCCCCGGGCGAGATCGATCGCCACGACTTTCAGGAACTGCCCGCCCGTCGGCGTCAGGGCCACCATGCGCCGGGCAAAATCGGCACTGCCCGAAACCGCGGCGGCGGGCAGCGAGCCGTTCGCGATCAGCGACTGTTCGCCGTAGATGTCGGCGACCAGCGCTTCGAGCAGGGTGGCGCGCTGGATCAGCCCCTCCTCGATCGTCGCCCATTCGGCGGCGCCGATCATCAGCGGGATCGGCGAAAGCGACCAGGCCCGTTCCTCGACATCGCCGGTTACCCGATAGGCCAGCCCGAGATCGCTGACCTGGCGATCGGTCCAGTCCTGCGCTTGCGCCAACCCGCCGGGAAGCGCGGCGAGGCCGCCGACGAAGCGCCGCCACGCGGCCGCGACCTCTGGCGGGGCGGAGGCGTAGAGGTCGCCGCACGCGTTGGCCGGCGCGTACCACGCCAACGGATCCTGCGCGGGATCCGGCCCGAACAGATCCGGATCTTGCGACGGCTGCGCGCCCGATTGCGATTGCGTCTGCAAAGCCAAGCGGCCCGGCCTCCTAGTGCATTCCGGCCGGTCGGCGCAGGTCCAGCGTCATCGGAAACTCTCCCCCATGTTCCAGCGGCGGCATGTCCACCGGCCCCGGCGTGTGGCCGTGGTCCTGGAAGCGCGCCTTGCGCCGGCTCTCGGCCTCGTAACTGTTGACCGGCACGTCATCATACGCGCGTCCTCCGGGATGTGCCACGTGATAGACACAACCGCCCAGCGAGCGATTGTTCCACGTATCGAACACGTCGAAAGTCAGCGGTGCATCCGCCGGGAGGAGGGGATGGAGGCAAGTCGGCGGCGCCCAGGCCTTGTAGCGCACGCCGCCCACCGCCTCGCCGGGCCGGTCGGTCGGGTGCATCGGCACGCGGCGGCCGTTGCAGCCGATGACGTGCCGGCCGGGGACAAGCCCGCGGGCCATGACCTGCAGCCGTTCGGTGCTGGAATCCACGTAGCGGACCGTGCCGCCGATCGCCCCGGTTTCGCCCAGCACGTTCCACGGTTCGAGCGCGTGGCTGATTTCGAGCACCACGCCGCCCGCCTCGATCGTGCCGTGGACGGGGAAGCGGAACTGGCGCTGCGCCTCGAACCACTGCGGGTCGAAGTCGTAGCCCGCGCGCCTCAGGTCGGAGAGCACTTCGAGGAAATCGGTCCAGCAATGATGCGGCAGCAGGAACCGGTCGTGCAGCGTCGTGCCCCAGCGGACCAGCGAACCCGACTGCGGCTCGCGCCAGAACCAGGCCATCAGCGCCCGCAGCAGCAGCTGCTGCGCCACGCTCATCTTCGCATCCGGCGGCATCTCGAACCCGCGGAACTCGACCAGGCCAAGGCGCCCGGTCGGCCCGTCGGGCGAATAGAGCTTGTCGATGCAGATTTCCGTGCGGTGCGTGTTTCCGGTCACGTCGACCAGCATGTTGCGGAACAGCAGGTCGACAATCCACGGGAACTTCGGCGGCTCGCCCGGTGGCGGCACCTGCGCCAGCGCGATCTCCAGCTCGTAGAGACTGTCGTGCCGCGCCTCGTCGATACGCGGGGCCTGGCTGGTCGGGCCGATGAACAGGCCGGAAAACAGGTAGGAGAGCGAAGGATGTCGCTGCCAGTAGAGGACGAAGCTCTTCAGCAGGTCCGGGCGGCGGATGAACGGGCTGTCGGGAAAGGTCGCCCCGCCCATGACGAGGTGGTTGCCGCCGCCGGTGCCGACGCTGCGCCCGTCGACCATGAACTTGTCGGCGGTCAGGCCGACTTCGCGGGCGTCTTCGTATAGCCCCTCGGTCAGCTCGACCAGTTCGCGCCAGCTGCCGGTGGGATGGATGTTCACCTCGATCACGCCGGGATCGGGGGTGACCTTCAGCACCTGTACGCGCGGGTCGGGCGGGGGCGGATAGCCTTCGATGCGGACCGGCATCTGCATGCGCTCGGCGACTGACTCGATCTCTGCGACGAGCTCGAGGAAGTCCTCCATCGCCTCCAGCGGGGGCACGAAGACCGAGAGGTAGGTGCCGCGCGGCTCCACCGTCATCGCGGTGCGCACGGCCCCGGCGATGATCTGCTGCTCGACCCGGTCCTGCGCATGGTTGCCCGCCGTCTCGACCCGTTCGAAACGCTGGTCGCCGGTGCCCGCGATCCTGCGCTCCGCGTCCGCACCGGCCTGGTCGCGCACTGCCTGATCGCGAAAATCGGCGAGGGGCGCGGCGGCATCGGTGACGACGCGCGGGTGGATGTAGGGATATTCCGATTTCGGCACCCACGGCAGCGAACCCAGCGGCAAGCGGTAGCCGAGCGCCGAATCCCCCGGCACGGCGGTCAGCTTGCCCTTGCGCACGGTCCATTGCTCGGACTTCCAGCGACTGCCCTTGGCCGGCTCGGCCTGCCAGTTCTGGACCGGCGGCCTGGTCGTTTCGGCTCGCTGGATCGGCAGGACGTATCCGACCGGCTGCGACAGCCCGCGGGTGAAGGTTCGCACGATGCGCTCGCGCTCTTCGGGATCGTCGATCTTCGGGTCGCCCGGCTCGACGTTGACCGGCAGCTCGCCCTCCCGCTCGATCCATTTTTCCGGATCCTCGAACACCGGCTGGACGAAGCTGTCGGCGACGCCCAGCTGCGCGGCAGCCTGGGTGAGGAAGCGGCCCGCCGCTTCGGCATCGATCTTCGCCTCGACCACGTCGTCGGGGTCGACGGCGATGAGCGCGGGGTTGGACCAGAGCGGCTTGCCGTCCTTGCGCCAGTAGAGCGTGTATCCCCAGCGCGGCAGGCTTTCGCCCGGATACCACTTGCCCTGGCCGTGGTGCAGGAGGGCGCCGGGGGCGAAGCGGTCGCGCAGGCGGCGGATCAGCCGGTCGGCGTATTTTGCCTTGGTCGGGCCGACGGCATCGCCGTTCCATTCGCCCGCCTCGGTATCGTCGGCGGCGACGAAGGTGGGCTCGCCGCCCATCGTCAACCGGCAGTCCTGCGCCACCAGGTCGGCATCGACCCTGTCGCCCAGCGCCAGCAGCGCCTCCCAGCGGGTGTCGGTGAAAGGCTTGGTGATGCGCACCGCTTCGTGGACGCGGTCGACCCGCATGGAAAAGCCGAAGTCGACTTCGGCGGGTTCGGCCAGCCCGGTAATGGGGGCGGCGGAGCGGTAGTGCGGCGCGGCGGCCAACGGAATGTGCCCTTCGCCTGCAAACAGGCCCGAGGTCGGGTCCAGCCCGATCCAGCCCGCGCCCGGCACGTAGACCTCGCACCACGCGTGAAGGTCGGTGAAATCGGCCTCCGGCCCCTTCGGCCCTTCGACCGGTTCGACATCGGCCTTCATCTGGATGAGATAGCCGGAAACGAAGCGCGCCGCATAGCCCAGCCGCCGCAGGAGATTGACCATCAGCCAGCCGCTGTCCCGGCACGAGCCGGTCGCCAGTTGCAGCGTCTCCTCGGGAGTCTGCACCCCCGGCTCCATCCGCACGACGTAGCCGATGCGCTGTTCCAGCGCGCGGTTCACCGCGACGAGGAAATCGATGGTGCGGCCCTGCCAGCCGGCGAACTGCGCGACCAGCGCGTCGAACAGCGGGCCGGCGCAATCGGTCTCGAAATAGGCGGACAGTTCTTCGCGCAAGTCGGGCTCGTAGGCGAAGGGGATCGTCTCCGCGCTGTCCTCGACGAAGAAATCGAAGGGGTTGATCACCGCCAGGTCGGCGATGAGGTCCACCTCTATCGAGAAATGCCGGACGCGTTCGGGAAAGACGATGCGGGCCAGCCAGTTGCCGTGGGGGTCCTGTTGCCAGTTGAGGAAATGGCCCGCCGGTTCGATCTTCAGCGAATAGTTCGGGATGGCGGTCCGGCTGTGCGGCGCGGGGCGGAGCCTGACGACCTGCGGCCCGAGCTGGACCGGGCGGTCATAGTCGTAGCGGGTCGAATGGTGCAATGCGGCGCGGATCATCGCAAGGATGTAACACACCTTCTTTGCTGCGGTGCAATAAAAGTTCGATTTGCCGCCCGGTCGCCCGCTGTGCCAAGGGGGCGCGATGACGCGCGCGGGATGGCATTTCTGGATCGACAGGGGCGGGACCTTCACAGACGTCATCGCCCTTTCGCCGGACGTCCGGCTGCAGACGCGCAAGCTCTTGTCCGAACATCCCGAACGCTACCGCGACGCGGCGATGCAGGGGATCCGTGACACGCTCGGCCTTGCGCCCGGCGATCCGCTGCCCGCGGACCGCATCGCCGCGGTCAAGATGGGCACCACCGTCGCCACCAATGCCCTGCTGGAACGGACGGGGGCGAGGGTGGCGCTGGTCGTGACGCGCGGCTTTCGCGACGTCTTGCGCATCGGTTATCAGAACCGGCCCCGATTGTTCGACCGGCACATCGTCCTGCCCGACAGGCTGGAGCACTGCGTCATCGAGGCGGACGAGCGGGTCGACGCGCGGGGCAGCGTCCTTCGCCCTCTCGACGAGGCGAAGGTGCGCGAGGAACTGGCCGCGGCGCGGGCGGCAGGGTGCACGGCTGCGGCGATCGTGCTGATGCACGGCTATCGCTACCCGGCGCATGAACGGCGGATCGCCGCGATCGCCGCAGAGGAAGGCTTCGGGCAGGTATCCGCCAGCCACGCGGTCAGCCCGGTGATGAAGATCGTCGGGCGCGGCGATACCACGCTGGTCGACGCCTATCTCTCCCCGGTGCTGCAACGCTACGTCGGCCAGATCGCCGATGCGCTTGGAGAGGGGGTGCCGCTGGCCTTCATGCAGTCCAACGGTGGGCTGGCGGGGGCAGGCCGGTTTCGCGGGCGCGACGCGATCCTGTCGGGGCCTGCCGGCGGCATCGTCGGCATGGTCGAAACAGGCCGGGCGGCGGGTTTCGAGCGGCTGATCGGCTTCGACATGGGCGGGACGAGCACCGACGTGTCGCATTATGCCGGAACGCTGGAGCGGGTGAACGAGAGCACGGTGGCGGGCGTCCGGCTGCGGGTGCCGATGCTGGCGATCGACACCATCGCGGCGGGCGGGGGATCGATCTGCCGGTTCGACGGAACGCGGCTGCGGGTCGGTCCGGAAAGCGCGGGCGCCGATCCGGGGCCGGCCTGCTATCGCCGGGGCGGGCCGCTGACGGTCACCGACTGCAACGTGATGCTGGGCAAGCTCAGGCCCGACTGTTTCCCGGCGCTGTTCGGGCCGAACGGCGACCGGCCCATCGACGCCGCCGTGGTTCGCGACAAGTTCGCCGCGCTGGCGGGCGAGATGACGGCGGCGGGCCTTGCGCCCAAGTCGCCCGAACAGCTGGCCGAAGGGTTCCTCGCCATCGCCGTCGATGTCATGGCCAATGCAATCCGCAAGATCTCCGTCGCGCAAGGGCATGACCTCGCGAACTATGCGCTGTCGTGCTTCGGCGGCGCGGGCGGGCAGCACGCCTGCCTCGTCGCCGACGCGCTGGGCATCGACACGGTGCTGCTGCACCCGCTCGCGGGCTTGCTCTCGGCCTACGGCATCGGTCTTGCCGATCAGCGCATCGTCCGCCAGCACGCCGTCGAGGCGCGCCTCGACGATGCGGGGCTGGCGGCGGCAGCGGCAGTGCTGGAACGGCTGGAGCAGGAAGCGCGGGCAGAGATCGAGCCGGACGGGTTCGACGCCGCCCGGACAAGGTCAAGGCGCCGCCTCCTCGTGCGCTATCTCGGCACGGATACGGCGCTGGAGGTGGGCATGGGCGATGCCGATGCCATCCGTGCGGAGTTCGAGGCGCTCTATCGCCAGCGCTTCACCTTTACCTCGTCCGTGCCGCTGGTGATCGAGGCGGCGCAGGTCGAACTCGTGGTGCCCTCGTTGAGGGCCGGGGCGGGCCTCGACATCTCGGTTGCAGACTGCGAGCCGCGCGTCGCCACGGTCTGGAGCGGCGAAACATCGCACCAGGCCCGGCTGATGCCGCGCACCGGGCTGGCGATCGACGCGCCGCTCGCCGGCCCTGCGATCCTTTACGAGGACACCGCGACAGTGATCGTCGAGCCCGGCTGGCAGGCCCTCCGCCGCGCGTCGGGCGATCTCGTCCTCACCCGCGCCGCGCCGCGCGTGGCCGCGAGTGTCGGCACCGCGCTCGATCCGGTCCGGCTGGAGCTGTTCAACAACCGCTTCATGGCCATCGCCGAACAGATGGGGCAGGCGCTGCAGAACACCGCGCTGTCGGTCAACATCAAGGAGCGGCTGGATTTCTCCTGCGCGCTGTTCGATGGGGCGGGGGCGCTGATCGCCAATGCGCCGCACATGCCGGTGCACCTGGGGTCGATGGGCGACAGCGTCCGCGCGGTGCGGGACCGGGCGCTGGAAACGGGCAAGCTGCGCGAGGGCAACGTCTGGCTGGTCAACAATCCCTATCGCGGTGGCACTCATTTGCCGGATTTGACCGTCGTGATGCAGGTCTTCGCGGATGGCGAATGCCGGTTCTGGGTCGCGGCGCGCGGGCATCATGCGGACATCGGCGGCAGCACGCCCGGCTCGATGCCGCCGGACAGCCGGACGCTGGACGAGGAAGGCGTGCTGTTCGACAGCCTCCTCCTCGTCGAAAACGGGGCGCTGCGCGAGGATGCACTGCGCGGCAAGCTGGCAGAGGGGCCGTGGCCCGCCCGCGACCCGGACCGCAACGTCGGCGATCTCACTGCGCAGATCGCGGCCTGCGCAAGGGGCGCGGCGGACATCGCGGCGATGGTGGCGGAATTCTCGCTGCCGGTGGTCGAAGCCTACATGCACCATGTCCAAGCCAACGCCGCCGAAGCGGTGCGCCGGGCGCTGGACCGGTTGCGCGACGGCGATTTCACCTACCCGCTTGACGACGGTACGCAGGTCTGCGTCAGCCTGACGATCGACCGCGAGGCGCGCCGCGCCCGCATCGACTTTGCCGGAACCAGCGCGCAGCAGGGCAACAACTTCAACGCTCCGCCCGCGATCTGCCGGGCCGCGACGCTCTATGTCATGCGCACGCTGATCGACGAGGATATCCCGCTGAACGACGGTTGCCTCTGGCCGGTCAACCTCGTCATTCCCGAAGGATCGATGCTAGCGCCAGGCTTTCCGGCGGCGGTGGTGGCAGGCAATGTCGAGACCAGCCAGGTGATCACGGACGCGCTCTACGGCGCAACCGGCACGCTGGCCGCGGCGCAGGGCACGATGAACAACGTCACCTTCGGCAATGCGCGGCACCAGTATTACGAGACGATCTGCGGCGGATCGGGCGCGGGGCCGGATTTCGACGGGACCGACGCGGTCCAGACCCACATGACCAATTCGCGCCTGACCGATCCAGAAGTGCTGGAATGGCGCTTTCCGGTCCTGATCGAAAGCTTCGCGATCCGCGAGGGTTCGGGCGGCGTGGGACGGCATCGCGGCGGCGACGGCGTGGTGCGACGCATCCGTTTCCTCGAGGAAATGACCGCGACGATCCTGTCGAACCGCCGCGTCGTGCCGCCTTTCGGGCTGGCCGGCGGCGCGCCGGGACAGGCGGGCCGCAACCGCATCGTGCGCGCCGACGGGAGCGAGGAGGACCTCGGCTCCACCGTGAGCAGGACGATGCGGCCGGGCGACGTCTTCGTGATCGAGACGCCCGGCGGCGGCGGTTTTGGCGCAGAGTGACAGGGATCATAGGGAGTACGACATGAGCGACGAAGATTACGTCTACGACGAGGAGAGCGGCGAATGGCTGCCCGCGTCCGAACTCGCGGCGCGGCGCGCGGCGGCCGATGCGGTCGAAGTGCGCGATGCGGTCGGCAACCTGCTGGCCGATGGCGACCAGGTGACGCTGATCAAGGACCTGGACGTGAAAGGCGCAGGCCAGACGCTGAAGCAGGGCACGCTGATCAAGTCGATCCGGCTGACCGGCGATCCGCAGGAGATCGACTGCCGCTATCCCGGCATCAAGGGCCTGGTCCTGCGCGCCGAGTTCGTACGCAAGCGCTGAGCGGTTCGTTGCGGGGCCTGCCGGGGCGGGAGTGCCGCACGCTCAACTCTCCGGAACGGTCCGGCCGGGGCGAGAGGGGGCGTCGTCTTCGCGACCCGAAGGGCCGGCGCGCCACGATGACGTAGCCTCTGCGAAGGTGAAAAACGACAAGGCCATCAAGAGTTTGACATTCCGCGCGGTCGGGCGCTGGATTAACGCGCGGAGGCAGGGAGTTGCCGCCTATTGACAGAAACTCTGATAACGTTCACATGAACGTTCACAACGCAATGCACGGACGGATTCGGGCTGGACCGATTCGCCGGATCAGGGGAGAGGTACCATGACGCTTCGCAGCGAGCGTGCACGCAATCGCAACACCTTCGGCCGTTACATGATCGGCGCGTCCGCGCTCGCTCTGGCCGCGGTGCCGACTGCCGCCTTCGCGCAGGACGATGCGCCCGGCAACGTCGACGGCGAGGAAAACGTCATCGTCGTCTCCGGCATCCGCGCCTCGCTCCAGGCCGCGGCCGACATCAAGCGCGACGCGCAGGGCGTGGTCGATGCGATCAGCGCCGAAGACATCGGCAAGTTCCCCGACACCAACCTCGCCGAATCGCTGCAGCGCATCACCGGCGTGTCGATCGACCGGTCGAGCGGCGAAGGCTCGACCGTCACCGTCCGCGGCTTCGGTCCCGAATTCAACCTGGTGCTGCTGAACGGCCGCCAGATGCCCGCGTCGAACCTGGGCAGCGGCACCGAACCGCCGAACACCCGCAGCTTCGACTTCGCCAACCTGGCCGCCGAAGGCGTCGCCGGCGTCGAAGTCTACAAGTCGGGCCGCGCCTCGCTGCCGACCGGCGGCATCGGCTCGGTCATCAACATCAAGACCCCGCGCCCGCTCGACAAACCTGGCCTGTCGGGCAGCCTCGCCGCCAAGGCGGTCAAGGATCACTCGTTCGAAGGCACCGACATCACGCCGGAAATCTCCGGCATCGTCAGCCAGACCTTCGCCGACGACACCATCGGCATCCTGGTGTCCGGTTCGTACCAGCGCCGCAAGGCGAGCCTGGCGCAGTTCAACGCCGGCTGGCGTGAAGGTTATGTCGGCAACGAGAACAACTGGGGCTCGCTGCCTGTCGACGAGAACGACTGGCGCGGCAACTACGACCGCACCGAGAACCGTCCCGGCGAGACCGACATCTACCAGGTGACCCAGAACGCCGGCTACGATTTCACCGAGATCGACCGCGAACGCTTCAACGGCCAGGCCGTGCTGCAGGTCCGTCCGATGGACAGCCTGACCGCGACCGTTGACTACACCTTCTCGCAGAACACCGTCGACGCGCGCACGAACTCGATCGGCGTGTGGTTCAACCACGATCAGACCAGCAGCAGCTGGACCGACGGCCCGGTTGCCGGCCCGAACTTCTATTCGGAAGCTTTTGGCCCCGGCAAGGATCTCGCCATCACCGGCGCGGTCGCGGCCAACCGCAACATCAACAAGTCGCTCGGCGGCAACCTGGAATGGGAAGGTCCCGGTAGCTTCCGACTCACGCTCGACGGTCACCACTCGACCGCGACGTCGAAGCCGACCTCGCCCTACGGCAGCAATATCGCGGTCGGCTCGGCGATCTTCGGCGTGCAGAACCAGACGGTGGATTTCACCACCGACATGCCGGTCATCTCGGTCGACATGTATCCGGGTTCGGAACTGACCGCCGCCAACATTCGCCCCGCCGGCAACGCCTTCCGCAACGCCTACATGCGTGACCGGATCAACGAGCTGGCCCTGCGCGGCGGGTTCGATTTCGACGCGAGCTTCATCGAAAGCCTCGACTTCGGCGCGACCTATACCGACAACAAGGTGCGCTCGGCCTACGGCTTCATCCAGAATGACACCTGGGGCGGGACGCTTTCGGCGGCCGACACGCCCGACGACATCTACACCCCGGTCGACCTGCCGGACGACTTGGCGGGCATGGATGGTGCGGATTCGCCCGACATCATCCCGGTCTACTTCCAGGTCGACACCGATCGCCTGATCCAGCTGCTCGACCAGCAGATCGGCATCTGCGCCAACACCGGCGGCGAGGACGGCACCTGCCTTGCCAGCTATACGATCGACCGTCGCATTCGCGAAAAGACCTTCGCGCCGTTCATCCAGTCGCTGCACAGCTTCGACCTCCTTGCGGACGAAGCGCACCTGCGGCTTGGCCTGCGCTACGAAAAGACGAAGATCAATTCGTCCGCCCTGGTGCCGACGCCGGTCAGCACCGCTTGGGTCGGCGCGAACGAGATCACGATTAACTACGCGCCCGGCCAGAGCCAGTTCACGACGCTGAAGGGCGACTACGACAACTGGCTGCCCGCGATCGACTTCGACATGTCGCCGGTCGAGGACGTCAAGCTGCGCGCCAGCTACAGCCACACGATTACCCGTCCGAACTACTCGCAGCTGCAGGGCGGCCTCACGCTCGCCTCGCCTGTGCGTCCGGGCGGCGGTTCGACCGCGAGCGCCGGCAACCCGGGCCTGCTGCCCTACAAGTCGAAGAACATCGACGTGTCGGCGGAATGGTACTACGGCCCGGCGAGCTACATGTCGGTCGGCTACTTCCGCAAGAAGGTGTCGAACTTCCCGGTCACCGGCGTGACCGAAGGGCCGCTCTTCGCCCTGACCGACCCGAGCGCGGGCCTCGGCGGCGACCTGATCGAAGAGGCGCAGGCCGCGCTTCCGGCAGGCTCGACCTTCGACGAACAGCTCGACTGGGTGGCGGCGAACTATCCCGAGGTGATCGACCCGGTGACGGGCGGCATCCTGGGACAGGCGAGCGACCCGACGATCAACTTCCGCCTGTCGCAGCCGTTCAACGGCGACCGCACGGCAACGATCGACGGCTGGGAATTCGCGATCCAGCACAACTTCTGGGACACCGGCTTCGGCGCGATCCTGAACTACACGATCGTCAATTCCGACACGTTCTATGACAACACCCAGCGCTACACGGCAACGCAGTTCGCGATCACCGGCGTCAGCGACAGCGCCAACGCGGTCCTGTTCTACGACAAGGGTCCGCTGCAGGCCCGCGTCGCCTACAACTGGCGCGAAGGGTTCCTGTCGGGCTTCGGGTCCGATCCGTACTATGTCGAATCCTACGGCCAGTGGGACGCGAGCGCGAGCTACGAGTTCATGGAGGGGCTGACCGCCTTCGTCGAAGGGATCAACATCACCAACGCAGATCGTCGCGGTCACATGCGCGCCGACCAGGCCGTCTTCTTCGCGGCGCCGGGCTATGCCCGATATGCCGCGGGCGTCCGCCTGAACTTCTGATCCGGCACCAGGGCTGCCGGCGGCGGGACGAGCGACCCCGCCGCCAGGCAGTCGCCGGGCTGGCGCGGCCGGGATCGAGATCCCCCCCTGCGACCGGCGCTCTCTTTCTCGAAGCGCCATCGCGGGACTTGATTCCGACCCGTGCCATGAACGAAGGTCGTCCGCGCATCTCCCTCGCGCGGGCGACCTTTGCGTTTACGATGGCATGAAAGGATGATGGCGGGAGAGATGGACGGGCAGCGGGCAGCAATCGGTTCGGTCGACCGCGTCGTCGTCGCGGGCGGGGGCACCGCCGGCTGGCTGGCTGCCTGCGTCATCGCCGCCGGGACGGCGCGCAACGTGGCCCGGCCCGTATCGGTCACGCTGGTCGAGGCACCCGACATTCCGACCATCGGCGTGGGCGAGGGGACCTGGCCCACCATCCGCGACACGCTGGCTTCCATCGGTATCGCCGAAGACGAATTCCTCGTTTCGTGCGACGCCTCGTTCAAGCAGGGTTCGCGCTTCGACGGATGGCGCGACGGCGGGGCGGGGGACCGCTACTATCATCCCTTCACCGGCGATCCGGGCCGCGACTACCGCGCTCCGGTGGCCGACTGGGCTGCGGGCCGCGGCACCTTTGCCGAGGCGGTGTCGGCGCAGGCCGCGGTGTGCGAGCGCAATCTCGCCCCGCGCCAGGCGCAGATGCCGGGCTATGCCGGGGCGCTCAACTACGCCTACCACCTCGACGCGGGCAAGCTGGTCGACCTGTTGCGCCGCCACGCCACGCAGCGGCTGGGCGTGACGCACATCGCCGCGCGGATCGACGGCGTCGAGCGTAACGGCGACGGCGACATTGCCGCGCTGGTGCTCAACGGCGAACGCCGGGTCGAGGGCGACCTGTTCATCGATTGCACCGGCATGCGCGGGTTGCTGATCGCGGGCGCGATGGGGGCGGGCTGGGTGGACCGCCGCGACGTCCTGTTCAACGACCGCGCGCTCGCCGCGCAAGTGCCGACCTTGCCCGAAAGCCCGATCTGCTCGGTCACCGTCGGCACCGCGCACGAGGCGGGCTGGCTCTGGGACATCGCGCTGCCGACGCGCCGCGGCGTCGGCTGCGTCTATGCCTCGCGCTTCTGTTCCGACGATGCGGCGCTGGCGACGCTGCGCGATTACGTCGCGGCGAACGTGCCGGGCGCCGAGGTTCCCGAACCGCGCCTCCTCACGTTCGCCAGCGGTCACCGCGACAGGTTCTGGATCGGCAACTGCCTGGCCATCGGCCTGTCCGCCGGTTTCGTCGAACCGCTCGAGGCATCGGCGATCGTGCTCATCGAACTGACGGCAAAGATGCTGGTGCAGGATTTTCCCGACCATCGCGGCGAGATGGACGTCCTCGCCCGCCGCCTCAACGCGAGCCTGCGCTATCGCTGGGACCGGATCGTCGAGTTCCTGAAGCTGCACTACGCGCTGTCCGAGCGTTCGGGCGAATACTGGCAGGCGCACCGCGAAAGCGTGCCCGCGGACCTTGCCGACCGGATCGCGCTCTGGCGCGGCCATGTCCCCGGCCCGGCGGACCTGCCGATGCACGACGAGATCTTCGCGGCGCTGAGCTGGCAATGCGTGCTTTACGGCATGGGCGTGCCCGCACCCGCGTTGACGGGCGTGACGGCCGATCGCACCGGCGCGGTGGCCCAGCGCGCGCGGCAGTTGCTGGCTGCGCTGCCGACCAATCGCGCCTATCTTGATCGCCTGCGCGCCGATGCGGCCCGCGCCCACAACACGGAAGTTCCTGCATGACCCAGCACGCCGTTCTCGACCACCAGGCCCACCGCGACCTTCGCGTCCGCGTCGAACCGGGCGAGGCGCTGGGCGATGCCGTGATGTCCTGCGTCACGGTGCCGATCGAGTTCCGCCAGGTGCAGGCGCATTTCCCGATCCTGTTCCACCGCAACGCCGAAAGCGGGGCGTTTCACGCCGTGGCGCTGTTCGGGTTCGAGGCAGGGGAGAACCTCTTCCTCGAGAGCGGCCGCTGGGATGCTCTCTATCGCCCGCTCGCACTCTCGATCCAGCCCTTCCTGATCGGCCGCAGCGCCGACGGCGAGGGGCCGGCGCAGGTCCATATCGACATGGCCCATCCGCGCACCGGCGACGAGACGGGCGTCCGTCTTTTCGACGATGACGGCGCGATGAGCCCCTACCTCGAAGACGTGGCAGATCGGCTCGGCAAGCTCGACGCGGGCTACCGGGCGAGCGAGGCGTTCTTCGCCGCGATGCGCCGACTCGACCTGCTCGAACCCTTTACCCTGGAAGTCGAGCTGAACGACGGGGCGAAGCGCAGCCTTGTCGGCTTCCATATCCTCAACGAGGACAAGGTCCGCGCGCTCGATGGCGAGACGCTGGGCAATCTCCACGTCGAGGGGCACCTGATGCCGATGTTCATGGCGCTCGCCTCGCTTTCGCATTTGACCGACCTCGTCGCGCGCAAGAACCGCCGCCATGGCTGAAGTGCTGTCCGCCCTGCCGCGGGTCGAGGAGCGCGAGGTGGCCGACGCCGCCGCGCTCGACGCCCTGCTTCGCGGGGCGGACCGGCCCTTCGTGCTGCGCGGTCTTGTCGCCGACTGGCCGCTGGTCCGCGCCGGGCTGCAATCGGCGGACGCGGCCCGCGCCTACCTGCTCGACCGTGCCGTCCCGGCACCGTTCACCGTGTCTGTCGCCGCGCCCGATAGCGGCGGGCGGATGTATTACGACGACGCGATGGAGATGAACTTCCGCACGTCGAAGGGATCGCTGCCGACGATCTTCGCCAAGATGGCCGAGGGCGAGGGGCAGGCCGATGCCCCCGCGATCTACCTCGCTTCGATCGACGTCCACGATTTCTTTCGCGGCCTGCACGAGGCGAACCACGTCGATCTTTCGGGCCGCGACGCGCTCGCCTCGATCTGGATCGGGACGAGGACGCGCATCGCCGCGCACAACGATTTTCCCGACAACCTCGCCTGCTGCGCCGCCGGTCGGCGCCGTTTCACGCTGTTTCCGCCCGACCAGTTCCGCAACCTCTACCTCGGCCCGATCGACAACACCCCGGCGGGCCGCGCCATCTCGATGGTCGATTTCGCCGATCCCGACTTTGCCGCGCACCCGCGCTTCCGCGAGGCGCTGGACCATGCGCTGGTCGCGGAGCTGGACCCGGGCGACGCGCTCTTCATCCCGTCGATGTGGTGGCACCATGTCGAGGGGCTGGCCGACTTCAACATCCTCCTCAACTACTGGTGGCGCGACACACCGCGTTATCTGGGCCAGCCGCAGGACGCGCTCAACCACGCGATTCTCGCCATCCGCGACCTTCCCGCGAAGGACCGGGCCATCTGGCGCGACCTGTTCGACCACTACGTCTTTAACGCCGACGACAGCGTCACCGCCCACATTCCCCCGAAGGCCCGCTCCGTGCTCGACCGGCTGACCCCCGAAAGCGCCGGCCGCCTGCGTGCCTTCCTGTTGAGGACCCTCAGCCGATGAACAGCCAACCGACAGCCGGCGCTCCGAAGCAGCCGATCCGCATCGTCGTCGCCGGTGGCGGCACCGCCGGGTGGATGGCGGCGGCCGCCCTGTCGCGCACGCTGGGCCGTACCGCGCATGTCACGCTGGTCGAAAGCGATCTCATCGGCACCGTCGGCGTGGGCGAAAGCACGATTCCGCCGCTCGCCAACTATTTGCGCCTGCTGAACATCGCCGAGGCCGATTTCATGCGCGCCACCCACGCGACGTTCAAGCTGGGCATCCAGTTCGACAACTGGCGCGTGCCGGGGGAGGGCTATTTCCATTCCTTCGGCGCGGTGGGCAAGGACCACTGGGCGGCGGGCTTTCAGCATTTCTGGATGGAGGGGCGGGAGCGTGGCCACGCCCAGCCCTACGACGACTACTGCCTTGAACTGATCGCCGCGCGGGAAAGCAAATTCGCGCACCTGCCCGATGGCCGCGTCAACTACGCCTTCCAGCTCGACGCCACGGCTTTCGCCCGTTTCCTGCGCAGCCTGGCCGAGGGCGAGGGCACGCAGCGGATCGAGGGGCGCATCGCCGAAGTCGAATTGGCCGCCGACGGCGACATCGCGGGCCTCGTGCTCGATGGCGGACGGCGGATTGAGGGCGACCTGTTCGTCGACTGCACCGGCTTTCGCGCGCTGCTGATCGGGCAGGCGATGCACATCGGCTACGACGACTGGACCCATTGGCTGCCGTGCGACAGCGCGATCGCGGTGCAGACCAGCAGCGTGCGCCCGCCGGTGCCCTATACCCGTGCCATGGCGCACGACGCGGGCTGGCAATGGCGCATCCCGCTGCAACACCGGGTCGGCAATGGCATCGTCTATTGCAGCCGATACCTCGACCACGACGCGGCAGAAGAACGCCTGCTCGGCAATATCGAGGGCGAAACGACGACCAAGACCAACCGCCTGCGCTTCGTCACCGGCGCGCGGCGCAAGCAATGGCACCGCAATTGCGTCGCGGTCGGGCTGTCTTCGGGCTTCATGGAGCCGCTGGAATCGACCTCGATCCACCTCATCCAGCGGGCCGTGCTGCGGATCATCCGGATGCTGCCGGCGGGCCGCGTGGCGCAGGCCGACATCGACGAGTTCAACGCGCAGCAGCTTCAGGACATGGAGCAGATCCGCGACTTCCTGATCCTGCACTACAAGGCGACCGACCGGCGGGATTCGCCGTTCTGGCGGCACTGCGCGGGCATGGAGATCCCCGACACCCTGGCGCACAAGATCGACCTGTTCCGCCAGACCGGGCGCGTCTTCCGCAACAACGAGGAGCTGTTCGCGGAAAATTCGTGGATACAGGTGATGATGGGGCAGGGCATCATGCCCGAAACCCACCACCCGGTCGCCGGCAAGCTGTCCGACCGGGAGCTCGACCACCTGCTGTCGGGCCTGCGCGCCAATGTCGCCCGGACGGTGGCCGAAATGCCGGCCCATGCCGACTACGTCGCGCGCTACTGCGGCGCGCGGGAGGCGGAGGCCGCCTGATGCGTGCGTTGGTCGCAGTCCTTCTGCTCTCGCTGTCCGCCTGCGCCACCGTTCCGGTAGGGCCGCCGCGGCTGGTCTGGTCCGACGAGTTCGACGGGCCGGCCATCGATCCTGAAAAATGGAGCTTCGACGTCGACTGCTGGGGCGGCGGCAACGACGAACGGCAATGCTACACCGATCGCACGAAGAACGCCCGGATCGAGGATGGCGTGCTGGTGATCGAGGCGCACCGCGAGGCGTTCACCGGCCCTGCGGTTCACGCGACGATGATCACGCCGGAAAATGCCGGGACGACGCAGACGAAGCCCTTCACCTCGGCCAAGCTGCTGACTCGCGGCAAGGCGGCGTGGACCTACGGGCGCATCTCGGTGCGTGCCGAACTGCCGCAGGGGCAGGGCACCTGGCCCGCGATCTGGATGCTGCCCGAAGACTGGTCGCGCGGAAAATGGCCGCTGCCGGGCGAGATCGACATCATGGAGGCGGTGAACCTCGGCGTGCCCTGCGCGACCTGTCCGGGCGGGCGCGAGAACACCGTGCTCGGCACGCTGCACTTCGGCGATCTGCTGCCCAACAACAAGCACAGGGGCGACGAGACGCCCTATCCGCCGATCCTGTCAGGCTTCCACACATATACGCTGGACTGGACGCCCGAAGAGATGGTGTGGACCGTCGACGGCACCGTCTTCGCCCGTCGCCAGCGCGGCGACTGGTACACCGCGGCGGCACCGAACGATCCCGACGCGCCGTTCGACGCGCCGTTCCACCTCATCCTCAACCTCGCCATCGGCGGCCGCCTTCCCGAAGGCCGCGGCACCGGCGGCGTCGACGAAACGGGGTTTCCCAAGCGGATGCGGGTCGACTGGGTGCGGGTCTGGCAATGCGGACCCGAAGCGGGTAACCGGTCCGCCTGCGCACGCTGAGGGGGAAGCGAAGCCATGGCACGCCGGCGTCAGGCCGTCACGATCAAGCATGTCGCCGCCGATGCGGGGGTTTCCCTGCAGACGGTGAGCCGCGTCATCAACAACGAGCCGAACGTCCGGCCCGAGATGAAGGAACGGGTCCAGGCGTCGATCGACAAGCTGGGCTATGTCCCCTCGATCGCGGCACAGCGGATGAGCGGGTCGCGATCCTACCTCATCCTCGCCATCAATGACCGCGACCGCACCATCGCCGACTGGCAGGAACGGCAAGGCGCCGACTGGGTCGACCAGATGCTGCTGGGCGGCATGCTGCAATGCGCCGAACACGGCTATCGCCTGATCTTCGAACTGGTCGACACCCATTCCGACCATATCGAACGCGAACTGGGCGCCACGATCGCCGCGCTCCAGCCCGACGGCCTGATCCTGACCCCGCCGCACAGCGACAACGCGCAGATCCTTTCCGTGCTGGAGGAACGAGGCATCCCGTTCGCGCGCATCAGTCCCTCGGTCGCGGGGAAGGGCATAGCGCTCAACATGAACGACACCGGCGCGGCGGCCATGGCGACGGAGCACTTGGCAGCGCTGGGCCACCGGCGGATCGGGTTCATTTCCGGACCCGACGAATATTCGGTCAGCGGCTGGCGCACCGATGGCTGGCGCGGCGCGATGGAGGCGCTGGGCCTGCCGACCGACGGCCTCTTCGCAGAGGGCGACTTCAGCTACGCTTCGGGGCGGGAAGCGGCGCTGGCGCTGCTCTCGGGCGAGGACCGGGCGACGGCGATCATCGCCAGCAACGACCAGATGGCGCTCGCCACGCTGGAAGTCGCGCGCGAAAAGGAGCTGGCGATCCCGGACGACCTGTCGCTGATCAGCTTCGACAACACGCCGATCGTCAAGTTCACCCATCCGCAGTTGACCGCAGTGGACCAGCCCATCGCGCAAGTCACCGCCAAGGCGGTCGACCTGATCATCGCCGCCGCCCGCGACGGCGAATGGCCCGCCGAGGTCACCGTCGTCCCCGCGTCCCTGGTCGAACGCGATTCGACCGCGCCGCCCCGCGGATGAGCCGTTGGGCAAGCGGACGGGCAGGATGAACCCGGCGGCAGGCGATGCGCGCCAGCACTTGCGCTTCCTGGTGCTCTACGCGTTCGCCTGGGCAGGTTGCGCGATATCCTACGTCCCGTTCCTCACCGTGCTGCTGCCGATGCGGGTCAGCGACCTTGCGGGCGCGCAGGACGTGCGGGTGCTCGGCTATCTCACTTTCGGCGGGGCCGTTGCGGCCAGCATCGCCAACATCGGCTTCGGCTGGCTGAGCGACCGCACCGGCCATCGCCGCGCTTGGGTGGCGGCGGGGCTGCTCGGTACCGTGGCGATGCTGGCGTCGATGCCGCTCGCCACGCGCGTCACGGAACTGCTTGCGCTGCTGCTGGTCTGGCAGCTCGCGCTCAACATGATGATGGCGCCGCTGTCGGCCTGGGCCGGCGATTGCGTGCCCGACGGGCAAAAGGGGCTGCTCGGCGGCCTGATGGCCGCTGCCCCGGCGGCGGGCGCGGTGACGAGCGCGCTGGTCACGATTCCGGGCCTGGCCGGCCCGGACCAGCGGCTGTGGCTGATCGCCGCCATCGTCCTTGCCTGCGTCAGCCCCCTGCTGATCCTGGGCCGGCCAAAGTCCTTTCCCGAACTGATGCGCGACGATCTGGGCGGCCCGGCAGAGGCGGTCGATGCGGTCAAGCCTGTGAAGCGGATGTGGGCCGCGCGGCTGCTGGTTCAGGTCGCGGAAGCCGCGCTCTTCGCCTACCTCCTCTACTGGTTCCGGTCGATCGACGAGCAGGTTACCGATGCCGAGGTCGCGCAATCGTTCGGCCTGGTCCTGGCGGCGGCGATGCCGGTGGCGCTGCTGGCCGGGCGCTGGGCGGACAGGGCGGGGCGGCCGATCACGCCGCTGGCGGTTGCCGCCGCGACGTCGGCTGGCGGGCTGGTGGCCATGGCGCTGGCCGGGTCGATGACGTCCGCCATGGCGGGATACCTCGTGTTCGGGATGTCGGCCACGGTCTTCCTGTCGCTCCACACCAGCCAGACGCTGCGGGTCCTGCCGCAGGCAAGGCACCGGGGCCGCGACCTCGGGCTGTTCAACCTCACGAATACCGTGCCGTCGCTGTTCGTGCCGTGGCTCACCATCGCGGTGGTGCCCACGTTCGGCTATTCGGCGCTGATGGTCATCCTGGCGACGATGGCGCTGATCGCCTGCGGTCTCCTTCTTTCCACGGCGCGCGCCCTGATGCGAGGCCGCTGAACCTTTGTTGTGATCGTTCACAATTCGTGCCTGCGGGCATTGACTGCCTGTCGCAAGCGTGGCAGGACGTGGTTGATAACGTTCACAACAACGGGATGGGAACTGTCGTGAGGATTGTCACGCCATTCATGATGGCGGCACTCGCCAGTGTCGCGCTGCCTGCCATGGCGCAACCGCTGTCGCTGCCGGTCGTCGCCGCAGAGGCGCGGGCCGATGCCGCCAACTGGCCTGCGGCGCACAGCCCCGCCGCGATCACCGACCTTGCGACAGAAAACCGCATCTCGCTGCTGATCGCGCAGATGACGCTGGAACAGCGCGTCGGCCAGCTGATCCAGGCCGACATCTCGGCGATCAAGCCCGAGGACCTGCGCACCTATCCGCTCGGATCCATCCTCGCGGGCGGCAACAGCGGGCCTTACGGCAACGAACGGGGCAGCGCCGCCGACTGGGCACGCATGGTTGCCGAATATCGCGCCGTGTCGATGGAGCCGCGCGCGAACGGCGTGGCGGTTCCGATCATCTTCGGCGTCGATGCCGTGCATGGCCACAACAACGTGCCGGGCGCCACGCTTTTTCCGCAGAACATCGGCCTCGGCGCCGCGCACGATCCGGACCTCATCCGCCGCATCGGCGAGATCACCGCCATCGAGATCGCGGGCAGCGGGATCGAGTGGACGTTCGCGCCGACGCTCGCGGTTCCGCAGGACCTGCACTGGGGCCGCGCCTACGAAGGCTATTCGTCCGACCCCAAGCTGGTCGCGCAATACGGTCACGAAATGGTGATCGGGCTGCAGGGCGCGCTGAAGCCGGGCGTCGCGATCCCCGCCGACCGCGTTTCGGCGACTGCCAAGCACTTCGTCGCCGACGGCGGCACGTTCGGCGGTGACGATCAGGGCGACGCGCGCATTTCCGAAGCGGACCTGACCCGCATCCACGCCGCCGGCTACGTCACCGCGATCGACGCCGGTGCGCTGACCGTGATGGCCAGCTTCTCGAGCTGGAACGGGGTCAAGAACCACGGCAACCCGACGCTGCTGACCGACGCGCTGAAAGGTGCGCTCGGCTTCCAGGGCTTCGTCGTCGGCGACTGGAACGCGCACGGGCAGGTGCCGGGCTGCACCAACACCGATTGCCCGGCCTCGCTGATGGCGGGCCTCGACATGTACATGGCGCCGGACAGCTGGAAGGGCCTTTACGAAACCACGCTGGCGCAGGCCCGCGCAGGGATCATCCCGCAGGCCCGCATCAACGAGGCGGTGCGCCGGATCCTGCGCGTCAAGATCAAGCTCGGCCTGATGGACAATCCGCCCGTCGTGCGCGGCAACGTCGCCGCCGTCGGCGCGCCCGAACACCTCGCCGTCGCGCGCGAGGCGGTGGCCAAGTCGCTGGTGCTGCTCAAGAACAACGGTTCGGTGCTGCCGATCAAGCCGGGCGCCAGGGTGCTGGTTGCCGGGCCGGGGGCGGATTCGATGGCGATGCAGTCGGGCGGCTGGACGATCAGCTGGCAGGGCACCGACGTTACCAGTGCCGACTTTCCCAACGGCCAGACCATCTGGAACGGCATCGACGCCGCCGTGCGCGATGCAGGCGGCAGCGCCATGTTCTCGGCCGACGGCAGCTTTACCGCGAAGCCCGATGTCGCCATCGTCGTCTTCGGCGAGACGCCCTATGCCGAATACCAGGGCGATATCGCGACGCTGGCCTACCAGCCTTCCGATTCCAGGGACGTCGCCCTGCTCAAGAAGCTGAAGGCCGCCGGCGTGCCGGTCGTCTCGGTGTTCCTCTCGGGCCGGCCGATGTTCGCCAGCGCCGCGATCAACGCCTCCGACGCTTTCGTCGCGGCATGGCTGCCGGGTTCGCAGGGCGCGGGAGTCGCCGACGTTCTTGTCGCCGGTCGCGATGGCAAGGTGAAGCGCGACTTCACCGGGCGCCTTTCCTTCCCCTGGCCGCGTGACGCGCGCGGGCAGGGCAGGCCGCTGTTCGATCTGGGCTATGGCCTGTCCTACGCCCGTCCGGCCACGGTTCCGGTCCTGTCCGAAGATCCCGGCATGGACATGGCCGAGGCGCTCAACGTCGCCAACTTCTTCGGCGCGGGCCGCGCTGCGGCGCCCTGGACCCTGAGTGTCGAGGATGCGGGCGGCAAGCGCACGGTGGAAGGCGCCCCGATCGCCAGCGCCGGCGGTTTCGTGTCCGCCCGTTCGGTCGATGTCCTCGCGCAGGAAGACGCCAAGTCGCTGGTCTGGACCGGTCCGGGCAATGTCGCGATCGAGGGGCCGAGCGCCAACGTCGCCGGACAGGCCGCCGCGAACGAGGCGCTGGTGATGCAGTTGCGCGTCGACGGCGTGGGCGACGGGCCGGTGAAGCTGGCCTTTGCCGACAAGGCGCTCGACCTCGGCCCGTGGCTGCGTGCCGCGCCCAAGGGCCAGGCGACCACGTTGGCGATCCCGCTGTCGTGCTTTGCCGGCGCCGATACCGCGCAAGTGCAGACGCCGCTGCGGATTAGCGCCGATGCCGGGCTTGCTCTCGCGCTGCTTTCGGTCAAAGTCGCCGATGGTTCGGGTGCCTGTCCGCCGGTCGCACAGTAATCCATTCCAGAACAAGCCGATCGCAAGACCATCGAAGGCCGACGATACGGCCACCGGGAGAACGAGCATGGCGCTAGCGCCCGACATTGCCATCAGCACCGATCCTGACACCCGCGCCGATGCGGGCCAGCAGATCGACGCGCCGGGTCTCAACTACTTCGTCTTCGCGCTGTTCTTCATCTTCGGCGGGATCACGTCGCTCAACGACATCATCCTGCCCAAGCTGAAGGAGCTGTTCACGCTGAACTACACGCAGGCGATGCTGGTGCAGTTCTGCTTTTTCACCGCCTACCTCGTGATCGGCATTCCCGGCGCGCAGCTGGTGAAGAGGATCGGCTACATGCGCGGCGCGGTCGTCGGTCTCCTGACGATGATGACCGGCTGCCTGCTGTTCATCCCGGCCAGCCAGACCGCGACGTACGGGCTGTTCCTGCTTGCGCTGTTCATCCTCGCCAGCGGCGTCGTTGTGGTGCAGGTCGTCACCAATCCGCTGATCAGCCTGCTCGGCCCGCAGAAGACGGTGCACAGCCGCCTGACCTTTGCGCAGGCGTTCAACAGCCTCGGCACCACGGTCTTTCCGATCGTCGGGGCAACGCTGATCCTCGGCAGCCTGGCCGGCGTGACCGCGGCCGAACTCTCGGGTCCGGCGCTCGATCAGTACCGCACCGCCGAAAGCGCGGCCATCGTGCGCACCTATATCGGGCTTGCCGTGGCGCTGGCCGTGATTGCCGCGGTCGTCTGGGCGTTCCGCAACCGGCTGAAGGGCGAGAAACACGAGCAGTCCTCGATCGCGGGCGGGTTCCAGTTGCTCAAGCGCACCCGCTTCGGCTTCGGCGCGCTGTGCATTTTCCTGTACGTCGGCGCGGAAGTCGCGATCGGCTCGCTGATCGTCAACTACCTGATGCAGAGCAGCGTGATGGGCCTGGCCGAACAGGACGCCGGCCACATGATCGCCTATTACTGGGGCGGCGCGCTGGTCGGGCGGCTGATCGGCTCGTTCGTGCTGCGGCTCGTCAGCCCGGGCATCATCCTCGCCACCGTGGCGACGGGCGCCATCGTCCTGCTGGCGATCTCGACCAATTCCACCGGTACCGTCGCGGGCTACAGCCTGCTGGCGATCGGCCTGATGAACTCGATCATGTTCCCCACGATCTTCAGCCTCGCCTGCGAAAAGCTGGGTGCAAAGGCGGCGGACGGTTCGGGGATCATCAACATCGCCATCTTCGGCGGCGCGGTCGTGCCGCTGCTGACCGGCGCGCTGGCCGATGTCTCGGGCAGCCTCGCGACGGCGCTGATCCTGCCGGCGATCTGCTACGCGGTGATCGGGGCCTTCGGCATCTACGCCCGCCGCCCCGCCTGAGGGTCCAGGCAAAGAGCGGGCGGCGCCATCGCGTCGCCCGCTCTTTGCGCTCAATCGCGCGCGATGCCCTTGCGCAGCAGGTCGTTGGCGACCTTGGCGATTTCCTCGACCGACAGGTCCTCGGCCATGATTGCGTAGCGCAGGCCGAGAAAGACGTTCATGCCCATGATCGCCCAAGCCTGCGGCTCGCCCAAGTCGTCGCGGAAGTCGCCGCTGGCAGCGCCGCGCTGAAGTCGTTCGACGATGCGGCGCGCCGTAGTTTCGTAGTGTTCGCGATAGCTGGCGGGGTCGACGAACTCGGCCTCGTCGACGATGCGGTAGATTTCCTTGTGCCCGCGCGCGAAGCGGAGGAACCCGGTCAGCGCCGCCGCCTCGATCTCGAACGGGCTCATCCCCGGCTGCACTTCGCGCGCCGAATGGGTGCGGACCATGCCGCTCATGTCCTTGACCAGCGCTCGGAAGATCTCGTCCTTCGAATCGAAGTAGGTGTAGAAACTGCCCAGCGCGGTCCCGGCGCGGCGGGTGATCCCGCTGATCGACGCGTCGTGGAACCCCTTTTCCCCGAACTCCGCCGCGGCGGCATCGAGCAGCTTGCGCAGCGTTCGCCGCCCGCGCTCGGTGCGCGGCTCCTTGTCCCGCGCCGGGTCGTTGGGGCCGATTGTGTCCATCAGGCAACAGCTAGACAGGCAACGGGGGATTGGCAACGCCGTTAAACTTGAAAGACGGTTCAGGTTTCAATATTGGCGATTCGCAAGTGGTCCGCAACGTCGGCCGCAGACGGAGGATACCTGAATGAAGACCGCGCTTTTCGCCTGCGCCGCCAGCCCCCTCGCCATGGCCGCCCTCATGCTTGCGACCCCTGCCGCGGCGCAGGACGATGCCGGCGCCGCCGCGCTCACCGCCGACGCAGGCGATGCCGGGGGCGAGATCATCGTCACCGCCCGCCGCCGCGAGGAACGCCTTGTCGACGTGCCGATCGCGGTCACGACGCTGAGCGGGGACCAGCTCGAACAGCGCGGCGCGCTCGACCTTACCGACATCGCGCAGTCGACCCCGAACACCACGCTCGAATCCTCGCGTGGCACGAACTCGACCCTCTCCGCCTTCATCCGCGGCGTCGGTCAGCAGGACCCGGTCTCGGGCTTCGAACAGGGCGTCGGCATCTATCTCGACGATGTGTACCTCAACCGCCCGCAGGGCGCGGTGCTCGATATCTACGACGTGGAGCGGGTGGAAGTGCTGCGCGGGCCGCAGGGCACGCTCTACGGCCGCAACACCATCGGCGGCGCGGTGAAATACGTGACGAAGTCGCTGCCCGACGAAGTGTCGGTCAAGGCGAAGGCGACCTACGGCAGCTACAACCAGCTCGACGGCGTGCTGACCGCCTCGGCCCCGATCAGCGACATGCTACGCGTCGGCGCTTCGGTTGCGCGGCTGACCCGCGACGGCTTCGGCGAGAACATCACCACCGGCAAGGACAACTACGACAAGGACGTCTTCGGTGCGCGCGGCACGATCGAATTGGGCGGGCGCGACAGCGGCTTCACCGTCCGCCTCAGCGGCGACTACACCCATGACATGAGCAACCCGCGCGGCGGGCACCGCCTGATCCAGGGTACCCCGCCGGGCGGCAACATCCTGCCCGATGTCTACGACACCGCGGGCGCCATCGACGACCCGCACCAGGACGTCGAGGCCTGGGGCCTGGCAGGCCACATCTCGGTCGACCTCACCGATGCGCTGACCTTCAAGTCGATCACCGCCTGGCGAGTCGACCACAGCGCCACGCCGATCGACTTCGACGCCAGCCCCGTCGTCGATCTCGACGTGCCGGCCTTCTACGACAACGAGCAGGTGAGCCAGGAATTCCAGCTGGCGTGGGACGACGGCGGCGCGCTGCAGGGCCTGCTCGGCTTCTACTGGCTGGACGCGATCGCTGACACCTACTTCGACAGCCGGCTTTACACCTTCCTGCCCGGCTTCATGCTGACCGGTCACACCAACGCGCAGGTCGATACCAAGACCTACGCGATCTTTGCCGACATGACCTACGACTTCACCGAGCGGCTCTCGCTGTCGCTGGGCGGTCGCTACACCTGGGACAAGCGCGACGCCGACATCTACAAGGCGAACTACATCCTTGGCGGTTCGGGCGGCTTCGACGATCCGGTCGGCACGCTGTTCAGCGTCGACACCGATTTCACCGGCAGCGCGAAGTTCAAGAAATTCACGCCGCGCGCCTCGCTCAGCTTCAAGCCGACGCCCGACCACAACCTCTACGCCTCGTACTCGAAGGGCTTCAAGGGCGGCGGCTTCGACCCGCGCGGCGCAGGTTCGCGCGCCAACGACCTCGACGGCAACGGCTCGCTGAGCGACGAGGAGATCGCGACCTACCTCAGCTTCGATCCCGAAGTGGTCGACAGCTACGAGGTTGGCTACAAGGGCAGCCTCCTCGACGGCGCGCTCTATCTGGCCACCGCTCTGTTCCGGATGGACTATTCCGACATCCAGATCCCCGGATCGGTGCCGTGCACCGGCGCCGGCGGGGTGCAGACCTTCTGCGGCGTCGTCTCCAACGCCGGAAAGGCGCGCTTGCAGGGTGCGGAACTGGAAATGAACGCGCGGCTCGGCCGCGACCTGGTGAGCGCGGGCGATCGTCTCAGCCTGTCGGGCGCGGTCGGCTACATCGATGCCGAGTTCAAGAAGTACGAAACGCTGATCGGCGGCCAGCCGGTCGACGTGGCGCAGTACCGCTACATCCAGAACACGCCCGAATGGACGGCCAGCGGCACGCTCGCCTACTCGACGCCGGTGGGCGCCGGCGATCTCGCCATGTCGACGACCTGGTCGTACCGGTCGCTGACCCACCAGTTCGAGTATCCCAATCCCTACATCGATCAGCCGGGCTACGGGCTGTGGGATGCAAGCCTCGTCTACTCCGCGCCCGAAAACCGCTGGTCGATCGGCCTCCACGGCAAGAACATCCTCGACAAGCAGTACATCACCTCGGGCTACAGCTACATCGCGCAGGACGCCGTGACCGGGCAGCCGGTGCTGAACCCGCAGGGCAACCCGATCCCGACGCTGGGCCAGGAAGGCACGCTGACTGCCTTCTACGGCAATCCGCGCCAGGTCTTCGTCACCGCGCAAGTTCGCTTCTGATCCCGGCGGGGACAGGGTAGAAGGACCGCGATGAGAGACTTCGACGCCTATCGCTTTCGCTCCGCCGACCGGCGGCTCGATCTCTACGCTCGCGATTATCCGGCCATCGGGGGAACGGATGACGCCGCGAGCAGGCATGAGCAGCAGGGGGGAGGACTGCCCCTGCTGCTCATGCACGGCTTGACCCGCAACAGCGCGGACTTCGAACCGCTGGTCGATCACCTCCCGGGCTTCCGCCTGATCGTGCCCGACCAGCGCGGGCGGGGTTTGTCCGACTATGACGAGGTGGCGGCCAACTACCGTGTCGAGAGCTATGTCGCCGACATGTTCGCGTTGATGGACGGGCTCGGCATCCAGCGCTTCGGCATCGTCGGCACGTCGATGGGCGGGCTGATCGGCATGATCATGGCGGCGGTGGCCCCGGCAAGGGTGGCGGCGCTGGCGCTCAACGACATCGGCCCGGTGATCGACGAGGCGGGGCTGGAACGGATCCGCGGCTATGTCGGCGGGACGCCGGCGCCGGCAGCGGACTGGCCGGAAATGGCGGCGCGCTTCGCGAAGGTGAACCGGGAGGCCTTTCCCGAATTCGGGGAGGCCGACTGGCTGGCCTTTGCCCGGCGCACCAGCCGCGAGACCCCTGACGGCATCGTCACCGACTATGACCCCGGCATTGCCGTGGGGATGGCGCCCGACCAGGATGCGGTCGTGCCCGCTGACCTGTGGCCGGTGTGGGACGCGCTGGCTAAGGTTCCGGTCATGGCGATCCGGGGCGGGCTCAGCGACCTGATGTCGGCCGAGACGCTGGCCGAGATGGCGCGGCGGCACACCGCGGTGTTCGCGCCGGTGGTCGTGCCCAACCGCGGCCATGCCCCGCTGCTCGACGAACCCGAGGTGATCGCCGCCCTGCCGGCCTTCATGGCCGAACACGCCCGGTGAGCACCGCCACCGAAGCAAGAACGCTGCCCGCGCGGCCCGGCCCGGTGCTGGGCATGCTGCTGGTTGTCTACATCTTCAACTTCCTCGACCGGCAGATCCTCTCGATCCTCGCTGCGCCGATCCAGGCCGACCTCGGCCTGTCGGACACGCAGATGGGCCTGCTCGGCGGCATCGCCTTCGCGCTGCTCTATTCGACGCTGGCAGTGCCGCTGGCGTGGACGGCGGACCGGACCAGCCGCAGCTGGGTCATCACCATCAGCCTCGTCGCGTGGAGCGGGTTCACCGCCCTGTGCGGTCTGGCCCAGAACTTCTGGTCGATCTTTCTCGCCCGGCTCGGCGTCGGCATCGGCGAGGCAGGGGGCGTCGCGCCGTCCTATGCGATCATCGGCGATTACTTCCCGTCGTCGCGCCGCGCCTTCGCGCTGTCGATCTATTCGCTCGGCATTCCGCTCGGATCGGCCGCCGGGGTCATGCTGGGCGGCTATATCGCGGCGCGGGTCGACTGGCGCGTGGCCTTCATCGTCGTCGGCCTGCTCGGCGTGGCCATCGCGATTCCCTTCAAGCTGATCGTCAAGGACGTGCCGCGCCCCGCCGCGCCGGTGGACGATCGGCCGCGTTTCCTCGCCATCGCGCGGGTGCTGGCGCGCAAGCCGTCGTTCTGGCTGCTCTCGTTCGGCGCGGCATCCAGCTCGATGCTCGGCTACGGCGTCGCCTTCTGGCTGCCGAGCCTGCTGCAGCGCAGCTTCGGGCTCGACCTTGTCCAGACGTCGCAGTTCTACGGCGCGGTGCTCCTGCTGGGCGGCACGGTCGGGGTGCTGGCGGGCGGATGGGCCGGCGACCGGATGGGCGGGCGCGACCGGGCCTGGTACGGCTGGCTGCCCGCACTCGCGTTCGTTGCCGCGCTGCCGTTTTACGCGGCGGGCATCTCCTCGCAAAGCGTGGCCTTGGCCTTCGTGCTGTTCCTGGTTCCGCAGGCCTTTGCCTATATCTGGATCGGGCCGGTGCTGACCGCGGTCCAGCACCTCGTCGAACCGCGGGCGAGGGCGACCGCCAGTTCGCTGTTCCTACTGATCAACAACCTCATCGGCCTTGGCGGCGGCATCTATGCGCTGGGCGCGCTGTCCGATGTCCTGAAGCCGACGTTCGGGGACGAGGCGCTGCGCTATTCGATGCTCTACGCCCTTGCGCTCTACGGTCTCGCCGCCGTCCTCCTGGCGCTGGCCGGGCGGCAACTGCGCCGCGACTGGGTCAACGAGGGCTGAGCGTTCCTTCGCCAAGCCGGGTGACGAGCATGCGCGCGGCCTCGCTCACCTGCGCCCAGGTAGCCGCAAAATCGGCGGCATCGCCGTAATAGGGATCGGCCACCGCCTGTCCCTGCCGCCCGGGCACGACATCCATCAGCAGCGACAGCATTGCCGTGCCGTCCGCCGGGCGGATGCGGCGCAGGTCGGCCAGGTTGTCGCCGTCGAGCGCGAAGACATGGGTGAAGGCGTGGAAATCGCCGGCACTCACCTGCCGCCCGCGATAGGGCGCGATGTCGATGCCGTGTCGCGCCGCTTCGGCCATGGCGCGGCGGTCCGGCGGGCTGCCCACGTGGTAGCCCGCCGTCCCGGCCGAGTCCGCCTCGGCGTCCAGCCCCGTCGCCGCTGCCTCGGCCCGGAACGCTGCCTCCGCCAGCGGCGAGCGGCAGATGTTGCCGAGGCAGACGAAGAGGACGCGTGGCCGCGGGAGCATCAGAACGAGTGGCGGACCTCGACCCCGAAGGTGCGCGGCTCGTTGATCATGCCGGTCAGGTTGTTGAAGTCGATGCCCGACACGAAGACGATCTCGTCGGTCACGTTGCGCACGAAGGCCGCCAGTTCCCAGTTCGTGTCGGTGATGTAGCCGACGCGAACCCCGCCTTCGAGCAGCGCGTCGCCGCGGAACTCGATGGCTTCGTAGAGGAAGAAGTTGGCGCCCGAACGGTAGGCCCAGTCGGTGAAGATGTAGGCTTCGCCCGCGCCGACCGGCACGCCGTAGCGCAGCGTCGCGTTGGCGACGTAGCGCGGCGCCTGCGGCAGGTCGTTGCCGTCTATGATCGCCAGCCCCGCGCCGTTGAGCGGATCGGTGACCGTGCAGCCGCCGCCGCAGGGCGCGATGAACAAGTTAGGATCGCGGATCTCGGTGAAGTTCCACGAACCGCCCAGCGTCAGGTCGAGCCCGGCGGCGGGCTTTGCCGTCAGCTCGCCTTCAAGCCCGTAGCCGACCGCGTGATCGGCGTTGATCAGCCGCGCCGAGTTGGCCGCGCCGCCCACCGCGGTCAGCTGCAGGTCGTCGGTCCGCCACCAGTAGCCGGTGAGATCGACGCGCAGCCTGCGGCCGAGCAGCGACGACTTGATGCCGGCCTCGCCGGAGATCGTCGTCTGCTCCTTGGCCACCGTCGGGATCGAGCCGAAGTTGACCCGGTCCTGGATCGCCGGGCCGAGGTAACCGGTCGCGACGCGGGCGTAGAGGTTGGTGTCGGGCGTCACCTCGAAGGTAGCCGAAACGTCCCACGAGATGTTGTCGCCCTTCGCTGTGTTCGACAGCGGCAGCGTGACGGCCGGGAACTGCGCGGTGCCGCTGATCCGGTCGGTCTTCTTGTCGTCGGAATAGCGGACGCCGGCGCGCAGGGTCAGCCGATCGGTCACCGACATCTCGCCCGCGGCAAAGACGCCGATGTTGCGGTTGTCGTTGCGGTGGAACACATCCGACACGATCGTCGTGCCGTCGAACGCGAACTCGCGGTAATACAGGTCTTGGTCGAAGTAGTAGGCGCCCGCCTGGAAGCGGTAGCCGCCGAGGTCGCCGGTGTCGTAGCGCAGCTCCGCGCTCATTTCCGAAGGCTTGGTGTTGCCGCCGGTGTTCACCGGGAACGCGCCGACGTGGATGTCGCCCAGCGTGCAGCCGGGGATGAAGGCGTAGCAGCTGCCGCCGTCGATATCGCCGGTCGAATCGACGTCGGCTTCCTCGTAACCCGCGATCAGCGACAGGGTGCTGTCGCCGCCAAGGCCGAGCGAGGCGCGGAAGTTGGCGCCCCACTGCTCCATCTTCTGGCCGGTATAGCCGTCGAGGCTCACTTCCTCGGGGTCGAAGCCGACGTTGGGTTCGTTCGATCCGGGCAGGATCGCGCCGGCGCGGAACACGCGCGGGCTGGCGGTGAGATGGCGGTAATGGCCGCTGACGAGAAGCGAGTTGCCGTCGCTGTCGAGCATGATCTGCGCCCGCGTGGCGATGTCCTCGTAGCCTTCGAGCTCGCGATCGGCGAGGCCGGTGGTGTTCAGGTTCTTCACCCAGTCCGACCGGCGCTGCACGAGGCCCGAGACGCGGAACGACACGATGTCGGCGATCGGCCCGGAAATGGCCGCTTCCATGTTGATCGTGTTGTAAGTGCCGTAGGAACCTGAGAACTTGCCGGTCAGCGTATCGGTCGGCTTCGCGCTGTCGATCTTGACGACGCCCGCCGGGGTGTTGCGGCCGAACAGCGTGCCCTGCGGCCCGCGCAGCACTTCCACGCTTTCGACGTCGAAGATCGGAAACGACTTCAGCATCGGGTTTTCGAGCGCGATGTCGTCATAGACCACCGAGACCGGCTGCGCGGCGTTGGGATCGAAGTCGGTGTTGCCGAGCCCGCGGATGTAGAAGCGCGGGAAGGTGCGGCCGAACGAGCTTTCGACGTTCAGGCTGGGCGTGCGGCCCGACAGGAAGCGGATGTCGAGGCCGCTGGAATTGATGACGTCGAGCGCCTGGCCGGAAATTGCGGTGACGGCGACGGGCACGTCGATGGCGCGTTCCTCGCGGCGGCTGGCGGTGACGAAGATCTCGGTCAACTCGCCTTCGCCGGCTGTGGTCGAGGCGGCTTCCTGCGCGAAGGCGGGGGTGGCGGCGAGCGCCAGCGTGGTCGCGGCAAGGCCGGTGGCGGAAAGGATGGCGGCGCGTGCAGACAGTTTCATAGGACGGGCTCCCTCATGCTCCCTGTTCCTCTCCCCGTCCGCTTCTGGGGCGGATCGGATACGGGCGCGATTAGCAGCGGGCGGTTTTTCCTGAAACTATTTTAGCGTGACCTACGCACGTTTCCCGCGCAGGTGTTGCGCGCAATCTGCACCTGTGTCGACCAAGGGACCGGGGCGAGCGGCATCGCGCCGCACCGGCCCCTTCGAGAGGGGCCGGTGCGGGCGCGGCGCAGACGGTCAGACGTCGAGGTTGGCGACGTTCAGGGCATTTTCCTGAATGAAGTCGCGGCGCGGTTCGACGATGTCGCCCATCAGGCGGGTGAAGATCTCGTCGGTGACGTCCGCATCCTCGACCTTAACTTGCAGGAGCGCGCGGTTTTCGGGATCGAGCGTGGTTTCCCAGAGCTGCTCGGCGTTCATCTCGCCGAGACCCTTGTAGCGCTGCACCGAAAGCCCCTTGCGGCCCGCGGCGATGACCTTGTCGAGCAGCTGGGTCGGGCGGGTGATCTGCCCTTCCTTGCCGATGGCGACCGGTGCGGTGTCGTCCGTCTCGTCCTCGACCGGGGCTGCGCCGGCGCGCACCAGTCGCGCGCCGCCGACATAGGCCTCGGCCTGTTCGGCAGCGACCTTGTGCAGCTTGCGCGCCTCGGCGCTGGTCAGGAACTTGGCGTCGATGGCGAAATGGTCGGTCACTCCGCGCCAGACGCGTTCGAGCGCATAGCCTTCCGCCGTCGGCTTGGCCGACCAGCGCGCCTCCGGATCCTCGACCTGCATCGTCGCGGCGGCGCGGGCGAGCGCAGCATCGCGCGCCGCGTCGTCGAGATCGGGCGATAGCGCACCGGCAAGGGCCAGCGCTTCGACGATGGAAGGGTCGTAGCGGCCCGGCGCGAAGGCCAGCGTGCTCTTGAACCGGCGCGCCTGTTCGACGAGCGCGGCCAGATCCTCGCCGCTGCGCGCACCGCCGGTGGTTTCCAGCACCTTGCCGTTCAGCCCCGCCTCGATCAGGTAACGGTCGAGCGCGTCGTTGTCCTTGAGGTAGACCTCCGACCGGCCCTTCGCGACCTTGTAGAGCGGCGGCTGCGCGATATAGAGGTGCCCGGCCTTGATGATGTCTGGCATCTGGCGGTGGAAGAACGTCAGCAGCAGGGTGCGAATATGCGCGCCGTCGACGTCGGCGTCGGTCATGATGACGATCTTGTGGTAGCGCAGCTTTTCGAGGTTGAACTCGTCCCGCAGGCCCGTGCCCATCGCCTGGATCAGGGTGCCGACTTCCTTCGACGAGATGATCCGGTCGAACCGGGCCCGCTCGACGTTGAGGATCTTGCCCTTCAGCGGCAGGATCGCCTGCGTCTTGCGATCGCGGCCCTGCTTGGCCGAGCCGCCTGCGGAATCGCCCTCGACCAGGAAGATTTCGCACTTCGACGGATCGCGTTCCTGGCAATCGGCCAGCTTGCCGGGCAGGCTGGCGATATCCATCGCGCCTTTGCGGCGGGTGAGTTCGCGAGCGCGGCGCGCGGCTTCGCGGGCGGCGGCGGCGTCGATGATCTTCTGGACGATCTGCTTGGCGTTGGCGGGATTCTCCTCCAGCCATTCGCTCATCTTGTCGCCCATCAGGCTTTCGAGCGGCTGGCGCACTTCGGAGGAGACCAGCTTGTCCTTGGTCTGCGACCCGAACTTGGGATCGGGCAGCTTGACCGAGACGATCGCGGTCAGCCCCTCGCGCATGTCCTCTCCGGTCAGCGAGACCTTTTCCTTCTTCATCAGCCCGGTCCGCTCGGCATAGCCGTTGAGCGTGCGGGTCAGCGCGGCGCGGAACGCGGCGAGGTGGGTGCCGCCGTCACGCTGCGGGATGTTGTTGGTGAAGCAGAGCACGTTCTCGTAATAGGAATCGTTCCATTCGAGCGCGACGTCGATGCCGATGCCGTCGCGGTCCGCGCTGATCGCGACCGGTTCGGGCACCAAGGGCTGCTTGTTGCGGTCGAGATACTTGACGAAGGCCGCGATGCCGCCTTCGTAGAACAGGTCGTGCTCCTTCGGCTCCTCGTGCCGCAGGTCGCGCAGCACGATGCGGACGCCCGAATTGAGGAAGGCCAGCTCGCGGTAGCGGTGTTCCAGCTTCTCGAAATCGTATTCGGTGACGTTCTTGAAGGTGTCGTTGCTGGCGAGGAAACGGACGCGGGTGCCCTTGCGCGGCTTGCCGTCGTCGTTCAGCGGCGCATCGCCCTTCACGATCAGCGGGGCAACGGCATCGCCGTGCTCGAACCGCATCCAGTGTTCCCTGCCGTCGCGCCAGACGGTCAGTTCCAGCCATTCGGACAGCGCGTTGACGACCGAGACGCCGACACCGTGCAACCCGCCCGAAACCTTGTAGGCGTTGTCCTCGCTGGTGTTCTCGAACTTCCCGCCGGCGTGGAGCTGGGTCATGATGACCTCTGCCGCCGAAACGCCTTCGTCCTTGTGGATGTCGACCGGGATGCCGCGGCCGTTGTCGTCCACCGAAACAGAATTGTCGGGGTGCAGTTCGATGATGACGCGGTCGCAGTGGCCGGCTAGCGCCTCGTCGATGGCGTTGTCCGACACCTCGAACACCATGTGGTGGAGGCCGGAGCCGTCATCGGTGTCGCCGATGTACATGCCGGGGCGCTTGCGCACCGCGTCGAGGCCCTTCAGCACCTTGATGCTTTCCGCGCCGTATCCGTTGGTGTTCTGGGTTTTTCCGGGGTTCTCGTCCATGCCCATCATATAGGCATCGCGGCCCCAAACCGAAAGCCTTTCCACCCCCTTCCATCCACAGCCTGATGCTGCTTCAAGAGGCGGCGAAACAGGAGATCCGCCCCGCCATGCCGTCGATCCGTTCCCGCCGCCTGCCGCTCGGCGCCGCCATGCTCGCCGTCGTCCTGTCGCTGGCCCCGCCGGCGTTCGCCGCGCCGGCGGCGCAGCCCGATGGCGGGGAGGCGTCTTTCCGTTCGCTTTACAAGGGTTTGGTCGAAACGAACACGACGCTGTCGAGCGGGAGCTGCACCAGGGCAGCGCAGCTGGCGGCGGATCACCTGGCGGCGGCAGGCATGGCGAGGGAGAACCTCTACCTGCTCGTCGCGCCCGGCCATCCGGAGGAAGGCAATCTCGTCGCCGTGTTTCCGGGCCGCGATGCACGGGGCAAGGGCAAGGCGCCTGCCAAGGCGGCGGTGCTGCTGCTGGCGCATCTCGACGTCGTGGAGGCGAGGCGCGAGGACTGGATTCGCGATCCCTTCACGCTGATCGAGGAGGACGGCTGGTTCTATGCGCGGGGGGCGTCGGACGCGAAGTCGCTGGCCGCGATCTGGATCGATACGCTGGCCCGCTTCGCCCGCGACGGCACGCGCCCGAAGCGGACCGTGAAGGTGGCGCTGACCTGCGGCGAGGAGACCAACGGCGCGTTCAACGGCGCGGAATGGCTGGCCAAGGAGCACCGCGGCCTGATCGACGCGGACTTCGCGCTCAACGAAGGCGGCGGCGGGACGGCGGACGCGACGGGCCGGGTGCACACCCAGACGGTGCAGGTGGGCGAGAAGATCTTCGCGAACTTCGAACTGGCCACGAAGAACCCGGGCGGCCACAGCTCCGCTCCGCGGCCCGACAACGCCATCTACGACCTGGCGCGGGCGATGCTGGCGGTGGAGGCGCACCCGTTCCCGGTCGAATTCACCGAAGTGACGCGGGCCGCGCTGGCCGCCCGCGCCCGCGTCGAAAAAAGCGCGATGGCCGTGGCCATCGCCGCCCTGCTGGCCGACCCGACCGACGCGGAGGCCGACAAGGTCCTGTCCGCCGACCCTTACCTGCGCAGCAACACCCGCACGACCTGCGTCGCGACGATGGTGGAGGCGGGGCACGCCCGCAACGCTCTGGCGCAAGGCGCGAAGGCCAACATCAATTGCCGCATCTTTCCCGGCCACGCGATCGAGGACATTCGCGCCGAACTGGTCGCCGCCATCGGCAATCCGGCTGTCACCGTGACGACCCTGCCGCCTGTTCGCCCCGCGCCGCCCGCGCCGCCGCTCACGCCCGCCTTGATGCGCCCGATCGAAACGCTGACCCAGCGCCACTATCCCGGCGCCACGGTCGGCGTCAGCATGGCTAACGGCTATACCGACAGCACCTACCTGACGGCGGCGGGCATTCCCGCCTATGGCACGCCGGGCCTGTGGACGGGGCCGGAGGAGACGGGCGTGCACGGCCTCAACGAACGGATCCGGGTCAAGGCGCTGATGGACGGGCGGACGTTCCTCTACGATCTCGTCCGCGCCTACGCGGGGTAGGGGCAAGGGGCAGCGGACGGAACCCCAGTAACGGCCCGCGCGTTATCGGGTCGGGCGTACAGGGGTGCAGCGCATGAGATCGATACCGGGTTTGCCGAAAGCTGCGCGGACCATCCTCGTCCTCCCCGTCGCGCCCATGCTCGCGGCCTGCGGCATGCCCCACGATCCTGCCGGGACCGAGGACCACATCCGCAAGCGAGGCAGCGTGATCCTCGGCGAAGTCGAAGGCGCCGCACCCGATCCTGCCAGCCAGCGCCAGCTTGCCCGCGCCGCGTCTTCGCTCGGCGCCACCGTCACCCGCATCCCGGGCCACGGCGAGGAATTGCTCGAAGGCCTGGAGGAAGGCCACTTCGATCTCGTCTACGGCGAATTCGCCGACGATTCGCCATGGGCCACGAGCGTCCATTTCGGCCAGCCCGCCACGCGCGACGGCAAGCCGGGCAAGTCCGAGCGCCTCCCCCGCTTCGCGTTCCGCAACGGCGAGAACGGCTGGATCATGCGGGTCGAGGATGCCGGCCGGAAGGAGCGCGAGCCATAAGCGGCCTGCCGCTGGCGATCCGCGCCGACATGGCAAAGGCGCGGCGGCTCGAATGGGCGACGCTGGCGCTGATGGCCACCGTGCTCGTCGCCATGTATTTCGCGATGGGCGCGAGCAAGGCGATGCAGTCCGCGCTTATCGAGGATGTCCTCAGCCTCGTGCCCGCGATCACCTGGCTTGTCTGCGCGCGGCTGGAACCGAAACCGCCGAGCGATCGCTGGCCCTTCGGCCATGTCCGGGTGATGAGCCTCGCCTTCCTGATCGCGGCGGTGGCGCTGATGGGGGTGGGCCTGTTCCTCGTCTACGAAAGCGCCACGACGCTGCTGCTGCGGGAGCATCCGACCGTGCCGCCGGTGACTATCTTCGGCCACCAGGTCTGGCTCGGCTGGCTGATGATCGCGGCGCTGGCCTATTCGGTGGTGCCGCCCGTCGTGCTGGGCCGCATCAAGCAGCCGGTGGCGCAGCGCCTGCGCGACAAGGTGCTGCACACCGACGCGCTGATGCAGAAGGCCGACTGGCAGACCGGGCTGGCCGGCATTCTCGGCATCCTCGGCATCGGAATGGGCTGGTGGTGGGCGGACAGCACGGCGGCGCTGTTCATCGGCGCTTCGGTGCTGAAGGACGGGTTTACCAACACCCGGATCGCGGCAGCCGAACTGCTCGACGGCGCACCGCGCGAACTGGACAGCGACGACATCGCCGAGGAGGCGAAGGCGCTGAAGGCGCGGCTGGAAGAGAAGTTTCCGGGCGGCTCGGCCCGGATGCGGGAAAATGGCCGCTATATCGAGGCGATGGTCGACGGTGTCGCCGGTCCGGAAAGCCTGCCGCCGCTGCACACCCTGACCGGGCCCGACATGCCCGACTGGCGGCTCGCCAAGCTCAGCTTTTGCCCGCCGCGCCCCGATGGGGAAGGGGAGGCCTGAACCCGAGCAGAGCGCCGGAACGCAAACGGGCGGCCAGGAGGGCCGCCCGCGTGTGGGTCCGATCGGGCCGCGAAGGCGCGATCAGAAAGCGGTAAGCGCGAAAGTGGCGAGGCTGACGGCCAGCGCCACCACCGAGCCAACCACTTGGTTGGTCATGGTCGTGTTCATGTCGATGTTCCCTGCGTGACATTTTTACGTGTGGCGGCCCGGCTTTCCGGTCCCGCAGCGGCTCTTTACCGCAGTGCAGCACGGTGCTGCACGTGCGAAAGCAACATTATTGCTTGCAGTTTTCGCAAGTCATACGAGCGGCGGGCGTGTCGCCTGTTCTGGACAGAATCGCGACCAATCCGTAGGGCGCGGCGAAACCCAGCAGGACAGCCATGACCGACGCGCTTCATCACGACTCCATCCTCATCGTCGATTTCGGCAGCCAGGTGACCCAGCTCATCGCCCGCCGCGTGCGCGAGGCGGGCGTCTATTCCGAGATCGCCCCTTTCACCATGGCGGAGGAAGCCTTCGCGCGGATGCGCCCGCGCGGCATTATCCTGTCCGGCTCGCCCGCGTCGGTGCCCGAAGACGGCAGCCCCCGCGCGCCGCAGGTGCTGTTCGACAGCGGCTTGCCGATCCTCGGCATCTGCTACGGCCAGCAGGTGATGAGCCACCAGCTCGGCGGCGAAGTCCGGCCCGGGCACGAAACCGGCGAGGGTGGCGAGTTCGGCCGCGCCTATCTCACGGTTACGAAGGACTGCGCGCTGTTCGACGGGCTTTGGGCCGAAGGTGAACGTCACCAGGTGTGGATGAGCCACGGCGACAAGGTCACCCGCTTCGCGCCCGGCTTCGAGATCGTCGCCACCAGCGACGGCGCACCCTTTGCCGTCATCGCCGACGAAGCGCGCAAGTATTACGGCACCCAGTTCCACCCCGAGGTCGTCCACACCCCCGACGGCGGCAAGGTGATCGCCAATTTCGTGCGCCATGTCTGCGGCTGCGCCGGCGACTGGACGATGGCGCAGTTCCGCGACACCAAGATCGCCGAGATCCGCGAACAGGTGGGCGACGGGAAGGTGATCTGCGGCCTCTCGGGCGGGGTCGACAGCGCGGTCGCGGCGGTGCTGATCCACGAGGCGATCGGCGACCAGCTCACCTGCGTCTTCGTCGATCACGGCCTGATGCGCATGAACGAGGCGCAGCAGGTCGTCACCCTGTTCCGCGACCACTACAACATCCCGCTCGTCCACGTGGACGCGGAGGAGATGTTTCTCGGCGGCCTTGCCGGAGAGACCGATCCCGAGAAGAAGCGCAAGTTCATCGGCAAGGCGTTCATCGACCTGTTCGAGGAAGAGGCGCGCAAGATCGGCGGCGCCGACTTCCTGGCACAGGGTACGCTCTACCCCGACGTGATCGAGAGCGTGTCCTTCACCGGCGGGCCGAGCGTGACGATCAAGAGCCACCACAACGTCGGCGGCCTGCCCGAGCGGATGAACATGAAGCTCGTCGAACCCTTGCGCGAGCTGTTCAAGGACGAGGTCCGCGACCTTGGCCGCGAACTGGGCCTGCCCGACATCTTCGTTGGCCGCCACCCGTTCCCGGGGCCCGGCCTCGCCATCCGCATCCCCGGCGAAGTGACCAAGGAAAAGTGCGACATCCTGAGGAAGGCCGACGCGATCTACCTAGAGGAGATCCGCAACGCGGGCCTCTACGACGCGATCTGGCAGGCCTTTGCCGTGCTGCTCCCCGTTCGCACAGTCGGCGTGATGGGCGACGGGCGCACGTACGACAGCGTCTGCGCCCTGCGCGCTGTGACCAGCACCGACGGCATGACCGCCGACGTCTATCCCTTCGACAGCCACTTCCTCAGCCAGTGCGCCACCCGCATCGTCAACGAAGTGAAGGGCATCAACCGCGTCGTCTACGACTACACCAGCAAGCCGCCCGGCACGATCGAGTGGGAGTGACCGAGACTCAGATCCGTCCGGGGGTCGGATCTGGCCGGTCACTCGCGAGCGACAGCGAAGCGTAGACCGCGACTTGGATCCGGCCGGGGGAAGTTTGGGGCCGGTCAGACTTGAGCGATGGCGAACGCCAGTTCGATCGAGCGACTGAACTGCGGCACGTCTCGCTGTCCTGCCTATCGAAATTCATAAGCCCCGGCCTGCCCGGCCAGGTCGGATGGAACCGTCCGTCCGCCATCCCGTTTAGCTCTCCGTCCGGTCCCGAAACGCGGGGCCAAGAAGTATCCGGGAGTTTACTGGGATGAAAAAGGGTTTTCTCGCCGCTGCGGCGGTTGTCGCGTTTGCATCGCTGGGCGCATGCGCCACGCTTGAGGAAGAAGCGGTCGATGCGACGTCCGATACCTACAACGCGAACCTGACCGGCGCGGCCGAAGTCGGCGGCGGCGATCCGGACGGTTCGGGCAAGGCCGAGATCTCGATCTCCGATGCGTTCGACCAGGTCTGCTACGAGATCAAGGACGTGCAGAATATCGGCGAAGTCACCGCCGCGCACATCCATTACGGCAAGGCCGGCACCAACGGTCCCCCGGTCTTCACCCTCACCAAATCGAACGAAGGCAAATGGCAGGGCTGCAAGGACGGTGCGGAGTGGACCGAGAACCGCCTGCAGGGCAATCCGCAGGACTTCTACGTCAACCTGCACACCGCCGCCTATCCGAACGGCGCGATCCGCGGTCAGCTTTACGACTGATCCGATCCAATCGATTGAATGCCAAGGGGGTCGTCGTGAAAGCGGCGGCCCCCCTTCGCCTTGAAACCGGCCGGGATTTTGCATCTTGCCAGTCGTGCGGGTGTGTCCGATCAGGCGTTCTTCGTTTCGAAGGAAACCGAGATGACCCGTTTCGCCGCCCTGGCCCTGATCGGCACGCTCGCCTTGGGGGCCGCCTCCTGCAACCAGACCGCCGAGCCGCCGGTCGCCGGAGCTTCGAGTGAGATCGCTTGGCGGCAGGGCGATGTCGAGGATGCGCTGGCCGAGGCGAAGGAGACCGGCAAGCCGGTGCTGCTCTACTGGGGGGCGGTCTGGTGCCCGCCGTGCGCGCAGATGAAGTCGACCCTGTTCAAGGACCCCGCGTTCATCGCCAAGACGCAGGATTTCATTCCGGTCTACCTCGACGGCGATACCGAGGGGGCGCAGAAATGGGGCGAGCACTTCGGTGCCAGCGGCTATCCCACGGTCATCGCGCTCAGCCCCGACGGCAAGGAGATCACCCGCCTGTCGAGCGCGACGATGGCCTCGGAACTGCCCGCGCTGCTGACGCTGGCGGCAGGGCGCACGCGCACGATCGATGCCGTGCTGGCCGATGCGCGCAAGGACCCCAAGGGGCTGTCGGCGGAGGATTGGAAGATCCTCGCCGCGTTCGACTGGGGCAACGATCCCAAGCGGTTCGAGAACGTCGACCTCGGAGAATTGCTGGCGAAGCTGGCCGCCGCCGCGCCCGATCCGGCGCTGCAGCGGCGCTTCACGCTCGACGCCATCGGCTTTGCCGCCGAAAGCGACAAGGACGATAACCTCGTTCTGACTCCGGCGCAGGCCGCGCAGGTCGCGGCGATCCTGCCCAGGGTGCTGGCCAGCCCGGTCGAGGTCGAGGCCGGCGAATCGCTGCTGATTTATTCCGCCGCAGACCTCGTCTCGGCGCTGCCCAAGGGGGCCGAGCGCGATGCGCTGACCACTTCGCTCGATGCGACGCTGGCCAGGCTCCATGCCGACCGGGCCAACTCGCTGCTCGACCGCACCTTTGCGCTGCGCAGCCGGGTCGCGCTGGCCGAGGGAACCGGCACCATTGGCGATCCGCTGAAGCAGGAGGTCCGCGCCTGGGTCGCGACGGTCGACAGGGAGGCGAAGGACGAATTCGCGCGCAAGGCGGTGATCTCCTACGCCGCGGGCGCGCTCGACATGATCGGCGACCGGGCCGGGGCGCGCAAGCTGCTGACGGCGGAGGCGACCAATTCGCGTTCGGGCTATTACTACATGTCGATCCTGTCCGACATGGCGGCTGAGGACAAGGACGCCAAGGGCGCGGTCGAGTGGGCGCGCAAGGCCTACGAAGCCTCGCAAGGCCCGGCCACGCGGGTGCAGTGGGCGGCGAACTACGCGATGACGGTGATGGAGCAGACGCCGAAGGACAAGGCGGCGGTCGCGGCCAGTGCCGACGCCGTCCTCGCCGAACTGGGCAAGAGCGACAACAGCTACTTCATGCGGACGCGGACCTCGGTCGAACGCTGGGGCAAGGCGATGGCCGAATGGAGCGCGAAGAACGGCGGGGCCGAGGTGCTGAAGGCGACGCAGGGCAAGCTGGCGACGGTCTGCGCAAGGCAGGGCAACGATGCCAGGGCCTGCGGCGCGGCGATCAAGACCGCCTGAGCACGAATCCGCGCCCGATGTGATCCGGGGCAGGGTGCCGGGCGGGGCCGTCCGCACAAACCGCCCCGCCCGGCCGGAGCGCACGTCGCCCGTCTCCGAAGGGGCAGGGGCCCCTCGTCACGAAACGGGTGTGCGCGCCGTTTTCCCGGGGGCGACCGGCACGTGCCGCCAGCCGCCCGATCCGGCGGACGCGTCAGGGCAGGCGGCAGGTCATCATGCCGCGCCCGGACGGGGTGACGAGGATCTGCGTTTCGGTTGTGCGCACGCCGTCCTTGCCGACGCGGCAGCCGAAGCCTTCGGCGGTGCGCTTCGACGAAGGTTTCAGCTTCGCCGGGACGGTGAAGTGACACATCAGGAAAGCATTGCCGCTCGACGTCTCGACCCGCTGGGAACGCCCGTCGGGGTCGACGAACATGTTGGCGCCGATGATCCGGCCATCCTCTGTCGGCACGGCGCTGGTGCACGATTCGCCCTGCACGACGATGGCGGCATTCTCGTTGTCGCTCTCGGCAAGGGCGGGCTGCGCCGAAAGCGAGGCGAGGGCCGCCATGGCGAGGGCAACCCGGCTGAGGTTCGTCTTCATCGAATGGTCTCCTTGCAGCGGGGCGTTCGCCGGTGTGCGGAACAGCGTTGACGCCGGTCTGGTGCGTGCACCGATGGTAGGCCGGCAATGGCTGCGGGGAGCTTTGCGGAATGGGTTGAGATCGCGCGAACAGGCGTGGTGAATCCCGCCTTAGCGCCGCCCGAACGACGCCAGAGGCCTGACGAGCGCTGCGACCGCCGCGACGGGGCCTCGCCCTGCCTTCCATCGATGGACGGCGGGCGCGGCACGGGCTATGGTCCGGAAACTGCCCCCGACCGCCCATGTCCGAACTGACGAGGCCATCATGACCGAACAGACGACCGCTGCGCCCTACACCGATGCCACGCTGCCGCTGCTGGCCGGGTGGATCGAATTCTGGATGATGCCGGTGACCTTCTGCGCCCGGATGATGGGCATGGCGGCGCCCGTCGCGGATGACGAGCCGGAGATCGACCGCAAGTGCGACCATGCCCAGCTGCCGGTGCCCAACGCGCACCAGAAGGACATGGACCACGACCTCTTCGCCTGACGCGAAGGCAGGCCCGCGCCAAGGCGCAACGTTCCGCAACCAAACGAAAAAGGGCGGCCCGCGAAGGCCACCCTTTTCATGTCAGCGCCTGGCGCCCGATCAGGAAACGTTTTCCCAGATCGTGGCGATGCCCTGGCCGCCGCCGATGCACATCGTGGCAAGGCCGTACTGGCCGCCGGTGCGCTTCAGTTCGTAGGCCAGCTTGGTGACGAGGATCGCGCCGGTGCCGCCGATCGGGTGGCCGAGCGAGATGCCCGAACCGTTCGGGTTCACCTTGGCAGGATCGAGACCGAGCTGCTTGGTTACGGCGCAAGCCTGCGAGGCGAAGGCCTCGTTTGATTCGATGACGTCGAGCTGTTCCTTCGACAGGCCGGACTTCTTCAGCGCGTTCTCGCTCGCCGGAACCGGGCCGATCCCCATGTAGGCCGGGTCGACGCCCGCGTGGCCATAGGACACGAGCCGCGCCATCGGCGTCCAGCCGTGCTTCTTCACCGCTTCCTCGCTGGCAAGGATGACCGCGCCCGCACCGTCGTTGATGCCCGAGGCATTGCCTGCGGTGACCGTGCCGCCTTCCTTCTTGAACGCGGGGCGCAGCTTGGCCAGCGCCTCGGCGGTGGTGCCCGCCTTGACGTGCTCGTCGGTAACGAACTGGACCACGTCCTTCTTCACCTTCACGTCGACCGGCTCGATCTGGTCCTTGAAGTAGCCGGCTTCGATCGCGGCCACGGCGCGGCGCTGCGATTCGGCGGCGAACTCGTCCTGCTGCTCACGCGTGATCTGGTACTTCTCGGCCAGGTTCTCGGCCGTGATGCCCATGTGGTAGCGGTGGAACGGATCGTGCAGCGCGCCGAGCATGCCGTCCATCAGCGGGCTGTCGCCCATTTTGAGGCCCCAGCGCACGCCCATCGCGAAATAGGGGGCGCGGGTCATGACCTCTGCGCCGGCACCGACCGCGACTTCGTGATCGCCGAGCATGATGTGCTGCGCCGCCGAGACGATCGCCTGCATGCCCGACCCGCACAGGCGGTTGACGGTCAGCGCCGGGGCACCGTGCGGGATGCCCGCCTCGACCGCGGCGATGCGGCTGACGTAGGCGTCGCGCGGTTCGCAGGGGACGACGTTGCCGACGATGGTGTGTTCGACCAGTTCCGGGTCGACGCCGCCACGGGCCAGCGCGCCCTTGATCGCCACCGCGCCGAGCGAGCCTGGCGTGTAGTCCTTCAATGCGCCACCAAAGGTGCCGATCGCGGTACGCGCCGCGGAGACGAGATAGACTGCACTCATGTCTGGTCCTTTCGATCCTCAGTCCGGTGGCCGCCGTGCCCCGATCGGTCACGCCAGATCCGCTGTTGCGAGTGCGAAATAGGGGCGAAAACGCGGCTCGTCCACCCCCGCCAAAGTCGCATGTCGCACCGGTCCTGCCCCGACGTTACGGAAGTGCCGCGCCGATGTGGCGGGAAAAATTGCCAAGGCGGCCTGGCGGGCGGGCATGACGGGAATGCGACGCTTGTGGGAAAGGGCGCGCGATGGCAATGCCGGGGATGTGGCGGGAAAAATTGCCAAGGCGGCCTGGCGGGCGGGCATGACGGGAATGCGACGCTTGTGGGAAAGGGCGCGCGATGGCAATGCCGGGACTGACCTGACCGGGCGCGTTCCGGGCAGGACCCGGCTGCCGGCGCGGCCGGTGGGAGAGAACACCGGGGGATCCACCTGCTCATGTCGCAAGACTACGACGCCGTCATCATCGGTTCGGGCGCAGCCGGGCTGACCGCCGCGCTGGTGCTGGCCGAACGGGCGAAAGTCCTCGTCACCTCGAAAGGGCCGCTCGATGCCGGGTCCACCGCCTGGGCGCAGGGCGGGATCGCCGCCGTGCTCGACGCGGGCGACACGTTCGAGGATCACATCCGCGACACGATGGTGGCGGGCGCGGGGCTCAACCGGATCGAGACGGTCGAATACGTCATCGAACACGCGCCGCAGGCGATCCGGCGGCTGATCGACCTCGGCGTGCCGTTCAACACCGAACAGGGCGCGCTGCACCTGACGCGCGAAGGCGGGCATTCGCACCGCCGCATCGTCCACGTCGACGACGCCACCGGCTGGGCCGTGCAGACCGCGCTGCTCAAGGCGGCGAGCGCGCATCCCAACATCACGCTGCGCGAGAACATGGTCGCCATCGACCTTATCCGCGATCGCAACACCGTCACGCCCGAAGGCGGCCAGTCGATCTGGGGCGCCTATGCGCTCGATACCGGCACCGGTCATGTCGAGGCGCTGACCGCCAAGGCGACGATCCTGGCGACCGGCGGGGCGGGGCGGACCTACCTGTTCAGCACCGCGCCCAGTGGCGCGACCGGCGACGGCATCGCCATGGCCTGGCGCGCGGGGTGCCGGGTGTCGAACATGGAATTCATGCAGTTCCACCCGACCTGCCTCTACAACCTGGAGGTCAAGAACTTCCTGATTACAGAGGCGGTGCGCGGCGAGGGCGGCATCCTGACGCTTCCGCCCGAGGCCGGGTCCGAGGCGGGCAAGCGCTTCATGCCCGATTTCGACGAGCGGATGGAACTGGCCCCGCGCGACATCGTCGCCCGCGCCATCGACCACGAGATCAAGCGTCTCGGCCTCGACTACGTGCATCTCGACATCAGCCACAAGCCGCCCGAGTTCGTGCGCGAGCATTTCCCGACGATCTACGAACGGCTGCTCGGCCTCGGCATCGACATGACGCGGGAGCCGATTCCGGTGGTCCCGGCGCAGCACTATACCTGCGGCGGGGTGCGCGTGGACCTGAAGGGGCAGACCGACCTGCCCAATCTCTACGCCATCGGCGAATGCAGCGAGAGCGGGCTGCACGGGGCCAATCGCCTTGCCTCCAACTCGCTGCTCGAATGCTTCGTCTTCGGCGACAGCTCGGCCCGCGACATTCTCGCCCGCTTCGGCGACATGCGCCCGCCGCCGCCGATCCGGCCCTGGGACGAAAGCCGGGTCACCGCGCCCGACGAGGAAGTCGTCATCAAGCAGAACTGGACCGAGATCCGCCGCTTCATGTGGAACTACGTCGGCATCGTGCGCACCGACAAGCGGATGGAGAGGGCGGCCAACCGCATCCGCCTGCTGCTGGAGGAGGTCGACGAATACTACGGCAACTTCCGCGTCACCAAGGACCTGATCGAACTGCGCAACCTGTTGAAGACGGCCGACCTGATCGTCCGTTCGGCGCGGCGGCGCAAGGAAAGCCGGGGCCTGCATTACAACGCTGACTACCCGGAAACCGATCCGGTCGCGCGCGACACGGTGCTGGTGCCCTGACCCCTGCCGTGGCGGAAGGGGCGGTCTAACGGCCCCTTTACCCCCTTCGCGCGCAAAGCGTTTACTTCCGGCGACATCGCCGGGCGCTGGGGCGGTGATCGGGCGAGCACCCAGGCTTTTCTTGGGGCTTGGCCACGATGGCGCGGCGCCGGGGCGACACGCTCGATGCGGCGATGCGGATCGCCGACGCGCGGCTTTGCGAGCGCAGAACGGCGCGCCGCGCCGCCTGATCAGCCGAGCAGCAGGCGGCCCAGCAGGATCAGCGCCATCGCGCCGAGCACCGAGGCGAGACAACCGGGGCGATTGAATTCGCGGCGCCCGCGGCTGACGATGAGCCCCGCGAAAAGCGAGCCGCCGACCCCCAGCGCGATGGTCGCCAGAAAGCCGATGTCGACATCGCCGGGATAGAAGAATCGCGCCAGGATGCCGACGACGAGGCCGGAGACGATGGCGCCGAGAATGTTGAGCATGAACTGTCTTTCCCAATGCCGTGAAGAATCAACCCGCCGGGCAGCATAGCAGCGGGAATCGGCGAGGCCAGTTCACCGGCCCGCTTTATCCCGGCACGGGCGAATGCCGCCTTCCTTTCACGCGCCGGCACCCCATATGGATCGCAGGCGAAATGGCCCGGCTCGGCGGTGCGACGGACCATGATCCGGGCCCGCAACCGAACTGTTGAAAAGTTTTTTTAGCCCGCCTTTGGCCCTTGCGCACCGCGCCGGTCCAGCTTGCTCCGCGCGTCGCCGCGCTGCGGCATGGCGCAGGGGCGGATGTCGTGGATAACTACCGCTTGCGTGCCCCGCTGGTTGAGGCACTATCCCTAGCGGTCGGTTCGACGGGAGGACCGCAAGACCTTGCGGTGCGCGCGTTTCCGCCGGGAAGCGGAAAAGCGGCACGCGGCCGGGTTCTTGCATACGGGGCCGGGACGATCGGTGGGGCTTCATGGTCGAGAGGATATCCGCGCAAGGCGGCATATCCGACACGCATGGCCCGCCGGTCGTCAGGCCCGCGACGGGTTCGGGCCGACTGTTGAGCGGACCGGCGATGAACGGGTCCGTAGACGGACGGGGTGGCCTTTCGGGGCCGGGACATGCGGGGCGGTGGACAGATGGATTTCAGGAACGGGGACGGCCGGGTCGACTCGGCGGATGTCACGGGTGACGATATGACGACAGACATGTTCGCGGACCCGCAGGCCGGGACAGCATCGGTCAAGAACGCGGCGCCGGCTTCCGGCAAGGAAGCCCCCGCAAAGGAGAATGACGTGCAGGACAAGGTGAGCGGCAAGGATTTGGCGGGCGACGGCCTTGTGGCCGACGCGCCGGTGGCGGAGGCGGCCGCCGCGGCGCTCGGCAATGCCGTGGCCGAAGGGCTGAAGGCCGCCGCCACGCCGAAGATGTCGTCGAAGGATGTCGCCGCGCGGCGCTTCACCATCGTCACCGACGCCAGCCGCGACGCGCTCCTGACCGATTTCGGCAAGGACACGCTGCAGGACCGCTACCTCCTGCCGAACGAGACCTACCAGGATCTCTTCGCCCGCGTCGCCGACGCCTATGCCGACGACCAGGAGCACGCGCAGCGGCTCTACGACTACATCTCGAAGCTGTGGTTCATGCCCGCCACGCCCGTGCTGTCGAACGGCGGCACCGGGCGCGGGTTGCCGATCAGCTGCTATCTCAACTCGGTCGAGGACAGCCTCGAGGGCATCGTCGGCACCTGGAACGAGAACGTGTGGCTGGCCAGCCGCGGCGGCGGCATCGGCACTTACTGGGGCCAGGTGCGCGGCATCGGCGAGCCGGTCGGCCTCAACGGCAAGACCAGCGGCATCATCCCCTTCGTCCGGGTGATGGATTCGCTGACGCTGGCGATCTCGCAGGGCTCGCTGCGGCGCGGTTCGGCGGCCTGCTACATCGACGTCTCGCACCCCGAGATCGAGGAGTTCCTCGAGATCCGCAAGCCGAGCGGTGACTTCAACCGAAAGGCGCTGAACTTGCACCACGGCGTGCTGCTGACCGACGAGTTCATGGAAGCCGTGCGCGACGGCGCCGATTTCGACCTCAAGAGCCCGCGCGACGGTTCGGTCCGCAAGACGGTCAACGCCCGCGCGCTGTTCCAGAAGCTGGTGGAGACGCGCCTCGCGACCGGCGAGCCCTACATCGTGTTCAACGATACGGTGAACCGGATGATGCCCAAGCATCACCGCGAACTGGGCCTCAAGGTCTCCACCTCGAACCTGTGCAGCGAGATCACCCTGCCGACGGGGCGCGACCACCTCGGCAACGACCGCACGGCGGTCTGCTGCCTGTCCTCGCTCAACCTCGAGACGTGGGACGAGTGGAAGGACGACAAGCAGTTCATCGAGGATGTTATGCGCATGCTCGACAACGTGCTGCAGGACTATATCGACCGCGCGCCCGACGAGATGGCGCGCGCCAAGTATTCCGCCGCGCGCGAACGTTCGGTCGGCATGGGGGTGATGGGCTTCCACTCGTATCTGCAGGCCAAGAACATCGCCTTCGAGAGCGCGATGGCCAAGGCCATCAACCTCAAGATGTTCAAGCACATCGCGGCCAAGGCGAACGAGGCGTCGATGATGCTGGCGCACGAGCGGGGCCCGTGCCCCGATGCCGAGGATGTCGGCGTGATGGAGCGGTTCAGCTGCAAGATGGCGATCGCGCCCACCGCGTCGATCTCGATCATCTGCGGCGGCACCAGCGCCTGCATCGAACCGATCCCGGCGAACATCTACACGCACAAGACGCTGTCGGGGAACTTCGTGGTGAAGAACCCCTACCTGCAGAAGCTGCTGGCCGAAAAGTCGAAGGATTCGACCAACGTCTGGAACTCGATCCTCGAACACGGCGGCTCGGTCCAGCACCTCGACTTCCTGACCGCCGAGGAAAAGGCGACCTACAAGACCAGCTTCGAGATCGACCAGCGCTGGCTGCTCGAGTTCGCGGCCGATCGCACGCCCTTCATCGACCAGGCGCAGAGCCTCAACCTCTACATCCCCGCCGATGTCGACAAGTGGGACCTGATGATGCTGCATTTCCGCGCATGGGAAATGGGCATCAAGTCGCTCTATTACCTGCGCTCGAAGTCTGTGCAGCGCGCCGGTTTCGCCGGAGGGGTGGAGGCCGACAACACCAAGGACGCGGCGCAGTTCAACCTCTCCGCCGCGGGCGAAACCGACTACGAGGAATGCCTCGCCTGCCAGTAAGCGGGCCATCGGGCGCGCACCAGACCGGAAATGCGATCGGCGGGGCAGCGATGCTCCGCCGACTTCGTGTCAGCGCGGCTCCAGCCCCGCCCACAGCATCGCGACCATCCGGCGCGCCACTTCGCTTTCGTCGCCCGGCTGGCGCGAGCGGAACCAGTGCGCGGTCCAGTTGATGGCGCCCGCGATGGTGAAGGCGAGCAGCGTCGGATCGACCTTGGCGATTGAGCCGTCGGCCTGGCCTTCGACGATGATGTCGCGCATCATTTCGTGGATCTTGCGCTTGTCGGCGCGGAACTGGCGGGCGCCTTCCTCGCTGAGGTCGGTTTCCTGCGTCAGGATCACGCGGCGGCCGAAATCGCGCATGTTGAATTCGGCGTAGCGGGTCATGAAGTCGCGCAGGCGTTCGGCCCCGGTGCCCGCCCTGCCGCGCGCCTCGACCGCGGCGTCGGCCAGCATGTCGAGTCCGGTGCCGAGGCAGGTGAGCAGCACCTGTTCCTTGTTGCCGAGGTAGTGGTAGATGGTGGGCTTCGAAATGCCGAGCGATGCGGCCACGTCGTCGAGCGAGGTCGCGTGGTAGCCGCGTTCGTTGAACATGCGCACCGCCGCCAGCAGCACGGCTTGGCGCTTCGCCTCGCGGTCGGCGCGTTTCTGTTCGCGGCTGCGAAACGGGGATGCGTCATCCGACACGGGCATCTTCTCGACCTTGCGCGACATCCATGAAGGAGTGCGACAATACCCGTTGGAATGCAATATACTTTCCGGTAGACAAGTGGTCCATCTTATCGGAGACCCCTTGCCATGTCCGATCCCGCCGCCAGCGACCCCGTCGTCATCGCCAGTTACGCCCGCACGCCGATGGGGGGCATGCAGGGCGTCTTTTCCGAAGTCGCCGCGCCGCTGCTGGGGGCAGAGGCGGTTCGCGCCGCGGTCGAGCGGGCCGGTATCACCGGGGCCGAGGTGGACCAGATCATCATGGGCTGCGTGCTGCCAGCGGGGCAGGGGCAGGCGCCGGGCCGGCAGGCGGCGATTCACGCCGGGCTGGGCGAGCATGTCACCGCGACCACCATCAACAAGATGTGCGGTTCGGGGATGCAGGCGGCGATGATGGCGCACGACACGCTGCTGGCGGGCAGCGCCGAGGTGATCGTCGCGGGCGGGATGGAGAGCATGACCAACGCGCCCTACCTGCTGCCCAAGCATCGCGGCGGCGCGCGGCTCGGCCACGACGTGGTCAAGGATTCGATGTTTCTCGACGGGCTGGAGGATGCGTACAACCCCGGCCGCCTGATGGGCACTTTCGCCGAAGAAGCGGCGCAGGAATACCAGTTCACGCGCGAGTTCCAGGACGAATACGCGATCCGCTCGCTGACCCTGGCGCGACAGGCGGGCGAGAACGGTGCCTTCGCGCGCGAGATTGCGCCGGTCACCGTGCAGGGCCGCAAGGGCGAAACCGTCGTCGACACCGACGAACAGCCCGCCAAGGCCAATCCCGACAAGATCCCGACGCTGCGCCCCGCCTTTGCCAAGGACGGCACGGTGACCGCGGCGAACAGTTCGTCGATCTCCGACGGCGCGGCGGCGCTGGTGATGTGCCGCGCCTCCACCGCGGAAAAGCTCGGCATGACCCCGGTTGCCCGCGTGGTTGGCCATGCCAGCCACGCGCACGAACCGGCGCGCTTCACCACCGCGCCGGTCTTCGCGACGCGCAAGCTGATGGCGAAGATCGGCTGGACGATGGACGACGTCGACCTGTTCGAGGTGAACGAGGCCTTTGCCGTCGTCGCGCTGATCGCCGAGCGCGATCTCGGCATCCCGCGCGACAAGCTCAATGTCAACGGCGGGGCGTGCGCGCTGGGCCACCCCATCGGCGCATCGGGCACGCGCATCCTTGCGACGCTGCTCGGCGCGCTGGAAACCCGCGACCTGAAGCGCGGCGTCGCCAGCATCTGCATTGGCGGCGGCGAGGCGACCGCGATCGCGCTCGAACGGATCTAGAGCGGCAGCCCGCGCGCCGTCAGGCCCCCATCAGGCAATAGCGGCGCGCTTTC
>NZ_JAVDWB010000004.1:0-307849 GCF_031457155.1 Croceicoccus sp. BE223
TTCCAGTTCTTCCGGCTTGCCGCCATCTTCCACGGCATCAAGGGCCGCGTCATCCGCGGCACCGCCGCCAACGCCCAGGCTCAGGAGCGCGCCAAGGCCTTCCCACGCCTCGCAACTCTCGCCGCACAGGCCGTGGAGCGCTGTCGCTAGGCGCGGTTCAGGCGCACGATCTCGCGGTCTAGCGCCTGCAGGAAGTTCGAACGGTCGGCCTTTGAAAACGGCTTGGGCCCGCCGATCTGCTCCCCGCCCGCTCGCAAGTCGGCCATGATCGCGCGGGTCGCGATGGCGCCGCCGATCGAGCCGGTGGTGAACGGCTTGCCGGTGGGGGAAAGCACCGTCGCGCCGGCCTTCAGCGCGCGGTCGGCGAGCAGGATGTCGGCCGTCACCACCAGCGAACGCGCGTCGGCCAGTTCGACGATGCGGTCGTCGGCGGCGTCGAAGCCGTCACTCACCACCTCGCGGCTGACCAGCGGGCTTTCGGGAACGCGCATCCATGCATTGCTGACGACCACAACGCTCGCGCCGTGACGCTGGGCGACCCGGTAGATCTCGTCCTTGACCGGGCAAGCGTCGGCATCGACGAGGACGGTGACCGTCACGCCCGCAGCCCTCAGGCCGGATCGCGGCGACCAGGCCGGCCGCCGGCGGGACCCTTGCGGAACGGCTTTGCGCCGCCCGGCTTGACGCCAAAGGGCTTGCCACCGGGAGCGCCGGGCTTGGCCTTCCACGGCTTGGCACCGGGCTTCGCGGGCTGGGCATCATCGCGACGCTCATAGGGCCGCGCCTCGGCGCGTTCGCCGCGCGGGCCATCGGCCTTCGGACCCTGCCCGCGATGCGGCTTGGGCTTGTGCCGCGGACTGGCCGATGCGCCGGGATTTTCGGCATCGCGGCTGTCGTTGCCGGCACGGCGGTCGCGGCGATATTCGCGCGGACCGTCGTGACTGCGTTCGCGGGACTCTTCGCGCGGCGCTTCGGACGGCTCGATGCGCGATCCCTCGCGGTCTTCCTCTCCGCCAGCGGTCCTTTCCAGCGTGGCGGCAAACTTGGCGGCGATGGCGGTCGGCACCTGAAACCAGGTATCACTGGGCCCGATGCGGATCGCGCCGACCTCGTTGCGGGTGATGTGGCCGCGGCGGCACAGCAGCGGCAGGATCCAGCGCGGATCGGCGTTCTGACGCCGCCCGATGTCGAGCCGGAACCATTGTACGTCCTCAAACCCGGGACGCTGGCGTTCCTTCTGCGCGGCGCGGCGCGCCTCGGGCGAATTGTCGGTCAGTTCCTCGGGCTGCGGCATTGCGGCGCGGTGGGCGCGGACCAGTGCGGCGGCGATATCCTCGGCCGAGCGTTCGGCCAGCAGCCGTTCGGCCAGCGCGCGGTCCTCGTCGTCGAACTCGACCGGGGCGAGGAGGGCGGCGATCAGCCTCTCGCGGTCCTGCTGGCGGATCATCTCGGGGGTCGGCGCCTCGATCCATTCCGCTTCGATCCGCGCACCGCGCAGCATCGATTCGACCCGGCGGCGGCGGGTGTAGGGCACGACGATGACCGCGGTGCCCTTCTTTCCGGCGCGGCCCGTGCGGCCCGAACGGTGCTGCAGCGTTTCGGCATCGCGCGGGATCTCGACATGAACGACGAGGCTGAGCGTGGGCAGGTCGATGCCGCGCGCGGCGACGTCGGTGGCGACACAGACCCGCGCGCGCCGGTCGCGCAGCGCCTGCAGCGCATGGTTGCGTTCCGACTGCGAATGTTCGCCCGACAGCGCGACGACGGCGAAGCCGCGTTCCTGCAGGGTGGCGTGCAGATGGCGCACGTTGTCGCGCGTGGCGCAGAACAGGATCGCCGTCTCCGCTTCGTGATAGCGCAGCAGGTTGACGACGGCAGCCTCGATTTCGGAGGGGGCGACGGTCATCGCCTGGTAGGCGATGTCGCCGTGGCCGCGATCGTCGCCCACGGTCGAGATGCGCAGCGCATCGTTCTGATACCGCCGCGCCAGCGCGACGATGGGCTTGGGCATCGTGGCCGAAAACAGCAGCGTGCGGCGATCCTCGGGCGTGGCGTCGAGGATCTCCTCAAGGTCCTCGCGGAAGCCCATGTCGAGCATCTCGTCCGCCTCGTCGAGCACGGCGACCTTCAGTTGGGACAGGTCGAGCGCCCCGCGCTCGAGGTGATCGCGCAGGCGGCCCGGTGTGCCGACGACGATGTGCGCGCCGCGGCTAAGGGTCCGCCTCTCCTTCGAAGCGTCCATGCCGCCGACGCACGTGGCGATGCGCGCCCCGGCGCTGGCATAGAGCCAGGCCAGCTCGCGGCTGACCTGCAGGGCCAGTTCGCGCGTCGGCGCGATGACCAGCGCCAGCGGGGCAACGCCGAAGGGAAGCGACTGCCCGCCGACGCTATCGCCCAGCAGGTCGCTGGCGAAGGCAAGCCCGAAGGCGACGGTCTTGCCCGAGCCGGTCTGCGCCGAAACGACGAGGTCGCGGCCGTTCGCCTCTTCGGCAAGGACCGCGAACTGGACCGCGGTGGGCGCCTCGTAGCCGCGTTCGGCAAGGGCTTGGGCTAGGACGGGGTGGACATTGGAAAAAGTCATCGTGCTCACGCAGGTTGGCCACGGCGGGTGGCCGGGGAAGGGGCAATCGGGTTTTGCGACCGGGGTCAAGCGCCACCGCCGGGCCGGGCCGGAAAAGTGGACGATCGTGGCCCGCAGGGGTTCCGGTTCGGGCCGTTCGGGCCGCCCATACAGGCAAATGGCGCGTTTGGCTTGCATTCTTTTCGCCTTGCAGCGCGTGGCATGCCGCGAACGGCGAGAGGAACGAAGACCTCTCCCCGTTTCCCAGAGGAAGTGGCTGCGCCGCGCGACAGGTACGACTAGCCCATCGGGCGGTCGATGACCCGCTTGGGCAAGTGCTCAACGGCCGGACGCGCTTTCGCTGATCCAGCGATATGCAGCCGCTTCGGCACGGCCTGACTTCGAAGCTGGCGCGAGAGGTGGACTTCGCGGTCGCACCCCGTTAACCCGCCGCAGCGATCCATCGCGCGTCAACCTGATCGACCGGGAGCAACCGTGCCGAAGAGTTTCGTTCTCAGCCTGTCCTGCCGCGATCGTGCGGGTCTTGTCGCCAGGGTCGCGGGCTTCCTCGCCGCGCTGGGCGGCAACATCACCGAAGCGCAGCAATACAACGACCAGGCGACCGAGCGGTTCTTCATGCGGGTCGAATTCGATCCGGGTGAGGTGAGCCTCGAGAATTACCGCGCCGGTTTCGCGCCCATCGCGGCGGAAGCGGGCATGGACTGGCGGTTGCGCGACCAGGACGAGTTGCGCAAGGTCGTGCTGATGGTGTCCAAGTTCGACCATTGCCTCGCCGACCTGCTCTATCGCAACCGCATCGGCGAACTGCGGATGGACATTGCGGCGATCATCTCCAACCATCCGCAGGCGGCGCTGGGCGCGTCGCATATCGAGGACATTCCGTTCCACCACCTTCCCGTGACCGCCGCGACCAAGCCCGACCAGGAAGCCGCGGTGAAGCGGGTTATCGAGGAAAGCGGCGCGGAACTCGTCGTCCTGGCCCGCTACATGCAGATCCTGTCAGACGATCTCGCCCGGTTCCTTTCGGGCCGGTGCATCAACATCCACCACTCGTTTCTGCCCGGCTTTAAGGGCGCGAAGCCTTATCACCAGGCGCATGCGCGCGGGGTGAAGATGATCGGCGCGACCAGCCACTACGTCACCGGCGATCTCGACGAAGGGCCGATCATCGCCCAGTCGGTCGAGCCGGTCAGCCATTCCGACACGCCCGATATGCTGGTCGCCAAGGGGCGCGACGTCGAACGTCGGGTGCTTGCCCGCGCGGTGCGCGCCCATCTCGACGACAGGGTCTTCCTGAACGGTAACAGGACCGTCGTTTTCGAAAGCTGAGGCTGGGCACCGGTGCCTCGCGGCCCGTGCAAACAGGCGTGGCGGCGTTTACCCTTAATCAACCCTGTTTGGCTTAAGCCTTGGGCCATGTTGGGGTCATTTCTTTCCAGAAAGCGCGCCACTGCCGCGCCGCCGCCCGATTTCGAGGATTCCTTCGCGGGCGAAGGCCGCCCAGGCATGGCCGCCCGGATCATGGGCAGGCTGCGCGGGGCGGAGGAGAAGCCGGGCCGCCTGACCGGGCTGCAATACGGCGCATTGTCGCGCGGGGCGGGGCTTCGTTTTGCGGTGTTCGTTGCTGCCGCGCTGCCTGCCATCTCCATCTGGATGACGGCGGCGGGCGGCATGATCGCGGCCGGCTGGTTCGTCGTCATCGTGATGATGGCGATGGCGCTGATGCGGATCGAACGCACGTTCGCCGATGCCGAACGCCGCCAGCTATCGGCAGAAGAGCTGCGCAACCATCTCGCGACGGTGGGCGCGGCAGGCGCGGTCTGGGCCGCGCCGATGCTGATCTTCCCCGCCGCGCTCAGCACCGGGGGCGCGCCGCAATATGCCGTCGTCGTCATGCTGATCGGCGTCTTCGTCCTGTCGCTGTCCGTCGTGCCGACCGCGGCGCTGGTCTTCATCGGCATCTTCGGCATCGGCGGCGCGATCGGCCCGGCGATCCACGGCGATTTCCTTGCCGCTGCGGCGCAGTTGGCGTTCAGCGCGGTGATCGCGGGCGGCGCGCTTGCCCTCTCGCGGCTCTACCTGCGCCTGCGCCTGACCGAGGCGAGCCTGGCCGAAAAGGCCGAGACCGTCTCGCTGCTCCTCCACGAGTTCGAGGAAAACAGCGCCGACTGGCTGTGGAGCGTCGACAGTTCGCGCCGGGTGCGCGGCGTGTCGCCCCGCTTCGCCCACGCCCTGCAGATGCACGGTCACGAGGCCGACGGCCAGCCGTTGCTGCGCCTGATCGCGGGCGAAGGCTGGGAAACCGGCGCGCTGCCCTCTTCGCTTCGCGACCTTGCCGAACGGCTGAAGCGCCGCGAATCGTTCTCCAACCTCATGGTCCGCGTCAACGTCGGCAACCGCAGCCGCTGGTGGGAGCTTTCGGGCACCCCTAAGTATGACGAGCACGGCCAGTTTTCGGGCTTCCGCGGCGTCGGTTCCGACGTGACCGAACAGCGCGAATCGGCGGAAAAGATCGCGCAGCTTGCTCGCTACGACCAGCTGACCGGCCTGCCCAACCGCATGATGCTGACCGAGGCGCTGGGATCGGCGCTGCAGCGGGCCGAACAGTGGCGCACGCGCTGCGCCTTCCTGATGATCGACCTCGACCGGTTCAAGGCGGTCAACGATACGCTCGGCCACCAGATCGGCGACGAACTGCTGGCCCAGGTCTCCCGCCGCCTGCGCGTGCTGATGGGGCCGCAGGACACCTGCGGACGCCTTGGCGGCGACGAATTCGCGGTCGTCATGGCCGACGTCAACGATCGCAACGCGGTCGACCGGATGGCCCACGCGATCATCGACGTGCTGTCCAAGCCCTACGACGTCGATCACCACACCCTTTACGTCGGCGCCTCGGTCGGCTCGGCGGTCGGGCCGCGCGATGCGCGCACGGTGGAAACGCTGATGCGCAACGCCGACCTCGCGCTCTACCGTTCGAAGGACGAGGGCGGCGGCAGCCACTTCGCCTACGAACCGCAGATGCACGCCCATGCCGAGGAACGGCGCAAGCTGGAATTCGCGCTGCGCCACGCGCTGGAGCGGGACGAGATGTCGCTCGCCTTCCAGCCGGTGGTCGATGCCGTGACCGAGCGGGTGATGAGCTTCGAGGCGCTGATCCGCTGGAACTCGGCCGAATTCGGGCCGATCAGCCCCGCCAAGTTCATCCCGATCGCGGAAGACACGCGCCTCATCGTGCCGATCGGCGAATGGGTCCTGCGCCGCGCCTGCGAGGAAGCGGCGCGCTGGCCCGGCAACATCCGCATCGCGGTCAACGTGTCGGCCGAACAGATGCTGGACGCGAGCTTTGCCAGCACGGTCGTGTCCGCGCTGGCCAGCAGCGGGCTGGCTGCCGAACGGCTCGAGCTGGAAGTCACCGAATCCATTTTCCTGCGCGATGGCGGCGCGGCGCAGAACACGCTGTCGCAGATCCAGTCGCTGGGCTGCGGCATCGCGCTCGACGACTTCGGCACCGGCTATTCATCGCTCGGCTACCTGCGCAACAACCGCTTCTCGACGATCAAGATCGACCGCAGCTTCGTGCAGGGCGCGGCCAAGGACAGCCCGGAATCGCTCGCCATCATCCGCGCCGTCGTCGCCATGGCCGACGCGCTCGACATGACGACCACGGCAGAGGGCGTGGAAAGCGAGCGCGAGCTGGACCGTATCCGGCAGCTGGGCTGCACCAAAATCCAGGGCTTCCTGTTCGGCCGCCCGATGGGCGCGATGGAGGCGGCCTCGCTGCTCGCCCGCGATGCGGAGCGGCGTTACGCCTGAGCGGGAGCCGATTCGGGTGACAAAGGCGACACCGTGTCTCCCGCCCGTCCGCCCGAGGGTCCGGCGCGATCGCCGGGGTTCTGGCTTGGGGTGACAGGTGACACCTTAGCGGCGACGCGCATTTCGACGATGACCAAAGAGCCGGGCGCACGATGGCGCGGCGGCGCCGTGTAGGACAGCGCTTTCCCCCGCGCCGCTAGGGCACCACCGTGGTGAAGAGGTAAACGCCGAAGATCACCAGGTGGACCATGCCCTGCAGCACCGTCGTCCGCCCCGTCGCCAGCGACTGCGTGGTGACCAAGAGCGTCAGCAGCAGCAGCACCGTGCCCTTGCCGGTGAGGCCGAGGGCGATCGGTAGGTCGATCATGATCGACACCACCGCCACCGCCGGGATCGTCAGGCCGATGGTGGCGAGCGCCGATCCAAGCGCGAGGTTGATGCTGGTCTGCAACCGGTTGGCGAGCGCGGCGCGGGTCGCCGCGATGCCTTCGGGGGCCAGCACCAGCGCGGCGATGACCACGCCGACCAGCGCCTTGGGCATACCGGCGGCGGCCACGGCCTCGTCCAGCGGCTTCGACAGCGCCTTGGCCAGCAGCACCACCGCGCCGAGGCTGACGACCAGCAGTGCCGCGGACACGATCGCGCCGCGTCTGGATATGTGCGCCTCGCCATGGTCGTCGTCCGTCCCGGCACCGGTGCCCGCCTGCTTGCCCGCCGCCGCATCGGGTTCGGGCCGCAGGAAATAGTCGCGGTGCCGCACGGTCTGGACCATGACGAACGTGCCGTAGAGGATCAGCGACACCACCGCGACGAAGATCAGCTGCGGCACGGCATAGACCGGTCCCGGCTCGCTGACGGTGTAGTTGGGGAGCACGAGGCTCAGCACGGTCAGCGCCGACAGCACCGCCAGCGCGGCGCTGACGCCGGTCTGCTGGAAATCCTGCTCGTGATGCTTCAACCCGCCGATCAGCAGGCAGACGCCGAGCAGCAGGTTGAGAATGATCATCACCGCCGCGATCACCGTGTCGCGCGCCAGCGTCGCCGATCCTTCGGCCGATCCGAGCATCAGGGTGACGATCAGCCCCACTTCGAGCACGGTGACGGAGAGCGCGAGGATGAGCGTGCCGAACGGTTCGCCGACCCGGTGCGCGATGACTTCGGCATGGTGAACCGCCGCCATGACCGTGCCGCCCAGCACCAGCCCGGTGAGAAGGACCGGCGACAGCCCGGCCAGCGACAGGATGGCGACGAGCGCCGCGAGCAGCGGCACGACGATGGGCAGAAGGGCAAGCGGGCGCATGGGTAACGGACCTAACCGGTCCGACGCGAGCGGGCAAACCGCAATGCGACGCGCGTGTTTCAGCTATCGTGCGGGGCAGCCAGGTCGCCCGTCGGCGCGGTCCGCCAGCGGCGGGTCAGCAGCCGTAGTGCCGCATAGTTCACGGCCATCGCGATCAGGATGACCGCCACCGTTACCGCCATCGGCACGTCGCCGAGGAATTCGAGGACGAGGATCAGGGGCAGGGCGAGGATGAAGGCGAAGACCACCGCCAGCGGATCGGCATCGTCGCCCGCCACCGCCGGCAGCCCCGCGACGAGGATGCCGAGCGAGATGATCGCGAGCACGAGATAGATGGCAGGCAGGTGTCGCACGGTCGCTCTCCCCCGCGAAGGACGCCGCGCATTGTGCGCCCGGACGTGCCGCGCGGCAATGGCCCTTGTCGGCCCGTCACGAATGGCGGGCGGCGATGAGGCGCCAGGCGAGCACGGCGGCAAGGGCCCAGAGCGCGAGGACGGCGACCAGCCCGGCGGTGGAACGCGGCCGGGCGAGGCTTTCCGCCCGCAGCCGCAAGTCGGCCATGACCGCGGGCGGAACCAGCCGCAGCACCAGCCAGATCCCGGCGGGCACGATCAGCAGGTCGTCGAGAAGCCCCAGCACCGGGATGAAGTCGGGGATGAGGTCGATCGGCGAGAGCGCGTAGGCGGCGACCGCGCCCGCCAGCAGTTTCGCGCCCCACGGCACCCGCGGATCGCGCGCGGCGAGCCAGAGCGCGATGACGTCGCGCTTCAGTCCCCTTGCCCAGGATTTCAGCCGGTCGAGCATCCCGGCGGCGCGGATCAGGCGACCGAAAGCCCGGCAAAGACGCTTTCGAACAGGGCGCGACCATCGCTGCCGCCGTGGGCGGGTTCGATCATCCGTTCGGGGTGCGGCATCATGCCCAGCACGTTGCCGGCATCGTTCAGCACGCCGGCGATGTCGCGCGCCGATCCGTTGGGATTGTCGAGATAGCGGAACGCCACCCGGCCTTCGCCCTCCAGCCGATCCAGCGTCGTCTCGTCGGCGTAGTAGTTGCCGTCGTGGTGCGCGACCGGAATGGTGATTTCCTGCCCCGCGGCGTAGTGCGAGGTGAACAGCGACTGGTTGTTACCGACCGAAAGACCGACTTCGCGGCAGACGAAGTGGATGCCCGCGTTGCGCATCAGCGCGCCGGGCAGCAGGCCGGTTTCGGTCAGCACCTGGAAGCCGTTGCACACGCCCAGCACCGGGACGCCGCGCGCCGCGGCATCGGCGACGGCGCGCATGATCGGGCTTTTCGCCGCCATCGCGCCGCTGCGCAGGTAGTCGCCGTAGGAGAAGCCGCCGGGCACGGCGATGAAATCGATGCGGTCGGGCAGGGCCGCGTCGCCGTGCCAGATGCGCAGCGCGGGCTTTCCGGTCACCGCCTCGATCGCCACCGCCATGTCGCGGTCGCAGTTGGAACCGGGGAAGGTGATGACGCCGGCGGCGAGGGCCATGGTCAGGCCACCTTCTCGATGCGGTAGTTCTCGATCACCATGTTGGCGAGCAGCTTGCGGCACATCTCGTCCAGCGCCTCGTCCGTGGTGTCGTCGGCGACGTCGAGGGCTATGAGCCGGCCGGCCCGCACGTCGTTGACCCCGGCAAAGCCGAGCCCTTCGAGCGCGTGGTGGATCGCGCGGCCCTGAGGATCGAGCACGCCGGGCTTCAGACTGACGTGGACGTTGACCTTCATGCGCTGCGCCTTTCGCGTGGTGGGATGCCGGGACCGCTCGGCGCGGCCCCGCGTTTGCCGCGCCTATGCCCCGGTCGCGGCCATTTCACAAGCGGTGCGTGAAGGCGCGCGGTTCTGGTCGCGGCCAGCGGTGCGGGACACGAAAAAACCCCGGCCCGCGTCGGGGCCGGGGTTGTCAGTGCATGGTGGAGGACGTGGTGTAGCGAGCGGCGCGAGCGATGCAAGCTTGCCGGTCCGGGCCTGCCGGTAAGGGCCTGCCGGTCGGGGCCTGCCGCTCAGGTTGTGCCGGTCGTGCCCGGCAGCGCGGGTTCGGCCGCGCCGGTGGGGATCGCGACGATTTCGACCGCGCCGCCCGCCGGCAGCCAGCGACGGGCCGCGGCCTGAATGTCGGCGGGCGTGATCGCCTCGGCGCGCTTGCGATAGGCGGCGAAGCGCTCGATTCGCTCGGGCCTCGTCTGCGCCCGTTCGACAAGGCCGATCCAGCCGCCGTTGGTTTTCAGCGCGTTGTCGTAGCGTTCGAGCGCGGGTTCGCGGGCGCGTTGCAGGATGTCGGCGGAGACCGGCGCGTCGCGAAGTTCCGCCATCGCCGAATGGATCGCGCCGAGCGAAGGGGCGATCCGCGCGTAATCGACGCCGACGGTGACGACGAAGAAGCCGAAGCCGGGATAAGTCTGGCTGAGGCTGCTGGTGACGTCGGGCGAATAGGCTTGGCCCAGTTTTTCGCGGATCTCGTCGTTGAGCACGACCTGCGCGACCTTTTCCAGCATGTCGAGCCGGATCGCGACTTCGGGGTCGCTGTCGTCGGTGGTGGGCCAGAAGGCGCGGATCATCGCCTGGTCCGCCTCGCCGCCGTGGCGCACGAAGACCGGCCCGCGCCGCGCGGTGAAGCTGCGCTGCCGCCCTTCGGCACGGGGCAGGAAGGCCGGTTCGCGCATCGGCAGCGCGCCCAGCGTGCGGGCGACCGTGGCGATGGCGTCCTCCTCCGCAATGTCGCCGACGATGCCGATCTCGATCGCGCCCCTGGCAAAACGGTCGCGGATGGCGGGGCCGTAGGTTTCGAATTCCAGCGCCTGGTAGGCGGCGATCGGCTGAGTGGTGTAGCGCGGATCGCGGTCCGAGATGATCTCGTACTGGTGCGTCCCGATCGACGCGCCGGCGGTCGCCTCCATCCGGGCGAAGCGGTCGGGCAGGCTGCGGCGATAAGCGGCCAGCGCCTCGGGCCGGAAGCCGGGATCGGTGAGATAGGCCGAGACGAGGTCGAGCTGCAGTTCCAGGTCGCGCGGTGTCGTCGCCCGGCTGCTGACGAAGGCGTCGCCGAAGGGCTGGATGCCGATGCCGACGTTGCGGCCCGCCAGGATCGAATCGAGTTCGTCGGCGCTGTGCCTCTCGAGCCCGCCCGCCGGGATGCTCGTCACGAGTTCGACCGCCAGCGGATCGCGCGGCGTTTCGAGCAGTTGCCCGCCCTCGACCGCGACGCGCACCAGCACGCGGTCCTTTTCGTTGTCGGTGCGCTTGACGTTCAGCCGGACGTTGTTGGCAAAGCGCACCTGGCGGATGCCCAGCACCGGATCGCGGGTGTCGGCGACGACCGTGCCGGGGGTGCCGAAATCGGTGTAGGCGAACGTCCCGGTGGTCGGCGGGGCGACATCGGCCAGCGGCGCCTGCATCGCCGTGCGCCATGCCGCCCGCAGCGCGGTCGCGCCGCCCTTCGGCTCGCTGCGGCCCGTATAGCGGATCATCGCGGTATCGAGCGGGACATGCTCGGCCTTCATCGCCGCCAGCACCGCCGCCGGGGTCGCGCTGTCCTTCAGCGGCAGCAGCGTCGCCAGCTTCTGGCTCGGCAGGTCGGGGATGGCGCCTTCGTCGAAGAAGCTCATCAGGTCGTTGGTCAGCGCGCCGTTGCTGCGCGTCGCCTCGCTCGCGGCGGCATCCTCGTAGGCGGCGACGAGGCGGCCCAGCTGTTCGGCCACTTCGCCTTCGCTGAAGCCGCCGGCCAGCGCGCGGCGGTATTCGGCGACTGCGGCATCGATGCCGCGCTGCCAGCGGCCTTCCTCGGTATCGACGATGAGGCGGCTCATCCGGCCGACGCGGAAGGTATCCACCGTGCCGAAGCCCGCGCCCTTGAACGGCGGGTCTTCCTGCCGCGCAAGGCGGGCGAGGCGGCGGTTGACGATCGCTTCGCCGATCCAGGCGAGAACCTCCTGCCGGCGCTCCTCGATCGTGTCGGGCGCGATCCGGGCCTCGCCCTCGCGCGTGGCGGTGACGCGTTCGGACAGCGCGGGGTGGAGGAAAATGTCGACCGCCGGTTCGCGGGCAAGGTCGGGCTGGCCGTATACCCGTTCGGGCGCGGGCGCCGGCTTCGCCTGCCAGTCGGCGAAGTGCCTGGCAATCGCGGCCTCCACCGTGTCGGGCGGAAAATCGCCGACGATGGTGAGAACCGCGCGTTCGGGCCGGTAGTGGCGCGCCCAGAACGCCTTCAGCGTTTCGGAAGTCGCCGCGCCGATCGTCTCCACCGTGCCGATCGGCATGCGGTCGGCCATGCGGATCTGCGGCATCTCGAACGCGATGCGGTCGACAAGGTCGAGATAGCCGTAAGTGTTGCGATCGCGCCGTTCGGACAGGACGACGCCCTTCTCGCGCTCCACCGCTTCGGGGGCGAAGGTCAGCTCGCTGCCGGTTTCGCGCATCAGCATCAGCGCGGTGTCGAGCAGCGCCGGATCGTTCGTCGGCAGGCTCAGCTTGTAGGTCGTCGTTTCCAGGTCGGTGGAGGCGTTGGTGTCGGCGCCGAACGACAGGCCCTTGCGTTCGAGCAGCGCGATCATCTCCCCTTCGGGAACGCGGGTCGATCCGTTGAAGGCCATGTGCTCGACGAAATGGGCAAAGCCCAGTTCGCCCGCATCCTCGTCAAGCGAACCGACATCGTAGCGCAGCCGCACTTCGGCGGTGCCGGCGGGGGTGGCGTTCTGGCGGATGACATAGGCCATGCCGTTGGGCAGGCGGCCGAAGCGCATCGCCGGATCGGGCCGGACATCGCTCTGCGCCAGGATGCGTTCGAACGGCGGCAGGCCGGATCGCATCGGCTCTGCCGCAACGCCGAGGGCAGGTGGTGGCGCGGCCGGGCCGGACGGGCCCGGCACGGCGGTGCACGATGTGAGAAACGCTGCGGCCGCGAGGCTCGCGAAAAACCCCCGGATGCGACCCTTCGGAATTATTTCTTACCCCGCAGCTTGCGATGGTGCGCGATGTCGGCAACCTCGCTCGGCCCGTCTTCCTGCAGGACGCCGAGGCGGCGGGCCACTTCCTGGTAGGCGTCCTCTTCGCCGCCAAGGTCGCGGCGGAACCGGTCCTTGTCCAGCTTTTCGTTGGTCGTCATGTCCCACAGGCGGCAGCCGTCGGGGCTGATCTCGTCGGCAAGGATCACGCGGCTATAGTCGCCGTCCCAGATGCGGCCGAATTCCAGCTTGAAATCGACCAGCCGGATGCCGACCGCGGCGAACATGCCGCACAGGAAGTCGTTGATGCGGATCGCCATCGACGACATGTCCTGCATCTCTTCGTTGTTGGCCCAGCCGAAGCAGGCGATGTGCTCTTCCGCGATCAGCGGATCGCCCAGCGCATCGTCCTTGTAATAGTATTCGATGAGGGTGTGCGGCAGCGGCTCGCCCTCTTCCATGCCCAGCCGCTTCGACAGCGAACCGGCGGCGACGTTGCGGACCACGACCTCGAGCGGGATGATCTCGACCTGGCGGACGAGCTGCTCGCGCATGTTCAGGCGGCGGATGAAGTGGGTCGGGATGCCGATGTGCGACAGGCGGGTGAACACGAACTCGCTGATGCGGTTGTTGATCACGCCCTTGCCGTTGATCGTGCCCTTCTTCTGGGCGTTGAACGCGGTGGCGTCGTCCTTGAAGTACTGGATGATCGTGCCCGGCTCCGGACCTTCGTAGAGGATCTTGGCCTTGCCTTCGTAGATCTGGCGGCGACGCGACATGAGCGTTTCTTCCTGACTGAAAAACATGGCCCCGGCGCTGCCCGGCGGCCCCCGCGGGACCGGCCAGGCGTTGCCGGGGCGCCTTTGGCGGACCCTATAGTGGAACCGGCCCCAAATGCAAAGCATGTGCGGCAGGGGGTTCTTTCGGGGACGGTGCATGACCGCCCCTGCGGGATTGCCGGGGGCGCATGGCCGGGCCTAGCCTCCGATTCTTTGCGGGCGGGATGGGGCGCGGATGGCTCAGGGCGGCGAAACGGCGGAACCGGCAGGATGGCAGTCGGACTGGGTCCGGGTAAGCCAGGACATGATCGACCAGTTCGCCGACCTGACCGAGGACTGGAACGCGATCCACGTCGACGCGGACGCGGCGCGCGCCGCCGGGTTCGCCGGGCCGGTCGCGCACGGCTTCCTGCTGCTCTCGCTGCTTGCGCCGATGTTCTACGATTGCGGGCACCCGCTGGCCGCGGGCGACGGCGGGATCAACTACGGCTTCGATTCGCTGCGCTTCGTCGCGCCGGTGGTGGCGGGCACGCGGGTGCGGGCACGCTTTGCCGAAGCGGGGCGCGAGGCACGGTCGGGCGGACTGCGCGTCGTGATCGATGTGACGATGGAGCGCGAGGGCGAGGAGCGGCCCGCTCTGGCCGGGCAATGGACGATGCTGTTGCCCGGCTGATGCGGTCGGGGCGGGCGGGGCCGGCTGGGCCGGCGGTCAGAACGGGGTCTGCCGCTCTGCCCGGCCCGCCTTGGCGGCATGGGCCCACCATTCCAGCGCGCCCGCGCACTTGGCGAGATCGCGGCGCAGCGCCTCGCCCGCTTCGCCCTGCGGCTGCGCATCCTCGTCCAGAACCTTGCCGATCTGGGCGACGGAAACGGTGGCGTTGATCGGCACCATCCCCATTTCGCTGATCGAGGGCATGAGGTGGGTCGCCGCGCGCACCCCGGCCATCCGCCCGGCGGAGTAGGACATCACCGCGGCGGGGCGCCAGAACCATTCCTCGAGGTAATGGTCCATCAGGTTCTTGAGGCCAGGCTGCACGTTCCAGTTGTATTCGCCGGTGACGAAGACGAACCCGTCCGCGCGGCGCAGCACGTCGGCCACCTGTTTCATGTTGGCGGGGGCGCTGCCCTTTTCGTGCTCCTTGTACATGCGGTCGAGCATCGGCAGGCCGACCTCCTTCGCGTCGACCAGTTCGCTCTGCGCCCCGCGTGCCGTGAATTCGGCGACGGCATAGCGTGCCAGCCGGATGCCGAGACGGTCGCGGCGGTAGGAACCGTAGAAGACGGGGAGGAACAGGGACATCGGATACTCCGGGGCAAAAAGGCGAGGGGCTGGGACGATGATCACAACGAGGCTTGGCCGGGTTGGTGCCCGCGTGAACGGATGCTCTTAAGCAATAACGAGAATGATTCGCAAAAAGACCGTTGCAACTGCTAATGACTCGCACTACCGACCGTCCCGCACCGACACGCGGTGGCCTGCGAAACCGTCTCCAGGCCCGCCGCGACCATCAAAGTGAGGGAATTACCGATGTTGCTAGCCGACCGCGCCGCGCGAATCGCCACTCTTGCCGCAGGCACGGCCCTGTCCTGCCTCGCGCTCGCCGCTCCGGCCCACGCCAACGCCGCGGCAGAGGCCGCGCCCGAGACCACGCCTTACAACGAGATCGTGGTGACCGGCGAGGCCCAGGGCTATCTCGCCATCGATTCGGTAACCGCGACCAAGACCGACACGCCGCTGCTCGACATCCCGCAGACGGTGAACGTCATCACCTCCGAGCAGATCGCAGACCAGGCGATGCGCTCGATGGAGGACGTGATGCGCTATGTCCCCGGCGTCACCGTGGGGCAGGGCGAGGGCAACCGCGACCAGATCACCCTGCGCGGCCAGAACACCACCGCCGACTTCTTCCTCGATGGCGTGCGCGACGACGTGCAGTACTACCGCAACCTCTACAACATCGAGCGGGTGGAGGTGCTGAAGGGCCCCTATGCGCTGATCTTCGGGCGCGGCGGCGGCGGCGGCATCGTCAATCGCGTGCAGAAGGCGCCGAGCGCGGAAAAGGCGTTCGGCAGCGTCGGCGGCAGCGTCAATACCTTCGGCGCGTGGGAGACGAGCGCCGACGTCAACCTGCCGATCAGCGGCACGGCTGCGTTCCGCATCAACGGCATGTACGAGGAACTCGCCAGCTTCCGCGACGAATACGACGGTCGCCGCGTTGCGGTGAACCCGCATGTCGCGGCGGACCTCGGTGACTGGACCGCCTCGCTCTCCTACGAATATGTCGACGACCTGCGCACCACCGATCGCGGCATCCCCAGCCTGAACGGCGCGCCCGCGCCGGGCCTGCGCGATGCCTTCTTCGGCAGCGACAGCAACGAAGCCGGGCTCGAGGCGCACGTCGTCAAGGCGCGGCTCGACGGCGAGATCGCGCCGGGCCTGCGGTCGACCACGACCGTCCTCTACGGCGACTACGACAAGTTCTACGTCAACGTGTTTGCCGGCGGCGCGCTCAACCCCGCGACCAACACCGTGGCGCTGGCCGGGTACGATGCGCGCACGCAGCGCGAGAACCTGATCGCGCAGACCAACCTGATCGCCGACTTCGCCACCGGCGGCATCGACCACAAGGTGCTGCTCGGTCTCGAATACGGCAATCAGAAGACCGGCACCCAGCGCTACGGCAGCAGCGCCGCGATCCCCGCGCTCGATCTCGACGATCCGGTTTACCCCTCGGTCACCTTCGACGTGCTGACGCAGGACCGGCAGAGCGAGGTCGAATTCGTCAGCGTCTATGCGCAGGACGAGATCGCGCTGGCCTCGTTCCTCGACCTGATCGTCGGGGTCCGCTACGACCGGTTCAACATCACCGGCGAGGACGTGCTGGCCGCCTTCCCGTTCGACCGCACCGACGAGAAGTGGAGCCCGCGCGCCGGCCTGGTGCTGAAGCCGCAGGACGATCTCTCGATCTACGCCAGCTATTCGCGCAGTTTCCTGCCGCGCGCGGGCGACCAGTTCAGCACCCTGTCGCCGACCACCGCCAACCTCGACCCGGAGCGGTTCGAGAACATCGAGGCGGGCGCGAAGTGGGAGGTCCGCCCCGGTCTGGCCCTGACCGGCGCGATCTTCCGCCTCGACCGCACAAACACCACCACGCCCGATCCGGCCAACCCGGCGCAGAACATCAACGTCGGCGAAACGCGCACCAAGGGCGTCGAACTGGGCCTGGTCGGCGAAGTGCTGCCCGGCTGGCAGGTCAGCGGCGGCTATGCCTATCAGAAAGGCACGGTCCGCAATCTCGACCGCAGCCTGGGGCAGGTGCCGCACCACCAGGCAAGCCTGTGGAACCGGTACGACGTGACCCCCTCGCTCGGCCTCGGCCTTGGCGTGACGCACCAGTCGAGCCAGTATGCCTCGATCTCGAACGCGGTGAAGCTGCCGTCGTTCACCCGCATCGACGCGGCGGCCTATTACACGCTGAACGACCGGGTCGATTTCCAAGTCAATGTCGAGAACTTGCTGGACGAGAGCTATTACGCCAGCGCGCACAGCGACAACAACATCATGCCCGGCGCGCCGATCAACGCCCGCTTTACGGCGCGGGTCCGCTTCTAGGGGCATTGCATGGCGCCGCGCATGGTCCGACAAGAGGCCATGCGCGGCGCCATCAAGATAAAGGTCCAGCTCCTGTGCGGCGAGGAGATCGCCATGGGGCCCGGCAAGGCCGATCTCCTCGACGCCATCGCGCGCGAGGGGTCGATTTCCGCTGCCGCCCGCGCGCTGGGCATGAGCTACCGCCGCGCCTGGCTGCTGGTCGACACGATGAACCGCTGCTGGAACGCGCCGCTGGTAACGGCGCAGACCGGTGGCGGCGCGCAGGTTACCGAGGCGGGCGGCGAAGTGCTGGATTTCTACCGCGCGGTCCAGCGCCAGGCCGAAGGCGCCGCCGACGGCCCGGAGATGGCGCGGCTGGCAAGGCTTGTCCGCAACGTGCCGCTGCCCGCGCGGGATGGGACCAAGCGCCGAGCCGCGCGGCGGAGACGGTGAGGCGGACTTATCCCGCCGGGGTCGTGACGGCGCGCTGGAAGCACCACGCGGCGGTCAGCCACAGGAGGGCAAAGACGGTGAGAAAGCCCCATTCCACACCGTGCCCCGGCATCAGGTTGAGCGCGGCGACGCCCACCGCATATTGGCCGATCGCCAGCGACGCCGCGATCCAGCGCATCGCGCCCGGCCGGAAGCGGACGATGATCCCGGCGATCAGGGCCGCGACGACCATCAGATAGAAGAAATCGTTGACCGTATCTTGATCGCCGATGATGCCCACCGCGGCATTCGACCAGACCGTGACGAAGGCCGTGAAGCCGGACAGGATGTAGCCGATGCGCGGCGCGCCGGGCCGGGCGAAGCGTGCGGCCAGTTCGACGACGATCCCGACGAAGCCGAGCAGGATGGCGGCGAAGACGAAATCGCTGGCTGTCCAGTTCACGTCGCCGCCCAGTTGCATCGCCAGCGCGGGCAGCGAGAGAAGCGCCAGAAGGCTGCCCCAGCCGGCGATGCGCCAGCCGTTGAAGACGGTTGCACGGTGCAGGGACGTGTCGTTCATGGCGCGAAACTCCGTGAGAGATTGTCGCCCCCGGATCTGGTTCACACCCGCGTGAAAGGCATGAGCAATTCATGAGCAATGGCTGAAAAGAGCGGCCGAGGGTTGCCACCGCGTCGGGTTGACCGCACACCCCGCAGCGATGGGACGAAAGCCACGAACCCTGCGTTTCGACGCCTTCGAGCTCGATTGCGACAATCGCCAGCTGCGCCGGCATGGCCGGGTAATCGAACTGGGCAGCCGGTATTTCGACGCGCTGGCGCTGCTCGTCACCCGGCGTGGCGAGCTGGTCACGAAGCAGGCGTTCATGGACGCGGTGTGGCAAGGCATACCGGTGACGGACGAGGCATTGACGCAATGCATCCGCACTCTTCGCCGCGCACTCGGCGACGACGCGGCCAATCCGCGGTTCATCGCAACGGTCCCGAAGCACGGCTATCGGTTCGTCGCGGCCGAACCCCGATCAGCCGGGGCACGGGCGCGGCCCCGGGTGTCGCAATTGGGCGGAGCGTGCGCGCTGACCGGTCTGGCCGCAGGGGCCGTGGCGGGTCTGGTCTACGGCATGATTGCCGGGACTGGCGGCGGCGGACAGGTGATGATCCTGGCGGCGATGATCGGCGCGCTGGGGCTGATCGCCGGTTCCGGGCTCGGCGCGGGGATGGCGGCGGCAATTGCCTGGCGCGGGCGGGCCGATGCATGGGTGGTTGCCGGCACCGCGATGGGCGGCCTGTGTGTCGGGGCGCTTGGCAACCTTCTCGGGCGCGAAGGGGTGGCGCTTCTTTCCGGGGTGCCCATCGCGAACGTGACCGGCCCGTTCGAGGGCGCGGTTATCGGCACGGCCACGGGCCTTGTCGCATGGGTCGCCCTTGCAGGCGGCGGACGGCTGGCCGTCCTCAGCGTGTCCGTGGTCAGCGGTCTTGCCGCGGCCGGCCTGATCTTTCTATCCGGCGGAACGCTGCTCGCCGGATCGCTGCAAGCGCTTCAACACGGCCTTTCCGGGTTTCGGCTCGATGTTGCAAAGATCGGCTTTTTGGCCGGCGAACCGGGGCTGACCCGAACCGCGCTGGGATGGACGTTGGCCATCGAAAGCCAGATCTTCATTTTCGCGATCGCAGGCGGGCTTCTCGTCGTGCGAAGACGCCTGATCGAGCCCGACCGGTCGTGACGGCGAGCCAGCCGGCCTGAGGGGCCGCCCGCTCAGCAAACTGCCTGATCCGGAAGCGAGGCGCTCGGGCGCTAGCCCAGTTCGACCACGCGCGAGGCCAGCCGGTCCACCTCGGCGTGGTCGTGGCTGACGTAGAGGATGGGGAGGGCAAGGTCGTCGCGAATGCGTTCGATGACCTGCATGATGCCGTCGCGCCGGTCGGCGTCGAGCGAGGAGAGCGGTTCGTCCATCAGCAGTGCGCGCGGGCCGGACAGCAGCGCCCGCCCGATGGCGACGCGCTGCGCCTCTCCGCCCGACAGGGTGCGGGGGTGCCGGTCGAACAGGTCGGCGATGCCGAGGAAGCGGCCCGCCTCCTCCAGCGAGAGGAAGCGCCGTTCGGGCGGGGCGAGGCGGTGGCCGTAGAGCAGGTTGTCGCGCACGCTCTTGTGCGGGAACAGCCGCCCGTCCTGAAAGACGTAGCCGCAGCCGCGCCGTTCGGGCGGAAGGTCGATCCCGGCGGCATGGTCGAAGAGGGTCGTGCCGGCGATGGCGACATGACCCTCGGCAGGGCGAACCAGTCCGGCGACCGCGTCGAGCACCGTGGTCTTGCCGACGCCGGAAGGGCCGAACAGGGCGGTGATGCCGGGCGCAGGCTCGATCCGCACGCGCACGGTGCGGTTCCCGCGCGGCACGGCGATGGCGAGGTCAAACGACATGGCGTTCACAGCACATGCGCGCGTCCCCCGCCCCGGCGCACCAGCCACTCCGACACCGCCAGCGCCGCCAGCGACAGCACGACCGAGGCGATGGCCATCCGCGTCACGCTGTCTTCCGCCCCCGGCACCTGCAACGCGGTATAGATCGCCAGCGGCAGGGTGCGGGTTTCGCCCGGCACGTTGGAGACGAAGGTGATCGTCGCGCCGAATTCGCCGAGCGAGCGGGCAAAGCCCAGCACCACTGCCGCGCCGATGCCCGGCAGCGCGAGCGGCAGGGTGACGCTGGCATAGGCGCGCAGGCGTGAAGCGCCGAGCGTGCGCGCCGCGGATTCGAGCCGCCGATCCACGGCCTCGAGTGAGAGGCGGATCGCCCGCACCATCAGCGGCAGCGCCATGATCCCCGCCGCCAGCGCCGCGCCTGTCCACCGGAACATCAGCGTCGTGCCGAACAGCGCCTGCAACATCCGCCCGCCCGTTCCCTGCGCGCCGAAGAACAGCAGCAGCAGCCAGCCCGTCACCACCGGCGGCAGCACGAGCGGCAGGTGGACCAGCGTGTCGAGCATCATCCTCCCGTAGAACGCCTTGCGCGCCAGCACCCAGGCGAGCGCGAAGGCGACCGGCAATGTGAGCGCGATGGCCGCGAACGCGACCTTGAGCGAGAGCGCGACGATGGCCCATTCGGCCGCGGTCAGCATCGCCTAGAACGCCGTTTCTTCGATGGCCGCCGCGGTGCCGGTGTCGCCGTTCTCACCGGGGGCGGGTGGCGGGCTGAAGCCATGCCTGGCCAGGATCCGCTGGCCCGCATCGGACAGTAGGAACAAGCGGAAGGCGTCGGCATCGGGGTGGCGCGACCGGGCCGGGATCGCCATCGGGTAAACGATCGGGCGGTGGCTGCTTTCGGGAAAGGTGCCGACGACGCGCACGCCTCCGCCCGCCCCGGCATCCGCTTTCGCGTCGGAGGCATAGACCACCCCCAGCGCGGCATCGCCCCGGCTGACCAGCGCCAGCGCCGCGCGAACGTCGGCGGTCGTCACGACATGGTCCGAGACTTCGTCCCATACCCCGGTGGAGAGCAGCGCGGCCTTGGCATAGCGGCCCGCCGGCACGGCGTCGGGATCGGCCAGCGCCAGCTTGCCGCCCGCCAGCGCCTTGCCCCAGCCGCCCTTCGCCGGGAAGGCCGCCGTGCCGGCAGCGGGTGCGACGAGGACGAGGGTGTTGCCCGCCACGTCGGCGCGGCTGCCGTCGCGGACGGATACCTGCTGCGCGACCCAGTCCATCCATGTCTCGTCCGCACTGATGAACAGGTCGGCCGGAGAGCCGATGGCAATCTGCCGCGCCAGCGCGCCCGAAGCCGCAAAGGACAGGACCGGGCGCAAGTGACCCTGCGCCGCCCACTGGTCGGCGGCATCCTCCAGCGCTTCCTGCATGCTGGCCGCGGCGAGGACGACCGGGCCGGTCGGCTCGGGATCGTCGGCGCAGGCGGCGAGCAGCGAGAGGCCGGTGAGGGCAAGCAGGGCCGCGGCGAGCAGGCGGGCAAGACGGCGTGTCATGGCCGACGGTGTAGCTATATACCGCCGGATATAAAAGCGCGCAGAAGGCGACGCACGGCGGGCGCCCGGGCGTTCGGCGATTTCAAAGGTGGGGAAGTGGTGCCCGGGGACGGAGTCGAACCGCCGACACTGCGATTTTCAGTCGCATGCTCTACCAACTGAGCTACCCGGGCATTGCCTTGCGGCAGGCCGCGTCGCGAAGGCGGCAGGGCCACCCGGCGACGGGAGCGCCGCCTATGGCCAAAGCCGTGGCGGCTTGCAAGCCCCTATTTCGTCAGATGTCGTCCTCGTCCCGCGCGGTCGGGATCGGGGCCCGTTCGCCGGGAATGGCGTAGCCGTCGTCGAGCCACTGGACGAGATCGCGGTCGCGGCATCGGGTCGAACAGAACGGGGTGTGCTCGGCGCTGCGGGGCTTGCCGCAGATGGGGCATTTGCGGTTCGTGGTCATGACGGCACCGACTGCGCGAAAGCGGCGTGGGGTGCAAGCGCCGCGTCGGGTTCGACGCGAATCATGCGGCCTGTCCGGCGGGCAAGCTCCGCCTGCCATTCGGGCCGAATCGCGGCGGGAAGCGCGGGATGGCAGGTGAGCAGGATCGTGCCCGCGCCCTCCACCCGTTCGGCCCGGCGCAGCAGCAGTCGCACTGCGCAGCCGACCGGATCCTGCGCGCAGCGGTGCAGCAGCGACGGCCCGGTGCTGCGCGCGACGATCTGGACGAAGCCGAAGCCGTTCATCGCGGTGCGTTCGTGCGCGAAATCCTGCAATGCCCGTTCCAGCGCATCGTCCACCGTGCGCCGGTCGGCCTTCGCCTCGATGGTCGGAAAGTCGATGCCGATCGACCCGCCGATGTCCCAGAGCGCCAGCGTTTCGGCGAGCGCCGGCACCGCGGCGAGCGACAGGGCGGCGGGCGGCAGGGTGCCGTCGATGTCGAACAGGGTCATCGCCGGGGTCGGCGAGACGAGCAGCGCACCGCCCGCGAAATCGACCCGCGCCTCGGTAAGGCCGGTCCACATCTCGTCCCAGCCGGCAACCGGGAAACGGTGGACGGCGCGCACCGTTTCGCCGTTCAGCGCGAGGCTGTCGGCGAGGGTGAGGCGGCGGGGCGCGGCGGCGGCGGGGCGGGCCTGCGCCGGCTTGCGGCGGCGGCCTTCGCCGACGGCGGTGCGGGTGATCTCCAGCGTCAGCGGCGCGCCCTCGCTCGCGTCGCGGGGCAGGCGGCTGACAAGCACCTCGCCGCCGTCGTCCAGCCGCGCCGTGCCGCGTGAGGATCCCGCGTGGCGCGATACCAGCCGTGCCGACACGACCGACCCGGCGAGCAGTTCGCCTTCCCACGCGACCCGCGCGGCGACGATGGCATCACCGGCAACACGGATCGCACGATCCTCGCCAATGCCGCGTTCGACCAGCCACTCGCTCATCGGCGCAAATCCGGGTCGCGATCCGGCAGGGGTCGATCAGGCAAGGGGAAAGCCCGCGGCGCGCAGCAGGGCCCGGGTTTCGAACAGGGGCAGGCCGACGACGCCCGAATGGCTGCCCTCGATCCAGGCGATCAGACCTTCGGCCGCGCCCTGGATGGCATAGCCGCCCGCCTTGCCGTGCCATTCGCCGCCCGCGATGTAGGCGTCGATCTCGTCGGGATGGAGCGGCTTGAAGCGGACGACGGTCTGCGACAGCTTCTCGTGCAGGACGCCGCCCGGCGACCGCAGCGCCACGGCGGACAGCACCCGGTGCCGCCGCCCGCTCATCAGTTGGAGGCAGCGGCGCGCGGTCGCCTCGTCCTCCGCCTTGGGCAGGATGCGGCGGCCCAGCGCGACGACGGTGTCGCCGGAAAGGATGTGCGTGTCGTCACCCGGTTCCGGTGCGGCCAGCGCCTTTTCGCGGGCCATGCGCCGCGCATAGTCGCGCGGCAGTTCGCCGTCGGCAGGGGTCTCGTCGATGTCGGAAGGGGCGATCCCGTCGGGCACCACGCCGAGCCGCGCGATCAGTTCGCGGCGGCGCGGGCTGGCGGAGGCGAGGAGCAGGCGCATGGTCGCGCAATCGGGCGCGATCGGAGCGCCGCAGCCGCTTATTGCGGCCCGGGACCGCCGCGGCCCGGCATGAAGCGATAAGTGATGCGGCCCTTGGTCAGGTCGTAGGGGGTCAGTTCGACCAGCACCTCGTCACCCACCAGGACGCGGATGCGGTTCTTACGCATCTTGCCGGCGGTGTGGCCCAGGATCTCGTGATCGTTTTCAAGCCGGACCCGGAACATCGCGTTGGGCAGCAGTTCCACCACCTGCCCGCGCATTTCGAGGAGTTCTTCTTTGGCCATAGTCGGGCTTTTCCTGCCCTTCCTTTCGTAACGTCGTGTCTGCGGGAGAATTCGTCGCGCGCCTTTAGCCGCATGAGGCCAAAATGGGAAGCCCACACGCGTCTTTCAATTTGGCCGATGGCCGGGACGCTGCGCCGACAATGCGACAATATGATACCCAAGGCGGCTTGTTGCGACCGGACCGCATGACCAATTACCGGGCGATGATCACACGAAACAGCATGTCGCGGGGCCAATCGCCCTTTTTTCGCAGGGGCTTGGCGCAGGTCAGCCTGATGGCCATCGCCTCGCTGACGCTGGCGGCTCCCGCCTCGGCGCAGGACGCCACCGACGACAGCGTCGTCGAACCCACGGACAACGAGATCGTCGTTACCGCTGCGCGCATCCGCGGGCAGGTCGACGTGCCGCAGGCGCCGGTCGCGGTCTATGACGAGGACGAGATCGCCACTTTCGGCGCCAGTTCGCTGGCCGATCTGATCGAGCAGATCGCGCCGCAGACCAGTTCGGCGCGGGGCCGGGGCGGTGGTGGCGGGCCGGCGTTCCTCGTCAACGGGCGGCGCATCAACGGCTTTCGCGAGATGCGCAACTACCCGCCCGAGGCGATCCGCCGGGTTGAGGTCCTGCCCGAGGAAGTGGCCCTGCGCTTCGGGTTCAGCCCCGACCAGCGCGTCGTCAACTTCATCCTGAAGGAAAACTTCAGCTCGCTGACGGCAGACGTCGAATACGGTTTCCCGACCGGTGGCGGCTACGCCACTAACGAGCAGGAAGTCTCGCTGCTGCGGATCGACGGGGCCCAGCGCATCAACATCGCTCTGGAGGCGGAGGACAGCTCGATGCTGACCGAGGCCGAGCGCGGCGTGTCCTCCATATCGGCCATCCCGCTGCCCGGCGACGCGGCGCAGGCGGACTATCGCAGCCTCGTCGCCGACAGCCGCGACCTGCAACTGAACGGAAGCTGGTCGCGCACGCTGGGCGAGGGCGGCACCGGGGGCGAGATCTCCGCCTCGGCCACTCTGACCCGGTCGGACAGCCTGTCGCTGCGCGGGCTGGACGCGGCGGTGCTGACCGATGAGGAGGGCAACAGCGCCTATCGCACGCTCTACGACCCGACCGCCGGGTTTGGCGCGCGGGTGCGCGATACCCGGAGCGAGGGTTTCGAGATCGGCACGGCCTACAATCGCCGGCTGGGCGACTGGCAATTGACCGGAACCGCCAACTGGGCGCACGACGAATCGCGCACGCTGACCGATGCGAGCGTCGACACCGACGCCCTGCGCGACGCGGTCGCGGCGGGAACGGTGGCCTATAACGCGCAGGCCGCCGATCTGCTCGCGACCGGGCTGGTCGGCGCGCGCGAGACTTATCGCGCGACCTCGAACACCGAGGCCGTCGATTCGCTCGTCACCCTGACCGGCAACCCCTTCACCCTGCCCGCGGGCGAGGTTTCGGTGGTGCTGAAGGCCGGGGCCAAGTGGAACGAGATCGACAGCCGCGATTCGCGCAGCACCGATTTCGACACCCGCCTGTCGCGCACCAGCGGCACCGGCGGCTTCACGCTGGGCCTGCCGATCGCCAGCCGCCGCGCCGACGTGCTTTCGGCCATCGGGGATCTCTCGCTCGACCTGTCGGGCGGGGTGCGCGAGGTATCGGACTTCGGCACGCTGATGAACGGCAGCGCCGGGCTGACCTGGGGCGTGACCCGCAACCTCGACCTGTCGGCGAGCTACATATACAACGAGGAGGCGCCCAGCCTGACCCAGCTCGGCGCGCCGCGGATCGTGACCGGCGGCTCGACCGTCTACGATTTCGCGACCGGGCAGACGGTGCTCGTCGATCTGCTGTCGGGCGGAAACCCGGATCTCGTCGCCGAACGGCAGAGCGACTGGAAGTTCGCGTTGAACTGGGACGTGCCGGTGCTCGACCGGTCGCGCATCATCGCCGAATACTACGACGAGCATTCGAGCAACGTCTCCTCTTCCTTCCCCGTGCTGACCCCGGCGATCGAGGCGGCGTTCCCCGACCGGGTCGTGCGCGACGCGGCGGGTAACCTCGTCTCCATCGACCAGCGACCGGTGACGTTCGCGGAAACCAGCGGCAAGCGCCTGCGCTACGGCTTCGACATCTCGGACCGGATCAAGGGCCAGGAGACGGGCGAGCGTGGCGAAGGTCGTGGTGGCGGCGGTCGTGGTGGCGGCAGGGGCGGGCCGGGCGGCATGCCGGGCATGGGCGGCCCCGGCGGCGACGGCGGGCGCTGGAACCTCGCGCTCTACCACACCGTGCGGTTCGAGCAGGACGTGCTGATCAGCGATGTCGGTCCGCGGCTCGACCTGCTCGACGGCGATGCCCTCACCGGCAGCGCTACGCCGCGCCATCAGGTCGAGATGCAGGGCGGCCTGTTCAAGGACGGCGTCGGCCTGCGCCTGTCGGGCAACTATTTCGGCGCCAGCTCGATCGAAGGCAGCGGGGCGGCGGGGTCGAGCAGCCTCGACTTCCACCCCTATGCGACCTTCGACGCCCGGCTCTTCGTCGACCTCGAACGCAAGTTCGAGGACGTGAAGTTCCTCAAGGGCAGCCGCCTGTCACTGCGCGTCGACAACATCTTCAACGCGCAGCAGCGGGTGACCGACGAGTTCGGGACGGTGCCGATCAGCTACCAGCCCGATTTCCTCGACCCCAAGGGCCGCTTCTTCGAGATCGACTTCCGCAAGCGGTTCTGACGGCGGTTCGCATCGGGGGCAATCCGGACGGGACAAGCGATGGGCAACCCGGCGCGCCGGGTTCCCTTTCGTCCCGCCGACTCCTATCTGGAGCCGATCATGTCGCGCACCGAGGCCGGAACCCCTTCCCACCACAAGGGACAGGATCGCTTTCTCGAGGAGAAGGCGACGCATACCGTGCGCGGCTCGCAGCCCGATCTGGAGGCGGGGGTCAAGGCGATCCGCGAGGTGCAGCGCACCCTGAAGCCCAAGCCCGGCGTCTATCGCATGACCGATGCGAAGGGCGACGTGCTCTATGTCGGCAAGGCGCGGGCGCTGAAGAACCGGGTGGCCAACTATACCCAGGTCGACCGGTTGCCGACGCGGCTGAAGCGGATGGTCAGCCAGACCCGCGGCATGACCATCGTGACGACGAACTCGGAGGCCGAGGCGCTGCTGCTGGAGGCGCAGCTGATCAAGCGCTATCGCCCGCCGTACAACGTGCTCTTGCGCGACGACAAGAGCTTCCCCTTCATCCTGCTGCGGTCGGAACACGACTTTCCGCGCATCATGAAGCATCGCGGCGCGCGGCGGGCGAAGGGCAACTACTACGGCCCGTTCGCCAGCGCCGGATCGGTCAACACCACGATCAACGCGCTGCAGAAGCTGTTCCTGCTGCGAAGCTGCACCGACAGCTTCTTTTCGCGGCGCGACCGGCCCTGCCTGCTCTACCAGATCAAGCGTTGTTCGGCGCCCTGCGTCGGCCGCATCGACAAGGCGGGCTACGCCGAACTGGTGGGTGAGGCGAAGGACTTCCTGGCCGGCAAGTCGAGCGCGGTGCAGGCCAAGATCGAGGCGCAGATGGCCGAGGCGGCCGCCGATCTCGATTTCGAGCGCGCGGCGATGCTGCGCGACCGCCTGCGCGCCGCGACCTTCATTCAGGGCAGCCAGGCGATCAATGCGGCGGGCGTCGGCGATGCCGATGTTTTCGCGATGGCCAGCAAGGGCGGGCACGTCGGCGTGCAGGCCTTCTTCATCCGGGGCGGGCAGAACTGGGGCCACCGCGCCTTTTTTCCGCGCCACACCGAGGGGCTGGAGGAAGCCGAGGTGCTCTCCGCCTTCCTCGCCCAGTTCTACGAGGAAGTGCCCCCGGCCAGGACCATTCTCGTCGACCGCGAATTGCCCGAGCGCGAGCTGCTGGAGGAAGCGTTCTGCGAAAGCGCGGGGCGCACCGTGTCGATCAGCGTGCCGCAGCGCGGCGACCGTCGCCGCCTGCTCGAACAGGCGAAACGCAACGCGGTCGAGGCGCTGGACCGGCGCATGGCCGAAACCAGCACTCAGGCCGCGACCCTGCGCGAGACGGCGGAGTTCCTCGACTTGCCCGAAGTGCCGCAGCGGATCGAGATCTACGACAACAGCCACATCCAGGGCACCAGCAGCGTCGGCGCGATGGTCGTCGCCGGGCCCGAAGGCTACCTCAAGAACCAGTACCGCAAGTTCAACATCAAGACCGCGCAGACCAACGACGACTTCGCCATGATGCGCGAGGTGATGACCCGCCGCTTCAGCCGCGCCTTGGCCGAAGATCCCGAGCGGGAGAACGGCACCTGGCCCGATCTCGTGCTGGTGGACGGCGGCAAGGGGCAGGTCAGCGCGGTGATGGACACGCTCGAGGAACTGGGCATCGAGGACGTCAACGTCGTCGGCGTTGCCAAGGGGCCGCACCACGGGCGCGAGGGGCGCGAGGTGTTCCATTTTCCCGACGGCCGCGAAAAGATGCTGCCGACCCATTCGCCGGTGCTGTTCTACCTGCAAAGGCTGCGCGACGAGGTGCACCGTTTCGCCATCGGCGCGCACCGGGCCAAGCGCAGCCGCGCCATCAGCGCCAGCCCGCTGGACGAGATTCCCGGCATCGGCCCGGCGCGCAAGCGGGCGCTGCTGCTGCATTTCGGCACGGCGGGCAAGGTCCGCGCCGCCGCGCTGGAGGACTTGCGCCGCGTGCCCGGCGTGTCGGCCACCGTGGCCCGGCAGATATACGATTTCTACCACCCCAACGGGTGAGGCGGTGGCGCAGGCCGCCATCGATGCCTACATGGCCGGCAGTACGCACGTGCATGATGCAAGGGAGACACCTGAATGAGCAGCCTGGTCGGACCGGACGAAGACGATCCGCGCGGAAAGCCGCCGGTGCCCGAAGAGGTGCAGGACGCGATCCGCACGCTGATCCGCTGGGCCGGTGACGATCCCACCCGCGAAGGGCTGATCGACACGCCCAAGCGCGTGGCGCGGGCGTGGAAGGAATACTGCCTCGGTTACGAGGAAGACCCGGCGGTCCACCTGTCGCGAATCTTCGAGGAAGTGGGCGGCTACGACGAGGTCGTGCTGCTGAAGGACATTCCGTTCCAGTCGCATTGCGAGCACCACATGGCGCCGATCATTGGTAAAGCGGCGATCGCCTACCTGCCGCGCAATCATGTCGTCGGCATATCGAAGCTGGCGCGCGTGCTGCACGGCTATGCCCGGCGCCTGCAGATCCAGGAACGGCTGACCGCCGAAGTCGCGCAGTGCATCTGGGACCACCTGAACCCGCACGGTGTCGCCGTGGTGATCGAGGCCAGCCACGCCTGCATGACTGCGCGCGGGGTGCGCACGCCCGGCGTCGCGATGACGACGAGCCGGATGATGGGCACGTTCCTGGAGGATCAGCGCAGCCGCAAGGAAGTGCTCAGCCTGATGGGTTACTGACCGCCATGCGCGGCGAGGCTCTCGCGCACGCGGGCCAGCGCCGCGCCCTTCGGATCGGGTTCCTCCAGCAGCGCGAAGCTGCCGGTGACGACGAAACTGCAATGGCCGTGGACGACAGCCACCAATGAGCGGGCGAGGCGCGGCACGTCGGGCGCGTCATCGGGCAGGACGGTGCGGATCTCGTCCTCGACGATGCGGGTGAGGCCCGCGCGCCGTTCCCGATCGTCCTCGGGCAGGGCCATGCCGTCGGGCAGGCGATGGGCGTAGATCGCCGACCACAGTTCGGGCTGTCGTTCGGCAAAGGCGAAGTAGCCGTCGACCAGCGCGGCGATCCGGTCCGCGGCGGGGCAGTCCAGCCCCGCCGCGGCCAGCCGTTCGCGCAGCAGGTCGGCCCAGATTTCGAAGCTGCGCGAATTGATCGCGACGAGCAGTCCGTCGACCGAGCCGAACAGGTTGGCGATGGTGCCGACGGAATAGCCGGCCCGCTTCGCCACCTCTCGCCCGGAAAAGCGCGCCAGCCCGACTTCGCCAAGGTGTGCATGGCCGTGCGCGACGAAGAGCGCGCGCAGTTCCTCTCGTGTATGATCCGAACGGCGTCCCATGCGCCGGGTTTAGCGGAGGAATTGAACACTGTCCAATAAATATATTGAACGCTGTTCATTTAGCTGCTATCGGCTGCCCAACCGCAGGGAAGGACCGTGGCGATGGAATGGCTGATCATCATCGGGCTGGGCGTTGCGCTCTACCAGCTCTGGCGCCGGATCGAGCGGCTGGAAGAGCGGCTGTCGATGCAGGAAATGCTTGCGCGGCGGCCGGTCGTGCCGGTCGCGAAGCCCGCTGCGACCGCCTCTGCCGAACCGGCCAGACAGCCTGAGCCTGCGCGCGCATCGGCTTCCGTCCCCGCCGCGCGCCGCGCCGTCGCTAGGGTCATTGCGGCGGCTTCGCCAACGCCTGCGGAGACCCGTTCGGACAACGCCGCTCCCGAACCGCGCCGCACCCTCTCGGTCAACTTCGAGGAACTGTTCGGCCGCCAGCTGCCGATCTGGGCGGGCGGCATCACGCTGGCCGTCGCCGGGTTCTTCATCGTCCTGTACGCGATCGACCTCGGCCTGCTGTCGCCGACGGTGCGGGTCCTGCTCGGCTTCCTGACCGGTGCGGCGTTGCTCGGCGGGGCCTTCGTGGCCGACACCATGCGCGAGCGGATCCGCGACCCGCGCGTGCCGCAGGCGCTCGCCGGCGCGGGGCTGGCGACGCTCTATGCCTGTTTCTACCTGGCGGGCACCGGATACGGCCTGATCGGCGCGGGCCCCGCCTTTGCCGGGCTGGCGCTGGTGACGGCAGGGGCGGTCTGGCTCTCGTTCCGCTTCGGCTTGCCGTGCGCGGTGATCGGCCTGCTCGGCGGGTTCGCCGCACCGGTCATGGTGACCAGCGACAACGCGCAACTGCCGATCCTCTCGGTCTATCTCGCGCTGGTGTCGGCGGGGCTGACGCTGACCGGCAACCGGCAGGAGCGTCCCTGGCTCGGCATGGCGGCGCTGGGCGGAGCGCTGCTGTGGGGCGTCGGGCTGCTCCTCGCGCAGCGGCTCGACCCGTGGGACGAGCTGTTCGTGGGGGCCTACCTGATCGCGGTCGGCGTGGTCCTTCCCGCAGCGCTGGTCGATGCGCCGTGGCGGCGCTGGCTGCGCGCCGGGGCGGGGGCGCTGGCGGCGGTGCAGATGGCGGCGCTCGTTTCGCACGGCGGTTTCTCGCTCATGGCATGGGGGCTTTACGGCTTGCTCGGCGCGGCGCTGGCGGTGCTCGGCTGCAAGCGGGCGGACCTGCGGGAGGCGAGCGCCTTTGCCGCCGCGGTCGCGCTGGTCATGCTGCTGGCCTGGACCGCGCCGATGCGCGCCGACTTCGCGATCGTCGCAGCGGGGCTGGCGCTGGTCTTCGCGGCGGTTCCGCTCGCGCTTGTCTGGCGCGGAGGGGCGCGAGCCGCCGATGTCGTGCAACTGGCGGGCGCCGCCTTCGGCCTCGCCTTCGCGACGGTCTGGCATTTCGGCGACCTGTCGAGCGCCGAACACGAGCCGTTGCTCGCACTGGCCTGCGCCGCGCTGGCCGCTCTTCCCGCGCTCGCCGCGTGGCGGACGGGCGGGGGGCATTGGCGCGGCTGGCTGCTCGAAACCTCGGCGGCGGCGGCGATGGTGGCGGCGTTGTCGCAGGTCATGGTCGACGAATGGGCGGCCGTCACCTGCGCGCTGCTGGCGGTGGCGACCGCGCTGGTCATGCCGCTGCGGATCGCGGCGGCGCGAGTCTTCCTGTTCGGGGCGGCCGTCTTCGCGCTATACCCGCTGGCTGTCTGGATGATCGGAGCGGGCGCGGCGCTGGCGGGCGATGCGATGCTCTACGACCGCTTGCCGAAGCTCGTCAATGTCGCGCGCTACCTGGTCCCCTCGGCGTTCGCCGGGCTGCTGGTCGCGTGGCGGCAGGCCGCGTTTGGCGACCGGCGCGTCACGATCGGTATCGGGGCGCTGGCCGGCGCGGGGTCGGCCATCGCGTTGCACGTCCTGTTCCGGCAGGCCTTTCCGCTGGCCGACGAGGCCGCCTTCGTCGCACAGGGCCTGGCCGAGCGCACCGCGTGGCAGGCCTTGCTGCTGGGCGGCGGTGCGGCGGCGTGGTTCCTTCGCGAGCGTTTGCCGGCCTTGCGCTGGGCGGCCCAAGCGCTGATCGGCCTTTCGCTCCTGCATTTCGCCTGGTTCTCGCTTCTACTGCACAACCCGCTCTGGGACGAGCAGGCGGTCGGCCGCTGGCCGGTCCTGAACCTTGCGCTGGCGGCCTATGGCGTGGCCTTCGCAGGCCTCGCCTTGCTGCGCCGCATGCTGCCCGCGCGGTGGCGGGCCTGGCCCGAGGCCGCGATCATGGCGCTGCTGCCGGTGCTGGCGATCACGCTGTTGCGGCAGGTCTTCGCGGGTTCGATCCTGAGCGCGGTGCCGCTGGGACAGGGGGAGGACCTGCTGCGTTCGTTGATCGGCATCGTGCTTGCCGCCGGATACCTCGCCTGGGGCGCGCCGCGTGCCGACCGGGCTTGGCGGATCGGGTCGCTGGTGCTGATGCTGCTGGCGGTGGGCAAGGTGTTCCTCGTCGATGCCGCGGTGCTCGACGGGCTTGCCCGCATCGCCAGCTTCCTGGCGCTGGGCTTCAGCCTGATCGGCATCGGCTGGTTCTATTCGCGGATCCTGTCGGCACCTTCCCCGGCATCTGCGCCGGCGATGCCTGCAAAGCAGGATATGTGACGAGCGGGCGGCCAGCTTGCACGGATCGGCCATCGCGGGGTGGAAATCGCGATATTTGTCGGCAAGAACCGATGTAAGACTAAGGTCGATGAAGCGTTCGCGGCCGATTGGCGGTAGGAAAAACGCCCCGAACCCCGTGGCGATCGCGGGGCCGGGGACATGTCGAGACGAGGGGATGTGATGCAGGAAACCATCGAACGCGGGGCCGACATGGTGCCCGTACCCGATAGCGCCAAGGTCGGCACGGCCTGCACGGCGGAGCAGTACGCGACGCTCTATGCCCGCTCGCTCGACGATCCCGACGGTTTCTGGCTGGAACAGGCGGCCCGGCTCGACTGGGTAAAGGCGCCCACGGTCGGCGCCGACTGGTCGTTCGACCCGGTCGACATCAAGTGGTTCACCGACGGGCAGATCAACATCTGCCACAACGCGCTCGACCGCCACGTCGCGGCGGGCAAGGGCGACGTCACCGCGCTGATCTTCGAGGCCGACAGCCCCGAAACCCCGTCACGCCATATCAGCTATGCCGAGCTGCTGGCCGAAACCGTGCGCATGGCCAACACGCTGAAGACGATGGGCGTCGGCAAGGGCGACCGGGTCACCATCTACATGCCGATGATCCCCGAAGGCGCGGTGGCGATGCTGGCCTGCGCTCGCATCGGCGCGGTCCATTCGGTCGTGTTCGGCGGGTTCAGCCCCGATGCCATCGCCGGGCGGATCGAGGATTGCCGCTCCGACTACGTCATCTGCGCCGACGAAGGGCTGCGCGGCGGCAAGCGCGTGCCGCTGAAGGGCAATGTCGACGAAGCGCTGAAGAAGGTCGCCGTCAAGTCGGTGCTGGTCGTGCGCCACACCGGCGGCGACGTCGCGATGACCGAGGGGCGCGACCACTGGTACCACGAACTGTCGCAAGGAGTGGCGGCGGAATGCCCGCCCGAACCGATGAACGCGGAAGACCCGCTCTTCATCCTCTACACCTCCGGCTCCACCGGCAAGCCCAAGGGCGTCGTCCACACCACCGGCGGCTATGCCGTGTGGACCGAGACCACCTTCCGCTACACCTTCGATTACCGTCCGGGCGAGATCTACTGGTGCACCGCCGACATCGGCTGGGTCACCGGCCACAGCTACATCGTCTATGGCCCGCTGCAGGCCGGGGCCACCGCGCTGATGTTCGAGGGCGTGCCCAGCTACCCCGACCACGACCGGTTCTGGGCGGTGTGCGACAAGCACAAGGTAAACATCTTCTACACCGCGCCCACCGCGATCCGCGCGCTGATGCGCGAAGGCGACGATTTCGTGAAGCGGCACGACCTGTCGAGCCTGCGCCTGCTGGGCACGGTGGGCGAGCCGATCAATCCCGAGGCATGGCGCTGGTATCACGAGCAGGTCGGCCACGGTAACTGCCCGATCGTCGACACCTGGTGGCAGACCGAGACCGGCGGCCACATGATCACCACCCTGCCGGGCGCGCACCCGATGAAGCCCGGCAGCGCGGGCAAGCCGTTCTTCGGCGTCTGCCCGCAACTGGTCGACAACGAGGGCAAGGTGCTGGCCGACGAGAGCATCGGCGGCGCGACCGAAGGCAACCTGTGCATCACGCACAGCTGGCCCGGCCAGGCACGCACCGTCTATGGCGATCACGAGCGGTTCGAGCAGACCTATTTCGCGACCTATCGCGGCAAGTACTTCACCGGCGACGGCTGCCGCCGCGACGCCGACGGCTATTACTGGATCACCGGCCGCGTCGACGACGTCATCAACGTGTCGGGCCACCGGATGGGCACCGCAGAGGTCGAATCCGCGCTGGTGCTGCACGAACTCGTCGCCGAATCGGCGGTCGTCGGCTTCCCGCACGACATCAAGGGGCAGGGCATCTACTGCTACGTCACCCTGAACGCCGGGGTCGAGCCGGACGACGATCTCGCCAAGGAACTGCGCAACTGGGTGCGGACAGAGATAGGGCCGATCGCATCGCCCGATCACATCCAGTTCACGCCGGGCCTGCCCAAGACGCGTTCGGGCAAGATCATGCGCCGCATCCTGCGCAAGATCGCGGAGAACGACTTCGGCTCGCTGGGCGATACCTCGACGCTGGCCGATCCCTCGCTGGTCGACGGGCTGATCGAGGGGCGCTGCAACCGCTGACGCGGCCACGCCCGCCTCGTCCCATCGCGCGGCGGGCGGGTGCCGGGGTCAATCCTCGCCGACGGGCTTCGAATGGAGCTGGACGTAGTTTTCCAGCCCCATCCGCGCGATCATGTCGAATTGCTTCTCGAGGTGGTCAACATGCTCCTCCTCGTTGTCGAGGATCTCGGTGAAGAGGTCGCGGCTGACATAGTCGCGCACTGTCTCGCAATGGGCGATGGCGTCGCGCAGCAGGGGAATCGCCTCTTCCTCGAGCGCGAGGTCGGCCTTGAGGATCTCTTCGACGTTCTCGCCGATCTTCAGGCGGCCGATATGCTGGAAATTGGGCAATCCGTCGAGGAACAGGATGCGGTCCGCCAGCTTGTCGGCGTGCTTCATCTCGTCGATCGATTCGTGCCGCTCGAAATCGGCAAGGCGCGCGATGCCCCAGTTGTCGAGCATGCGGTAGTGCAGCCAGTACTGGTTCACCGCGGTCAGTTCGTTGGTCAGCGCCTTGTTCAGGAACTCGATGACCTTGGCGTCACCCTTCATCTGCTTTTCCTTTTTCGATCCTGCGAGCCGATCGGCGGGAGGAGGAAGGATGGAAAGCCGGGCGCGGCGGTGCAAGCGAAAAGCGCGGTGCCGTGGAATCAGGGCTGAGGCGCCGGGTTCAGGCCGCGCAGCAGCGGACGTCGCCGAGGATGTCGTCGGCGTCGTCGAGACATTGGCGGCACTGCGGTTCGTGGCCGAGCTGGCGATAGATGTCCTCGGCACTGCCGCGGCACAGCGGCGCGACGGCGCGGAAATCCTTTTCGCGAATGGCATTGCAAATGCACAGATACATGGTGGCGGCGACCCTTTCGATGCCCCTGCCGAATCTGTTAATGCGAATTGATTGCAAAATCAAGAGGACCGATCGGTCCCGGCAAGCCTTCGCCACGACCACTCCAGCGGACCGGCCCCGAACCGCGCCAGCCACGGCGCGGACCATGCCAGCATCAGGCCCCAGCCGAGCAGCATCAGCCCCACCAACGCCGCGTGTCCGGGGTATCCTGACGCGAGGCCGAGGCCCCATGCGTGGAGGATGAAGGTCATCACCAAGGTCGAGCCGAGGTAGTTGCTGAGCGCCATTCGCCCGACTGCGGCCAGCCGCCGTCCGACGCCGGTGCCAAGGATTGCCTCGCCGAACAGGGCGATCAGCGCGAAGTAGCCCGCCGCCTGCGCGATATGGCCGGGCATGCCGAAACGGAAGGGCAGCAATGCGACCGTCGCCGGGGCAAAGCCCTGCGAGGCGGCATAGCCCAGCACCGCTCCGCCCCAGGCCAGTCCCAAGACCAGACCCGCCACCGCGATCAGCGCCAGTCGCCGACGGGGCCAGGCGCCGTCGAAGAAGCCGGTGCGCGCCAGCCCCATGCCGCACAGCATCAGCGGCCAGACCTCCATCAGCGCCTGGGAGGCCATGGACAGCGGAAAGGCCGGGTGATGGGTCAGCCGCCAGCCGATCGCCTCGGCAAAGCCCATCCCGTATTCGCCGAACTGTTGCGCGGCGTGGGCGCGGACCGCCTCGGCATAGGCGGCGACCGACGCGATCTGATCGGGCGTGCCCGTGCCGGCCGCGACGGCGTGGGCGTCGCGCAGTGCCGGCACCACCTCGATCATCAGCCCCGCCGCGACCACCATGTAGATTGCCAGACCCAGTCCGATCAGCCGCCACGGCGGCATCTCGCGGAACAGCAGCGCGATCATCCCGCCGAGCGCGTAGACGAACAGGATGTCGCCCCACCACAGCAGCAGGAAGTGGAGATAGCCGAACACGGCCAGCCAGAGCAGCCGCCTGACCTGCTGCAGCAAGCGCCGCCCCGGATCGCCGCGATCGAGGAACAGCGCGAGGCTGACCCCGAACAGCGTCGCGAACATCGTCCGCATCTTGCCTTCGAAGACCAGCCAGGCGAACGCGAAGCTCGCCCAGTCGTGCGGCGCGGCGCGGCCGTGCCAGTCCGGCGTCGCGGCGGCGAGGCCGGGGCCGGCCATCGTCGCCACATTGATTGCCAGGATGCCGAGCACGGCAATCCCGCGGGCAAGATCGATCACCGGAATTCTTGTCGGCCGCGCAACCGCTTGCGCCGGATCAGCCGTTGTCATCATGGCCGCAAGGCGCCTTTTTTGGGTCGTTTCGCGCCTGCCTTAACGCAAAATTAGTCTTACGCCGCAAGAGTGGCATCCACACAAGAGTGTCACTCAAGGGGATCATCGGTGCGCGTACTCGCATTGGCATCACAGAAGGGCGGTTCGGGCAAGACGACTCTGTCCGGCCATCTCGCCGTTCAGGCACAGCGCGCGGGCGCCGGTCCCGTCGTCCTCATCGATATCGACCCGCAGGGCTCGCTCGCCGACTGGTGGAACGAGCGCGAGGACGAGTTTCCCGCCTTCGCCCAGACCGCGGTCGCCCGCCTGGCACAGGATCTCGTGACGCTGCGCGAGCAGGGTTTCCGCCTTGCCGTCATCGACACCCCGCCGGCGATCACCATGGCGATACAATCGGTGATCAGCGTCGCCGATCTCGTCGTCGTGCCGACCCGGCCCAGCCCGCACGACCTGCGCGCCGTGGGCGCCACCGTCGACATCTGCGCCCGGGCCAGCAAGCCGCTGGTCTTCGTCGTCAATTCCGCGCTGTCCAAGGCGCGCATCACGTCGGAAGCCGCCGCCGCGCTGGCCCAGTACGGCAATGTCGCGCCCGTCGTGCTGCACCACCGCACCGATTTCGCCGCCTCGATGATCGATGGCCGCACGGTGATGGAGATCGATCCATACGGCCGCTCCGCGCAGGAGATGGAGCAGCTCTGGGCCTACCTCAACGAAAAGCTCGAAAAGCAATTCCGTCGCAACGTCTTTGCCGGCAAGCAGCCGGGCATCGGCGGCCCAGCCAGCCGTCCGGCCGGGGGCTTCGGCCGCCGCGTCGCCGGCCAGTAAATGGACGCCCCGATGATGACCAGCGGCACGATCCCGATGGGCTCTCCGGCAGGCGGACTGCTCGCCAAGAAGGGCAGCGCCCGCCCCGCGATGCGGCGGCAGGCCCAGATCCAGCAGACCGGTTTCGGCAATTCGGCCATGGGCGCACCGGGGGGCGGCGCGCTTTCCGGCTGGCTCACCGGCGCGGAAGACGACTGCGGCTGGAACGACATGGGCGAAGGCGCGCAGCCCAACTACGGCGTGCGCAGCGCCATCGGCCTGACGGCGATGACCAACTCGCCCGATTCGCTTTATGTCGATGCCAACCCCGCCGGTGCCGACTGGGACGAGGCGGACAGCTACGACGACGATGCTTCGGACTGGAACGCCGCCGCCGCCCCGGCCTGGCAGCCTTCGGCACCGGCCAACCCGGTGGGCGCGATGCAGCAGCGGTTGCAGGAAGCGGCCCTGCCGGCAACGTCCTTCGACCGCGACGAACCGGTGGTGGACGACGTCCTCGAACTCGGAACGGCCGAGGAAGTGCCGGTCGGACTGTTCGGCCACATCCGCGCCGCTTTCGCCCGGTTCGCCGCGCTGCTGACGGGCCGCGGCCCGGTCACGGTGCTGCATCTCGACCATGGCCTGCGCGAACGGCTGCGTGTTGCCGCGATGCGACAGGGCCTGAGCGACGAAGCCTTGGCCGAGCGCGCGATCGAGGATTACCTTGGCGCGCAGGCGTCGAAATCTGTTACCGCTCCCGCGTCGACGACGTGGAACTGACCACCACGCACATCCAGACAAGGACCTTGAGGGACATGAGCAGGATCCGCTTCGACATCATGGGCAAGACCGCGCTGCGCGCAGTCTGTGCCGCCGCGATGCTGACCGGCGCGATGGCCGCCCAGCCCGCCCTCGCCGGTGACGGCGAACGTTCGGGCAAGGGCGCAGCGGCGCGACAGGACGATGACGCCGACCGTGCGGTGCGGCTGGCGGAAAAGTCGGTCGCGGATGCGCCGCGCGACGGTGCGCTTCGCGCCGCCCTCGGCCAGGCCTATCTTCGCGCCGGACGCCTCGCTTCGGCGCGGGCGGCCCTTTCCGATGCCATGCAGCTTGGCGAGGACAGCCCGCGCATCGCGCTGATGCTGGCCCTCGCCGAGATCGGCGCGGGTTCGCCGCGCCATGCCTCGATGCTGCTGGCGCAGCAGGGCAACCTGATCCCCGCCGCCGATCGCGGCCTGGCCTTTGCGCTCGCCGGGGAGACATCGCGCGGGGTGGAGATCATTTCCGCCGACATCCGCGCGGGCAACGACAATCCGAAGACCCGCCAGAACCTCGCCTATGCCTATGCCCTCGATGGCCGCTGGCGCGAGGCGCGGATGATGGCGTCGCAGGACGTGCCCGCCGACGTGCTCGATCGCCGCATGACCGAGTGGGCGATGAACGCCCGGCCCGAACAGGCCGCGGCCCGCGTCGCCGCACTGGTCGGCGCGACGCTCCAGGCCGATTCGGGCATGCCGACCCAGCTGGCGCTGGCAAACTTCCCGGCCGCCGCGCCGGTGGCGAAGCCCGCCGCGCCCGCATCGAAGATCGTGACCCCCGCGCCGCGCCTGGCCGCCGCCCCGGCTGCGAAACCAGCCCAGGCCGCAGTCCCGGCGGTGAAAACAGCTCAGGCCGCTCCTCCGGCGGTGAAAGCCGCGCCTGTCGCCTCTCCTGCGGCCCAGCCCGTCGCCACCCCGGCGGCAAAGCCGGTCGTGGCCCCGGTCGTGGTTGCCCGGGCCGAACTGCCGCCGGTTGCGGCTTCTGCCCCGGTTGCCGCTCCGGTCCAGGCCAATCCGGCCAAGTCCGAGATCAAGCTGGCCGCCGTGCCGGCATCGACCGCCAGCGGGCCCGCGATGGTGCGCAATGCCGTGGTCCAGCAGGCGCCCGCCGCGCCGGTTCCTGCAACCGTCACCCCGGCTGCGCTGACCACCACCAAGGCGCCGGTCGCCAAGGCTCCGGCCGCGAAGGTCGCCGCCAAGCCCGCTCTGGCGAAGCTCGCGGCTGCGAAGCCTGCCTTGCCCGCTCCGTCGGCCAGCGGCACGCATATCGCGCAGCTCGGCTCGTACGGTTCGATGGCCGACGCCCGCGCCGGATGGAAGGTGCTGCAGTCGCGCTACGCCAATCTGAAGGGGCAGCAGCCGGTCATCACCCAGGCCAAGGTCGACGGCAAGGATTACTGGCGCGTCGCCGCCGGCAGCTTCGACGCCGCCGGGGCCAAGGCGATGTGCCAGGCGGTCAAGGCCAACGGCGGCGGCTGCCTGCCGATCGCCAGCGCAGCCAGGGCCGACGGCAAGGTGCGTATCGCCAAGGCCGACTGAGATCGAGACAGCCGCCACGGGACGGGGCGGAGAAAGGGGCGGTGCGGACCAGAGGTCGGCACCGCCCTTCGTCTTTGTGGGAAGAACCCGTCAGGCCGGCGGCGTGTAGCTTCCTTCGGGCAGGCGGATCATGCCTTCCTGCGCAGCGGACGCGATGAGGCGCCCGTCGCGAGTGAAGAACTGGCCCCTCGTCAGGGCGCGGCCATGGCCCAGCCACGGCGAATCGGTGACGAAGACGATCCAGTCGTCGACCGGCGCCTCGTCATGGAACCACAGCGCATGGTCCAGGCTGGCGATCCGCGCTTCCTTGAACACGATCCGCATCGTGCGGCGCAGCAGGGCGGTGGTGAGCAGGCCGTAATCGCTCATATAGGACAGGGCGAGCCGGTGCAGGTCCGGGTTGTCGCCCAGCGGCGACCGGACGCGCAGCCAGAAGAACGTCGGCTGGTCAGGCGCGGTGCTCATGTCCCACTGTTCGGCCGGCGCGCGCAGGTCGAACGCGCGATGCTGGACCAGCGCCGGGACGGGGCCGGTGTAATCGACCGGATGCCGGCGAGAGGGCGCGTCGAGTTCGTCGACCAGCCCGTCCGGACCCGGAATGTCGGGCATGGCGACCGGCCAGTGCGGCGCGGCGGACTTGCGCTGGAACGAGGCGGTCAGGTTGAGGATCGGCGTGCCGTTCTGGCTGGCGATGACGCGGCGGTTGGAAAAGCTGCCGCCGTCGAAGTCGCGCTCGACTCTCAGTTCGATGGGGTACTCCTCGTTCCCGCCGCGCAGGAAATAGGCGTGGAGCGAATGCGCCTTGCGGCCCGGATCCACCGTCTGCTGCGCGGCCGCCAGCGCCTGGGCCACGACCTGCCCGCCGAAGATGCGGCCGACGCCGTCTGGCATGCGCGGGGCGACGAAGATGTCGTGCGCCACCTCCTTCACGGTAAGCAGGTCGGCCAGGATCGCGGTGCGTTCGGCATCGGTGCCGACCAGCAGGGAACGTCGGGTGGTCATGCGACGGGGCATGGAACGCGCAGTCGCGCGCGTCAATCGCGCGGCGCGGTGTCGGTATCCTCGGCGGGCAAAAAAAGCCCCGCCCGGCACGGGGCCGGACGGGACTTTCCCCCACTCAACGTGGCGTGACCTCAGCCGGCGGCAAGCGCCGCCAGCAAGAGGAGCGCCACGATGTTCGTGATCTTGATCATCGGGTTGACCGCCGGGCCGGCAGTGTCCTTGTACGGATCGCCGACGGTATCGCCGGTCACCGCGGCCTTGTGGGCCTCGCTGCCCTTGCCGCCGTGGTGGCCGTCCTCGATGTACTTTTTCGCATTGTCCCACGCGCCGCCGCCGCTGGTCATCGACAGGGCGACGAAGAGGCCGCCGACGATCACGCCGAGCAGCAACGCGCCCAGCGCGGCAAAGCCGTTCTGCTGGCCTGCGACAAGGGTGATGACGAAGTACACCGCCACCGGCGCCAGCACCGGCAGCAGCGAGGGCACGATCATCTCCTTGATCGCGGCCTTCGTGACGAGGTCGACCGTGCGGGCGTAGTCCGGCTTCGACGTGCCGGCCATGATGCCGGGATTGTCGCGGAACTGGTCGCGCACGTCCTTCACCACGTCGCCCGCCGCGCGGCCCACCGCGGTCATGCCCATCGCGCCGAACAGGTACGGCAGCAAGGCGCCGAGCAGCAGCCCGACGATGACGTAGGGGTTCTCGAGACTGAAATCGACGTCGAGGTTCGGGAAGAAGTGGGCAAGGTCGGTGGTGTAGGCGGCGAACAGGACGAGCGCGGCAAGGCCGGCCGATCCGATCGCGTAGCCCTTGGTCACCGCCTTCGTCGTGTTGCCCACGGCGTCGAGCGCGTCGGTCTTTTCACGGACCGAATCGTCCAGCCCCGCCATTTCGGCGATGCCGCCCGCGTTGTCGGTGACCGGGCCGTAGGCGTCGAGCGCCACGACCATGCCGGCCAGCGCCAGCATCGCGGTCGCGCCGTAGGCGATGCCGATCAGGCCCGCGAGCTGGTAGGCGATGATGATCCCCGCCACGATGACCAGCGTCGGCAGGGCCGTCGCCTCCAGGCTGATGGCGAGCCCCTGGATGACGTTGGTGCCGTGGCCGGTTTCCGATGCCTTGGCGATGGACTTCACCGGGCGGAAGTTGGTGCCGGTGTAGTATTCGGTGATCCAGATGATCAGGCCGGTGATGGCCAGGCCCAGCATCGAGCACCAGAACAGGTCCATGCCGGTGAAGCCGCCGGCCATCTCGGTCGTCGAGGCAATCTCTTCGCCAGTATCGAGACTGACAATACTGCTCACCACGGTTTCGCTGCCGCCGATCATGGCGTTCATGTCGCCTAGCGCCAGTTGCGTCACGAACCAGATCGCCGGGATCGACAGGATCGCGGTGACCAGGAAGCCCTTGTACATCGCGCCCATGATGTTCGTGCCGCCGCCCAGGCGGACGAAGTAGGTGCCGATGATCGAGGTGACGATGCACGATCCGCCGATCAGCAGCGGCAGCGCCATAAGCCCTTCGAGCTGCGGCACGCCGGCCAGCAGCAGCGCGGTCAGCACCATCGTGGCGCCGACGGTGACGACGTAGGTTTCGAACAGGTCGGCGGCCATGCCGGCGCAGTCGCCGACGTTGTCGCCCACGTTGTCGGCGATGACCGCGGGGTTGCGCGGATCGTCCTCGGGGATGCCGGCCTCGACCTTGCCGACGAGGTCGGCGCCGACGTCGGCGGCCTTGGTGAAGATGCCGCCGCCAAGCCGCGCGAAGATCGAGATCAGCGACGCGCCGAAGGCCAGCGCGACGAGCGCGTCGACGACGGTGCGATTCTCACCGCCGACGGTGAACCCGGCGATTTCGGTGAGGTAGTAGTAGAAGACCGCGATGGCGAGCAGGGCGAGGCCCGCGACGAGCATGCCGGTGATGGCACCGGCGCGAAACGCCAGCGTCAGCCCCTGTTGCAGCCCGCTCTGCGCCGCGGCGGCGGTGCGCACGTTGGAGCGGACCGAGATGTTCATGCCGATGAAGCCCGCCACGCCCGAGAGGATCGCGCCGATGACGAAGCCGATCGCGCTGATCGGGCCGAGGAACACGGCGACGAGCACCGCGACGATGACGCCGACGATGGCGATGGTGGTATATTGCCGCTTCAGGTAGGCCTGTGCCCCCTCCTGGATGGCGGCGGCAATTTCCTGCATGCGTTCGCTGCCCGCGGCAGCACCAAGGACCTGACGGCTGGTGATGAAACCGTACAATACGGCCAGCAGCCCCAGGACAATGGCGATCGTGACCAAGTTCACTTCGCAATCCCCTCCAGTATTATTTCTGGGTCGCACCCGTTCTTCGGGTGTCGGGGCCGGAAGCTACACGGAAACGAGTCGGGCGCAAGCGCGCTAAGGCATTAGCCTGTTCACGACGCCGCGTGGCGATAGCCGAGGTGCAGGTGCGAGGGCGGCGGCGATCCGTCGATCAGCAAGGGCGCCTCGCCGCGCGCCAACACCTTGCCGATCCGATGCGCCGCGACCGGGGCTGGCATGTCGGCGGGAAGGGTGAAGAGAAGCTGGTAGTCGTCGCCCCAGGTCATCGCCTCTGCCGCGCGGTGGGCGAGGGCGGGGTGGACGGGGACCGACGCGCTGTCGATGGCGATGGTCGTGCCGCTGGCCTCTGCCATGCGCAGGGTGTCGAGGAGGAGGCCGTCCGACACGTCCATCATCGCGCCGACATGGGGGGCGAGCGCCTGTCCGGCGGCAAGCAGCGGGACGGGGCGGCGATAGGGGAGCGAGGCCGGGCCGCCATCGCTCGCCTCCAGCGCCTCGAACCCGGCCAGCGCGGCGCCGAGCGGGCCGGTGACCCAAAGCGCCTGCCCCGGCACGGCATCGCCGCGGGCGGGAGAGGGCACGCGGGTCGCCTCGCCGATGGCGGTGAGGCCGATGGCGCGGGCCGATCCCACGGGCGCGGAGACGGTGTCGCCGCCCAGCAGCGGCACGGCAAAGGCGCGGACCGCTTCGTCCAGCCCCGCCGCGAACCGCGCGTCGTCCGCCGCATCGCCCAGCGTGTAGCCGAGCAGCAGCGCCAGCGGCCGCGCGCCCTTGGCGGCCAGGTCCGAGAGATTTACCGCGACCAGCTTCCAGGCCACGTCGGCGAGGTTTTGCCCCGGCAGCCAGTGAACGCCCTCGACCATCATGTCGTGCGTCAGGACAAGCGTGGCGCCGCCCAGCGTCAGTTCGGCGGCATCGTCGGCAAGGCCGCGCGCACCGGGCGCGGTGGCGATGGCGCGCAGGGCGGCGATGAAGCTGTCTTCGCCGCCTTTGCCCGCGTCGGCCATGATCAGGCCAGGCCCTCTCCGGCACCGGCCTTTCCGGCCCGCACGTCCCGGGCGACCGCGTCGAGCAGGCCGTTCACGAACTTCGCCTCGCGCGCTTCGAAGAAGGCGTGGGCGACATCGACATATTCGCTGATCGCGGCGGCGGTCGGCACATCGGCGCGGGCGACCAGTTCGTAGGTGCCGGCGCGCAGGATCTGGACCATCGTGCGGTCCAGCCGCTTCAGCGTCCAGCCTTCGGCCAGCTTGCCCGAAACTAGCGCGTCGATCTCATCGCGCCGGGCGTCGACGCCCTTGACGATGTCGTCGAAGAAATCGACCTCGGCGTCGGCATACTGCGCCTCCTCGATCTCGCGGCCCAGCCGGTGCTGGTGAAACTCGTCGAGCAGGCGGGCGAGCGGCGTGCGCTCCATGTCCATCTGGTAGAGCGCCTGCACGGCGGCGAGGCGCGCGGCGGAGCGGGATTTGGATCGGGCAGTCATGCAAGGTCCCTGAGGCGCAGTCCGCCAAGATAGTCCATCTTGCCGATCTTCACGCCCAGCATGCGCAGGATCGCGTACGTCATGGAGGCGTGGAAATGGAAGTTGGGCTGGGAGAAGGAAAGCAGGAAGTTTTCCGCCGTGAACGGCATGTGGAAGCTCTTGAAACGGAAGTCGGCAGGCTGTCCCTCGATCGCGTTGACCGCATCGGGGGTCAGCGTCTCCAGCCCGGCGATGGCCTGATCGACCAGCGCGCGCAAACCCTCGAAACTGCGCGGCGCCTCGTCGAGGTTGGGGCTGAATTCGCCCTCCTGCGCCTTCTCGATCGCCATCAGCGAATGGGTGTGGCAGGACTTCACCTGGTAGGCGAAATCGAACATGTCGGGGGCCAGCCTGGCCCCGATGACCTGTTCAGGGTTCCACCCATGCTCGGTGCAATGCGCCTCCGCCTTGTCGAGAAGGGTGCGGATCGAGCGCAGGATCTGCAGCTTGGTGGGCACGATGGCGTCGTAGAGCGTGATCGGCACGGTCAGTCTCCCTTGCGGCGGTCGAGCCGGATCGCGACCGAGCGGGCGTGGGCGGGCAGCCCCTCCGCCTGGGCCAGCGCGACGGCGGCGGGGCCGATATTGGCGAGCGCGGCCCCGTCCAGTTCGATGAAGCTGGTGCGTTTCATGAAGTCCAGCACCGAAAGCCCGCTGGCGAACCGCGCGCGGCGACCGGTGGGCAGAACGTGGTTGGGGCCGGCGACATAGTCCCCGATCGCTTCGGGCGAATGACGGCCGATGAAGACCGACCCGGCGTGACGGATCGATTCGAGCAGCGGTTCGGGGTTCGCGACCGCGAGTTCGACGTGTTCGGCGGCGAGCGCGTTGGCAAGCGCGGGCGCTTCGTCGAGCGACGCGACCTCGATGATCACGCCGTGGTCCTTCCACGACTGTTCGGCGACCTTGCGGGTCGACAGCATGGAAAGCTCGACACCCACCCGGTCGGCGACGCGGTCGGCGAACTCGGCATCGTCGGTGATCAGGATCGACTGCGCGACGGGGTCGTGCTCGGCCTGCGACAGGAGATCGGCGGCGATGAAGCCGGGGTCGTTCTCACCGTCGGCGATGACGAGGATCTCGCTCGGCCCCGCGACCATGTCGATGCCGACGGTGCCGTAGAGCTGGCGCTTCGCCTCTGCCACCCAGGCGTTGCCGGGGCCGGTGATGACGTCGACCGGCGCGATGCGGTCGGTCCCGTAGGCGAGCGCGGCCACCGCCTGCGCCCCTCCGATGCGCCAGATCTCGTCCACGCCCGCGATGTGCGCGGCGGCAAGGACCAGCGGGTTCATCACCCCGCGCGGTGTCGGCGTGACGACCGCGAGGCGCCCGACGCCCGCGACCTTGGCCGGAATGGCGTTCATCAGCAGCGACGAGGGGTAGGCCGCGCGCCCGCCGGGCACGTAAAGACCCGCCGCGTCGACCGGCCGCCAGATCGCCCCCAGCCGCACGCCAGCCTCGTCGCGGTAGTCGCGCCGTTCGGGCAACTGCGCCGCGTGATAGGCGCGCACGCGATCGGCAGCCGTTTCCAGCGCATCGCGCAAGGTCGCATCGAGCGCGTGGTAGGCCGCCTCGCAAGCCTCGCGCGGGATGCGCCAATCGTCGTCGCCCGCGAGTTCCCAGTGGTCGAACCGCCGGGTGTAGTCGACCAGCGCCTCGTCGCCCGCCACGCGCACGCGGTCGAGGATGACGCGCACGTCGCGGCCGACATCGTCGTCGGTCTCGCGCCGGTCGGCCACCAGCCTGGCAAAGGCCCTGGCAAAGCCGGGGTCGGATGAGACCAGCCGCTTCATCAGGCGGCCTTCTGCTCGGCCAGCGCGCGGAACCTGTCGATCAGCGCGCCCAGCCTTTCGGGATCGGTCTTCAACGCGGCGCGGTTGACGATCAGGCGGGCCGAGACCGGCAGCAGTTCCGCGGTTTCGACAAGGCCGTTTTCGCGCAAGGTCGTGCCGGTCGAGACGAGATCGACGATCCGCCCCGCAAGGCCCAGCGAGGGGGCCAGTTCCATCGCGCCGTTCAGCTTGACGCACTCGGCCTGGATGCCCTTCGCCTCGAACCAGCGGCGGGTGAGGTTGGGATACTTGGTCGCGACGCGCAGGTGGCTGGCGCTTTCGACGTCGCCGTCGGCACCGTCCTTCGGCTCGGCGATCGAGAGGCGGCAGTGGCCGATGTCGAGATCGACCGGGGCGTAGAGATCGGGATAGTCGAACTCCTCGATCACGTCGGAGCCGACGATGCCCGCCTGCGCCGCGCCGTGCGCCACGAAAGTTGCCACATCGAAGGCGCGGACGCGGATGATGCGCATCGACGGATCCTCGCACGCGAAGGAGAGCGCGCGGTTCTTCTTGTCGTGGAAACCGGCTTCCGGAACGATCCCGGCGCGCGCCATCAGGGGCAGCGCCTCATCGAGGATGCGCCCCTTGGGCACGGCGAAAGTGAGCGTGGCGGTCATGACAGGCGCGCAGATAGGCCGCGAGCCCCGCCAAGGCTAGGGGTAACTGACCGTCTGGGGCTTTTCGGGAATGGGAATGAATTCCTTCTCGTCGCCCGGGACCAGCGGGAAACGGCCCGCCTGCCAGTCTTCCTTGGCCTGTTCGATCCGCTCCATCCGGCTCGACACGAAGTTCCACCAGACCCGGCGCGGCCCCATGCTCTCGCCGCCCAGCAGCATGACCCGCGCGCCGCTCCCGCTCGCCAGCGTCATCGCGCGGCCCGGTTGCAGGACGTGGAGCGCGTAGAGTGCGAGCGGTTCGCCGTCGGCGCTGGCTTCGCCCGCCACCAGCATGACCGCGCGCTCCTCCGCATCGGCGTCGAGCGGGATGTGGCCCCCGGCGCCCAGCGCGATGTCGGCGTAGATCGTTTCGGCATGGCAGGTCGTCGGCGCGGAACGGCCCCACAGGCTGCCCATGATGACCCGCGCCCGCGTGCCCCCGTCCTCGATCACCGGAAGGTCGCCGGCCCCGACGCTTTCGAAGGCGGGGTCGGTCTCTTCCAGCCGTTCGGGCAGGGCGAGCCAGGTCTGCATGCCGAAAAGGTCGAGCCCGGTGACCCGTTCGGCGGGCGGGGTGCGTTCGGAATGGACGATGCCGCGCCCGGCGGTCATCAGGTTGACCGCGCCGGGCCGGATCGTCGCGTGGTTGCCGAGCGAATCGCGATGGTCGATCGCGCCGTCGAACAGGTAGGTCACGGTGGCGAGGCCGATGTGCGGATGGGGCCGCACGTCCATGCCGTGCCCCGGATCGAGGCGGGCGGGGCCGAATTCGTCGACGAAGACGAACGGGCCGACCATGCGGCACCGGGCCGACGGCACGGCGCGCCGCACCTCGAAATTGCCGAGGTCGTGGGCGACGGGGGTGACGGTCTGGGCGAAGGGAGAGGTCGCGTCGGTCATCGCGCCACGATGGACCGCGCGTGTTTCCGGCGCAAGTCGCCGCCGCGAAGCCTCACTCGCCCGGCGCGCGCGCCCTGATGGCGAGGGCGTGGACGCGCTGGCCCGGAAGATCGCCCAGCGCGCGGTTCACCATGCGCTGCCGTTCCAGCCGCGAGACGCCGGCGAAAGCGTCGGCCACGATCGTCACGGTGAAGTGCGATTCGCCGGTGCCGTCGTCGCCCGCGTGGCCGCGATGGCTGGCGCTGTCGTTGCTGACTTCGAGCCAGGAGGGGCGGAACGCTGCCTCCAAGCGCTGGCGGATTTCGGTTTCGGCAGGTCCGGGCGTGCTGTTCATGCGGCCCGATATGGCGGCGGGGGTTCCAATTGCAACGCGCAAGGCACATCTGTCGTTCGATGCGGCACGACAGGTTTCACGGACGAATCGAGAATACGGGGCGCGAGTGCGAGGCGCCGGGATGCGCGGAGGCGGGCGAATTCCGGGCGCCCGGATCGCACGGGCCCGGTTTCGACGGGCCGGGCGACTGGCGCTGGTTCTGCCTCGACCACGTCCGCGCGTTCAACGCGGGCTACGATTTCTTCGAAGGGATGAGCGCGGACGAGATCCTCGACGCGCAATCGCCGGTGTTCGGCTGGAAGAACCAGGCGCGGGTCTATTCGGGCCTCGGCAACGACGGGCCGCGCTGGGCCGATCACGAGGATCCGCTCGACGCCATTTCGGCGCGCGCGCGCGGCATTCGCGGCGACCGCGAGCGGCAGTGGAAGCAGGATGCCGAAGCGCGGCAGCGCGGCCTCAACGCGCAGGATCGGCGCGCGCTGGACGAACTGGGCCTCGGCTACGACGCGGATCGACCGGCGCTGCGCCGCCGCTATTCCGAACTCGTCCGCCGCTTTCATCCGGACCGCAACGGCGGGGACCGCACGCACGAGGCGCAGTTGCAGCGTGTCGTCGACGCCTATCAGCACTTGCGCAAGACGACCCGCTTTACCGGCTAGAGCCCGCGCAAGGCGAGATAGCGCGCGGCGCGTTCCGGCCCGAACAGCGTGTTGTAGTCCTTCCGGCCGTAGAACGCGTCGCGGGCCGGGGCATCGTCCGTCTGCACCCAAGGCTGGCGACTGCGCGTGAAGATGTGGATGTCGGGCGCAAAGGCGTCGGGGTCGTCCAGCGTGCCGATGCGCACGAACCTCGCCTTCTCGCCCATGCCGCCGTAATGGCTCCACAACGCGACCTGGCAATCCGGGCAGCGCGCGATCGACTGGCCCTTGCCGCTTTCCGACGGAGTCTCGACGCGGACGGGTGCGCCGGCAAGCATGGTGACCCGGTCCGCCTCGATCAGGCCGTTCAGGGCAAAGGCGCTGCCCGTTTCGCGCTGGCAACTGCGGCAATGGCAGCAGTGCACGGCAAAGGGCACGTCCTCCAGCCGGTAGCGGACCGCGCCGCACGGGCAGCCGCCTTGGTGGCCGTGCGGCCCCGCCATGTCAGCGGCCTCTTCGGGCGGCTTCCTCGCACAGGGCGACGAACTGGTCGGCGACCGCGCCCCAACCCGGCTCGAACCCCATTTCGGCGTGCTGCTGCATGGCCTCCTCGGTCCAGTGGCGGGCGCTGGCGGTGTAGCGGGTGCCGTCGCCTTCGGGCTCGATCCGCCACGATCCGATCATGAACGGATCCATGGGCTCGTAGCCCGCGTCGGCGAGCCGGATCGCGTCGGTGACGACGAAACCGCGCCCCTCGTCCCACGCCAGGAAGAGGCCCTCCTGCGGCATATTCTCGCCATCGGGGCCGAGCATGACCATCGCGCTGCGCCCGCCCGGGCGGCGTTCCTGCGCCAGCATCTCGATGCGCCAGGGGGCGGGGCACCACCACTCCTCCTGCCGGTCGGCGAGGACCGGCCAGCAGATTTCGGGCGGCGCGTCGATGAAGCGGGTCAGTTTCAGTTCGTGCATGAAAGGCTCCGTCAATCGCGATGGGGGTCGCCCAGCGGGAACAGGTGGCGATAGGGGTAGGCCGCATCGACGCAGCGCACCACTTCGGGCAGGGCGAGCAGGCGGGCGCGCAGGGCCTTGAGATCGGGGCAGTCGTCGCCGATCTGCTCCACCCAGTCGGCATAGAAGAGCGAGGGCGCGGCGGCGCATTCGACCAGCGTCAGCGGCCCCCGGCACAACAGGTCGGCGCGCGGTTCGAGCCAGGCGTAGGCCCGGCGCAGCTTCGCCCTTGCCTCCTCCTGCCGCGCGGTGTCGGGGCCTTCGGGATTGCGGAGCTGTTCGTCGACCACGACCTGCATCACGTTCATGACGTAATTGTCGAAGACCCGGTCCATCTGGCGCAGCTTTTCCGCGCGGCCCGACGGGATCAGACCGCTGGCCTTCTGGTGATGGGCGGCCAGGTGCTCGATGATCGAGGTCGCCTCGAACACCACGGTGCCGTTGTCGTCCATCACCGGAAACTTGCCGAACGGGCCGCCATGCGCTGCCACGAAGGCGAGGTTGTCGGGGTGCCCGGGGTCCAGCATGTGGAACTTGTAGTCCAGGTCGGCGGCGTGGAACGCGATCTGCGCCTTCCAGGTGTAGGACGAAAACGGGTGGCCGTAGAGTTCGATGAGCACCGAATGGTTTCTCCTGTCCCGCGGCGCCGCGTCGCTGATCGCACGGCTGCCGGATGGATGGGCTAGCACGCGCCGCCCGCCCGGCGCCAGCACAACGCGCGCGGTTTCAGCGGCCCATCGTCACGATGGGATCGAAACCGCCCCAGATCATGCGCCGGCCGTCGAAGGGCATCTCGCCCATCTCCTCGAACCGCTTGTCCTCCATGATCCGCGCATGGCCCGCGTCGCAGGTTTCCCGGTCGGGCCAGATGATCCAGGAAAAGACGATCTTCTCGCCGCCCTCGGCCTTTACCGCGCGGCGGAAATCGGTGGTGTGTCCGTCGGTGACGTCGGCTTCCCAGCATTCGACGATCTCGGTCGCGCCGTACTCGCGGAAGATGGGGGCGGCCGCCTCGGCCATCCGGCGATAATCCTCTTTGCGGCCTTCAGGCACGGGGATCAGGAAACCCTGCACGTACATCTCAGCTCTCCTTCGGCTTGTTGCGTTCGAACGTCGCGATCTGGTCAGCGAGCGCCCGCTGCCAGGCGGGGCGGGCCTGGCCGCGCGCGAGATAGGCGGCCAGCACCGGATCGCTCGCGACGAGGTCGCCCGCGCGCTCGCCCGCCCGTTGGATAGACATGAGCACGTGGACCATCGCGATGTCGGCGATCGAGAAGGCGCCCGCCAGCCAGTCGCGATCCGCCAGCCTGCGCGCGACCGGGGCGAGGCGGGCCGAGATCGATTCCTCGAGCGAGGGGCGGCGCAGCGCGGCCCATTCCTCGTTGCGAGCGAAGAAGGCGATGTTGGCCAGTTCCATCGCGCCCGGCTCGACCGAGTTGAGCGCGCCCAGCAGCCACGAGATCGCATCGGCCCTCGCCTGCCCACCGGCGGGAAGGAGGGCGGGGTGGCTTTCGCCCAGATGCAGCAGGATCGCGCCCGTCTCGAACCAGCGGGTCTCGCCGTCACGAAGCGCGGGTACCTGCCGCCAGGGTTGCAGCGCGGCATAGCCATCCGGCTTGGCGCGCACGTCGATCAGGTCTTCGGCATAGGCGAGGCCGGCCTCCTCGCAGGCCCAGCGGATGCGGACGTCGCGGACGAGTCCGTGGACGAAGGACGGCACCCAGGCATAGGCGGTGAGGACCAGCGGGGCGGCAGGATCGATCGGCATCGGTGCTCTCCTGTCCCCCGGCCCTACGATCCGTCCGCGACGAGATCGGGCGGGCCCTGTTCCGCGGCGAGGGGATCCATCCACATCGGCTCCCAGATATGACCGTCGGGGTCGGCAAAGGCATGGCTCATCATGAAGTCATGATCGGTCGGCGGATCGCAATCCGCGGTACCGCCGTGCAGGCCCGCGAGCCGGTTCATCTCGCGCACCTCCTCCGCCGTATCGAGATTGAGGCACAGGCGCAGGCTCGAGGATCCGTCGCTGGTGATCGGGCGCCGGGTGAACTCGCGCCACTTCTCGTGCGTCAGCAACATGACGACGATGGTGTCGGACCATTGCATGGCGGCGGCGGTATCATCGGTGAAACGCGGTTCGTTCACGAAGCCCAGCGCTTCGTAGAAAGCCATGGCGCGGGACAGGTCGGCGACGGGCAGGTTCACGAAGATCATGCGGGTCATCGTCTCGTCTCTCCTCGTCGCGCCCCGTCGTGCCGGGGCGAATCGAACCTTGCGATTCGTGATCGATCGAGTTTAAAAAGGCAACCATGGAGTTACAAAAGGAAACCATTTCGTCGTCTTCCTCGCACGGCCGGTGGTACGGCGATGCCTGCGGCGCGGCCTTCGCGATGGAACTGCTCGGCGAACGCTGGACGCTGCTGGTGCTGCGCGAACTGATGCTGGGGCCGCGCCGGTTCTCGGGCCTGCGCGCCAGCCTGCCGGGGATCAGCGCCAAGGTCCTGACCGAGCGGCTGGAGCGCCTGGAGCGGGCGGGCCTTCTGGTTCGCACGATGCTGCCGCCGCCCGCCTCGATGCAGGCTTACGAACTGACCGAATGGGGCCGGGAAACCGAGCCGATCATGCAGGCGATGGGCCGCTGGGCGGTGCGTTCGCCCGAACACGATCCGACCCTGCCGCTGACGCCGGTAGCGGCGATGCTGGCGCTGCGCACGATGCTCCGGCCCGAGCGGGCGGCGGGGCTGGCGCTCAACGCCGACTTCGCGTTCGGGCACGAGCGGTTCGCCGCGCGGCTGGCCGACGGGTCGCTCCACGTCGTGCGCGCCCAGGCGCCGACGCCCGGTGCCGAACTCGCGATCGGGGCCGCAACGCCGGGTGCGATGCTGCTGTGGATCTTCGGCAAGCGGCCGCTGGAGGAGGTGTCGCGAGAGACCGGGCTCGTCGTCGAGGGCGACCGCGATCTGGCCGAACGCTTCGCCGCCGCCTTTGCGCTTCCGCCCAGGATCGGCGCCCGCGCCGCCCCGTCAAAGTCATAGGCGGCTGGCCTTCGCGGCGTTTAGCCTGTTGCAGCGCCGCACAAGGGCGTTTACCGCCGCCGATGCAATGAACGACATGACCAACAGCCACCACACCGCCCTTGCCGCCCCGGACATCGAAGTCGACATCCGCGAGACGTTCGGCATCGACATCGACCTGAAGGTGCCGGCCTTCAGCCGCGCGGACGAACGCGTGCCAGATCTCGACAGTGCCTATGTCTTCGATCCGGACACAACGCTGGCGATCCTGGCAGGCTTTGCCCACAACCGCCGCGTCATGGTGCAGGGTTATCACGGCACCGGCAAGTCGACGCATATCGAACAGGTTGCCGCCCGGCTCAACTGGCCCTGCGTGCGCATCAACCTCGACGCCCACATCAGCCGCATCGACCTAGTCGGCCGCGACGCCATCGTGCTGCGCGACGGGCTGCAGGTGACCGAATTTCGCGAAGGCCTGCTGCCATGGGCACTGCAGACGCCGACTGCGCTGGTCTTCGACGAATACGATGCGGGCCGCCCGGACGTGATGTTCGTGATCCAGCGCGTCCTGGAAACGGCGGGCAAGCTCACCTTGCTCGACCAGAACCGCGTGATCCGCCCGAACCCCTGGTTCCGCTTGTTCGCGACGGCCAACACCGTCGGGCTGGGCGATACCAGCGGCCTCTATCACGGCACCCAGGCCATCAACCAGGGCCAGATGGACCGCTGGAACATGGTCGTCGCGCTGAACTACCTGCCCGAAGCGACCGAGGTCAGCATCGTTTCGGCCAAGGTGCCGGGCATGGATGCCGACACGATCACCCGGATGGTCCGCACCGCCGACCTGTCGCGGCAGGGCTTCATCAACGGCGACATCAGCACCGTGATGAGCCCGCGCACCGTGATCTCGTGGGCGCAGAACACGAAGATCCTCGGCGACATCGGTTTCGCCTTCCGCCTCTCGTTCCTCAACAAGTGCGACGAGACCGAACGCATGCTGGTCGCCGAATACTACCAGCGCGTCTTCGGCAAGGACCTGCCCGAAAGCGTCGTTCACAAGGCCTGACGGCGCGACCGATGCCGGGCCCGATTTGACGGGCGGCGCGGTCCGGAACCGCGCCCGCCGTCACCCTGTGCGTCAGTTGGCGGGGTTATGCTTCTCGACGAAGCCGACCGCCGCCTCCAGCATCTTCATCCGGGTTGCGGATGTCGAGAGCCAGTGGTCCTCTCCGTCCAGCATCACCATCTGGACCGGCTTACCGGCTTTCTCCAACGCCGCCTTCATCGACGTGGAATGATAGAGCGGCACGACGGTGTCGTCCTTGCCGTGGATGAGCAGGATCGGTGCGCTTGCCTGCGCCGCCTTGTCGCGCGGTGAAACCTCGGTCCAGCTGCTGCGCGGGCCGAAGCGCCGGTCGATCGAATCCTTGCCGACCTTGCCGTCGAACATGCTGAGATCGTCCTTGATCAGCATGTCGCCGATGTCGCTGACGGGAGCGACGGCCACCGCGCAACGGTAGATGTCCTTCTGCAGGACAACGCCCGCCAGCGCGGCATAGCCGCCATAGCTGGCACCGACGATGCAGGCACGCTTGGGATCGACGATGCCCTGTTTCGCGAGTTCGGCAAGGCCGTCCGAAATGTCGGTCTGCATCTTGCGGCCCCACTGCTGGTCGGCGGCGCGCATGAAGGCCATGTCGCGGTTGGTCGATCCGCGGAAGTTGGGCTGGAACACCGCGTACCCGCGCGAGGCATAGGCCTGCGCCCACCAGTCGAAATCGGCCCGGTCCATACTGTGCGGTCCGCCGTGCGGCAGCAGCACCACCGGCAGGTTCTTCGCCTCACGGTCGGCGGGCAGGGTCAGGATGCCGTCCATGTTGAGCCCGTCGGCCGCCGCATAGCGGATCACCCGGATCGGGCCGACCGACTCGTTCGCGATCTGCGGATAGTCGCGGCCCAGGATGCTCGCCTTCATCGTCGTCGTGTCGATGTTGTACCAAGTACCGCTGTCCTTGTTGCCCGAGGTATGGACGATGAACTTCGTCAGGTCGGGCGACATCGCTTCCAGCCGGGGATTGCGCCCGATGAAGGACGCCGCAAGCTGCTGCATCGTCTGGCTCACCGCCGGATTGACGATGGTCGGAAACGCCTTTCCATCCTCTAGATAGCCGAGCAGGTGGCCGGTCAGCGGGTGCGTGTAGATGCGGTCGACCGAAACGTCGGCAAGGAAGGGTTTGGGCGTGCCGCCGGCCAGCGGCACTTCCATCCACTGAACCTCGCTGCCGATGGGCGCGAGCGAATAGATCACGCTCGTCCCGTCATAGCCGAGGCTGACGAGCCCGACGTTCCCGTCCGGGGCGACGCCGCTGGCGATGGTCTTGTTCGATGCGTTGTCGATGCGCCAGATGCCGCCCTGCGCGCTTATCGCCAGCTTTGCGCCGACCGTGCCGTTCGCGTTGACCAGCCAAGTCGCCCACTCGCCCTGGTCGCCGCCGGTCGCCACCTGCTTGTCCTTCATCGACGTCACGTCGATCCGGAACAGGCCGGGGCTGGTGCGGCCGTTGAGAACGTAGCCGGTGTCGCCGAATTCGCGGTCCAGTCCCTGTCCCTTGACGAACAGGTTCCACTTTCCGTCGATCTGCCGCACGCCGTAGTGGCCATAAGTCAGCTTGAGCTTCGACTGGTCGCCCTCGAACACCTGCTTCGTGGTGCCCTTGTCGACGTCGAGCACGATGCTGCCATAGGTTTCGATGCGGCGTTGCATGAAGTCCATCGGCAGGTTCGTCGTCTGGCTGGCCCGGATGACGAGATGCTGCGGCCCGGCCCATTGCAGTTCGCGGACCTTCGATTCGCCCGCGGGGAGCGCGACCAGCGGCTTGCCGCTGCTGTCCCAGACGACGATCGTCGGCGCGCCCTTTACCGTCATGGCGGCGGCCATGCGCGAACCGTCGGGCGCGATGTCGATCGAGGACACGTCGGGAAGTCTGCCATAGGCCGAAAGCGGCGGCGCTTCGGCCATGACCGGCGTGGATGCCAGGAGCGCGCCGACAAAGGCGCTGCGAACGATATGACGCATCGGTGATTATTCCCCAGAAGCGGGCCTGCGACCCCGACGGAGGCCGATCCTGCCCCGTCCCCGCCGCGATTTATGCGGCCGAGTGCGCCTCAGGTAAAGACCGGTTTCGCTCGAAACGATCGCATTTTGTCGGTTTTTTGATGGACTTACTCGTCCGGATAGACGGCTTTCACGAAATAGAGCCCCTCGGGCGGCGCGTTGAGGCCGAGCGCCTGCCTGTCGCGCGCTTCCAGGGCGCGTCGCAGGTCATCGGGGTCCCACCGCCCCATCCCGACCAGCGCCAGACAGCCGACCATCGAGCGGATCTGGTGATGCAGGAAGCTGCGCGCCTCGGCATGGATGCGGACGTCCTCGCCCGCCCGCTCGACGTCCAGCCGGTCCAGCGTCTTGACCGGCGACTGCGCCTGGCAATGGGCAGAGCGGAAGGTGGTGAAGTCGTGCAGCCCGACGAGGTGCTGCGCGGCCCGGTGCATCGCCGCCGCGTCGAGCGGATGGGCCAGCTGCCATGCGCGGTTCGCGTCCAGCGTCAGCGGCGCGCGGCGGTTGACGATGCGATAGACATAGGCGCGCCCGAGGCACGAAAAGCGCGCGTGCCAGTCACCGGGCACGATGTGGCAGGCGGTGACGGCGACCGGACGGGGCCGCAACCGGGCGTTCACGCCTTCCATCAGGCGGAAGGGCGCAATGTCCTTCGCCACGTCGACGTGGGCGCGCATGGCAAGGGCATGGACCCCGGTGTCGGTGCGCCCGGCGGCATGCATGCGCACGTCCTCGCCGGTGATCGCCAGCACCGCTTCCTCGACCGCCTGCTGCACCGACGGGCCATGCGCCTGCCGTTGCAGGCCCATGAACGGTGTCCCGTCGAATTCGAGCGTGAGGGCAAAGCGCGGCATGGCCGGTCAGCGGATCTCGGTGCCGGCGGGGATCGGATAGCCGCGCAGCATCGCGGCGGTGTCCATCGCCGGCTTGCCCGCGCGCTGCACCAGCGTCGGCCGGATCGCGCCGAAACCGCAGGCGATCGTCAGCCGGTCGTCGAGCGTGGTCGCGGTCGCGCCCTCGCGGCCGATGACGTCGGCGGCCAGCACCCTGATCCGCTCGCCTTCCAGTTCGAAGAAGGCGCCGGGGCGCGGCGCGAAGGCGCGGATCTGCCGTTCGATGAATTCGGCGCCCTTGGCGAAATCGATGCGCGCCTCGGCCTTGTCGATCTTGTGAGCATAAGTCACGCCCTCGACCGGCTGGATTTCGGCCCGCACGCGGGGGAGGCGGGACAATACCTCGACCATCGCCTCGGCGCCCATCGCGGCGATCTCGTCGGTCAGCTCGCCGGCATTCTTCGCGTCGATGCGGGTGGTGCGTTTCAGCAGCATCGGCCCGGTGTCGAGCCCCTTCTCCATGTGCATGATCGTCACGCCCGTCGTCGCGTCGCCGGCCAGGATCGCGCGCTGCACCGGCGCCGCCCCGCGCCATCGCGGCAGGATCGAGCCGTGGACGTTAAGGCAGCCGTGCGCCGGCGCTTCCAGCACCGCGACCGGCAGCAGCAGGCCGTAGGCGGCGACGACCGCGACATCGGCACCCAGCGCGGCGAAGGCGTCCTTCTCCTCCTGCGGCTTGAACGAGGGCGGGGTGCGGACGGGGATGCCCAGTTCCTCCGCCGCCAGGTGCACCGACGAAGGCTGCAGCTTCCTGCCGCGGCCCGCCGGGCGGGGCGGCTGCGAATAGGCGACGATCACCTCGTGCCCCGCCGCGACGATCGCGCGCAGGGTGGGGACCGCGAAGTCCGGCGTTCCCATGAAGATGACGCGCATGTGCATATGTCCCCGGTGCCGGACTTCCCGGCCTGCGCCGCAGTCCCTATCTATCGCCACATGGCTTCACAAGACCCGCGGGGGAAAGAGATCGGGGCGCTGGCCGCCGCGCTGGCGCGCCTGCCGGGGCTGGGCCCGCGTTCGGCGCGGCGTGCGGTGCTGTGGCTGGTCAAGCGGCGCGACACCGCGCTGGTCGATCTGCTCGCATCGCTGACGGCGGTGCGCGAGACGCTGGTCGAGTGCCAGGTGTGCGGCAACGTCGATACTGCGAACCCCTGCCACGTCTGTGCGGACCCGCGGCGCGACGACCGCGCGCTTTGCGTGGTGGAGGATGTCGCCGATCTCTGGGCGCTGGACCGGGCGAAGCTGTTCACCGGGCGCTACCACGTGCTGGGCGGCAGGCTCTCCGCGCTGGACGGGGTGGGGCCGGAGGATCTCGCCATCGGCGCGCTGCTCGACAGGATCGACGCGGGCGGGGTGGACGAAGTGGTGCTGGCGATGAACGCCACGCTGGAGGGGCAGACGACCGCCCACTACATCGCCGAACGGCTGGAGGAACGGCCCGTGCGCGTCACCCAGCTTGCCCACGGCCTGCCGGTGGGCGGCGAACTCGACTACATGGACGAGGGCACGCTGGCGCAGGCGCTGCGGGCACGGCGTCCGGTATCCTGAGAGCGCGCGTTATGGATAGAGCGTGTCTGGTCACGGGGTCTGGCGACTTGCCGAAAAGACGCGAAATCCCTACATGGCGGGCATGGCTATCCGTGACATCATCGAAGTGCCCGATCCCCTGCTGAAGCAGATATCGGCCCCCGTGGAATCGTTCGACGACGAGCTCAAGACGCTGGTCGAGGACATGTTCGACACCATGTACGACGCCCCGGGCATCGGCCTTGCCGCGATCCAGATCGGCGTGCCCAGGCGCGTCCTGGTCATCGACCTGCAGCCCGACGATCCCGACGCCGAACCGGTGCCGTGCGACCACGACGGCCACCACCATCACCACCAGCCGACGAAAAAGGAACCGCGGGTCTTCGTGAATCCCGAGATTCTCGACCCGTCGGAGGAAACCAAGTCGTACCAGGAAGGCTGCCTTTCGGTGCCCGACATCTTCGCCGAAGTCGATCGCCCCGCCACCTGCCGCGTCCGCTACCAGGATCTCGACGGCAAGGTGCACGAGGAGGACATGGACGACCTGATGGCGGTGGTGATCCAGCACGAGATGGACCACCTCAACGGCATCGTCTTCATCGACCACCTCTCGCGCCTGAAGCGCAACATGGCGATGAAGAAGCTGCAGAAGCTGCGCGCGGCCTAGTTTGTCTATGTCCGGTTCCTTGAGCCGGATCCCTCAAACGCCGGGCGCGGACCGTCCGGTCCGCTTGGCTTCGCGCCAATAAGGCGCGGCGCGCGGTCGCACTTACCGGAGTCGCTTCGCGCCTGGGTGTTGTTCGGGCGGGTATTTTCCGGGCGCGAAGGGGTTCAGGCGGCGACGGCCTCGTCGTGCAGCTCTTCCATCGCGGCCTTGCAGTCGCGTGCGCATTCGCGGCACATGCGGGCGCAGCGCTGACAATGCGCGTTGTCGTGCTTCTCGCATTCCTCGGCGCAGGTTTCGCAGGCCTTGACGCACAGCGCCAGCATCGCCCGGATGACCGAGCGGTTCTCGTCGGTCCGGCGGCTGGCGACGCGGTAGGTCGCGGTGCAGATGTCGGCGCAGTCGCTGCACAGCCGGATACAGCGCTTCATGTCCATACCCTCGGCGCTGCAGGCATCGACGCAGGAATTGCAGATCGCCGCGCAATACATCGCGTGCCGCACGGCGAGCGCCAGGCTCTCGTTGAAATCGCCACCGACGTCGGGGTGCTCGGAAATCATCTTTTCTATCGACATAGAACGTCTCCTCGTACCCGACTGACGAACGGGGCGGGGAGAAGTTCCGGATCGAACCGGTCGGTGCCTTTGCCTTGGCCTATGTTCGATGTATGTTCTGGCGCATGGATGTGCTCGCGCTCGTTTTCGTCATCGTCGCCCTTTGCGTCGGGCTGGGTCTCGGCTGGTTTCTGGGCGCGCGGCCCGTGGCCGAATGGCGCCAGCGCCATGGCGCCCTCGAAGGCGAGGCGAAGGAGCAGGCGGAACGCTTCCGTACCGCCATCGCCGAACTCGCGACGATGAGCGAGCGGGCCGAACGGGCGGGCGAACTGGACGCGCAACTGCGCGACGCGCGATTGCAGCTCGACGGCTTGCGCGTGCAGGTGGCCGAACTCAACAAGGACCGCGCCAACCTCGCCGAGCGCGAGGCCCTGCTGAAGGAGGCGCGCGAGGAGCTCGGCAAGCAGTTCGAGGCAATGGGGGTCAAGGCGCTGGAGGGGGCGCAGGCGCGCTTTCTCGAACGCGCCAACGAGCGTTTCACCGAAAGCGAGAAGACCAATGCCGAGCGGATCAAGGCGCTGCTCGACCCGGTCGGCGCGAGGTTGAAGGCCTACGAGGAACAGGTCGCGGCGCTGGAAGAAAAGCGGGTCAAGGATTTCGGCAGCCTTGCCGGGGTGATCGAGCAGATGCGGCTGGGCCAGGAGGAAGTGCGGCGCGAGGCGCAGCGGCTGGGCAATTCGCTCACCAACGCGCCCAAGGCTCGCGGCCGCTGGGGCGAACGTGCCTTGCAGAACGTACTCGAACAATGCGGCCTGTCGGAACACACCGACTTCATTCTCGAACATTCCCTGTCGACCGACGAGGGGCGGCTGCGTCCCGATGCCATCGTCAACGTGCCGGGCCAGAAGAAGCTCGTCATCGACGCGAAGGTGTCATTGAACGCCTACCAGGCCGCGTTCGAGGCGGACGAGGGGGCGGAGCGGTCGCGCCATCTCGACCTGCATGCCAAGTCGATGCGGAACCACGTCCAGACGCTCGGCTCGAAAAGCTACCAGAGCCAGTTCGACGATGCCCCCGACTACGTCGTGATGTTCGTGCCGGGCGAGCATTTCGTGGCCGCTGCGCTCGAACACGATCCGGAACTGTGGGACTTCGCCTTTCGCAACAAGGTGCTGCTGGCTACGCCGACCAACCTCGTCGCCATCGCGCGCACCGTCGCGCAAGTCTGGCGGCAGGACACCATCGCGCGCGAGGCGGTGGAGATCGGCAAGGCCGGGGCAGATCTCTACGACCGGCTCGCGGTGGCGGCCGACCACCTGAAGCGGGTCGGCGGCGGGCTGGAAACCGCGGTCAACAATTACAACAAGTTCGTCGGCAGCTTCGAGCGCAATGTGCTGACCTCGGGCCGGCGGCTGGCTGAAAAGGGCATCGAGATCGGCAAGCGCGAGCTGGATGAAGTGCCGCTGGTCGAAGCCGCGCCGCGCTACGGCCGCGCGGATGCGGCTCTCGTTTCTGAGGGCGATGCGGGTGAGGCCGGGGGAACGGGCGAGGGCGGGCTGGGCGTGGCCGGGCTGAACGAGGTCGGGCCGGCAAGGCCGGACCGCCTGTCGGTCGTTGGCGGCACCGGGCCGGAGTGACGGTTCAGCCGAGCCTGGCGAGCACCTCGTAGGAAAGGACCGCGCTTGCGACCGCGGCATTGAGGCTGTCGGCCCGACCCTTCATCGGCATGTGGACGCGAAGATCGCAGGCCATCTCGTACTCTTCGGGAAGGCCGCGCGATTCGTTGCCGACCATCACGAAGCACGGCGCGGCATAGGCGGCGGCGCGGTAGTCGTGCGATTCGCGCAGCGACGCGGCGACGAGCTGGCCCGGCCCCTCGCGCAGCCAGGCATGGAATTCGTCCCACCGCGCCTGCGCCAGCGGCACGGTGAAGATCGCGCCCATGCTGGCGCGCACCGCTTCGACGCTGAACGGGTCGGCGCAGTCGTCGACCAGCACCAGCCCCCCCGCGCCCACCGCGTCGGCGGTGCGCAGCATGGTGCCGAGATTGCCCGGATCGCGCATCGCCTGCGCCACCAGGAACAGCGGAGCGGCATCCCGGTCGATGCGCGAAAGCGGGGTGTCGAATTCGGCGAAAACGCCGGAAACGGCCTGCGGGTTGTCCTTCCCCGTGATCTTCGAGAGCGCCTCTTGCGACACCTCGATCACGTCGCCGCCCGCGGCCTCGACGTCGGCAACAAGCGCGTCGAGCAGGGGATGCGCCTCGCGCCCTTCCGCCATCACCAGCGTTTCGGGACAATGCCCGGTCTCGCGCGCGTCGGTGAGCAGCCGCAGACCTTCGGCCAGGAAGCGCCGCTCACGCCGGCGGTGCTTCTTGTCGCGCAGGGACCGCAGATACTTGACGGTGGGATTGGAAAGGCCCGTTATGCGGCGCATCCGCCCGGATCCTCATTCTTCGCCGAAGCGATCCTCGACCAGCGTGCAAAGCTGGGTCAGCGCGTCGGCCGCGGCGGGGCCGCTGGTCACGATCTCGATCTCGTCGCCCTTGGCCGCGCCCAGCATCATAAGGCCGAGAATCGAGCCGCCCGCCGCCTCGTTCCCGTCGCGGATCACGCGCACCCGGTTGCCGTCGGGCAGGGCCGCGACCATGCCCACGAACTTGGCACTGGCGCGCGCGTGGAGCCCGCGCTGGTTGGCGATGGTCACCCGGCGGCGCAATTCCTCGCCCGTCTCGCTCATGCGTCCTGGCCCAGGAATTCGGAGGCGATGGTGATGTAGTTGCGCCCCGCCTCGCGCGCGGCCTTCACCGCGTCGACGACGGAAAGATCGACCCGCGCGCCGGCGAGGCGGATGAGCATCGGCAGGTTGATGCCGGCGATGACCTCGACCTTGCCCGCCTGGAGCAGCGAAATCGCGAGATTCGACGGCGTGCCGCCGAACAGGTCGGTGAGAATGATGACGCCCTTGCCCGAATCGGCGGCGGCGATCGCTTCGCGGATATCGTTGCGACGCTGTTCCATGTCGTCGCTGGGGCCGATGCAGATCGGCACGACCTTGTCTTGCGGCCCGACCACGTGTTCCATCGCGCGGACGAACTCTTCCGCGAGATTACCGTGGGTTACCAGAATTAGCCCGATCATGTGGTCCCTATGCAGTCCGTATCCGCGTCGACACCGGTGAAAAATAGCCGGTGCCGATGAACCGGGGGTGGCCTGTCCGGCCCCCGGGAAAAGTCCCGTTCACGCGCGGGTCGCGCCTTCGACCAGATCGGTGGTGCCCGAGTCAAGGTTGCGATGGAACAAGGTGGGTGAATGGCCTGCCGCGCGCAAGGCCCCGGCCAGGCTCTCCGCCGCAAAAACCGAGCGGTGCTTGCCGCCGGTGCAGCCGAAGGCGATGTTGACGTAGGCCTTGCCCTGCGCCTCGTACCGGGGCAGCAGCATCAGCACCAGGTCGCGGATGCGGCCGAAGGCCTCGTCCCAGGCCGGGTCCTGCCGAATGTGATCGGCCACCGCCTCGTCCCGGCCCGTCAGCGGGCGCAGCGCGTCGTCCCAGTGCGGGTTGTCGAGAAAGCGCATGTCGAAGACGAGGTCTGCCGTCGGCACCATCCCGCGCGAAAATCCGAAGCTGGAAACCGTGACGGTCATCTCCTGCGGCGCGGTGGGGGCGAACAGTTCGCGGATCGTGCGCTGCAGGTCGTTGGTCGAAAACCGATTGGTCGAGATGACGACGTCGGCGACCTGGCGCAGCGGCTCCATCATCGCGCGCTCCGCCTCGATCCCCTCGGTGACCGGGCGGTCGCCCGCCAGCGGGTGGCGGCGGCGCGTCTCGTTGTAGCGGCGTTCCAGCTCTTCCGACCCGCAGTCCAGGAAAAGAAGCGAGAACGCCATGTCCTCCGCCTCCGCCACGGCGGCGATGTCGGCCAGGATCGCCCGCGGGTCGAAGCCGCGGGTGCGCGCGTCGAAACCGATGGCGAGCGGCGCGGTCGCGTCGCCGCTGCCTTCGTGCCCCGGTCCCGGTTCGGTCTGGAGCAGGCGGCCGATCATGCGCACGGGAAAATTGTCGACCGGTTCCCACCCCAGGTCTTCGAGCGCGCGCAGCGCAGTCGTCTTGCCCGCGCCGAGCAGCCCGGTGACGAGCAGGACGCGGGTGGGCCGGGATGGCGAGTCGGTCAGCATGGATGCCCTTCTATGCCCGTTTGCCTTCAGGGCGTCAGCCCGTGAAGGGCCAGCGCCATTTCGGCACGGATCGCCCCCACCGTGCTGTCGGGCCAGAAGGACAGGCGGGGCAGGCGCACCCCTTGGCGCACGATGCTGTCGGCCGCCTCGACATGGCGCGGCGCCGCCTGGTCCAGCGTCAGGACCAGCGCCGCTGGCGCCTCGCCGCTGGGCATGGTGACGATGCCGACGTTGCGCACCTCGATCAGGCCACGGGTCGTGGGATGCGGCATGACCCACAGGCGGTCGCCCCGCTTCTCCAGCATCACCCCGTCGTCGCCGATCAGCGTTGCGCCCCGGTCGATCAGCGCGAGCGCGAGGCTGGTCTTGCCGCTGCCGGGCTCGCCCTCGATCAGGATGGCGCGGCCGTCGATCGCGACGCAGGTCGCCTGGTGGGCGGCGGCGCTCACTTGTCGGGCCCCAGCGCGGGCAGGGTGACGACCATCACCGCGCCGCTCTGCCCGTCGGCCCGGTCGCGCACAGACATGGTGCCGTCGTGCGCCGCGACGATCGAGCGCGCGATGGCAAGGCCCAGCCCGCTGTGGTTGCCGAAGGCCGCTTCGGGGCGGACCGAGTGGAACCGCTCGAACACCGCCTCGCGCTCTTCGGGGGGGATGCCGGCGCCGTCGTCGGTGACGGTCATCTCGACCCTGTTGCCGAGGTCGGCGAAGGCGACGACGATGCGCCCGCCGTGGGGCGAGAAGCCGGCCGCGTTGTCGACGAGGTTCTCGAGCACGCGTTCCAGCCGCGCGGCGTCGCCCTTGACCATCGTGGCGCTGCTCGGCGCGCTCTCGACCTCGAAGGTCAGGTCCCGCTCCTCGCCCAGCCGCGCGGCCATCGTGCGCCCACCGATGACCCCGCGAGCCAGCGCGAAGAGGTCGACCGGGGTGAAGGTGGTGCGCGATAGTTCGGCATCGACGCGGGTCGCCTCGGCGATCTCGGTGATCAGCCGGTCGAGCCGGCGCACGTCGGCCTTGGCGATGTCGACCAGCTGGTTCTTGAGCTTCGGATCGTCCACCGATTCGAGCGTGTCGAGCGCGGTGCGCAGGGAAGCGAGCGGGTTCTTCAATTCGTGGCTGACGTCGGCGGCAAAGGCCTCGCCCGCGTCGATCCGCTCGCGCAGCGCGCCGGTCATGTCGGACAGCGCGCGGGCGAGCATGCCGATCTCGTCGCCGCGTTCGGGCAGGCGCGGCACGACCACCTCGCGGTCGCGGCCCAGCCGCACGCGCGCGGCGGCGCGGGCCAGCAGCTGCAAGGGCTGGACGATGGTGCGTGCGAGGAACAGCGAGAGCTGGATCGAGAAGAGGATGCCCAGCGCGAGCAGGATCAGCAGCGTCTGGCGTGCCTCGCGGACCGACTGGGTGATGTCGAGCGCGTTGCGCATGGTCAGCAGCGTCTCGCCTTGCGGGCCGTAGGGCGCGGCGGCGGTGATCACCGGCGTCCGGTCCGGGGCATAGCGCAGCATGACCGCTCCTTGCCCCGCCTGTTCCGACACGAAGATTTCTGGCCATTCCGACTTCCTGGCCGGATCGGCGTCCTTCGCGGGATCATAGGGCGGGACCGGCGGCGCGCCGACGAGGAAATCGACCGTGCGGTCGAGCCAGCGGGCGAAATCCTGCACCCAGGGTTCGCTTTCGGGGTCGACGAATTCGAAGGCGGGCGCGCCGACCACGAAGCTGTCCGTCTGGAGATCGCCCACGGCGTTAAAGGTCCGCAGCCGCAGGCGCTGCTCGCTGCCGATGCGGGCGAGGAGAGCGGCATGTTCGCTCGACGGCGCCTCGGCCAAGGCGTTGGCGATGATCTCCACTTCGGACCGGGCGAGCTTGAAACGCTCGGCGATCAGCTGCTTGCGATAGGTGTCGAGGAAGAACAGCCCGCCCAGGACCAGCCCGACAATCAGCACGTTGACCGCCAGGATGCGGGTGGTCAGCGAAAATCGGCGGGTCCAGAACAGGCGGTCGGGCGCCTGCTCGGCTCCGCGATCCTTGCCGGCAGGCAGGCGCTCTTCCGCTTCGCGATCCGGGTCTGACGGGTCCGAAAGGGTGTCAGTCGCCCGCAAAGCTGTAGCCTGCCCCGTAGAGCGTCGCGATGCCGGAGAATTCGCGGTCGACCTCGCGGAACTTGCGCCGCAGCCGCTTGATGTGGCTGTCGATCGTGCGGTCGTCGACGAAGACATCGTCCTGATAGGCGGCGTCCATCAGCTGGTTGCGCGTCTTTACCACGCCGGGCCGCTGGGCCAGCGCCTCCAGGATCAGGAATTCCGTCACCGTCAGCGAGACCGGCTCCCCGTCCCAGGTCACGCGGTGGCGTTCGGGCTCCATCGACAGGCGGCCGCGGGTGATCACCTCCGCCGGCGGTTCCTCGCTGGTGCCCGACAGGCGCGAACGGACCAGTTCCTCGCGCCGCAGCAGGGCGCGGATGCGGGCGATCAGCAGGCGCTGGCTGAAGGGCTTGGCGATATAGTCGTCCGCGCCCATGGCCAGGCCGATGGCCTCGTCCTGCTCGTCGGTCTTGCTGGTCAGGAAGATCACCGGCAACGAGCTTTTCTCGCGTAGGCGGCGCAGCAGTTCCAGCCCGTCCATCCGCGGCATCTTGATGTCGCAGACGGCCAGATCGGGCGGATTCTCGATCAGCGATTCGAGCGCGGCCGAGCCGTCGGAATAGACGCGGGTCTCGAACCCCTCGGCCTGGAGCGCGATCGAAAGGCCGGTAAGGATGTTGCGGTCGTCGTCGACCAGCGCGATAACCTGCGCCATCAATCTCCCCTGCGCGTGGCATCTGGATGAAGCAGCCTCATGCCAGCGACCCGGGCCAAGGTAAATGGATTCGCCGAAAAGACCATCTGGCAAGGGCCAGCGCGCATGCAGTAAATACTTTCGAATAATCAATTATTTTGTCCCCGGCCATGACGGGAAACAGCCTGTTTGACCTCGTCCCCCCGCTCGACTATGCGCAACTCCGGTTCCGGCGCGCGCCGGAGGATGGGGGCGAGAGGGAGAAACCGCCGTCCATCCGCCCGAGGGGATCGGGGATCGGATTGCCCGCCGCTGCAGGTGCCGCCGGCACAGGCCGCAGGCCGGGCGCTGACAGGAGACAGACGTGTCGCTCAATACGCCGCTTGCCGCCCAGGGCATTGAAACTGGTGCGAAGATCCATGCCAATCTCGGAACCGCCGCCCTCGTCGAGCATGCTCTCGAAAACGGGGAAGGCCGCCTCAGCAAGTATGGCGCGCTCGTCGTCGATACCGGCCGCTTCACCGGCCGCAGCGTGAAAGACAAGTTCGTCGTCCGCGACGACATGACCGAGGCGACGATCAACTGGGGCAAGATCAACCAGCCGATGAGCGCCGAGCACTTCGCCAACCTGAAGGCCGACTTCATGGAAGCGCTGAAGGGGGAGGACGAGCTTTACGTCGCCGACCTGTTCGGCGGTTCGCAGCCGGAATACCGCGTCAACGTGCGCGTCATCACCCAGATGGCATGGCACTCGCTGTTCATCCGCACGCTGCTCGTCCGCCCCACGGCGGAGGAACTGGCAAGCTTCGTGCCCGAATTCACCATCATCAACCTGCCCAGCTTCAAGGCCGATCCCGAACGGCATGGCAGCCGCTCGGACACGATGATCGCGGTCAGCTTCACCGAGAAGCTCATCCTCATCGCCAACACCGAGTATTCGGGCGAGATGAAGAAGGGCGTGTTCGGCCTGCTCAACTACCTGCTGCCCGAACAGGGCGTGATGCCGATGCACTGCTCGGCCAATGTCGGCGCCGACGGCAAGACCGCGATCTTCTTCGGCCTTTCCGGCACCGGCAAGACGACGCTTTCGGCCGATGCCAGCCGCACGCTGATCGGCGATGACGAGCATGGCTGGTCGGACGATGCGGTGTTCAACTTCGAGGGCGGCTGCTACGCCAAGATGATCGACCTCTCGCCCGAAGGCGAGCCGGAGATCTACGCGACGACCCGCATGTTCGGCACGATCCTCGAGAACGTGGCGATGGACGAGGAAACCCGCGACATCGACTTCTCGGACACCAGCAAGACCGAGAACACCCGCGGGGCCTATCCGATCGAGTTCATCCCCAACACCTCGGAAAAGAACCTCGGCCCGGTTCCGGCCAACGTCATCATGCTGACCGCCGATGCCTTCGGCGTGCTGCCCCCGATCGCGCGACTCACGCCCGACCAGGCGATGTACTACTTCCTGTCGGGCTACACCGCCAAGGTCGCCGGCACCGAGATCGGCGTTACCGAACCCGAGGCGACGTTCTCGACCTGCTTCGGCGCGCCGTTCATGCCGCGCCATCCCAGCGTCTACGGCAACCTGCTGAAGCAGCGGATCGCCAAGGGCGGGGTGCAGTGCTGGCTGGTCAACACCGGCTGGACCGGCGGCAAGTACGGCACCGGATCGCGCATGCCGATCAAGGTGACGCGCGCGCTGCTCAACGCCGCGCTCGACGGTTCGCTGAACGATGCCGAGTTCCGCAAGGACCCGAATTTCGGCTTCGAGGTTCCGGTCGCGGTGCCGGGCGTCGACAGCCAGATCCTCGATCCGCGCTCGACCTGGGCGGACAAGGAGGATTTCGACCGGACCGCGCTGAAGCTGGTGCAGCTTTTCGTCGACAACTTCGCCGATTTCGAGGCGCATGTCGACGAAGGCGTCCGCAAGGCGGCCCCGTCCGCCGCCTGAGCGGATCGTCATATCGAAACGCGAAACGCCCCGGGCCGGCAAGGTCCGGGGCGTTTTCCTTTGATGGTCCTGCCTGGCGGGAAACCGGCAAAGGAAAAGGCGCGAAGTGCCGAGACACTTCGCGCCTTCTTGCCCCCGGTGTTCGCGGCGCCGGTCCCCCAACCGTTGCCGCTCTGCCGAGCATGCACCGAGGCCTGCAACCCAGGCCCGATGCTTCCCTGACCGGTCGTGCCGCACACCATGACGGCGCGCCGGCTTCCAACCGTTTCGAGCCGCACCTACTCCCGCATGGCTTCCTCCGGCAAGGGGCAGACCGGTTTCGAACAGCGATTGTCATGGACTTGCAGGCAAAGGTCATCGCCCTGCCGCCCCCGACTGTCGTGCGCAGGCATTGCGGAGCGGGGGCACTGTGCCTAGAGAGCGGTCGCAATCGCCCACCTTCGAAGCCGAAGACAGGATCCATGACCGACACCGATTCGCTGCGCGCAGAGGCGCTAGCACGCATCAACGAGGCGCAGACGCTCGACGCTCTGGAAGAGCACCGGGTCGGCTACCTCGGCAAGAAGGGGTCGATTTCCGCCCTGATGAAGACGCTGGGCGGCATGAGCCCCGAGGAACGCTCCGCCGCCGGGGCCCGCTTCAACGTGCTGCGCGACGAGGTTGCCGCCGCGATCGCCGCGCGCAAGGCCACTCTGGAAAGCGCGGCGATGGAAGCGCGGTTGGCCAGCGAAATGCTCGACCTGTCGCTGCCCGCGCCCGATGCACCCGCCGGATCGGTCCACCCGGTCAGCCAGGTGATGGACGAACTTGCGGAAATCTTCGCCGATCTCGGCTTCGCGGTCGCGACGGGGCCGGAGATCGAGGACGACTGGCACAACTTCACCGCGCTCAACATGCCGGAAAGCCATCCGGCGCGGGCGATGCACGACACGTTCTATTTCCCGGATGCCGACGCCGAAGGACACCCGGCCTCAAGCAGCGAAGCGGTAGGCCAGAAAAAATCCATGCTGCTGCGCACCCACACTTCGCCCGTGCAGATCCGGTCGATGATGAGGGACGGTGCGCCGCTGCGCATCATTGCGCCGGGCCGCGTCTACCGCAGCGACAGCGACGCGACCCACACGCCGATGTTCCACCAGATCGAGGGACTGGTCATCGACAAGGGCATCCATCTCGGCCACCTCAAGTGGACGCTGGAAACCTTCCTCAAGGCGTTCTTCGAGCGGGACGACATCGTCCTGCGCCTGCGGCCCAGCTACTTTCCTTTCACCGAGCCTTCGGTCGAGGTCGATGTCGGCTATTCGGTCGAGAAGGGGCGCCGGATCGTCGGCGGGTCGGGCGACGACGAGGGCCATGCCTGGATGGAAGTGCTGGGCAGCGGCATGGTCAATCGCAAGGTCATCGAATTCGGCGGGCTCGACCCCGACGAGTGGCAGGGCTTCGCGTTCGGCACCGGGGTCGACCGGCTTGCGATGCTGAAATACGGCATGGACGACTTGCGCGCCTTCTTCGACGGCGACTTGCGCTGGATGAAGCACTACGGGTTCTCGGCGCTCGACGTGCCGACCCTGTCCGGCGGCGTGGGAGTGGCGGCATGAAGTTCTCGCTCTCCTGGCTCAAGGATCATCTCGACACCGACGCGACCGCGACCGAGATCGCGGCCAGGCTCAACGCCATCGGGCTGGAGGTCGAAGGGCTGGAAAACCCGGCGGCGGCGCTGGCGGGGTTCCGCATCGCGCGCGTCATGACGGCCGCGCCGCACCCCGATGCCGACAAGCTGCAGGTGCTTTCGGTCGACCTGGGTGACGGACAGCCGCTGCAGGTCGTGTGCGGCGCGCCCAATGCGCGGGCGGGGCTGGTCGGCGTGCTCGGCACCCCCGGCGCGGTCGTGCCGGCCAATGGCATGGAAATGCGCAAGGCGGCGATCCGCGGCGTCGAATCGAACGGGATGATGTGCTCCAGCCGCGAACTGGACTTGGGCGACGATCACGACGGCATCATCGAGCTGCCCGCCGATGCGCCGGTGGGCCGCGAATTCGCCGAATACGCCCATCTCGACGACCCGGTCTTCGATCTGTCGATCACCCCGAACCGGCCCGACTGCATGGGCGTCTACGGCATCGCGCGCGATCTCGCGGCGGCGGGGCTGGGGACGCTGAAGCCGGTCGCGGCGGTCGAACATCGCGGCTCCCACCCCTGCGTGGTGGAAATCCGCACCGAGGACCCAGAGGGTTGCCCTGCGTTCTTCGGGCGCACCATCCGCGGCGTCACCAACAGCGCCAGCCCGGCCTGGATGCAGGCACGGCTCAAGTCGGCGGGGCAGCGCCCGATCTCGGCGCTGGTCGACATCACCAACTACGTCATGCTGACTTACGGCCGCCCGGCCCATGCCTATGATCTTGCCAAGCTGACCGGCGCGGTCGTCGCGCGGCGGGCGAAGGCGGGCGAGGGGGTCACCGCGCTCAACGAGAAGAGCTACGTGCTCGACGAAACGATGACGGTGATCGCCGACGACAGCGGCGTCCACGACATCGCCGGCATCATGGGCGGGGAGCATTCGGGCTGTTCGGAAACGACGACCGATGTCCTGCTCGAGGTCGCCTACTTCGATCCCGAACGCATCGCGCAGACCGGGCGCGCGCTTAATCTGACGAGCGATGCGCGCAGCCGCTTCGAGCGCGGGGTCGATCCCGACTTCCTGCGGCCGGGGCTGGAGATCCTGACCGGCCTGATCCTCGACATTTGCGGCGGCGAGGCGAGCGAGGCGAGCCACGTCGGTGCGCCGCCCGCCGGCGGCAAGGTCGTGCGCTACGATCCGGCGCTGGCCGCAACGCTGGGCGGGGTCGCGGTGCGCGAGGAAGAACAGCAGCGCATCCTGGCCGCGCTGGGGTTCGAGATCGCTGCGGTGGACGATCACTGGGCGGTGACGGTGCCGAGCTGGCGTCCCGACGTCGACGGCGCGCCCGACATCGTCGAGGAAGTGATCCGCATCCACGGGCTCGACGACGTGCCTTCGGTGCCGCTGCCGCGCGCCGCCGGGGTCGCCATGCCGACCGCGACGGCGATGCAGGCGCGCGAGCGCCGGTTGCGCCGCGCCGCCGCCGCGCGCGGGTTGAACGAGGCGGTGACCTGGTCTTTCCTGCCGTTGGCCGAGGCGGAAATGTTCGCGGACCAGCCGCTCTGGGTTCTGGCCAACCCGATCAGCGAGGACATGAAGGCGATGCGCCCCTCGCTGCTGCCGGGCCTGCTGATGGCGGCGCGGCGGAACCTGGCGCGCGGCGCCGGTTCGGCTCGCCTGTTCGAGATCGGCCGCCGTTACCTGCGCGGCGAAGCGGGCGCGAGCGACGAGCGCATGACGCTCGGCGTCGTGCTGGCGGGTGAGCGTTCGGCGCGGTCGTGGCAGGGCGGCAAGGCGCAGGGCTTCGACGCCTTCGACGCCAAGGCGGAGGCGACGGCCCTGCTCGAGGCTGCCGGTGCCCCTGTCGCCAACCTGATGGTGATGGGCGAGGCCGGCAACCAGTATCACCCCGGCCAGTCGGCGACGCTGCGGCTGGGGCCGAAGAACGTGCTGGCGCGCTTCGGCACGCTGCATCCCGCGGTCGCCAAGGCGTTCGACCTCGACGGGCCCGTGGTCGTCGTCGAGATCGACCTTGAGGCGATTCCGGCGAAGAAGGGCGCGGCGACATTTACCCGCGCCAGCTACACCCCGCCCGCGTTGCAGGCGGTGTCGCGCGACTTCGCCTTTCTCGTGCCCGCCGCGATGCCCGCGGGCGATCTCGTCCGCACGATCCGGAACGCGGACAAGAAGCGCATCGTCGATGCCCGCCTGTTCGACCTGTTCGCCGGGCAGGGCGTGCCCGAGGGGCAGAAGTCGCTCGCCGTCGAAGTGACGCTGCAACCGACCGATGCGACCTTTACCGAAGCCGATCTGAAGGCGGTGAGCGACGCGGTGACGGCGGCGGCGGCGAAGATCGGGGCGGTCCTCAGGGGCTGAGGAGGGCGGGTGAGCGAAACCTTCACCATCGCCTCGGACGAACTGACCGTCCGCATCGCCGCGCTTGGCGCCGAACTGCTGTCGATCGCCGACGCCAGCGGCGCGGAGTGGATAACCGACGGCGACCCGGCGTTCTGGTCGGGCCATGCGCCGATCCTGTTTCCGATCGTCGGCGAACTGGCTGGCGGGGTGATGCGGCTGGACGGGCGGGAATACCCACTGCCGCGCCACGGCTTTGCCCGGCGGCGCGAGTTCGACACGGTGGAGCATGGCGAGGGCAACCTCGTCCTGCGGCTTTCCGACGATGAAGCGACCCGCCAAGTCTATCCCTTCGCCTTCGACTTGGAGCTGCATTACGCGATTGAGGGCGCGACCCTCTCCGTCGCCGCCATCATCCGCAACACCGGCGACGAGCCGATGCCCTTCTGTATCGGTTTCCACCCCGGTTTCGTCTGGCCGCTGCCGGGCGGGGGCGCGAAGCTGAAACACCGCATCGTCTTCGACAAGCGCGAGCCGGGCCCGATCCGCCGCCTCGACGCCGACGGCCTGCTGCGCGCCTATGAGGATACCAACGTCGGCCCCGACGGCGTGCTCGACCTGCGACCGATCCTGTTCGAGAACGACGCGATGATCTGGGACCAGCCCGCCAGCCGCGCACTGACCTATGAAGGCGAGACCACCGAAGGTATCCGTGCCGCGGCCATAGCCATTGCCTACCCCGATTGCCCGATGCTGGGCATCTGGCAGAAGCCGGGGGCGGATTTCATCTGCCTCGAACCCTGGGCCGGGATCGCCGATCCGGCGGGGTTCGATGGCGATTTCCGGACCAAGCCCGGAGTGATGGAGCTGGCGCCGGGCGAGGATCGCAGCTTTGCCGTCGCCATCACCATCCGCCCCGCCGCGCCATTGACCGAGGGAGACTGACACCATGCCCACTGCACTCGTCACCGGGGCCACCGCCGGCATCGGCGCCGCCTGCGCGCGCGAATTCGTCGGTGCGGGCTGGCGCGTTGTCGGCACCGGGCGGCGCGAGGAGCGGCTGACCGAACTGGCCGAGGAGCTGGGCGACCTGTTCTGCCCCGCGCTGTTCGATGTGCGCGACGAGGCGGCGCGCGATGCCGTGCTCGCCGCCCTGCCGGGCGAATTCGCGCAGGTCGATTGCCTCGTCAACAATGCCGGGCTCGCGCTCGGCACCGCGCCGGCCTGGGAATCGGATCTTGCCGACTGGAAGACGATGATCGACACCAACGTCACCGCGCTGGTCTCGATCACGCACAGGCTGCTGCCCACGCTGATCGAGCGGAAGGGTTCGATCATCAACCTGTCTTCCGTGGCGGCGAGCTACCCGTACAAGGGCGGCAACGTCTATGGCGGGACCAAGGCCTTCGTCCGCCAGTTCAGCCTGTGCCTGCGGTCCGACCTTGCCGGAACCGGCGTCAGGGTGACCTCGATCGAGCCGGGGATGGTCGAGACCGAGTTCTCCATCGTTCGCAACGCCGGGGACAAGGACATGGCCGACAAGCTCTATGCCGGCGCCAACCCGATGACCGGCGAGGATATCGCCGAGACCATCCTGTGGGTCGCGACGCAGCCGCCCTACCTCAACATCAACACCATAGAACTGATGCCAGTGACCCAGAGCTTCGCGGGTTTCCATGTCATCAGGGACTGAGACAGAACTTCCCGCATGACACAGCGCCGCACTTTCGCGATCATTTCCCACCCCGATGCGGGCAAGACCACGCTGACCGAGAAGCTGCTGCTGACCGGCGGCGCGATCCATCTTGCCGGCGAAGTTAAGGCCCGCGGCCAGGCGCGACGCGCGCGGTCGGACTGGATGAAGATCGAGCAGCAGCGCGGCATCTCGGTGACCTCGTCGGTCATGACCTTCGAGCGCGAGGGGATCACGTTCAACCTGCTCGACACGCCGGGGCACGAGGATTTTTCCGAAGACACCTATCGCACGCTGACCGCGGTCGATTCGGCGATCATGGTGATCGACGCGGCCAAGGGCATCGAACCGCAGACCCGCAAGCTGTTCGAGGTCTGCCGGTTGCGGTCGGTGCCGATCATCACCTTCGTCAACAAGGTCGACCGCGAGGGACGCGATCCGTTCGAACTGCTCGATGAAGTGGCCGACATGCTGGCGCTGGACGTGACGCCGATGACCTGGCCGGTCGGCATGGGCGGCCAGTTCGAGGGCATTCTCGATCTCGCGACCGGGTCTGTCGCACGGCCCGAGGGCGGGTCGAAGGAATTCCTCGGGCGCGTCGACGCGAATGCCGAGATCCCCGAAGCCTTTGCCGAACAGATCGAGCTGGCCCGGCACGGCTATCCCGAATTCGATGTCGACGCCTATCGCAGCGGCGACCTGACGCCGGTCTACTTCGGTTCGGCGCTGAAGAACTTCGGTGTCGTGCAATTGATCGAGGCAATTGCCGGGTACGCCCCGCCGCCCCGCCCGCAGCCCAGCGAGAACGGCCCCATCGAACCGACGCAGGACGAGGTTTCGGGGTTCATCTTCAAGGTCCAAGCCAACATGGACCCGCAGCACCGCGACCGCATCGCCTTCATGCGGCTGGTGTCCGGCACCTTCAAGCGCGGCATGAAGCTGACGCCGTCGGGCCTCGGCAAGCCGATCGCGGTGCACTCGCCGATCCTGTTCTTCGCGCAGGACCGCGAGATCGCCGACACCGCCGAGCCGGGCGACATCATCGGCATCCCCAATCACGGCACGCTGCGCGTGGGCGACACGCTGTCGGAGCGCAACGACATCCGCTTCACCGGCCTGCCCAATTTCGCGCCCGAAATCCTGCGCCGCGTGCAATTGCGCGACCCGACCAAGACCAAGCAATTGAGGAAGGCTCTCGACGACTTGTCGGAAGAGGGCGTCATCCAGGTGTTCTACCCCGACATCGGCAGCCAGTGGGTGATCGGGGTCGTCGGTCAGCTTCAGCTCGACGTGCTGATCAGCCGCCTCTCCGCCGAATACAAGGTCGAGGCGGGGCTCGAGCCCGCGCCGTTCGCGACCGCGCGCTGGCTGAAGGGCGACGAGCGCAAGATCGAGGAGTTCGCCGGCTTCAACCGCGCCAACATGGCCAGGGACCGCGACGGCGATCCGGTGTTCCTCGCCAAGTCGTCGTGGGATGTCGGATACCAGCAGGAACGCAATCCCGACCTCGCCTTCGGAACGACCAAGGAGCGGTGAGCAGTGGACAGTGACAGGGCGGCGGACGCGTTCTACAACGTCCGCCATGGCCCAGTTCTTCGATGCGATCGATGACAGGCACGCCGCGATGATCGGCGCGCAACCGATGTTCTTCGTGGCAACCGCCGCGCCGGAGGGGCGCGTCAATCTCAGTCCCAAGGGATACGATGTGTTTCGCATCCTCGGCCCGAACCGGGTCGCGTGGCTCGATCTGGCGGGTTCGGGAAACGAGACGCACGCGCACCTCGTCGTCGATGGACGGATCACGGTGATGTTCTGCAATTTCGTCCAGCCGGCGCAGATCCTGCGGCTCTATGGCCGGGCCAGGCCGGTGCTGCCAGACGACGCCGACTGGGCGGGCCTCGTGTCGCACTTCGCGTTGCTGCCGGGCACGCGCCAGATCTTCGACATGACGGTGGAGCAGGTGCAGACCAGTTGCGGCTACGGCGTGCCCTTCATGTCCTTCGAAGCCGAAAGAAACACGCTGATCAGGCATCACGCCACCGCCGACCCGGAGGCCTGGCTGGCCAAGAACCGGGCTCGCGACCGCAGCATCGATGGTCTTCCGGTCCGCACGCCCGATCGCTACATCGCGGGCGATCCCGGAACGCGCGAGGCGTGAGGCGCGTTCGTTTCGGAAGATGAGAGACAACGGATTGCGCCTCAAGTTCGCAAGCTACAACATTCACAAGGCCGTGGGACTCGACCGACGTCGCGATCCCGACCGGATCCTGTCGGTGCTACGAGAGATCGACGCCGATATCGTCGCCTTGCAGGAATGCGACCGCCGTTTCGGCCAGCGCGAGAGCGTGCTGCCGCGCGCGCGGATCGAGGATTCGCATTACCGCACGATCGGTCTCGGCATGATGCCGACCAGTCTGGGCTGGCACGGCAATACCTTTCTGGTGAAGAAGGGCATCGAGGTACTCGACGTCGCGCCGGTGCCGCTGCCCACGCTGGAGCCACGGGGCGCGGTGCGGATCGACGTGACGATGGGAAAGCGGCGGGTGCGCGCCATCGGCATGCACCTCGACCTGTCCGGATTCCGCCGCCGCCACCAGGGCGAGGCGGTGCTCCGGCATCTCGCCGACTGCGACGGCGATTGCCCGACGGTGGTGATGGGCGACACCAACGAATGGTCGGCGACCGGCGGGCTGCTCCGACTGTTCCGCGAAGGCTGGCACACTGCGGAGTGCGGGCCGAGCTTTCCGACCCGCCGGCCGATCGCCAGGCTCGACCGTATCTTCGCCACCAGCGACTGGGCCTGTGACGACAGCGGCGTCCATCACAGCCTCCTTGCCTCGAAGGCGTCGGATCATCTGCCCGTCTGGGCCACCCTTTCGCTGCAGGTGCACACAAAACGTGCCTAAAAAATAGGCAGGACGTCACGGTGCCCGGAATCCGTGCGCCTTGCCGCGGGCGGGGATGGGCTGCTCAAGGTCAAAACCGTTAAGATACAGTGGTTCCGTCGATTTGGCACGGGGCTTGCAAAGCTTGTTGCACCGGCAGAGGGGCCGGCAGGCAACAAGGGGGCCGAGATGAAATTCATCATCGCCATCATCAAGCCGTTCAAACTGGATGAAGTCCGCGAAGCCCTGGGCTCGCTCGGCGTCGCCGGCATGACGGTCACCGAGGTCAAGGGTTTCGGACGCCAGAAGGGCCAGACCGAAATCTACCGCGGTGCGGAATACTCGACCAACATGCTTCCCAAGGTGAAGATCGAGGTCGCCGCCAGCGATGCGCTGGCTCCGCAGATCGTCGAAACGATCCAGAAGGTCGCCAGCACCGAGGCGATTGGCGACGGCAAGATCTTCGTTCTCGACCTCGCCAGCGCCGTGCGCATCCGCACCGGCGAATCCGGCGATACCGCGCTTTGACGGGGGGTATGACCATGATCCGTAAAATGCTTTGCGGCACCGCGGCGCTCGGCGCTTCGATTTTCGCCGCCACTGCCGCCTTCGCGCAGGACGCCGCCGAGGCGGCCGCTGCCGTTCCCAATCCGGGCAACAACGCCTGGATGTTGACCTCGACGGTCCTCGTCCTGCTGATGATCCTGCCCGGCCTCGCGCTGTTCTACGGCGGCCTGACCCGTTCCAAGAACATGCTCGCCACGATGACGCAGATCGGCGCGGTCGCCGCGCTCGCGATGCTGATCTGGGTCATGTACGGCTACGGGCTCGCCTTCGGTCCCGAAGGCAACCAGTTCATCAGCTGGGGCAAGTTCTTCCTCGCCGGCGTGACCCCGGATTCGACCGCGGCCACCTTCACCGACGAAGTGATTTCCGAATACGTCTTCATCTCGTTCCAGATGACCTTCGCGGCGATCACGGTCGCCCTGGTGCTGGGCGCGCTCGTGGAACGCATGAAGTTTTCGGCCATCATGGTCTTCGCCATCGTCTGGCTGACCATCGTCTACTTCCCCGTGGCCCACATGGTCTGGGAAGCCCGCGGCGTGTTCTTCGCGATGGGCGCGCTGGACTTTGCCGGCGGAACAGTCGTCCACATCAACGCCGGCGTCTCGGCACTGGTCGCGGCCTTCATCCTCGGCAAGCGCAAGGGATACCCGAGCGAGCCGATGCCCCCGCACAGTCTGACGTTGACCATGGTCGGCACCGGCCTGCTGTGGGTGGGCTGGTTCGGTTTCAACGCCGGCTCGGCGCTGGAAGCCAACGGCTCGGCTGCGCTGGCGATGATCAACACCTTCGTCGCGACCGCTGCCGGCGGCCTGTTCTGGATGATCACCGAACGTGCGATGGGCCACAAGGGTTCGGCCCTGGGCTTCTGCTCGGGCGTGATCGCGGGTCTCGTCGCGGTCACTCCGGCGGCCGGCAACTCCGGTCCCTTCGGCGCGATCGTGCTGGGCGCGGCGGCTTCGGTGATTTGCTTCTTCTTCGTTGCGAAGGTGAAGCCGGCGCTCGGCTATGACGACTCGCTCGACGCCTTCGGAATCCATGGCATCGGCGGTATCGTCGGCGCCATCGGCACCGCGGTCGTGTTCGCCCCCTCGCTGGGCGGCCCGGGCGGCGACGACTATGTCATGGGCGCCCAGCTCGTGACGCAGCTTTTCGCGGTCGTCACCACGATCGTCATCGCCGCTGTCGGCACCGCGATCGCCATCTTCATCGCCAAGCTCGTCACCGGCCTTCGGGTCAGCGAAGAGACCGAGGTCATGGGCCTCGACCTGGGCGAACATGGCGAGCGTGCCTACAACTAAGGCTCGGTTACCAGTTTTGGCGGAGCGGAACCTCCTCTCCTCTCCCCGCTCCGCCAATCCAACGTTCCTCCTGCGAACGTAACTTCAGGGGTCGGAAAGCCAGCCGCTTTCCGGCCCCCTTTTTTATGTCCGGAGGAGGTGTTGCCTCTAACGCCTTGCGCGGGGCGGCATTAAGTGCATCAGTGCGGCGACGACAAGGCATCGCACGGACCTGCAGGGGGAGCGCTTTTCGATGAAGTACATCATCGCGGTCATCAAGCCGCACAAGCTCGAGGAGGTGCGCGAGGCGCTCGGCACGCTGGGCGTGGCGGGGATGACCGTTTCGGAAGCGAAGGGCTTTGGCCGGCAGAAGGGGCAGACCGAAATCTACCGCGGTGCCGAGTACGCGGTGAACATGGTGCCCAAGGTGAAGCTGGAGATCGCGGCGTCGGATTCCCTGGCGCCCCAGATCGTCGAGACGCTGCAGCAGGCGGCCGGTGTCGGCGCGATCGGCGACGGGAAGATCTTCGTTCTGGAGCTTGCCAGCGCAGTCCGCATCAGGACCGGGGAAACGGGCGACACCGCGCTTTGACGTGACGCCTTCACCGGATGCGAAAAAGGGCCGGGGCATCGCTGCCGCCGGCCCTTTTTCATGGCGCTTGCGAAGGCTGTCAGCCCCCGGCGGAGAGCATTTCGACCATCTGCCGGATCGGCGAGATGTCGTAGCCGCCGCCAGCCGCCTTCGAGGCAATGACCGACGGGTTGCGGCCCGCCTTCGCCTCGGCCAGCGCCCACAGCAGCGTCGAGCGCGTGCCCGAGCGGCAGAAGGCGAGGATCTTGCCGTCGGCGCGGTCCAGCGCATCGCGCATCGCTTCGACCTGGCCCGGTCCGAAGCCGGCGTGGGTGACGGGGATCGCGACATAGTCCATTCCCGCCGCACGCGCCGCGGCCTCGATCTCCGCGCCGGCAGGCTGGTCGGGCGATTCGTCGTCGGGGCGGTTGTTGACGATCAGGGTGACGCCCAGCGCCTTGGCTTCGGCGATATCCGCCACCGTGATCTGCGGGCTGGCGTAAAGATTGTCGTCGATCTGGCGAAAGTCGCTCATGTCATTGTTCCCTTGCAACAGCGGCCGCGCGGCTGCGCCGGTTGCGCTGCACCATGTTGAGCAGTTCGACACCGACGGAAAAGCCCATCGCGGCGTAGATGTAGCCCTTCGGCACATGGAAGCCGAAGGCATCGGCGATCAGCACCAGCCCGATCATCACGAGGAACGCCAGCGCCAGCATGACCAGCGTGGGATTGCGCTCGATGAACTTTGCCAGCGGGTCGGCGGCGAAAAGCATGATCGTGACGGTGATGACGACGGCGGCCACCATGATCGGGATTTCGTCGGTCATGCCCACCGCGGTCAGGATCGAATCGACCGAGAAGACAAGGTCGAGCGCGATGATCTGGGCGATCGCGGCGCCGAAGCCCAGCGTCGCGACCTGTGCGCCCGCCGACTTGTCCAGCACGGCGCCGGACTCACCCTCCGGATCCATCGAATGATGGATCTCGGTCGTCGCCTTCCACAACAGGAACAGGCCGCCGGCCAGGAGGATCAGGTCGCGGCCCGAAAAGGCTGTCTCGAAGCCCGGCTCGCCATGCGGACCCGGCGCGCCGGTGATGCCGAGATCGAACAGCGGCGTCTGCAGCGTGACCAGCCAGCCGATCAGCATGAGCAGGCCGATCCGCATCACGAGGGCGAGGATCAGGCCGATCCGGCGCGCCTTGCTCTGCTGTTCGGGCGGAAGCCGGTTCGACAGGATCGCGATGAAGATGAGATTGTCGATGCCGAGCACGACTTCGAGCACGACGAGCGTGATCAGGGCGGCCCAGGCCGCCGGATCGCTGAGAAGGGAGAGGATGTCCATCAGCGCTCTGTGCCCCGCGACGATAGGCTTCGCAAGCGGCCAGGACGTTGCGACTATGGTAAATCGGCAGCAGGATTGGCAAAAATCCGGGGGGCTGCGCAAATTGTTCGCATTGGGTTGGCAAATGCCCTATACCCGGGCGCGTATTTGTGTCGAACCCTCCAGTTCGGCACGTTCGTCCGGTCACTGTCCGTCCGCAGGCCATGACGATCGAGGGAAGGGCGAGAGTTAAGGTACGTTTCGATTTATGGGTTATGACAGAGGTCGGCGCGGCCGCGGCCGCGACAAGCGCGATAATATCGGCGAAGAGGGTTTCGATCCCTTCTCGCAGAGCGGGTTCGGCTACGGCCAAGACTTTGGCGGCGAGCGTAGCGGGGGGTACGGCGATCGTGATCGTGGCGGCTTCAGCGACAATCGTGGCGGCGGCGGCGGATACCGCAGCGGCGGTGGCGGCGGCGGCTTCCGCAGCGGCGGCCCGGGTGGTCCGGGCGGCGGCGGCGGTGGTTTCCGTGGTGGCCCCGGCGGCGGCGCTGGCGGTGGCGGTGGCCGCATGCCTCCTCAGGTCGTCGGCACCGGCAAGGGCGTCGTGAAATTCTTCAACGCGCAAAAGGGCTTCGGCTTCATCCAGCGCGATGACGGCGGCGAGGACGTTTTCGTCCACATCAGTTCGGTTGAGCGTGCCGGTCTCGAAGGCCTGGCCGAAGGTCAGGAGCTCGAATTCAACCTCGTCGATCGTGGCGGCAAGATTTCGGCGAGCGATCTCCAGGTCGTCGGCGACGTGATCGCGGTCGAGAAGAAGCGCGAGACGCCGCAGCGCGAGCTGACCGGCGAAAAGGCCGTGGGCACGGTCAAGTTCTTCAATTCCATGAAGGGCTTCGGCTTCATCACCCGCGACGATGGCGAGCAGGATGCCTTCGTGCACATCAGCGCGGTGGAGCGTTCGGGCCTGTCGACCCTCAACGAGGGCGACCGCCTCGAATTCGATCTCGAAGTCGATCGACGCGGCAAGTACTCGGCGGTGAACCTCGTTCCCGTCCAGGGCTGACGCTCGACCGGTGATGCCTCCGGTCAATTGACCGGGAAAGGCCGATACCCTAAATGGGCAAGAATGGCGGCTCCTTCCGGGGGCCGCCATTTCTCGTTTCTCAATTCCGTCCAAGGATCCTGACATGTCGATTACGCCTCTGATGCCGGTCTATCCGCGTTGTGATGTGCGGCCCGTTCGCGGGGACAACTGCCATCTGGTTTCCGAAGACGGCCGCCGCTTCCTGGACTTCGCCAGCGGTATCGCGGTCAACCTCCTCGGTCACTCGCATCCGGGCCTGATCGGCGCGATCCAGAAGCAGGCCGACACGCTGATGCATGTCTCGAACCTCTACGGCAGCCCGCAGGGTGAGGCGCTGGCCCAGCGGCTGGTCGATCTGACGTTTGCGGACACGGTGTTTTTCACCAATTCCGGTGCGGAAGCGGTCGAGTGCGCGATGAAGACGGCCCGCGCCTATCACCAGCACGCCGGCAACGAGGATCGCTACGAGATCATCACCTTCGCCAACGCCTTCCACGGGCGCACGATGGCGACGATCAGCGCATCCAACCAAGAGAAGATGCACAAGGGCTTCATGCCGCTGCTGCCGGGCTTCCGCTATGTCGAGTTCGGCAATCTTGAAGCGACGAAGGCGGCGATCGGGCCGCACACCGCCGGCATCATGGTGGAACCGGTACAGGGCGAAGGCGGCATCCGCGTCGGGACGGAAGCTTTCATCAAGGGGCTGCGGGAACTGGCCGATGCCAACGACCTGATGCTCATCTTCGACGAAGTGCAGTGCGGCGTCGCGCGCACGGGCAAGCTCTATGCGTACGAGCATTTCGGCATAGAACCCGATATCCTCGCCACGGCGAAGGGCATCGGCGGCGGCTTCCCGATGGGCGCCTGCCTCGCGACCGAAAAGGCCGCACGCGGCATGGTCGCCGGCACGCACGGCAGCACGTATGGCGGCAACCCGCTGGCAATGGCTGCGGGGATGGCGGTGCTGGATGCGGTCGCCAACGATGAGTTCTTCGCGCATGTCCGTACGATGGGCGAAAAACTGCGCAGCCGGCTCGAGCAGTTCATCGGCAACTACCCGGACCTCTTCGTCGAAGTGCGCGGCCTTGGCCTGATGCTGGGCGTGAAGATGGCGGTGGAAAGCCGGCCGTTCGTCGCGCATCTGCGGGATCGGCACGGCCTGCTGACAGTGGCGGCCGGCGACAATGTGGTGCGCGTCCTGCCGCCGCTAGTCATCACCGATGAGCATATCGACGAGTTCATGGAGAAGCTGTCCGCCGGGGCCGCTGACTACCAGCCATGAGCGTGCGGCATTTCCTCGACCTGAGCGACGCGGGCGGTGACGCCATCGCGGCGATGATCGGCGATGCGATCGATCGGAAGGATGCGCGCAAGGGGCTGCCGAAGGGACAGCCCGATGCGGACGCCCCGCTCGCGGGCCGCGTGCTGGCGATGATCTTCGAGAAGAATTCGACCCGCACCCGCGTGTCCTTCGACATGGCGATGCGCCAGCTTGGCGGCAGCGCGATGATTATGGAAGCGGGCAGCATGCAGCTCGGTCGCGGGGAAACCGTGGCCGACACGGCGCGCGTTCTTTCGCGGATGGTCGATGCGATCATGATCCGCACGGACGATCATGCCAAGATCGAGGAACTGGCCCGTCACGCGACGGTGCCGGTCATCAATGGCCTGACCGACCGGTCGCACCCGTGCCAGATCGTCGCCGACCTGCTGACCCTGGTCGAACACCGGAAGCCGCTTCCCGGGCTGGAAGTCGCCTGGTTCGGCGATGGCAACAATGTGCTGCACTCGATCATCGAGGCGGCGGGGCTGATGAAGTTCAACGTCCGCTATGCCGTGCCCGAGGGATACGAGCCCGATACCGAGTTCATCGCTGCCGCGCGTGCCGCCGGGGCGCGGATCACGCTTTATCGTGATGCCTGTGAAGCGGCTCGGGATGCCGACGTGCTGGTCACCGACACGTGGGTGTCGATGGGCCAGGCCGAAGCGGAGGCAAAGCTGAGCGCGATGCGCCCGTTCCAGGTCGACGAAGCGCTGATGGGCAGGGCGAAGCACGACGCCGTGTTCCTGCATTGCCTGCCAGCCCACGTCGGCGACGAGGTGAGCGAGGCGGTCTTCGAAAGCCCCGCTTCCATCGTCTGGGACGAGGCGGAGAACAGGATCCACGCGCAGAAGTCAGTGCTGCGGTGGGCATTCGGTCAGCTATGAGTTCGGACGCTTCGGCAGGCGAAACTGGTTTCGACAGGGTTCTCGGCTTCACGCTTCCGGCACGCGACGTGCGCGGGCGTTGTGTCAGACTTGGCCCGGCGGTGGACGCGGTGCTTTCAGCCCATGCCTATCCGCCCGCGATCCAGAACGTACTGGCCGAGGCACTGGTCCTGTCTGCGTTGATGGGATCGCTGCTCAAGAACGGTGGCCAGCTCACCATGCAGGCACAGGCTACCGGCGGGGCCGTGACGCTGCTGGTTTGTGACTATCACGACGGTGCGATCCGCGGATATGCGCAGATTGACGAGGAGCGAATGGCGGAGGTCGGCGCAAATCCACGGCTCGATGCCCTGTTCGGACCGGATGCCTATCTTGCGATCACCTTCGATCTTCCTGCGGCGGGCGGGCGTTACCAAGGCATCGTGCCGCTTGACGGCGACACCTTGAGCGGAGCGTGCGAGCATTATTTTCGCCAATCCGAGCAGCTGCCGACGCTGATTCGCGTTGCGACCAGTTCGGATCGCGAGCATGCGATCGCAGCCGGGATCCTAATCCAGCATCTGCCCGACGGCGAAGAAGGGCGCGAGCGCCTGCATGTTCGCTATGACGATCCCGACTGGGAGCATGTTGCCATCATGGGTGGCAGCGTGCGGCACGCCGAACTGGTCGATCCGGAAATCGGCCTGGAGTCGATCCTGTGGCGCTTGTTTCATGAAGAGGACGAAGTCCGCGTATCGCCGATGGCAGCGATTACGCGCGGCTGTCGCTGCTCGATGGAGCACTACGCTGATGTTCTGGGTCGTTTTGCGGAGGAAGAGCGCGCCGAAATGCGTGAAGCCGATGGCTTCATCCACGTCGATTGCGCCTTCTGCTCCAAGATATTCAAGGTGGCGGTCTGACCTTGAACCGGGCGACGGCGGGGAGTAGCGCGCGGACATGACCCAGCGCTCCCGATCCTCTGCCGTCGTCCTCCTGTCGGGCGGCCTCGATTCGATGGTGACTGCCGCGCTTGCGATCGAGCAGGGGCATGCAGTCAATGCATTGACCATCGATTACAACCAGCGACACCGCCGCGAACTGGAAAGTGCGGCGACCATTGCCAAGGCACTGGGTTGCGAGCGGCACGTGGTCCTGCCGCTCGATCTCCGGGCCTTCGGCGGCTCCGCTCTGACAGATGATGTCGCGGTACCGAAGGATGGAGTCGGAACGGACATTCCCGTCACCTACGTCCCTGCTCGCAACCTTGTCTTCCTCTCGTTGACGCTGGCTTGGGCCGAGGCTCTCGGTTCGCGCGATGTCTTCATCGGGGTGAATGCGCTCGACTATTCCGGCTATCCCGATTGCCGACCGGAATTCATCCAGGGTTTTGCCGATCTGGCGAAGCTTGCGACAAAGGCCGGGGCGGGCGGCGAAGCCTTCGCCATCCATGCGCCGCTGCAGTTCCTGGGCAAGGCGGAAATCGTGGAGGAGGCCTATCGCTTGGGGCTCGATCCGGCATTGAGCTGGTCGTGCTATGATCCGGAAGCCGACGGCTCGGCCTGCGGGTTGTGCGACAGTTGCCGCTTGCGTCGAGAAGGGTTTGCGAAGGCCGGCCACCTCGATCCGCTAAGATACGCCTGAAGCAGCCCTGCACCCGCGCCGCCCACCAAAAAAGGGCCGGATTTCTCCGGCCCTTTTCCTGTTTGCGGTGACGCGCGTTGCTTACATGCCCGAGCCCGGACCGTAGGTGATTTCCACCCGGCGGTTCTGGAGTTCGCGCACGCCGTCGGCGGTCGGAACGCGGGGGTTCGCTTCGCCGAATGCCTGGCTGGTGATCGCCGAGTCCGGGATCGAGCGAGCGGTGAGGTACGAACGGACCGCAGTGTTGCGGCGGGCGGCGAGGCCCATGTTGTACGATTCGCTGCCCGAACGGTCGGTGTAACCGGCCAGCATGATCGGAACGCTGTCGCAGTCGGCATAGGCCGCGATGGCGCTGTCGAGGATGCTTGCGGCCTCGGCCGTGATGTCCGCCTTATCCCAATCGAAGAACACGATGTAGGGACCCGTGTTGCACACCGCAGCCGGGGGCGGCGGGGGCGGCGGGGGCGGCGGCGGCGGCGGGGGCGGCGGCGGCGGCGGCGGGGGCGGCGGCGGCGGGGCCGAACCGAAGTTGTAGGTCAGCGTGCCGAGCAGCGAGTGCGTGCGGTAGTCGTGGTTGAAATCGCTGCCATCCTCGGTGAGGAGGTTGATGTCGTCGTGACGGAAGTAGCGATATTTCAGGCCGACATCCCAGTTGTCCGTCAGCGGAGCGCGAATGCCTGCAATCAACTGCCAGGCAAAGCCGCTGTCCGAATCGTTGACGATATCGACGGACTTCACCTTGGTCCGAGCTACGCCGACACCGCCGCCGACAAACGCCTGCAGACCGTCATCGTCTCCGAAATCGACCATGCCGTTCAGCATGAAGCTAAGGGCGTTGATGTTTACGGCAATTTCCTCGTCATCGAACTGAGTGCCGAGAACAGTGGCGCCATTGTCATCGTTGAACTTGTAGGAGGCTTCCGTCTCAAGACGAAACTGTCCGAAATCGTAACCCACGATCCCGCCGAAATCGGCCCCGTAATCCCAATCGACATTGGCGGCATTCACAGTGTTGCCGATATTGACGTCAGCGTCTTCGGCGACGGTGACACCACCGTCGAGTTCGATGTACCACGCATCGTCGCGAGCAAGAGCTGGCGAAGCAAAGGCAGCAGATGCCATCGCAAGGCCGATTACAGTTTTACGCATAAGCGTTTCCCCTTAGTTCAAGCGTTATTCTCGTTAAGGTATTCAGTTCCAAATCCGACCGTCCGCTCGCCTTCCTTCGCAGCGCCACCACATTGCGCGGTCTTTGTTGCACTGCGAGGACGCTTATGGGTCGTCGTTGGTAACAGCCCTCACTCTGCGCCAAACATCTGTCGGAATTGAAAGTTCCCGAAATCTGGCGGTTAAATTATCGTGACGATCCCGGCCTTTTGCAACGCAGCGATGATGAGGTTGATTGAAGTTCTCGCCTGTGTGTCCTGGACGCTACCACCAGATGGCGCAGCGACATCCACCGCCACATGCCATCCGGCACGATAGTAGCGACGCTTTGCAAGGGCGCTGTCGTAAACCGTCATCCCCTCGACCGCCTTGGCGAAGCACCACTGCCCTGATTGCAGCGTGGCGATCTGGTCCGTTCGATCGGCGAAAGCGCCGGTCGAATTCGCTCCGATTATCCAGCTTTCGCCATCGATTGGCGATGGCGGGGGACTTTCGATGAGACCCTTTACGACCGGATGGAGCAATGCATCGACGAGCGCATGCGCCTCGTTGACGAAAAATTCCTTCTGGGCCTGAGCGGCAAAGAGCAACGGTAATTCGAAACGCGGAGTGATCGAGCCGAAATCGACGGGGTCTGTCATGTCCGTTTTCCTTATGCGGTGGTCAATTTCACGATCAGCGGACGGGACATCGAAACCGACCCGATCTGCCTTATTTCCAGGCGATGCGGCAGCGGACCGGCAGAAAGTTCGGACCACTGCACCACCGAGGGCTGCCATTCTGCGGAGCCGACACGCCAGCTGACGACACGACCGTTGCCGTCGACGAAGCGGACTTCATAACTTTCCATCGACTCAGCCAAGGGGGCGTCGACGGCATCGAGCCATTGCCAGCCACCGCGGCTGCGACGCGTCCAGCGCAATGTGGGAAGTCCCTCGGAATCCCGTTCGAATACGGCTTTGACCGGCGCAAGCGGGCGCAGGGTGGCGCCGAAATCATCGACGGGCACTGCGACAGGAACGGTGTCGCCGGGGCCGATCGCGACGAGCCGGGGAGCTGTGGAACTGCCAAATGCCAGTTCGTCGGCAACGGCGAGAGTATCGTCAATCAGGACGAATGCTTCGCCGCTCACATGTCCGGCAATGGCGTGTTCGGTCCCGCCCCGCCCCCGCAGCAGGGAGGAAAGGCGCCAAAGTCCCGGGCCGACAGGTTCGGCATCGGCGAACTGTATGATCTCCTGCCCAAGTCGTGCCTGGTTCGCGCCAAGGGCGAGACCGCGTATGTCGGTCTGGGTCAGCGCGAACGACGGATCGGCAAGCTGTATGACCACCGTGCTCTGGCGATCGAGCAAGTGCGGGCTTGCCAGCGGTAGCGCTTGGGTCGCGACGCCGACGGTTGCGCGCTGCCGGCCCGCGGTGCCGGCGGGTATCAGCTGTCCGTCGCCGCGATCGGCGAACAGCGCGGTACCGCGCCAGCCTGCGTCGGCGGACGAAGCGGCAACCATGATCCGCCGTTCCGATCCGCTGCCGATTCCGTCCCAAGGTGCCTCAAATGCGGTTAGGATGGTGGTCCCGACCGTGACATCGGCGGGAGGCTTCGTCTGTCCGGGATCGCCCGGTGCCCGTACGCCCTGCGCGAGACGTGTCGGCAAGGCTTCAAGCTCCAGTTCGACACGGGAACTGCGCCATTCCCAGCTACGCACGCGCCAGACGCCCCTTTCGCCGAACGGCCGGACCAGCGAACCGCAGCGCAGCGCGGGGTCGAGCGTGGCGATGCGATAGGACATCGTCTCGCGGCTGCTCTCCCGATTATCGACAACCTTGTCGGCCAGCTCTCGCGCGCATCCGGCATCAAGGCAGGCCGGAAACTCGATCAGGTCGACCCGGCCGGTCCCGGGGCGGCCACGACTACGTTGCATGCCCGGCTGATAGTCACGCCCGGTGTCGTAATAGCGCAGGTTAACGCCCTCGCTCGATCGCTCCATGGTGCGATCGCGGCGCAATCCCGTGCGAGCGGCGAACTCGCCTTGCGTGCTGGATACGGGGGGCGGGAGTACCGCCACGACCTGCCCTGCCGCCGTGCTCGCATCGCGCAGCGACAGCCTTCCCCCGCCGCCATCGCAGGATATGGGGAAGAACGTGTCCAGTTCGGCAACGAGGTCGGCATCGGCGCCGCCGTCGTGGCTGAAGCCGCTCAGCGCCAATTCGATCGGATCGATGTCCAGCCGGTCGTCAGGCAACAAGTCGCGAAGCGTCAGGCCGCTTTCGTCGGCGATTATCTCGAAAGTGAGCGCCGGAATGCGATTGCCGAAGTCGGAAAGGTCCAGATCTTCGAATACCGCATAGGCCATTCCTCGGAACGCCGGGCAACCCGGACCAAGATCAGCTTCGATCAGGGGGTCAGGCAACTGGTCGTCCGCGCCTTCATGGACACGCAGGCTGCCGCCGACCTTGAGGTCTTCGGCAGCTCCGCGCAGGAGATTGCCGTCGGCCCAGACGCGGCCGACGCGAGCTATCCGGCGACTGGCCAGCGCGACGGCAAACGACGCCGTGTAACTGTATGAAGTGACCTTCGGTTTGCCCTTTCCGCCGCCGCTGTTCTCCTTGTGCTCGACGAGGTCGGTAGCCCAGATCACGCTGCCGGCGGCACGGACCTTCCCGAAGTGGCGCGGTATGTTGCTGCCGTAACTCGACGTCGTGACGGCCAGTTCCTTGAGGCGCGGACCTTGGTATCCCCTTGATCCGATGACCGCGCCGTCGAGGGCGCGGCCGGCCAATGCGCCAAGCGCTCCGCCCAACGGCCCGCCCAATGCAGTGCCGACGGCGGTGAGAACGAGAGTAGCCATCCTGTCATTCCTTGATTCGGAGAGAGTGCCGCCAGATCTGCTCGATCCGCCAGCCGTTGCCAGGCATGCCTTCGACCACCCTCTTCAGCCCCGCATGCGCATGGACGATCCTTTCGCCGCACAGGCAGATCGCCACGTGGTGCTGAGCTGCCGGCAGTGCGAAGAGGATGAGATCGCCCGGCTGGGGTGCGCCGCTGGCCGGCTCGAAGCCGTTCTCGGTCGCGAGGGGCAGGAGATGCGCTATCGACGTCTGGCGCAAGGCGTAGTTTTTCGGACTGACGGTCACGGCGCCGATCGAGTCCAGCGCCGCGAGGACGAGGCCGACGCAATCGACCCCGGTCTGGGGGTCGCGGCCATGTAACCGGAATGGCACGCCGACCAGCCGACGCGCCGCCTCGGCGATAGGGGCTGCCGTCATTGCGGAAGGGGATAGCGGGTCAGGAGATCGTTGCCGGGCAGGAAGGGCTCCCCCCGGAAGTTGATCGCATTGCCGAAGCGCGTTCGACAAGTCTCCCAGCGGTGATCGCACCCCTCCCGGACCACGACCCGCGTCCCCGCAGCGACATCCTCGCCGAACCAACGATCGAGAATGAGCTGGTCACCATCGATGGCAGCAACCGCGAATTCAAGTCCGGCCGATTCTCCGCTGAGGAACGAGATCGTCCCGTCCAGCAACTTGTCCGCCCCCGGCGCGCCGACCAGCGACAGCTTCGCGTTGACTTGGTCGACGCTGGCGATCGCGGCGTCGTGGGTGAACGGCGCGGGCGACAGGTTGCATCCCTCGCCGCAGAACGCCGCCCGACACGTTGGACTGGTCTGGGGAATGGGCTGCCTCGCCAGAAGCGTCTTGACGGAGGCGAGGCCGGCGGAAAATTGACCGGCGTCCTGTGAAACCGTGGTGATCGTGCCGGCGTAGATCACTTCTCGTTCCAGCGTTTCCCAATCGACCACACCGACCTCGACCTGCGCCCCGTCGAAGCGCCCTGCCGCAAGGTCCTCGGCCCGGATCGACGCGTGATCGAGCGCGCCGGCGACTTCGGCGCTGTCGGGTTCCAGATCGGAACTCAGACGGATCGCCGACGGTACCATGCCAGGTGCGGTGCGGTGGCGGATACCGTCGAAGGACAGGTCGCGATCGTGGCTGACGAAGCCGTGCGTGATCCCGTCACGCCGATAGACGCGCCACCAAGTGACGACCGTTTCCAGCTCACCTGCAAACCAGCGCCGGGTCATGCGTCTTCCCGCAATTCGATGAGCGGGACACTCGGCGCTTCACCGGCAGCAAAGGCTACGCTCGATATCTCCAGCCGGTCCTCGGCGAACCGGACGGGGACTTCGAACAGGAATCCGGCCCGCACATCCGCGCCTGGCGGCGGGGCCTCGTCGAAAAGGATGACGCCCCGCGGATCCAGCGTGAAGTTTCTCCGCTCGGTGCCGTCGACGCTCACTTTCACCGATCCGGCAACCGGGCGCGTAATCCGGCGGCGCTGCGCGTCGCCGTCCTCGCCGTAGTGCTTGATGAGTAGGAAGGCCGTTTTCGCGCCGTCGCCGATGCCGAGCAATTGGTCGAACGGGGTCGGGATGCCGGTCATGGCCTGCGAACTGAAATCGTTGGGATCGCGCAAACGAAAACCGCGCGCCGCACCGCGCCTGGCGCGGAAGAAGGCGATCAGCGTGCCCAGTTCCGCTTCGCCCCTGACGCCGGGACCGACATCGAACTTCAATCGCGCGTCGGACCAAAGCGTGTTGCGATGTTCGTGGCCCGAAGCGGTTACGGTGATCGACGTCGAGAATTCTGGCACGACTGTCGATCCACGGCCGAGTGCCAGCGGATAGGAAACATCGTCGAAGGGGCGCATGTCGACCTCGTCTTGGTGGTTGGGAAGGCGTACGAAGCCGTCGCGCATCACTTGCGGCGAGGCCCAGACGAACCGATTGCCGACGCCGCGCGTTTCGGCCTCGTCAAGGGCCGCGTCGATCAGCGGCCAGTACGTTTCCGCATCCTCGGGCAGCAGGACGAAACCCGACAGGTAATCCTGCCTGGCGATCGGGTAGCCGAGTCTCTCGCCGACGATCTCGTAACCCTTCCTCCGCAAGCCGTCCTTGCCGTCGGTCAGCCAGTCGTAATCCTCGACTTGCAGCCGGTCGAAGGCAGGATAGGCCCAGCCCGTCGGCAGATTGGCGCGGCGGGCTTCCGGAGTTCCCGGATCGAGGAGCGTAGGCGTGAAGGCAAGTAGCCGGACATCGGCGACGGCTGGCGCCGCGGCCTTTCGCACAGCCTCGCTCAGCGCCGCGGTTGAGGCGGCCAGTTTCGCGCCAGCTTGGTCGAGCAGCGCCTTCTGCGAAGCCGACAGGGGGTCACGCAACGACGGGATCGCCACCGGCTTGCCGCCGAAAGCAGTCTTTGCGGCATCATCGTACAGGCAGATCCGGCCATCGGCATATGTCCACCACCAGGGCTCGCCGATCTGGAACCGGACGTCAGTGCCTGCCGCTTTCATCAGCCCGACCGCTTCGCCGGCAATCTTGCGCAGGTAGGCCATCGCCGCATCGTTAGCCGGCGAAAGCAGGTTGGATGGCGGATCCCAGCCAGTCAGCCCCGCAGTGCCAGACAGGTCCCGCTGCGCCCAAGCCTGCGGGCAATGCATAGCCAGCAATTCGTATGACAAGGATGCGATCGGCGCGAAGCCCATCGCCTTGGCTCGGGCGAAGAAATCCCCATGCCAGGCCCGGGCGGCCACGTTCAGCCCCGCCGCCGCACCATCGACCTCGAACTTGTCCGCCGCGACCGCCTTGAGCCGGAAATAATGGCTCATGCCGAGGTAGTGGACGATTTCGCCCCGGTACCCCAGCGCGCGAACGTTGCGCAGCAGCCGCGCCGGTGTCTGCGTGCCGCAATCGTCGAAGGCGGTGCACATCGAAATACCATGCGGCGGCACCAGGACATCGCCGATCGGCAGCATCGCCCCGGCACCGTCGGCGCGGATGCCGGTCATCTCGGCCCATCCTTCGACCTGTGCGGAAAGATTGCCGCCAGCCTGGTCGTAGGCAGGCGCGACCATCGATACGAACATGCGGTCGATATCCCCGGCAAAGACCCGATCGGCCTGGAAAGGGAGGAGAAAGCCGCCGTCCATTTCAGAGAAGCGCAGGTCTATCTGTGCGTCGGTCGGCGACCCCGTGGCGTAGTTCCACAGCCGCACGTACCATGTGCGCGGCTGGCCCGCTTCGTCGCGACCCTCGATGGTGAGGGTCGGCCCGTTCAGCCCGTCCAGCGCGATGATGCCGCCGGACCGCCAGCGGAACGACAAGGACAAGCCGCGATAATCGCGCCGCGTTTCGTAAGCCGTCAGCGGGTGATCGAGGCGATCAACCGAGTCCCAGATGATCCCGACGAGGTCCTTCTTGCGATAGAACACGCAATCGACGCGCAGCGCGTCGGGCGCGATCGTGGTGATCGCCGCCATCATCGGGCGGGGGAATTTCACGGTCCAGAACCGCGGATCGAAGCGCTGGATGAAATCGCTGCGCTGACCGTTGCGGGCTTTTGCCAGCCAGTAAGCCATGTTCGCGCCCTTTCCTGCGATCAATGGGCGGCCAGCGCGCGGCGCACAGCGCTCGCGACCTGCCGGCCGGACCGTTGCAGGCTCTCCGCCGACGATGCGCCGGGCGGGGTAGTGAGGTTGATCGACACGCGCACGTCGCGCACGCCGCCGCCCATCTGCGCCTCAACTCGCCCGGCGCTCGTCGGGACGAAGAGTTCCGGGCCGCGTTCTCCCACAAGGTAGGCGCTGCCCGGCGCGACATTGCCCCCGGTGGCACGGCCGGGCAGGCCGAGCACGCTCCCGAGAAGCCCGCCGAGGAGCCCTCCGCCGCCTCCGAAAATGCCGCCCAGTTGGCCGAGGCCGCCACGCAACGCGCTGGAGGCGATGTCGTCGAGAACGCGCACGGCCGTCCGCTTGAGATCCTCGAACCCCAGGCTGCCGCGCCGGACTGCGCCCAGAAGGCTTGATTCGAGGATGTTTCCCGCGCGCCCGAACCCGTCGACCAGCGTGGAATCGAAGGTGTCACGCATCCGCTGAATGTCGCTGGCAAACCCTTCGGTACTGGCCCGCACGTCGACCATCAGCGTTTCGATCTGTTTATCCATTGTCCTGCTCCATCATGCGGTCGAGATCGGCACGGCTGACCCCGGCATCGGCGCGCGGCCCTTGCGCAGCGGCGAAGATTGCGGCGACTTCCGCAGGGGTGGCGGACCAGAATTCGTCTGGCCGCCACCCCATCATCAGCGCGCACTGCCCGAAAAGGCGTGCGGCGCTATCGGCAAAGCGAGCCGTCGGGTCGGCCATTCACGCCCCCTGCAGCACCTGTTGCAGCACCGCGCGCAGTGGCGGGGCGCTGGCGGCCAGTCCCTGTCCGGCGATGGCCTCACCCACGTCCTCGCGCGTCAGATCGGCACGGTCGGCAAGGCAGTGCCAGAACAGGGCCGTCATCTCCGTCAGCTTGAGCCGGCCCGAACCCGCCCGTTCGACGAGCGCGAAAAGCGGACCGAGTTCCTCTTCTGCGGCGACGAGCGCGGCGAAGGTCGGGCGCAGACGGCGCTTGCGGCCCTTGACAATGATCGCCGCCTCGCCCCTTGCGGGATTGGCCGAGGCCTCGACGGGCGGGGTCGTCATCAGGCCGCCACCGGCACGACGGGGCCGGAGCTTTCCAGCGTCATCGTGTAATTGCGCTCGCCATTGAAATCGCCGGCATAGTCGAGCCGCTGCACCAGGAACTGCCCCTGCATGCGCTCGCCATCCTCGAAGCTGAGTTCGTAGTCGGCGATGGTACCCGCCAAGGCATGGCCGCGAATCGCGGTCTCCGCGTCGGAGCCAAGAAAGATCCCGGCCGCGCTGACCGAAACCTGCCTTTGTCCGGCGCCGGACAGCATTTCGCGCCAGCCACCCGAATCCTTCGAGGTCGTGACGACGGCATCGCCAGTGATCGACATCTGCGTCGTGCGCAGGCCGGCGACTGTGGTGTAGACGGCGGGCGATCCGCCGTTGCCGATCTTCAAGAGGAAGGCACTGCCTTTCTGGGCGCTCATGGCTGTAGTCTCCAATGTCTGCGGTGAGGTCAGTTCGCGAGGACGCGGAACCGGTATTCGAGAAGGACCGCCCGCGTCGTGCCGCCGCGTTGTTCGGTGCGCGCGCGCAGAAACTGGATACTGGCGATGCGAAACGAAGGCTGACGGGGCGGCAGGGCCAGGATCGCGGCCTCCAGGTTGGCGACCAGCGCTGCGGCGGTTTCGGGGTCGTCGCCCCGCGCTTGCAGTTCAACCGCGATGCGAACCTCGCGACCCATGCCGGTCTTGTGGCTCCAGTCCGCGCTGGCGCTGGCGACGATGGCCAGCCAGGGCAGGCTGGCGCGCAGCGGCACCTCTTCGCTGATGGCGTTCAGTTCCCCCGCAAGGTCGGGATGATGGGCGAGGTGGTCGAGCAGCGCGGCGCGCAGGGCTATTTCCATGGATTCAATACTCGTATCGGGGCGCGAAGTCGGGCCAGAGCCGATCGGCCCGGCGCCAGCGCTGCGAATTTCCATGCGTCATGACCGAACCGCGCTTCCGGCTGCGATCGCGGAGCGATGCGGCGAGGGCTCGGGTGAAGGCGGCGGCGTCCCAGCGCCCGTCGATCACGCGAGCCGAACCCGGCGCCAGGGCTGCCACAAGGCCGCGACTGCGCGGGGCGGAGCGGTGTCGGCATTGCCGGTTTCGCGCTGCCGATGATGGTGGGCGGCCAGCCGGATCGCACCCTGGCGAAGAGCATCGGGCAGGCTTTCCCAGCCCGTGGCATGACCGGCGCGAAAGCGGATCGCGATCCGGCTTTCGGTGACCGGGGCGATCACACGGAAGCGGCCGACGCCTTCGGCATCGATCGCGATCTCGCAGTCGGCGCTCGTCAGCGTTCGTCGACTTGCATCGATCGCCACCGCCTCGACCGAGACGATGTTCTCGACGGGGCGGGTGGACAGCGCCTGCCAACCCGTGCGGTCCGGGCCGACCTGGCGCGTCGGCCAGATCTCCTCGCATTCCGAGGCGATGGGGCGGGAGCCGGTATAGGCCTCGCAGATGTCGAGCGAGGCGGTGAGCAGATGGCCGAGCAACGCGTCTTCGCGCGTGGTGTTGATGCCCAGCCACTCCTTCAGCTCGGCGAGCGCCGATGCGGGCAGGGCGGGGGGCGCAAGGACGGCGCGCTTCATAACTTGCTGCCTTTCGAATGCCTTGAAAAGTCGGAAAGCGTCCCGCCGGGAGGTGAGAACCGGGCGGGGCGCTTTCCTTGGGGGGCCGGAACGGACAGGGGCGATCCGTTCCGGCCGGCGGGGTGCCGCTGGCCCTGCGCCAGGCGCTTAGGGTGCGGCGGATCCCCGGCTTCGGGCGCGATCCCGCGTCAGGTCGAGATCTTGAGCAGCTTGATCGCGTCGCTGTCGATCACCTGGCCGCCGACGCGCTTGGTCGCGTAGAAGTGGACGAACGGCTTGTTGGTGAACGGATCGCGCAGGATCGAAGTCGCCGTGCGTTCGGCCACGAGATAGCCGTTGCGGAAGTTGCCGAAGGCGATCGGCGTGGTGCCCGCGGCGATGTCGGGCATGTCCTCGGCCTCGATGATCGGATAGCCGAGCAGTCGGTCCGGCTGGCCTTCGATCAGGCCCGGCTGCCACAGGAACGCGCCGTCGCTGGTCTTTAGCTTGCGGACCGAGGCCATCGTCGTCGAATTCATCACCCAGCTCGCGCCCTGGCGATGCCCTGCCTTCAGCTGGTGGACGAGGTCGATCAGCTTGGCTTCGGGCGCCGTGTCGAACCCGGTGGCGTTGCCCGAAACGATGAACTGCAGCGTGCCGAACGCGCGGGTGGCATCATTGGTGGCGGCCTGCGGCGACGTCAGAAAGCCGAGCGGCTGGTTGATGCCGGTGCCGTTGACGAAGGCGGCGCCTTCGGCACGGGCGAACTCGGTCGCGATCTCGTCGGCGAGCCAGGTTTCGAGATCGAAGCCCGCGTCGTCCAGCATCGCCTGGCTCGCGGCGGGGTTGGCGTAGAGCTCGCCGGACGGCGGCGCGATCTCGTAGAAGGTCGGCGTCGCGGTCATCGGGCGGGCCGCCGTTTCACTGACCCAGCCAGAGGCCGTGCCGGTACCGGTGACGAGCTTGCGATAGCCGGCGCTGCCGGTCTGCACGACCTGCGCGATCTGGCGGATCGGGCTGATCTTCTTGAGGGCGCGGGCGATCAGCGCGTCAAGCTCGCGCGGGACGGCGTAGCCGCCGTCGGAAAGCGCCGCGCCGCTTACCGACTTCAGCTCGGTCTCGCGGCCCATCCGCAGGTAGTTGTTGACGAAGCCCTTCACTTCGGCCCCCAGCATGGGGGCCGAACCCTGTGCACCGGTGTCGATCATCGGGCGCGCCGCGGCGCGGCTGACCCGTTCGAGGCGGCTCTTCACCTCGTCGACGTCGCTGCGCAGGCCCTTGATCGCCTCATCCGCGGCATCCTGGCGCGCAACGATATCGAAGGAGGCGTCGAGGCCTTCCATCTTGGTTTCCATATTCATCGGGCAATTCACCTTTCGCACATGAAAAAGGCCGCCCGTGCGGACGACCGTTCTGGTTGCTGCCGGGGCAGCTTTCGATCCGACGGCGCGCTGGCTCGGCGGAAATCGGGTCAATGGATCAATCGACGAAGTGGACGCGGGCGCCATGCTGCATGGGCCGGGTGACGAGGCTGACCTCGAACAGGTCGACCTGCGCCAGTTCGCGGCCCTGGCGGCCGTCCTCCAACGTCACTTCGCGGGCTGCCTGGCTGCGATAGCCGAACGACAGTCCGGTCACCGCACCGTCCTTCAGCAGGCGCGCGGCCTGGCTGGCCGGATCGTCGATGCGGGCAACGACGCGCAGGCCCCGCTCGTCCTCGCCGATGCGTTCGACCCAGCCGATCTGGGTATCGGGACGATGCTGCCAGAGCAGCGGAATGGCCTGATTGGCGATGCGGCGTTCGCGCAGGGACTGTTCGAACGCGCCTTTCCGGATCACGTCGCGACCGGCGTCGATCTGGTCGAACAGCGCGGCATAGCCTGCGAAGCGAACGGCATCGAAGCCTGTGGTGAACTTGGTTTCCAGCGTCATCGTACGAGATCTCCGAAGCCCAGGCGGACGGCGAGGGCACACAACAGGATGGCAAGGACGCCGCGCACGACCCAGTCGATCGCCGCGTTCCATGCGCTGCGCTTGGCATCGCGCCATGCCCGGAGCAGTTCGCGCAGTTCGGCGAGGTCATCGTGCGCACTGGCATCGTCGAGGCCCATGCGGCTCAGCACGCGCACCGCGCCCAGCTCGCTCGCCTCCTCGACAACGGCCCTGAGAGTGACGAAGTCGCCGCCGCTGTCCTCGGCCTGGGCGAGCAGCCGGGCGAGCAGTTCTTCGCGGCTCATCGCTCAGACTCCCCGGCCTTGGCCCTTGCGGATCTGGGCTCGTCCTTGGCTGCGCCTTGCGCGACTTGCTCCTCGACAGAGGCCGGGTCGGGCCGAACGGGCCGGGGCGGCAGGCCGAGCATCGCGCGCTTCTCGTCATCGGACAGGAAGTCCGCCTCGCTCAGCTGCGACCAGAGCTTCTCGCGGTCTTCGGACAAGGCCGGCACCCGGTCGAGGTCGACGGCAAGCTCGGCATCCGGGAACCACGGCGACAACCCCTCGGCAATCGCGCGCAGGATCTTGTCGGCCAGCGGCAGCAGGGTCAGGCGCCAGAGCGCGCGATTGGCCTCGCGATAGTTGGCGTAAGTGTTGTCTCCCGGCAGGCCGAGCAGCATCGGGGGCACGCCGAAGGCCAGTGCGATATCCCTTGCGGCCGAGCTCTTGAGCGTGGCGAAATCCATGTCGGCCGGGCTCATCGACAGCGACTGCCACTTGAGCCCGCCTTCCAGCAGCATCGGCCGTCCGGCATTGCCCGCGCCCTGGAAGGCGTTGGCAAGTTCGGCCTTCAGCCGCTCGAACTGATCCGTGGTGAGCGTTGCACCATCCCCGGCATCGTAAACCAGCGCGCCCGAAGGCCGGGCCGCGTTTTCGAGCAAGACGCGGTTCCACCGTGCGGCGGCGTTGTGGATCGCCACGGCTTCGTTTGCGGCGGACAGGCAGCCCGCGCCATAATGGTCGTCGACCGGGTGGAAATCGCGGATGTGAACGACATTGGGGTAAAGCAGGTCGTCGACGATCGGCAGCGAAACCTGGCTGTCGCCGACCCGGTAGCGGAAGGCGACGGGCCAGCCGTCGGCTCCCGGCTCGACCGCCATGCGCTCGGGCCGCAGGGCGAAGAGCTCGACCGGCCGGTTGGCCGCGTCCTTGATGACCTTGACATAGGCATTGCCGTGCAGCAGGACTTGTGCGGCGAGCGTTTCGAGCAGGGCCTGCCCGGCGCTGGTCGCGGTGACCAGCTTGCGGAGGTCATCGTCGCCGCTCTTGAGCGGCGCGCTCGCCACTCCCTCGGCGACCATGCGGACCGCCCGCTGCGCTACCGGGTTCTCGAGATAGGCGCGGTTCACTGCGCCGCGATATTCGTAGGGCAAGGCTCCGCCTGCCCCGTCGGCGAACAACCAGGGCGAGGCGAAGGGCCGCGCCAGCTGCGGTCGCTCCGCCGGGGCACTGCCCTTGAAGGCAGCACCCAGCGCTTCGAAAAACGACATGGAAGTCTCCTGTTACTCGCGGAATTGAGGGGCGCTATTGCACCCAGACCCTGGGCCGCCCCGGCGCGCCCAGCATCAGTTCGGTCAGCGCCCAGACGAGCGCGTCGGCCCGGTCCGGCGATCGACCGGGGCCGTGATAGGCGCCGCCGGTGTCCAGGCCGGTCAGTTCGTCTTCCAGCGCCGGGAAGGCCCCGACGTGAAGGACCCGGCCCGCTACGTAGAGGGCGGCGACGGGTTCGGCGCGGGCGATCTTGCCGCGGCTGGCGTGGACCAGCCGGATCGGCAAATCGACACTGGCCGCCCGCAGGACGGATTCGACCATCGCGCCGCCCTGGTTCGCTTCTGCCACGACCCGGTCGGCGTTCCATCGCGCGGCGGCACTGGCGACGGCGCGGGCCCAGCGTTCGGGACTGGGCCGGTTGACCGATGCATCCTCGAGCACCCGGGCCTGCCCATCCTCGCCAAGCCCGACGACGACGATCCCGCAGGCATCGCCCTGCGCGCTGGCCGGTGGATCGACGCCGACGACGACGCGGACAAGCACCCCGCCATCCCGGCCGCGACTGCGTTCGAGCAGGGCGCGGGTCCAGAGCGCGCCCTCGATGTCGAGCAGCATCTTGCCGTCGAGTTCCTGCCGTCCCAGCGCGCTGTGGCCGAACTGCTTGCGGATGTCGGTCAGGTACCGGGGCGGCAGGTTGGGAGCATTGTCCTCGCTCCGCCCCCGCACGATAACTGTCTCGCCGCCCGCGTCGCCCGCCATCAGCTTGCGCATCAGGGGCACTGCGCGCGGCGTCGTGGTGACGAGCGCCCGGGGTGTGTCGCCAAGCCGCATGCCGAGCATCAGATTGTCCCACGCACGTTCGGCACGGCCGCCCGCGGTTTCCCACTTGGCGACCTCGTCGCACCAGGCATGTGTGTGCTGCGGGCCGCGGAGGCTTTCCGGTTCCGCCGCCGAGAACAGCGTGGCAATGGCGCCGCCTGGAAAGACCACACGGCGCAGCGACGGTTCATAGCGCGGTGCGAAGCCCGGCGGGCAGCAGGCGAGGAGCCCGCTTTCCCCTTCCACCATCACCGCGCGCACTTCGGCCAGCGAGGCACCGACAAGCGCGATGCGCGCCGCGGCGTCCTGACGGGCGACCTGCCGGATCCATTCGGAGCCGGCGCGGGTCTTGCCGAAGCCGCGTCCCGCGCAGATCATCCAGATTCGCCAGTCTCCGGGCGGGGCGAGCTGCCGGGCGCGCGCCCAGAGTTCCCAGTGATAGCGCAGTTCTCGCCGTTCGCAGGGGCTCAGCGTTTCAAGAACCGCGGTGCGCTCCTCCTCGTCCATTTCCATGAGCCAGGCGAGCCTTCGAGCCGAAGTCACGCGTTGCTGCCGGAATCGTTCCCGGCGGCGTGACCGGTTCCGGCATCGTTGGCGGCGGCCGCCTTCATGCGTTGGCGCATCATGTCGATCTTGGCGTTGATCGAGGCGATGATGTCCTCTTCAGCCATCTGTTCCTGTTCGGCGCGGGCCTTGCTGACCGCTTCGCGATGGGCCGAAAGCAGGCGGAAGGCGGTGGCGTTGTCGTACTTGCGCTTGCGCTTGGCATTCGGATTTTCGGTATCGCCCATGCGCAGCCGGCGCAGCAGGTCGAGTTCGAGCAGGTCGTAGCCGTCGCACAGCGCCTGGTACCAAGCCTTGGCAAAGACCGGGTCGCTGCGCCGGGTGCGATAAACGAGACCGGCGTCGACCTTGGCGGCGCGCGCCGCGGCGGAGATGTTCGACGTTCGCGACAGCGTCTCGAGGAATGCCGAGCGCCATTCGTCAGGCGCGCGTTCGCCCTTCGGCTTTTCAGCCATGGTCACCTCCCTGTTGGTGGATCGGCCCCGGAAGTGGGCCCACGCGAGAGCGTACGCCGCCGTTGCCCGTGTCGGCGGCGACTCGCTCTATCGCGATGTTCTTTTTTTCTAGGCGATTATGTAGTTTACAAACCCGCCAACAGTGCGAATAGGCCGCGTACTGCAAAATATCCAGCAGGAACAATGAGTAAAGCCATAAGGATGGCAAATTCGAGTTCGGTGAGGCTGGGTTTGCGGCGCATGCTGCGTTCTAACCAAACTGGTGTGCTGTAGGAAAATTGAATGGCGACATCATACCGGACGATTCGCCCAAAGCTGAGCAAAGCCGCTATCTGGGATTAAATAGCATGCGGTCGTCGGGCACATGCCCTCAATCAGCCAGATCATGTCTTTGCGCCATTCATCGAGCGGCAAATGGAAGATGGGTTCGTGGTGAGCGACACGGTTTCGCAGGTCGAGAAGATCATCTGATATGGCGGATGCATCATCCAATGTGATCGAATGATCGTTCGTGAATATGCGGAACTTGATGTTCGCTTTCCAGCCATACTGTGCTTGATAATTCGAGCCCAGTTGAGAGACCCAAAATCCCGCCGAAAGGTCAGCGACGATTTGATCAGTAGTGGGTTTTGATGGCGACATATCGCGCTCCAAGCGATCGATGCACTCGCTTAGCCGCCTCCGGTCATTGTGGCTGAAGTTTCGTTCGGCTTGCTCGCTCCATGGCCATTTGTCACCATATTTATATATGAAGAAAGCATTCATCTTGTTACGAAAAAGTATTTCCCAAGTCTGGAGCCCCAAATATAAGGACTGCGATAACTGAGATTTCCATAGGTATAGTTTTAAAGCGTCGCAATAGACTCCGTTGGCCACGGTCATATATTTGCTTAGACGGGCCTTGCTGATTGCGTTAACGAACGCGTTAACTTGACCTTCATCTTTGAAAAAATCGTCTTGCACGAGGCGACTCTCTGACATATATCGGCTTCTGCGAGCCTAAGGATTTGGTCCCTGGGGTGCCGCCACAATCGGCAGACCCATACCCCCTATAAGGACATGAGGAAGGCGATCCCTTAACAGGGGTCGCCTTCGACATTTAGGGCTTGCGGTTTTTGGCTTGCCTAGAAACCTTTGTGATGCGGCTAAGCCTATCCTTGAAGTGCTGTTCGTCGTCGTCGCACTCGAGTTCGCGCGCGGCTTCCTTGAATTTGTCGAGCTGCGCCTTCAATGCGTCCTTATCCGATGATGTCATCGAGTTCGCCTCCGCCGCTGCACGCGCTGTCAGGTTCGCCGCCATCGCTCACGCCCGGCTTTGGCGCATCAATCTGCGGAGCCTTGCTGATGGGCTTGAAGGTGCGATTGGGGTACCACTCTTTGAGGCCCCATGTTCCCCGCGCGACCTTCACTACATCACCGACCTGATTGTAGCGTCGAGTAAGAACCGAACCCACAGTGTTAACCGGATCAGCAGATGTCATAACGAGTCCACCGGCTGCCAGTTCGCGGGCAATCTCGGGATTGCCCATCTTTCGCTTGCGCATTGCCAATAGCTTTTTTGTCGCATCTACGATCGACATGCCATGAAAGGCACCTTCATCAAGGGTGGCGCTATCCTCTATCGTAGCCCCAACGGCATGAGCCGACGAAGCTGCGAGGGCATGCCCGGTGCTGGACGCGATCTTAACCCCACTCATCCCTTCTAGGAATTTGATGGTCTTATCGATCTCGTCACGCTTGGCCCGCAGGTCAGCGAGGACCGCAGCGTAGGGGCCGCCTGGCTGAATCTCAGTGCTCATTTTGTTGACTGCTCCTGGCAAAAAGCCTATCAAGGAGCCGCCCCCGCACCGCGAGGGCGCGAGGACGGCGATGCCGGATCTTAGATCGACATCAGGGCCTTATGGGCCCCTCGACTATCTCCTGTTCGTCATCTTCTTAACCCCCGTTAGTCTTGGCCTACGAACCGGCTGATGGAACCCAACGCCCGGGAATCGACCTCCCGGGCGTTGCTATATCTGAACGATGTGCGTGGTTCCCGCAAGGGGTGTTGAAAGAATCTGAGTGAAAAACCACTCAACGCCCATGCAGGGGATCTTCGCCGGGCCTTAGGAGCCCATCGAGAACGCCGCTTTTTCGCGCGTTTACCCGATTTGTTCGCGGTCAGGCCTTGCGTATGTTAAGCGCTTGCCAACGATGCCCTCAACCGCACGAACCGCACGGCCCTTGTCGTCAATGCCGTTGGCCTGACGGGTATTGTAGCGGAACTCGAACTCGGCAAGGTAGCGGTGCAGGTGCTGCTCGCCGCAATGCTGGTACACGCCGCGCATACCGCGCTTGAAGATCGAGAAAGCGCCTTCAACGGTGTTGGTGTGGATCGTGCGATCCTTGGGGTTCACGTACTCGTTGCGGGCATGGGTGGTGGTGCCATGCTCGGCAAACTGGCGACCGATCTTGCGGTACATCTTGGCTTCGTCGGTCATCAGGCGGGCTTCGCGGGCGATGTTGTCCAGCACGATGGGGTGGATCTGATCGGCGGTGCAGCTATCGATCTTGAACCAACGGCTCTGGCCGCTCTCACGGTCCACCAGAGCGACAACGCCATGCTTGTGGGCGGTGCCGCGACGGGTAGGCACATCGCGCTTGAAGCCGATGTAGGTCTCGTCAACTTCGACCGCGCCACCGCCATTGCCGAAGGGCTGCGCAAGGTCGCCAGATCGCATGGCTTCGCGGATACGGTGAGCGAGGAACCAAGCGGTCTTGTACTGAACCTCCAGAACGCGGGCCAGCTGGTGGCTGCTGATGCCTTTCTTGCTGGATACGATCAGGTGAACAGCCTGGAGCATCTTGGTCAGGGGCAGGCGGGCGTGTTCAAACACGGTGCCAACCTTGACGGTGAACTGCTTGCGGCACTCGCCACACTTCTTGAGGCCGTGGCGAACCTTGCCCTCAGGGTTCTTGGCAGAGGGCTTCGTGCGGACGCCCGACAGGTCGTACACGCGGCCACCCGTCACGCCGCAATGGGGGCAGGTAACTCCATCGGCCCACACGATGCTCTCAAGGTACTCATAAGCCTTGGCTTCATCGTGAAAGTGGGGGGACGAAAGTACCGACATTTCCATTGCTCCTTACCCCTACGGTTATAGGGGAAAGGGATGGGTTTGTAAACTACATAATCGCCTTTTTCTAACCAATCAGCGTCACGATGTCAAATAAAAAGTGCCAAATAGGTTATTTCATGGTTGGCGTGTTTTCGCTGTCCTTGCTTGGCGCCTTTTCCTAAACGCGAAGCCACGCACGCGGTTGGCCGTGCACACGCAAGGGTGGCTGATGCTTCGCAAGCTGTACGAATGGACCATGGAAAAGGCCCAGCATCGCCACGCGGAGGGATGGCTGGCCCTGTTTTCGTTCATCGAGGCGAGCTTCTTTCCGATCCCGCCGCATCCGTTGCTCGGCCTCATGTGCCTCGCCAACCCGAAGAAGGCGCTGCGCTATTCGATCGTCGCGATGCTCGCCTCGGTCGCCGGCGGCCTGCTCGGCTATGCCATCGGCCATTTCCTCTACGATCTGGTCGGTGCGCAGCTCCTCGACCTCCTGGGCCTGACCGAGAGTTTCCCGGTCGCGGCGTGCTACTTGCGCGAGATGGGCTTCTGGATCTTCGTCGCGAAGGGCGCGACGCCGATTCCGTTCAAGCTGCTCACCATCACCGCCGGCTTCATCGCGATGCCCATCGGCATGTTCATCCTTGCCAGCATCGTGTCCCGCTCGATCAGCTTCGTGATCGTCGGCGTGCTGTTCCGCCTGTTCGGTGCGCCGATCAAGCGCTTCATCGACAAGTACCTGGGGCTGGTCACGGTGGGTTTCATCGTTCTGGTCATCGCCGGTTTCGCGGCGATCACGCTGATCGAGGGCGGGGGCGAGCAGACGCAGGAGATCTGCGCGAGCGCGACGATGGCCGACATCTGATGCTGCGGCGCAGCATTTCCATCTTGACCTAACCATAATTTTACCGGAATCTGCGACTCTGTTCACCGTGCCCCGGATGGGCATGGACAATGGAGGAGCGATGGTAGACGGCGACTTCCAGCGGCAGCTTCAGGGTTACGGCCTGACCACGGTTCAGGTCCACTTCTGGATGCCCGATCACAGGTCACTGCTTCAGCAGTTCGTCTTCCAGCAATACGACATCGCGCCGAAATACCCGCGGCTGGGACAGTTCCTGGAATTCTGGCGCACGGATATCGAAGCTGTGCTGCATTCGGTCTGTGTCGCCCATCAGGACCTGATCGGCCCCGCCGAATGGCAGGCGGTGGACGGCGTCATCACCATCAACTGAGCCGCTTGCTCAGCCTGCCAGCCTCTGGACGATTGCGGCGGCCACCGGATCGTTCTTGCGGATTTCGAGGGTCTTTCTCGCCTCGCGCAGCGCGCCCGCCTTGTCGCCCGCGCCTTCCAGCGCCAGCGCCATGTCGCGGCGAACGGGATACCAGAACGCGGGCGGGTCGGAAAATTCGCCGAAGTCCTCGGTCTCCTCGACGTTCGCGGCCGTCTCGAACGCGGCGGCCGCGTCGGCATGCCTGCCCTCGGCCATGGCGATGCGCCCGATAAGGACCTGCCGCACGATGGTCAGCATCTGTTCGGGGGCTTCAGAGGGTTTGGCCTCCCCCTTTGCAGGCTCTGTCGTCGGCGGGGCGATACGCTCTGGAATGGCGGCGATCTCGGCCCGGACACCCGCAAGGTCGCCCAGGAACGCCAGCGCCTCGCCCCGCGCGTAATGGCGCGCCGCCGCCAGGTAAGGCGTCTTCGGTTCGGGAAGCGCCAGGACGACACGCGGATCCTCGAACCGGGCGAGTGCGAAATAGCCCGCGGCGGACAGTAGCTGGCGCACAGGGTTGCCCTTGTCCTGCCCCTGCGTATATTCGACCAGCGGCCTCCCCAGCATCAGCGCGGTGCGCGCATCCCCCGACATCAGCGCACCGCCCAGGCCGAAGATGACGTTGTGCGCATGATAGGGCAGGCGCCAGACCCCGCCTTCGCTATCGGCGGGCAGGGTCATCGCCTGGTGCTCGCCCAGCATCACCGCCTTGCGGTTGACATCGGCGGCATCCTGGTAGCGGCCCACCCAGTAATAGGTGTGCGAAGGCATGTGCACCAGATGCGAGGCTTCCAGCTTCATCGCCTTCAGCCGGTCCGCCGCAGCCTCCGCCTTTACCGGATCACCGGCGATCTCCGTCGCGTGGATGTAGAAATGGATCGCACCGGTATGGTCGGGGTTGCGGGCAAGGACCGGCTCGATCAACGCGATGGGCCGGGCCATGTCCGGCTTGTCCCAGTCGGTCGCGACCACCAGCGCGTCGGCGGCGAGGATCTGCAGCGTGTCGTCTTCGGGCCAGCGGGCTGCCAGTTTGGCCATCCGCTCGGCATAGGCGCGGTCGCGCGCCGCGACCGTGCCCCTGGGCTGAAAGCGAAGGGCCAGCGCGTCGATCAGCGCCCGTTCCTTGTCCGTCCCGCCGCTTCTCGCCAGACGCTTGCCGACCAGCACTTCGGCGTAGGCGCCTTTCCGCTTATCGGCATCGGCCTCCATGTTGAGGTTCGGGCCGAGCGACAGGGCGTGGCCCCAGCGGCACATCGCGCATTCCGGGTCGCGCCGCACCGCCTCCGCCATCGCCGCCGTCGCCTCGTCATGACCGAAGGCGAACAGCAGTTCGACGCCATTGCTGAAGAAGGCCTGCGCTTCCGGCACCGTGGTGGTGATGGTGAAACCGCCATTGCCGACATTGGGGAGGAGGGCCGTTGCGCGCCCTGCCGATGGCGCGTGCATGGCGTGCGGCTCTGCCGGGGCAGGGGCCGGAGTGGTCGCGTCGTGCTGATGGCCCGGCGGCACCGCGCTCGATCCCGCCTCTGCGTGCGACCCGTCGGGCAGCGTGTCCTGAGCCCATGCGGGGGAGACGGCCGACGCCAGCGCCGCTGCCATGGCCGCAGCCGTCCTGAACCTGATCCGCATCTTGACCCCCGTCTCCCTGACCCGAAGACAGAGTTCCACGCCGCCCGCCCCAAGGCAAGCGGCGTGTCGGGCGGCAGGCGTTCGCGAGATCAGATGATGCCGACCGCCTTGCCCGCCGCTTCGAACATGCCGAGGATCTGGCCGACCTGCTTCTCGCTATGCTCTGCGCAGAGCGAGCAACGCAGCAGGGTCATTCCCGCCGGGGTTGCCGGCGGGCGGGCCAGATTGACGTAGAGCCCTTCCTTCAGCAGCGCTTCCCACATCGCCGCGCCGCGTTCGAGGTCGGGCATGATCACCGCGATGATCGCGCTTTGCGGTTCGCTCGTCCCCAGCGTGAAGCCGAGCTCGGTCAGCCCCTTGTGCAGCCGCTTGGAGTTGTCCCAGAGGTGTGCGCGCTTGTCGCCCGCGTGCATCAGCTTGCGGATCGAGGTCGCCGCCGTCGCGACCACGCTGGGTGGCAGCGAGGCGGTGAAGACGTAGGGGCGGCAGACCAGCCGCATGATCTCGAACTTCGGGTGGTTCGACACGCAGAAGCCGCCCACCGTGCCGACCGACTTGGAGAAGGTGCCGATGATGAAATCGACGTCGTCAAGCACGCCCTGGTCCTCGGCCACGCCGCGTCCGTTGGGGCCGATGAAGCCCATCGAGTGCGCTTCGTCGACCAGCACCATCGCGCCGTTTTCCTTGGCGATGCGGACCATGTCCTTCAACGGGGCGATGTCGCCCAGCATCGAGTAGACCCCTTCGAGCACGACCAGCTTGCCCGCGCCTTCGGGAATGCGCTTGAGGCGCTTTTCCATCGCCTCCAGGTCGTTGTGCTTGAACGGCACGACTTCGGCGTTGCCCATCGCGCAGCCGTCCCAGATCGAGGCGTGGCTGTCGATGTCCAGGACGATGTAGTCGCCCTTGCCGGCGATGGTCGAGATGATGCCGAGGTTCGCCTGGTACCCGGTGGAGAAGACCATGGCATGATCCATGCCGTAGAATTCGCACAGCGCCTTCTCGACATCGCGGTGCCCGACGTAGGTGCCGTTCAGCACGCGGCTGCCGGTGGTGCCCGAACCGAAGTTGTCGAGCGCGGTCTTGCCCGCCTCGATCACGTCGGGGTCGAAGGTCATGCCCATGTAGTTGTAAGTGCCGAGCAGGATCGTTTCCCGCCCGTTGCAGACCGCCGTCACGGGCGAGAGGACGCGTTCCATCACCAGGCCGAAGGGATCCTCCAGCCCGCTGTCGAGCAGGTCCCGACGCTGCTTGATGATCGGATCGAACTTGCTGAACAGGTCGCCCGGTTCATCGGCCACGGCGGGGGCGGCCGGCTTGTCGGGGGTGTCGATGCCCTCGCTCATGTCAGGCGGCCCGCAGCTTGGTGACGGCGTCGATCAGCTGGCCGTAGGTCTCGATCTCGGCCTGCTGGTTCATGCTGATGATGATGTCGAACTCGTCCTCGATCGCGGCGACGAAGTCCATGACGGTCAGGCTGTCCCACTCCAGGTCGCCGGCAAAGGTGGTATCCTTGCCGATCGTCACGCCCTTCTTGTTGAACGGTTCGATCAGGGTGTCGATGCGGGCCTTGGTGTCGTCGCGTTCCATCGTGCTATCCTAGGGGCCCGGTGCGGGCCATGGGCTGGGCCGCGGCCATCGGGGAGGGCGCGGCGAATTTCGATCAGTCTGCGGCAAAGCGGGAGACTGGCCGCGTGTCAACTGCGCATGGCCGATGCGGTTGTGCATGGCGACGATGCGGGAACGCTCGCCGCATGAAGAGAGCGGTCTTGTGCGGCGCGATCAGGCGGCGGCGCGGCGGTCGATCAGGCCGTTGACGGCGGTCATGAACGGATGGATCGAAACCGGCTTCGACAGGTATCCTTCGGCGCCGGCTTCGCGGATGCGTTCCTCGTCCCCCTTGCCCGCATAGGCGGTGACCGCGAGGACCGGGACATGGGCGAGGCGGGGATCGGCCTTCATCGCCTCGATCAGCGAGATGCCGGACACGTTGGGAAGCTGGATGTCCATGATGACGAGGCCGGGGTCGAAGCGCGCCGCGCGTTCCAGGAAGTCGACGCCGTCGGCGACAGGCTCCACCACGAACCCGTTGGCGCGCAGCAGGTCGCAAAAAAGCTTCCGATTAAGATCGTTGTCCTCGACAACGATAACGCGTTCGGTCACTGGATCCCTTACCCCCGGACGACCCTCCCCCAAGGGCCAACCCGTCAAGTTTGTATGATACAAGGCGTCTCTTTGACAAATGATTTCCCGCGAAACCGCCGAACCCGATGATTTCACTGTGGCTTTGATGGCACTTTCCTGGATCCTTCAGGACGAGGTGCTGACGGACCGTTTCATCGCGCTTACGGGTCTTTTCCCGGATGACCTGCGCGGCTCGCTCGCCGAGCCGGCGACGCAAAGTGCGATCCTCGATTTCCTGGTCGCCAATGACGGCGACCTGCTCGCCGCCGCCGACGGGCTGGCGCTAAAGCCCGAACGCATCGTCGCGGCGCGCGATGCCCTGGCCGGACCGGACGGGCGCGGGCAGGAGTGGGGCGCATGAACCGCCCGCTGGTCATCACCGATTGCGACGAGGTGCTGCTGCGCATGGTCGTTCACTTCCGCGACTGGCTCGACGAGGCGCACGACATCGAGCTCGACCTGACCCGCGGGTTTTCCGACGGGATGCGTCGGCGCGGCGTTGCAGACGCGCTCACCGTGCCCGAGATGTGGGAGCTGCTCGACGGGTTCTTCGACACGCAGATGCACCGGCAGGACGAGATTCCCGGCGCGGTGGAGGCGATCACCAGCCTCTCGCGACATGCCGAGGTCGTCGTCCTGACGAATCTGCCGCACCATCGGCAGGAAGACCGTGTCGCGCAATTGCGCGCGCTGGGCATCGACGTGCCGGTCTATTGCAACCAGGGGCCCAAGGGTCCGGCGCTGCAGAGGATCCTCGACGAACGCGGCGCGGATCGCACCGTGGTCTTCATCGACGATCTGGCCATCCACATCGGGTCGGTGGCCGAGGTTGCGCCGCAGGTGTCGCGTCTCCATTTCGTCGGCGAACCGGGGGTCGCTCCGCATTCGCCCTGCGCGCTGGAGGCGGGGCACGCCCACGCCCGAATCGATACCTGGGCCGAGGCGCTGCCCTGGCTGCTGCAACACCTGAAGATCGAAACGAAGGACACCGATTGATGAGCAAGATCGAAGCCCGCCTCGCCGAACTGGGCATCGCGCTTCCCGCACCCGCCGCCCCGGTGGCGAGCTATGTCCCGGCGGTCGAGGTCGGCGGCTTGCTGCACGTGTCGGGCCAGTTGCCCTTCATCGACGGCACGCTGGTCACCGGACGGCTGGGCGAGGACGTGTCGCTCGAACGCGGGGCAGAGGCGGCGCGCGCCTGCGGCGTGATGATCCTCGCGCAGGCGAAGCAGGCGCTCGGCTCGCTGGACCGCGTGGTCCGGGTGGTGAAGCTCGGCGGCTTCGTCAATTCCACAGGCGACTTCACCGACCAGCCCAAGGTGATCAACGGCGCCTCCGACCTGATGCTCGAGGTGTTCGGCGACGATGGGCGCCATGCGCGCAGCGCGGTCGGCGTGCCGGTCCTGCCGCTGGGGGCGGCGGTGGAAGTGGACGCGATCCTGCAGGTGCGGGACTGATCGCATCATGGTGCCGGGCCGGCTGCTGGCGAGTGTCGAGGGACAGGACTGGCTGGGCGACTGGATCTACGCCCACCGGGGCCTGCACGGCGCCGGCATCTGTGAAAATTCGCCGGCCGCCTTCGCTGCGGCCATCGCCGCGGGGCTGGGCATCGAGTGCGACGTGCAGCTTTCGCGCGACGGGCAGGCGATGGTTTTCCATGACTGGACGCTGGAGCGGCTGACGGCCGAAACCGGCGCGTTGCGCGAGCGGGACGCCGCCGATCTGGCGCGGATCGAACTGCATTCGGGCGAGCGCATCCCTACGCTTCCGGACTTCCTCGCCTTTGTCGGGGGGCGGGTCCCGGTGCTGATCGAGGTGAAGTCGAAGCGTCACATGGCGTGGAAACCGCTGGCCCGCGCCGTTGTCGCGGCGCTGCGCGGGTATCGCGGCGCGGCGGCGGTGATGAGCTTCGACCCGCGCATCGTCCGCTGGCTGGAAAAGCGCCTGCCCAACCGCCCGCGCGGGCTGGTCACCGGGCGCGGGGAGCGGCGGAGGCTGGCCTTCGGCATCGAGCGGGCGGTGGCCGTCGCCCATGCGCGGCCTACCTTCCTGGCCTGCGACATCCGCGACCTGCCCGATCCGTGGCTGGCCCGCCAGCGCGCCCGCGTGCCGCTGCTGACATGGACGGTGCGCACGCCCGCGCTCATGGCCCGGGCGCGGCTTCACGCCGATGCGCCCATTGCCGAGGGGGCCGGCCTGTCGTGAGCGAGGACGATGCCGTCACCGTTCGGCTGAACCCGTCGGTTTCGGACCTTTGCGCCGAGGAATGGGATGCGCTCGATCCCACCGGCAATCCGTTCGTCAGCCACCGCTTCCTGTCGCTGCTCGAAGCCTCCGGCAGTGTCGGTCCGGGCACCGGCTGGTCGCCCGCGCCGCTGACGATCGCCGGGCCGGACGGCACGCTGCTGGCCGCGATGCCCGCCTATCTCAAGGGGCACAGCCAGGGCGAATATGTCTTCGATCACGGCTGGGCCGATGCCTGGCAGCGGGCCGGGGGACGCTACTACCCCAAGCTCCAGATCGCCGCGCCGTTCACGCCCGCCACCGGGCCGCGGGTGCTCGCGCGCGATCCGGCCCTGGCCCGTGCACTGATCCACGCAGCGGAAACCTTGTGCCGCAACAAAGGCCTGTCCTCGGCCCATGCGACGTTCGTGTCGGAAAACCAGATTCCGCTTTTCGAGGAGGCCGGCTGGCTGATCCGCAGCGACATCCAGTTCCACTGGTCCAACCCGGGTTTCGCCAATTTCGACGATTTCCTCGCCACCTTGTCGTCGCGCAAGCGCAAGGCGATCCGCAAGGAGCGCGAGCGCGCGGTCGAAGGCCTGACCATCCGCCACCTGACCGGGAGCAGCCTGAAACCCGAGCATTGGGAGGTGTTCTGGCTGTTCTACCAGGATACCGGCGCGCGCAAGTGGGGCCGTCCCTACCTGACACGCGAGGCGTTCGACCTGATCGGCGCGACGATGGCGGACGACGTGATCCTGATGCTGGCCTATGACGGCGACCGACCGATCGCGGGCGCGCTCAACTTTCTCGGCGCCGATGCGCTCTATGGCCGCTACTGGGGCGCGCTGGTAGACCGCCCCTTCCTGCATTTCGAGCTGTGCTATTACCAGGCGATCGACGTCGCGATCGCGCGCGGCCTCTCGCGGGTGGAAGCGGGAGCGCAGGGGTCGCACAAGCTGGCGCGGGGATATGCGCCGGTGCAGACCCGTTCGGCCCACTTCATCCCGCACGACGGGTTTCGCGAGGCTGTTGCCGAGTTCCTGGCGGCGGAGCGGCGCGGCATCGGTGCGGAGCAGGCCGCGCTCATGGCGCTGGCACCGTTCCGCAAGGACGGCTGATCAGGCGACGCGGCGGCTGGTGTCGTGCTCGGCGAGGAAGGCGCGGGCGCGGCGCTGGGCTTCGACGATTTCGCGCGCGGTCATTTCCTCGGCCACTTCGGCGCGGCAGTGCTGCGCTTCTTCGTGCCCGCGCGAAGCGGCGAGATTGAACCACTTGTGCGCCTCGACGAGATCGCAGATCGCGCCGCGGCTGCCGGTCGAGAAGGCGCAACCGAGATCGAATAGCGCGTCCTCGTCGCCGTCGAAGAAATCCGACAGGCACTTTCCGACGAGTGCTTCGCTGCTGGCAAGCAGGGCCGGATCGATCGCCGGTCCGGTTTCGACGAGGTAAAGATGTTCACCGTAAGCCATGTTGATCATCCCCTGTTGTGCGGGGGTCTTCAAGCTTCCCCCGCAAGGCACAGGTTCGATCATCGTGGTCAACAATTGGTTAACGTCATAATTCGGCAAGAAGATCGGGCAACAAGCCCCGACGGCAACGGGCGGCCAAGTGTTCGGCAAAGCTTAATCTGTGGGTGACTATGGCTTTCGTTCAAAATGCGCTTGTTTGCGAATCGGCGGGAACCTATAGGCCCGCCATGGGATCGAAGGGCCGGTGGCCGCTAGTCGCCGGCCGATGCGGAGTGTAACGCATGGGCCTTGCGGCTGCTAATGAGATCGACGTACTCGCGGCGGCGCGCCGCAATGTTTCGGGGGGCTACGTGCCGGATGCCTCGGAACCCTACATGAACCCCGAACAGCTTGAATTCTTTCGTAATCTCCTGATCGAGTGGAAACACTCGATCCTCGACGCCGCCGCCGGAACGCTGCAACAGCTCCAGGACGGGCCGATCCGCGAACCCGACCTCAACGATCGCGCGTCGAGCGAGACCGACTGGGGTATCGAACTGCGCACCCGCGATCGCCAGCGCAAGCTTATCGCGAAAATCGACAGCGCCCTGCGCCGCATCGACGAGGGTGAGTACGGTTATTGCGAAGTGACCGGCGAACCGATCGGCCTTGGCCGCCTCATCGCCCGGCCCATCGCGACGATGACGGTCGAGGCGCAGGAAGCGCACGAACGCCGCGAAAAGATCTCGCGCGACGACTGAACGGCGCACTTCCATCCCTGCGGGCACGAGTTCCGCGGGCTGTCCTTTAAGGGCCGGGCCACCCCCGGCCCCGCCTCTTCCACTGCTGAAGCGCGGCTGTGCCGGATCAGAACAGGTGACAAACGCAGGTGTTTCCGCCCGGCCGTTTCTTTACATTTCGTTATCCCTAATCCGTTAATCGTGTTGCATCACGACCGGTGCGGGGAAGGCGACCGTCTGCCAATCGCCGGTCACGGGCCAAAGGGGTTGAGTCATGCGGGAACAGGACCACCGCAAGCACGATCGCGATTCGCTGTTCCTCGTCGCGGAACTGCGGCTGGAGCTTGACGGCGCCCCCTACGGGGTGAAGCTGCGCAACATCTCCGACGCGGGGGTCATGGCCGAAGGGTCGATGCGGGTGTCGCGCGGGCAGCAGGTCTATGTCGAACTCCACAATGTCGGCTCGGTCGCCGGAACGGTGGCCTGGGCGGCGGGAAACCGCTGCGGCATCGCCTTCGATCGCACGATTAACGCCGCCGCGGTGCGCTATCCGGTAGAGGACGTCGATCTGCCGGAGGGCCAGCGCGTCTCCCTGCCGCGGGACTGATCGGGCGCGGCTCGATCGTCTTTTACCCGGCCCGAGGGCTCTAAATAGCTGACCGGCGGGCTTGCGGCTGGTAGGACCGCGCACACCATGTCGGTCCGCTTGCGTCTCCTATGCCGAATCCCCGCGATCTGCACGGCAGTGCTCTTCGCCTCCGCCTGCGACGGAGGCGACAGCGCGCGCTACGATGTCCTGTTGGTCGGCGATCCGGAAGTGGTCGCGTCAGAGGCGGTGCCCCTGCCTTCGGCCGGCGCGCTTCTGCGCGAGGCGACGGCGAGCGGGATCGTGGCGCTCGATGCGGAGGGTCGGATCCAGCCGGACCTGGCGGCGCGCTGGATCGTCACCGACGACGGCCTAAGCTACATCTTCCGGTTCGAGGATTTCGAGACTGACGACGACAAGGCGCTGACCGCCCTCGACGTGCGCCGGGCGCTGCGCGACCGGATCCGGCAGTTGCGCGGCAGCGCGCTCGGCCTCGACCTTTCGGTGATCGACGGCATCTACGCCCGCACCGACGAGGTGATCGAGATCCGCCTGAAGACCGCGATGCCGGAGTTCTTGCAGCTCCTGGCCGAGCCGGAGCTGGCACTAACTTTCAAGGGCCATGAAACGGGCGCGCTGGTGCTGTCGGGCGAAGGGCCGGTCCTGACCCTTTCGCGACCGGAGCGGCCGGGCATGCCGGCGGCCGAGCTGGCGGTGCAGGTCTCGCCCGCGGCCGAAGCTGTGCGCCGATTCCAGGACGGGCAGGCCGAATTGATGCTCGGCGGCGATCTCGATGCGCTGCCCCATGTGGAGAAGGGCGGGCTGCTGCGCGGCACGATCCGGCTCGATCCGGTGGCAGGGATGTTCGGGCTGGCGATCGCGAAGGAGGAGGGCTTCCTCTCGCTCGCCGCCAATCGCGAGGCGCTGTCGATGGCCATCGATCGCCCGGCCCTGATCGAGCCGTTCGGCATCGGCGGCTGGCTGCCGCGGGCGAGGCCGGTGCCGGTGGGCCCGCTCGGCACGGTGCAGCCGCCCGACTTGTGGAACGCCTATACCATCGAGCAGCGCCAGTCCGTCGCCGCGCAGCGGGTCCGTGCGTGGGCGGCGACGCGGGGTGCCCTCGAACCCTTTACCGTCGCCCTCCCGCCGGGCACCGGCGGTGACATCCTGATGCGGCGGCTGTCGGAGGACATGGTCAAGATCGGCATCACGCTGAAACGGGTCGGCCCGGACGATGAAGCACAACTTCGCCTGGTCGAGGAGGTCGCCTGGATGGATCGTCCCGAATGGTACCTGCACCGTTACAACTGCGCCGTGACCAAGTCGGTCTGCGACCCGCAGGCCGATGCCCTTGTCGCCCAGGCAATCGCCGAACCCGATGCGGCGATCCGGGCCGAAATGCTGGCCGAGGCGCAGGCCAAGCTGACCGCCGGGCACGTCTTCATTTCGTTCGGCGCGCCGATCCGCTTTTCGCTGGTGCGCGGCGGGGTCGACGGTTTTGCGGTCAATCGCTGGGGCTTCCATCCCTTGTCGCAGCTTTTCGCGGACCCCATCTAGCACGGAGCGGCCCGTACTGGCGGTCGCCCCGGTGAGGATGGAGAATGCCCGCTTGACCCCTCTCGACACCGACACCCCCGCCGGCCCCGGCCCCGGCCCCGGCCCCGACGCCGCCGCGCGCGGCAAGGCCCGCCGGATGGAGATCATCGACAGCCTTCCGCTCGGCAATGAACCCGCCGCGATCCGCCAGAGGATCGAGGCGATGGAAATGCTGCTCGAACGCAGCATGACCGTGCCTGGCACGAACTATCGCATCGGCCTCGATTCAATCGCCGGACTGGTTCCGGTGGTCGGCGATCTGATCACCGCGGCGATGGGGGCCTATATCGTGTGGGAAGCGCGCAATCTCGGCATGCCGAAGTGGAAGCTGTGGTCGATGGGCGCGAATGTCGCGTTCGACACCGCGATCGGCGCGATCCCCGTGGTCGGCGATGCCTTCGATTTCCTGTTCCGTTCGAACAGCCGCAATCTGAAGATTATCCGCAAGCACCTCGACCGCCATCACCCGGCGGCCCGCACGATCGAGGGCTGATACCTTCTAGAAATCGATCGCGATTCCGTTCTTTTCCCAGTCGCCGAAGCGGGTGGGATCGGGGCGCTCTTCATCCTCGTGCCGCGAACCGGGTCCGGGCGCGGGCGCGGGCTGGTTGGTCCAGTGCGCGGGCTTGGCAAAAGGCGCGGGTCGCCTGGTGGCGCGGGGCGTCGGCTCGGTCATGGCAGACTAGATGGGACAGGCATGCGCGCGATGCAATGAGGCGTTGCCACGCGGGCCATGCGGGGCCATGGCGCGGGGCATGACCGAACCTGCCGGCCTTCCTGCCCGCCGCGCCGCGCTGCGCATGCTCGATGCCGTGCTGCGGCGGGGCGACACGCTCGACACCGCGATCGGCGCGGCCAAGGGCCTGCCGCCCGCCGATGCCGCGCTCGCCCGCGCGATTGCCGCCGAAGTCCTGCGTCGCCTGCCCGACATCGATGCCCTGATCGACGGCGCCACGCGCCAGCGCTTGCCCGACGATGCCAAGGCGCGGATGGTGTTGCGGATGATGCTGGCGCAGGCCTTGCGGATGGACATCGCGCCCCACGCGGTAATCGCGACCGGGCTGGAACTGCTGGAGGGCGGGCCTCGCCGCCTCGCTCATGGGGTCTTCTCCGCCATCCTCAAGCGCGAAACGGGACTGCCCGCAACGCCCCGCCTGCCCGGACCGGTGGCGAAACGCTGGACCCGTGCCTGGCCCGACCGGGTGGATGCCATCGCCGCCGGGCTGGCGGAACCGCCGCCCCTCGACCTGTCGCTGCGCGATCCTGCCGAAACCGATGCATGGGCCGCGCGGCTGGACGCGGCCGTGATGGCGCCTGGACAGCTCCGCCTGGGGCGGGGGCAGGCGGTGGAAAGCCTGCCCGGTTTCGACGAGGGCGCCTGGTGGGTGCAGGACTTCGCCGCCTCGATCCCGGCCAGCCTCCTGGGTTCGGGCGCGGGACGGCGGGTGCTGGACCTCTGCGCCGCGCCGGGCGGCAAGACGATGCAATTGGCGGCGGCGGGGTGGCGCGTCACGGCGCTCGACATCGCGAAACGGCGGCTGGAGCGGCTGCGCCAGAACCTCTTGCGCACCGGCCTTGCCGCCGATGTCGTCTGCGCCGACGCGCTGCAATGGCAGCCGGAGGCACCGTTCGACGCCATCCTGCTCGACGCCCCGTGCACCGCCACCGGCACCTGCCGCCGCCATCCTGACGTCCTGCACCGGATCGGCTCGCGGCAGATCGCGGAACTGGCCGAACTGCAATCGGCCCTCATCGCAAGGGCCGCCGAATGGCTCGCGCCGGGCGGAACCCTGGTCTACGCGACTTGCTCGCTGGAACCCGAGGAGGGCGAGGAACGGGCGGCAGCCGCGTCGCTGACGCCCGAACCGATCACCGCAGCCGAACTGCCCGAAGGCCTGTCTCCGACTGCGCAGGGTTGGCTGCGCACCGATCCCGGCATGCTGGCCGGGGCGGGCGGGCTCGACGGGTTCTTCGTCGCCCGCTTCCGCCGATAGCGGCTCAGCCCGGGCGCACCTTGTCGGCAAAGCTCTTGCGCAGCTTGTCGAGCTTGGGTGGGATGGTCGCGACGCAATAGGGGTTCCGCTGCCCGTCGTTGACCCAGTATTCCTGGTGGTAGTCCTCTGCCGGATACCAGGTCGCCGGGCCTTCGATGGTGGTGACCACCGGCTTGTCCCGCTCGGCCTGCGCCCGCTCGATCGCGGCCTCGGCCTCGGCGCGCTGCGCGTCGTCCATCGGGAAGATGGCCGACCGGTACTGGGTGCCGACGTCGTTGCCCTGACGGTTCAGCTGCGTCGGATCGTGCGTCGCGAAAAAGATGTCGAGAAGGTCGCCATAGCGGACGATCTCTGGGTTGAAGGTGATCTTCACCGCCTCGGCATGGCCGGTGCGGCCCGAACAGACCTCCTTGTAGGTGGGGTTCTCGGTTTCGCCGCCGATGTACCCGCTTTCCACGCCGCTGACGCCCTGGACGTCGTTGTAGACCGCTTCGGTGCACCAGAAGCAGCCGCCTGCCACGATTGCCGTTTGCATTGTGCCGATAATCTCCTTGCTCGCCGCCAGAGATGGGGACGGCAGGGGCAATTGTCACCCGCCGCGATGATCCCGTCGTCAACGGTTCAGCTTGGCCGCTGTATCCCGGCGATTGTCTTTTGCGTTTCGGGGGCCCGATCATGAAGAAAGCGATTGCCGTCGCGGCCCTGCCGCTCCTCGCGGCCTGTGCGGAAAAGGACGAGGACGTCCGCGGCGTCACCCATGACGAGACACTGTTGTCGGTGAGCGCCAGCGGCGAGGCGGAGACGCGGCCGGACCAGGCCCAGTTAGAGGCCGGCATCCAGGCGTGGTCCGCAACCGCGCGCGGGGCAAGCGACGCCGCGAATACGCAGATCGCCAAGGTCGTCGCCGCGCTGAAGGTGATGGGCATCGACGACAAGGACATCCAGACGCGCAATGTCGGGGTGGGCCGGATCGACTGGGGTGATCGCAAGGGGCAATACCAGGCCAGCAACACCGTCCTCGTCACCGTTCGCGACGTGGCGAAGGCGGGCGCGGCCGTCACCGCCGTGACCGAAGCGGGAGCCAATGTCATGGCGGGCCCGAACCTGCGCATGTCCGATCCCGAAGCCGTCGCCAACAGCGCCTATGCCGCTGCCTACAAGGCGGCGCGCAAGCGGGCGGAGGCCTATGCCGAGGCGGCCGGCATGGAGATCTCGCGCGTGCTTTACATTCGCGATGCGGGCGGTTCGCAAGGCAACCGGTACCTCCAGGCTGCGGTGCCGATCGCTCCGCCGCCCGCATCGCCCGTCAACCAGAATCATGCCCGGCCCGAGAGCATGGATGCGACCGGCGCGGTCATGACCGGGCAGACGACCAGCAACGTGACGGTTCAGGTGGACTTCGCCCTCGTCCCGAAATAACCGGGGCGCATGACAAGGATCACCGTCGCCGCGCTGCAATGCGCGCTGGGCTCGGATGACGAGCAGGACAACATCGGCCGCACTGCCGCAATGGTGGAGCAGGCCGCGGGGCAGGGCGCGCAGATCGTGCTTCCGCCCGAGCTGTTCTCCGGCCCCTACTTCTGCCGGGAAGAGGACGAGGCGCTGTTCGCGCTCGCCCGCCCGACGGCGGAGCATCCCAGTGTCGTCGCCATGCAGGCGCTGGCCGCAAAGCTGAAGATCGCGATCCCGACCAGCTTCTTCGAGCGGGACGGACATCACTACTACAACACGCTGGCGATGATCGGCCCCGACGGCGCGATCATGGGCACCTATCGCAAGAGCCACATTCCCGACGGGCCGGGTTACGAGGAAAAGTACTATTTCCGCCCGGGCAACACCGGGTTCCGGGTGTGGGACCTGTTCGGCACGCGCATCGGCGTGGGCGTCTGCTGGGACCAGTGGTATCCCGAATGCGCGCGGGCGATGGCGCTGATGGGGGCAGAAGCGCTGTTCTATCCCACCGCGATCGGGTCCGAACCCTATGACGCCGATCTCGACACCAGCCGCATGTGGCGCCGCGCGATGATCGGACATTCGGTGTCGAACTGCATGCCGGTCATCGCCGCCAACCGCATCGGCCGCGAAGGCGAGCACCAGACCTTCTACGGCCATTCGTTCATCAGCGACGAATGGGGCGATCTCGTCGCCGAATTCGGCTGCGACGAGACCGGCGTATTGGTGGCGGAACTGGACCTTGCCCGCGCCGCCATGCACCGGGCGGGCATGGGCTTCTTCCGCGACCGGCGGCCGCAGCTTTACGGGCGGCTGGCCGAAGACGTCTGAGCGCATGCTGGGCGAGCGTCACCGCTACCTCATCGCGCTGGGCGGCAACGTCCGTCATCACCGCCATGGCCCGCCCGAAGCGGTGCTGCGCGCCGCGATGGTCGCGCTGGAGGAACTCGGCAGGGTCCGCGCATGTTCGAACGTGTTGCGCTCATCTCCCCTCGGGCCGTCGAAGCGGTGCTATGCCAATGCGGCGCTCGTGCTGGAAACGAGGAAGCGCCCGCGCAAGCTGCTTCACGCGCTGAAGACGCTGGAGCGAAAGTTCGACCGGCGCGGCGGCGGACAGCGATGGAGCGCGCGCACGCTCGACCTCGACATCGTGCTGTGGTCGGGCGGGGCCTGGGGCGATGACGCGCTGACCATACCGCATCCCGAGTTCCGCCGCCGCGACTTCGTCCTGCGCCCCGCCGCGGCCATCGCGCCGCAATGGCGCGATCCGCTGACGGGTCTGACCGTGGCGCAGCTACTTTTCCGCCTCCGCCGCCAAGGCGCTTGACCCACGCCCACCCCCTGCCTAGTTGACGGCCCGTGGAACGGCTGCACCTGCGGCCTCTCCGGGCCCTTAGCTCAGTCGGTAGAGCAACTGACTTTTAATCAGTAGGTCGCTGGTTCGAACCCAGCAGGGCTCACCACACAGTCTCCCCAATCACCGTAAAAGTGTGTCTCACGAGCTGTGGGCCGATTTATGCCCGAGTTTCCGCGGGTTTGCAGAAGTCGCTCTGGCGGAGAGCAGGACGCGAGACGCCTTGTCCTGCGCTATCGGACGCAGAATGGCCGACTGTCTCAGCTGGCCGAAAAGTGTCCTACAAATCGGTGTGATGGTCAGGCGGCAGGGAAGTCGAGCAACGCACGTTGCTCCGCCCAGGACAGCGGCAGACTGGAAAGTCGGATCAGCTTGCGCGCGGTGACCTGACGAGGATGCGTGCCGTCGAGGATGGCGGTGACGATGTCGGGCGCAAGATAACTGAGCCGGGCGGTCCGTTCGAGATGGCGCCGCTGGGCAGAGGGCATGGCGCTGATCGCCGTTTCGGACAGGGCAAGCAACTCATCGCGTGCCGAGAATGCCCGGGCAATGAGCTGAACCAGATTGTCGACCATGACCGCATCGGGTTTGATCGAAGGGTTGAGCCGAAGCCTTGGCTCGTGGCCGTGGGCGGACGGGCAGCAGGAAATGACCAGTTCGATTGAGCTGGCATCGATGCCAGCGAGCCCGGCGGAGGCAAGAAGCTGGTTGCCGCACAAGGTGACGGTAATCCTGTGGTCACCCAATACCGCCGTGCATTCGAGTTGCTTCAGGACCTCGCGAAGGTCGCCGACCGCCATGCCTTCCATGCGATTTGCCAGGTTGGTGCAGGATCGGGTGAGGCCTGCCAGCTGATCGGTGGTGAGTGAGGGCGCAACCGTTCGAGTCTGCGACGGATTCATCAGATACTGGGAGACAGCCTTTCTGACCGCGTCATCGAGATCGCCCGCGGGCAGTCGAATCGCGGGCTCGATCGAACCGTCGTTCCGATTGGAGGCATAGTAGCGATAGCGCTTGCCATGGTTCCGGGTGTGCGCAGGCGACATCGGTCGCCCATGCTGATCACGGATCAGCCCTGCCAGCAAACTGACCGCTCCGCGACCGGACCGTCCATCTGCTATAGCGGATTTCTGCCACACCGTGCGCTGGGCCAGCTTGTCCTGCACGGCATCGAACAGGTCTTTATCGACAATGGCATCATGCTGCCCGGGATAGCGGGTTCCCTTGTGGACGGTCTCGCCGACATAGATCCGGTTGCGCAGGAGATGATGCAGCGCGCCCCGGCGGAAGGGAATTCCGCCACGGATCGAGCCGTCTCGCATGGTCACTTTCTTGCTGACGATGCCGGCGCGCTCGAGATCGACCAGAAGTTCACGGACGGAGGCTGCTTCAAGATAGCGCCGCATGATGCCCCGAACCGTTTCGGCTTCCCCGGGGACGACGACCAGCTTGCGATCCTCCACGCGATAACCCAGCGGTACCGGCCCGCCCATCCACATCCCCCGGGCCTTGGACGCGGCGACCTTGTCACGGATCCGCTCGGAGATGACCTCGCGTTCGAACTGCGCGAAGCTCAAGAGGACATTCAAGGTCAGCCGTCCCATCGAGTTGGTGGTATTGAACGCCTGGGTGACGCTGACGAACGAGGCCCCAGCATCATCGAGCACTTCGACGATCTTGGCGAAGTCAGCGAGGCTGCGGGTCAGGCGGTCGACCTTGTAGACGACAACGACATCGACGCGTCCCGCTTTCACGTCGTCGAGGAGCTGCTGCAGCCCGGGACGATCCATATTGCCGCCGGTAAAACCGCCGTCGTCGTAGAGATCGGGATGCAGAACCCATCCTTCGTGCTTCTGCGAGAGCACGTAGGCGGCACAGGCTTCGCGCTGGGCATCGAGACTGTTGAAGTCCTTGTCCAACCCTTCGTCCGTGGACTTGCGGGTGTAGATCGCACAGCGCAGGCGCGAGGAGGAAGATCTAGCCACTGGCTGATACGCCCAGCCTGCCCAGCCGGGGGCTGTGCAGGCCGAAGAAGCGGGGGCCGGACCAAGCGGCCCCCGTGATCGTCTTCGCCACCGCGCTCAGCGAGATATAGCGCTGATCGCGATACTCGAACCCGCTTTCCAGCACGATGACCAGATGCGTCTCGCCGTGCCACGTGCGGGACAGCCAGGTGCCGGGCTTGAGCGAAGGGGAGGGGGGCTTGCGATCCCCGCTCTTGCTGCCAACCGCTGCGATCCTGCGCAGCTGCGTCTTGCCAAGGCCGCCGGTCGCCTGTTCCTGTACGCGATAAGCCAAAGCCCGCGCCAGCAGCCCTGAGCCGAAGGCCGGTGGCGCAGAGGTGCCGAACACCCTTCGCCACTCGGCCTTGCGCTCGCGGGCCGACATCGCCTCGATGGCGGCAATCTGCTCAGCCAGCTTGCTCATTGGGCTGCCTCGGCGGTGTGCAGAACCCGATAAGTGCGAACGCCATCGACCTTGGTGCTGGCGATCTCATGCCCACGCTTGCGCAATCCCGTCAGCGCCGCCCGCGTCGTGTGCGGCAACCAGCCGGTCGCGCCGGTCATATCCTCCAGCGTCGCGCCTTCCTTGCGCTCCATGAGCGATACGATCGTGCCGGTCTTGGTCTGCGGAGGCACATCGGGCACCAGCTCGCGCCCGGCATCGGTGACGGCAAGACCGATCATGTCATCGCCCTTGCGGCGCCAGCAATGGCGTTCGTCCGTGACGGCTACCTCGGTGACAAGCTGGCGGCGCTTGAGGCTGGCGATGGCGCGGCCGATGGCGAGCCGGTCCTTGCCCGCGGCGACGGGCAGGGGATGGACAAAGCCGTGCTGGCTACGGGCGGCGACGATGAGGATGATGTCGGCAAGATCGCCGAGGGGCTTTTGGTCTGACATGGTGGGTCTCCGATAGCGGGCAGCGTGATTGCTGCTCCCACCACCTGCAGCCCCACCGATCGCATCGGTTAGGGCAGCGGCCGATCGGGTCGGCCGTCATCTGTCACAGCCACCAATGCTCCGCTTTCCCGGGAAGTCCAGTCGATCTCGAACAGGATCTGCAAGATCAGCAAATGCTGGGGATGGACTTGTCCATCATGTCGCGGCTTGGTGCAGGGACGAGGTGCAAGGATGAGCGACATTCAGGATGACGAACGGGCAGAGCGGATCGCTGCGGCGTTCGCGCTGCTGACAGCCAGGCTTGAGGATGCAGCAGGCCTTGCTGGCGAGGGGCAGGCCTATAAGCCGGATGTCGAGCTGAAGCTTCTGGCCAAGCAGATCGCCGAGCTGGCCAACGAGGCGGGCGTGATAGCGGCCGCCTTGGCTGAGCTCCTGCTTGCCTCCGACCAAGATCCCCCAGCGTGAGTCAGGCGTCGAGCAGCTCGCCGGGCGTCACCTCGAGGGCAATCGCCAACCGGTCGACTACCACAATCGTGGGATTGCGCGCGCCGCGTTCCAGATCGCTGATGTAGGTCCGATGGAGCCCGACCTCGAACGCGAAGGCTTCCTGCGAAAGCCCCCGCCGGGTGCGGAGCGCACGAAGATTGTTGGCGAGGCGAAGGCGGACATCCACGAGCCCACGGTCGCGGCAATGTCGCCGGACAGTCTACAGACTATCAGTGACATATCGCGTTCGGCCCGGTACCGGTTCGAAGACTGGAATCGGGAGGGCGAGATGATTGGCAGGTTGGAGCGGGTTCCACTCAGGGAAGTGTGGGTGCACGAGGCCCTGGACTTCACTCAGTGGCTCGAACTCAACATCGATGTTCTCAACGATGCGCTCGATCTCGAGATCGTCAACGTCGACCGTGAGCAGGCCGCAGGCAAGTTCAGCATCGATCTGGTTGCAGAGGATATCCACGGCCGCCAGCTGATCATCGAAAACCAGCTTGAGAAGAGCGATCATGATCATCTCGGCAAGCTGATCACCTATTTGACCGCCTTGGGCGCCAAAGGCGCAATCTGGATCGTGAAGGACCCGCGGCCCGAGCATGTGGCGGCGGTGCAGTGGCTCAATCAGGCACTCGATACCGACTTCTACATGGTCAAGGTCGAGGCGGTGAAGATCCTCGATTCTGCCCCGGCGCCGCTATTCACCCTGATCGTTGGCCCTTCACGCGAGGCGAAGGAGGTAGGACAGACGCGCAAGGACGTGGCGGAGCGCTACGCCATCCGCAATCGCTGGTGGGCAAATCTGATCGAACGCTCCGCGCAGCGGACGAGACTGCACGCCCATATTACTCCCGGTGAGTACAGCTGGATCGGCGTGTCAGCGGGTCACCCCGGTATCAACTACAATTACACGGTCACCCAGGGGGGACGAACCGTTGAACTCTACATCGACCGTGGGCGCGGGGCGGAGGAACTGAACAAGGCGCTCTTCGAGCAGTTGCATCAACACCGTAACGAGATCGAGACGGCATTCGGCGGCGAACTTGCATGGGAAGCGCTGGACGGGAAGCGGGCCTGCCGGATCCGGTATTCCATGGGCGACGGTGGTTATCGTAACCCGGAAGACGAGTGGTCCTCACTTCATGAGAGCCAGATCGATGCAATGATCCGGTTGGAAAAGGCAATGAAGCCGTTTGTGAGAGGACTCCGGTCGGCGTCCTAACCAAGGCGTCTGCTTTGCGCCCTCATCCCAGTCATTCGACAACCTTTGGCACGTCGCCCGAAGCTGTCGTTCCCGGAGCGGGAGTTTACGGCGACCCAATGGTCTGGATTTGGGACAATTCTGACGTTCCAGAGAAATAGTTCGAACGGCAGATCTCACCGGGAACGGACATTGAGCGATTGCGTGACTAGCGCTGTTGGTCGACAGAAAATTGGGGTAATGATGGTCATCCACCGAACATGGAAATAAGGGGTGCCCACACTGGTGCTGCAGCTATCGCCGTTCCCGCAGCGCCTCCGATTGCGCCTTCGACGATTGTCTTTAGAGATTTGCCTGCCGAGTCAATGATAGCCGGGTCCGGCTCGTCCATCAGCTGTGCTTCGATTGTCGCCACCTGCGCGTCGGCTTTCCGTCGCTTCGCGCCATCAAGCCCAAGCTCGTCTACATGTTGCCTGTAGAGCGCGACGATCGAACGAAGATCATCCGACGAATAGGTCGTCGTTTGTGTCCCATAACCGCCGGACGAAATGTGCTGAAGAGGTGAGTTGTGCATCTCGCCAATATTGTAGGTTACGCTAGACGGTTCCCGCGAACTTTGCTCCACTCGTTTCCTCGCGCTCGATGAAAGATCGACATAGAGCATGGCGCCGGTGGGATTGAGCGCCGACCCCTCTTCCAAAAGAGCTTCCGTGACACTGGTGAGGCGATCGCGATCCCACTCTGGAAAATACTTATTGGCGGCATCCTGGATAGATGGTCGCTTCCCATCCTGTCCTAGCCGAAACAACGCTTGGAGGAGATCCCTTTTATCCTCTTCGGTTACTATTTCTGATTTCGCACCCTGAAACGGCTCACCATGTGCGTGCTCTTCCACATATACGGCAAAGTCGCGATTAAACGGAATAACGACGGCCGCAGTTATCTTCCGAATGTTCGCTACAAGCTTTCTGCCACTGTAATAGTAAGTGTGAGAAAAATTCAAAAACCAGTTAGGGTCTGCAGCGCCGCGCTCGATTATATGTATGACTAGGCCCAGCTCTTCCTTACGGCTTGCGGGCCAGTTCAAGCGCGCACTGCCCATCATGCTGCCGCCTTGGTTCGCCCGCTCCAAAAACGCGTCGAAGTCAGCAGCTGCACGCAGATCACTAGTGATGGCGGCGAGATCGGACCCGTTTAGCGTTTGAGCCAGTCGCTCAAGTGGTCGCTCGTATGTGTTATAATCAGCGGACTGTAGATCGAGGACGGCGTTGTTCAGATCGCGCAGAGCGGACTTAACACTCATATTTCGCCTTCCTGTTCGTTCCGAGCTTCGGAAGCACGTTCGAGGATAGCTTGTCGATACCTCTCCTTGACCTCACTGACGATGCCTTCGATCATGTCGTTTCGGCTGTAGTCGCCGACCCGCTCATCGACCGTTTGCTCCATTTTCTGGATAGCGACCTCGATGCTTTGCGGGTCGTTCGGATCGAAGTTCACGGTGCCGATCTCGCCGTCCAATGCTGCAATCGCCTTCTCAAGCTCCTTCATCTTCCGCGACAACTCGTCCAAGCCCTTAACCACGCCACTCGCTCCTGTCGTCCGTTTCCGCCCCGCCGAGATGGCGCAGAACTGCAAGCGAGTCACGCAGTCTGGTCGACAGTAGGTAACGCCATGGCATCGAACTTTATCACAAGCATCTGGTCTTCGCGCTCAACACGATCCTCGAACCGGCCGGAGCTTTGAGAAGAACCACAAGATGATTGATCTATGGAAAGAGGTCGTCGACCTGCACGCGGCGATCGACCGGGAGCTGATCGGCTATTTCGACGCCTTCGATCCGACCGGCCAAGTGTTCCGCTATCCCGAGGACATCAAGGGCAACCGACATCTGGCCGAGCACAAGCTCATCAACGTTGAGGTGCTGCGCGACCAGACGGCCGAGCTGCGCGAAATTCTGGAGCGCTGGGTCTATCAGGCGGCCGATCATCGCGATTGGCAGATCGATCAGATCAAGACCTAGGGCGCGGAGCGAGCGTGACGACGATCGCTGTTGCGGTCGAGATATCGCCAAAGCAAGCCGAGTTCAGATCATGCCTGCATAGGCGCGCACATCGAGCATAGGCGCGGTCCCGATCGCCTGGAGCTGCGCGATCAGCTCTAGTAAGAAGCGCGTTGCAGCCTTGTCGATCGAGGTCACCTCGAAATCGTTATCCCGGCGCATAAACCAGCCGGCATTGGCGACACAGCCAAGATCGATCACCCCTTCCGCCATATCCTGCCGGAGATGACCAATCAGCGTGTCGCCTAGCGGCGGTGTCCACCCTGCGCCGAGCGTAAGTATGCCTGCCAGGATATGGTGGAGCGGCTTGGGTCGCGAAGGCCCTTCGATCGTCTCGGCGGAGAGGCTGGTGCGATGTAGGCGGCGCACGGACGCCGCTTTGTCACGCGCGTAGCGGATATGATCGGCCGTCAGTTCCTGCTTGGCTTCGAACACAGCATAGACGCTCTCCGCCGGGACGACATCGGTGCCTTTGAAGCTGAACACGAACGGCGAATATTGGCGGTCGTGAATGATGACGTCGATCTGCTGGCTGAAGTCGCCTTTGCTGTCGACGACAAAACCTTTCCGGCTTTCGTAGCGGCGCGGCAGATAGTGGTTGAGCACGTCGTTCCAGACCTGCTCGCTCGCATCTCCCTTATCCGTTGGGTGCCCGAGTTTTCGGGCGGTCGCGAGTTCGCGTTCGATCTTGTCGTGGAAATCGGCGAAGAGGACGGCGAGAGACCAGTCGGACGTCATTGGAACACGGTCTCCCAGGAGCTGTTCAGCGCCGAACGCGCGGCCACTGCGAGGGCGGCTTTCGCGACGGCCGTTAAGGCCGCCGATACGGTATTGTTGGTATTCGAGGGATCGATGAGCCTGCGTGTCGCGATTGACTGATCGATGGCGCGAAAGGCGGTGACGACGTTCTCCTGCACCGCGCCGACCCGAGCGCCCTTCAAGGCGTCGATCACGAAGAGTTCGAGGTAGAATGACGGCCAGTCCAGCCCGAAGCGATTGCGCCAGATCTTCATCAAGCGGATCTCGTTGATCCGGCCCGACCCGGAGACGACGCGAATATGTTCGTTGATGTTCGTCTGGAGCCAACTGCCGGTCTTGTTGCTCCACAGGCTATGATAGTTTCCGTACTGATCCTGCCGGCGCCCCGGGGTCACGTCGACCTTCCAACCGCCAACTGCGATGCCGATCGAGACATTTTGACGCCGCACCGCATAGCCCGCTTGCGACAAGGCATTGAACAGTGTGTCGTAGATCGACTGGAGCGTGTCGCTGAGCGTCGACGTCAAGGAAATGAAAATGTCGATGTCAGTGCCGCCGTGCACCGCCGTGCCTTTGGCAAAGGAACCGCTCGGGCGAATATCCACGATATACTGGGTGCCCCAGCGGCGGAGTACCGGGTCGATCGTGGCTTGGACGCCGCGCACAGGCGAATAGAGGCCCGTGTCAACGGTGTGCCGTGTCAGCACCATGCGAATATGTTCATCAATTCCCATCATCGCCGCCGAGTATAAGACTGAAATTCACTTGTCTCGTCGATAACCATTCGACGCGGCAAATGAGGTCGCGTCGCGGAGAGGTCATTAGCGGTAGCTTCTGTCAGGAGCAGACGTTCGAGGTGGCTGAACTGAACGACCGGCGTTGGTCGAGAACTGCCATGGCCAAGCTGTTTCAATGATCGTCCCCTATGTCGGCATTGCATTAGCAGACATGTAAACGGCGGCACCTAGAGAGTCGCAGGGAGATCTCTTTGCTTGCGACATCTGCTCCTGGGGAACCGCGGAGCCGTTCGTGATCAGGCAGGGCGAGGAAGGTAAGCCAGTTGCGCCTCGCACAAGAGTTTGCGCGCCGTCCTGATGCGTCTGCGTCTGCGTCTGAGGTATAACCGCGCCCAAACCCGGTCGAACTTCATCTACGCCGGGCCGTTCGGTGCTCAGGTTAGCAACAAGCCACCCGCCACTGCACCGGCTGCAACGATTGCGGGCGTAACCCATTTCCCTTTCAGCATCCACGCGCCGAATAGCGCAACGAGGAAAATAGGCGCCGCAAGCAGAGGCGACTCCAGCCTCGCGACTGCGCTGATCGCCAGCGAGATCAGTGTGGCGGCAATGATTCCCACGGCCGCCGCAGCCACGCCATCAAGCAGGCGGTGCAAGCGTGGATGATCAACGATGCTTTCCAGCCTCTCGTAGAACACTAGGCTGAAGGCAAAGGCGGGCAGGAACATGCCTGCGGTGGTCGCCAAAGCGCCGTAGAAACCACCCGCCAGGTATCCTGCGAAGGTGGCAAAGATAACGAGAGGTGCGGGCAGGACGTTGGCGAGCGCAACGCCGTCGAGGAACGCGCCGTCGCCAAGCCAACCACGCCCGACCGTATCGGCGCGGACGTACGGTATGGCGGTGTAGGCACCTCCAAACGTCAGCATCCCGCCTTTCAGACCTGCCAGAAACAGCGCTAAGGTATCTACCGGCTGACGTGGTCCAGCAACGTTCATTACCGTGGAAACGTCGCTGGCAGGCACCAGCAGCCAGGCAAGGACCACAATCACCGCTGCCAAGGCAATTGCCACGCCGGGCCTAGTCGGACGCGAATAGGCCAAGGCGCAAGCGACAAGAGGCACCCAGAAAGGCACCCCGACGAGAGTGGCAACAGCTGCGACGGCCGCAAAACCCCAGAGCGCGAGATCGTTGAGGATGTGCTGTCCGATCCGTTGTACCGATCTTGCAATGACCGCCAGCACCGCCACCTGCACGCCAAGCAGGATGCCGGAGAGTGCTTCTTGTCCCTGGATATATTCGGCGTAGGCCCAGCCGCATGCAAGCATCAGCAAAAAGCCGGGGAGCATAAAGCCCAGGCCCGCCAGCAAGCCGCCGATGCGACCGCGAGCCATCATGCCCATGTGTACGCACAACTCGTGCGCTTCCGGACCCGGCAGTATCTGCATCACTGCCAGCAGCCGATTGAAGCGGGCTGGAGGAATCCAATTCTCTTCGGCCACCAGCGACTGACGGATCATCGCGATTTGCGCTACCGGTCCTCCGAAAGCTAACATGCCGAAGCGAAGGAACTTGGCGAAAAGCGCAAGCAGCGACAAACGGGGAACGGCGGTATCTTCAATCTCAGGCATGCGAGCTCCAAGCCGCAAAGCGCGGCGTTACGGAGCGGAGCTTGGGTGCAGGCAACACCTGAGCGGGCGTCCGCGAGGGCCCGCTGTATATTGCTAGCAAATCAGATTTCAGAATTGAATGCTGAATTTGAAGGTGTCGTGCGGAAAGTTCAGGGAGGATTAGGACATGCTCAATTTTGTGATGAGTTAGCCAAATCCCGGGACTGATCTAATCAACGTGTTCTTTGATGGGTTGCGGTCGACATTGTCTTACACAAGGACAACTAAACCGAATTGGCCTCGTCAGCGCTGTGTCCGGCCCAGCTAGAGCCAGTGGCCTTTCCAGGCGGGAGGCCAGCGGATCACCCGTTAGCAAAAAGCGTGCCTTTAGTTGAAACAGCAAAAACTTCGCTTGACGGCGCATCTGTCAATCTAATAAGTAGACATTACTCCGCACGCACCCATGGCCGGGTGGGCGTGCAACACAAGGAGCTCGGCCCGCGGCTTTTGACTGGGATGCAGCTTGCTCCGCGTGACCAACCGCTAAAGCGCACGATGCTCAGGCGACCACGCCCGGCGTCGTGTTCCCCTCACAATATGATGAGGTGATACGATGCGCATGATTATCAGCATTTAGACTTCTTACGTCGCAGGCCGCCGGTCGATCCAACTTCGGCCCTGCCGCGCATCCATGTCATGCGCGGCCCCGCCGCCACCGGTCACGGCGGCCTGCTTCCAAATTTCTTCGTGCGCCCGACGCAAGCCGATCGCTGCGTCTTGATCCGTCCACTCAAAGTGGGGGGCGGAGCGCTGTGCCTATTTGTCAGGACTCCCAATGTTTTCTCGTCGCTTTCGATTTTCGCTTGCTCTTTATGGCGGCGCCAGCGCGCTCGCGCTTCTAGGTGGTACAACCGCCCATGCCGAGAACGCCGCTCCGAAGGTCCCCGCGGATACCTCCCAAGACACGCCCGTCCTGCCCATCGCCGCCGCTTCGACTGCGAGCGCTGCGCCAATCGACGTCGGCACGAACGACGGCGAAATCTTCGTCACGGCCCGGCGACGGGCAGAGAGGGCTCAGGACGTTCCGATCGCGCTAACTGCTGTTTCTGGGGAAACGCTGGAGCGGACCGGTGCGGTCAACTTGCTGCAGATCTCCGAACTCACGCCGACGCTCGTTATTCGCAACAACAATGCGCGCAATACATTTGCCAATATTCGCGGCCTGGGCTCCAACTCGGATCAGAACGACGGACTCGAGATCGGCGTGGGCTTCTACGTCGATGATGTCTATTACGGACGCATCGGCGCCTCGCAATTTGACCTCATCGATCTCGAACGCGTCGAGGTTCTGCGCGGGCCGCAAGGCACTTTGTTCGGCAAAAATACGACCGCGGGCGCTATCAGCATAGCGACGCGAGCGCCCCAGTTCACGACCGGTTTCAACGGTGAGGCAACGGTTGGTGAGCAAGGCTATCACCAGATTCGCGGGTCGTTGACCGGTCCGCTGTTGGAAGGGCTCGCAGCCTATCGACTGACTGTATCCGACACGCACCGGGACGGGTCCCTCACTAACCTGTTTAATAATCGCAAGATCAACGATTATGATAACTTCTCCGTGCGCGGCCAGATTCTGTTAACGCCGTCGCCCGACATCGATGTGCGTCTGATCGGCGATTACTCGCGCCAATCCGCCTACTCGCGGGTCGCCAGCGTCGTCGGCGTGTTTACGGAGTTCGCCAACGGCGCTCGGCTGGCAAACAACTTTCTCGATCGGGCCGCTCGGGCCGGTTATGTTCCTCCCTATGACATCTCGGATCCATGGGCGCGAGAGGTAGACGCAAACGCGGACATCCAGGCGGACATGGAAGGATATGGTGTCTCAGGCAAATTGGATTGGGACCTTGGCGCCGCGCGGCTGACGTCGATTACGGCCTATCGCTGGTGGGACTGGTACCCGCTCAATGATCAGGACAACACCTCGCTTACCGTGAACGTCCGCGGCGGCACTACCAACCGACAGCGACAGTTCAGTCAAGAACTTCGCCTCGCTTCCGAAGGGGAGCAGCGGATCGACTACGTGGTTGGTCTTTATTATTATTGGCAGGTCATCCACGGTCTTGGCCAATATGGTTTGGGTCCGGATTATGCGATCTGGAACAACCCCAACGCCAACAGGGTGCTAGCCAACTACGCTTATACGGGCTTTCAGTCGGACTCGGTCATCGAGCCGCGGACCAAGAGTTACGCCGCCTTCGGCCAGCTCACCTGGCGGGCGACCGACGCGCTGAGCGTGACCGCCGGCCTGCGGTTCACGCATGAAGACAAGACCGGGCTATTCGATCAACGCACGGTGGCGGGCAACGACCTCTCGCTGCTCAGCCCTGCCGACCGGACTGCGGCGCAAGGCCTGCGGGATGCGCTCTATCCCGAAGTCCGCTACACCACCGGACTGAAAGACGATGCGCTGACCGGGCAAATTAACCTGGCCTATAGGCTGGCGCCTGACGTTCTTGCATACGCCAGTTACGCGCGGGGCAGTAAATCGGGTGGGCTCAGCCTTGGCACATTGCCGGCGGGAATTTCTCCGGTTGTCGACCCAGAGACGATCGACGCCTACGAGATCGGACTGAAGAGCCAGTTCTGGGACCGCCGCGTAACTTTAAATGCTGCCGCTTACTGGACTAAGGTCAAGAATTATCAGGCTGCCATAAGCGAGAACATCGGGGGCACCACGTCCTTCCGGCGCTACATCTCGAACATTCCAGGCGTGCGATCGCGCGGCGTCGAAGCGGATTTGGCCGTAGCACCCAGTCCGTGGCTGCGCTTCACAGGGTCAGTCGCCTACAATGATGCGGTCTATATAGACTACACCAACGCCCAAGTGGCACCGGAGAACCGGAACGTCAGCCAGGTGCAGGATCTTAGCGGCGTACAGCTCGCAAACGCTCCGAAGTTGATCTTCCACCTTGCAATCGACGCGGCGCGGCCTGTGCAGTTGGCGACCCCTGACGACGAGGTCTATGCGCGCCTCGATTACAATCGCCGGTCTTCCAACGACACCAGCGGCAGCAATTCCATTTATACTCGGATCGCCGGTTATGGCCTCGCCAACGCCCGATTGGGGGTGCGGCTCGACGATAGCCGATTCGATCTGTCCGCGTGGGTCACGAACCTCTTCGACAAGCAGTACTTCACCTCACTGAGCGCGGCCAACACTGGCCTCATCACCGGCAACCTCGGCGATCCACGCACGGCCGGTGCCACGCTGCGCGTGAAGTTCTGACCTGCTTATCCCTTAACCTACAGGTGTTCCCATGAAGTATAATACAACGCTTAAAAATCGCGCATCGCGCATCGGGCTCGTCTTTTCCATCTCATCGCTGCTGCTGATCTCTGAACTGGCGATCGGCGCGCCCGATGGGCAGCAGACATCCACTGCCCCCGCGCTGGAAAGGCTGGACGGCATTACCCACGGCCCGCAGCTTGGCAACGTCAGCGCGACTTCGATCCGGATATGGGCTCGCACCCGCCAGCCCGGTGCCTTCAGTGTCATCTATTCCACCCAGCCCGACCTTTCCGAAGGCACAATATCGGCGCCGGTGAAGACCAGCTGGAGCGATGATTCCACTGGCTGGATCGAGCTGAAGGGTCTGAAGCCCGGCACCAAATACTTCTACGCGCTTTCGCTTGATGGGAAGGTGGCCGACACCCGGGTCAATGGCAAGGTGAACAGCTTCCTGACCCTGCCTGACAGCGCTGCCTACGTAGACCCGGAGCTCAACCCAAAGGGGCTGTTCAATTTCGCTTTTGAAGTCGGCACCGGCAACAACCAGACCGCGCAGGGCAGCATCCCGCCCACCTACGCGACCATGCTGGACCAGTTGAAGGACCGCATCCACTTTCAGATTCAGAACGGCGACTGGATTTACGAAGTCGGACGGCAAACCACGCAGGACCAATGGGCCGCTGCGAACGGTGTGACAGCGCCGCCGAATGTAACGAGCCTTGCCAAGGGAATCACTGGGGTCTGGGAGAATTACAAGATCTACCTTGATAATTCACCGTCCCTGGCCAATTTCTACCGTGAGGTGCCCCAGTTCGTCACCGCCGACGACCACGAAATTTTGAACGACGTTACGGGATCGGGCGAGACCGGCTTCCGGGTCGATGCGCGAGGCAAGCCGTGGCAGCAGAAACTGCAAAGCGACGATCACGACGCCAATGTCGAGCGGGCGGTGTTCCGCGATCCAGCCCTTGCCGGGTGGTATGACTACATCGGGTGGAGCAACCCTGACATCGGCAAATCGCAGGCGCAGGTCTTCGGCGAAACCCGGACGACAGCTGGCAGCAATGTATTGAGCGATCCGGCGGCCGATTTCACGAAGCTCGATCTTGCCAAGACGTCAAACCTGCATGTGCTTTGGGGCTATGGGAATACCGGCGTTTACCGGATCGTTAAGGTGCTTGGCAAGAATCAGATCCAGGTGGAACCGGCACTGACCGTATCTGAAAAAGTTCGTTATAGCATCGGCACGAACTACTACACGAAGTTCAGCGTATCGAACTCGGACTTTTTCCTGCTCGACACGCGCACCAATCGTACCTTGCATGACAAGGACAACCTTGCCGATCCGAACACCAGCATGCTTGGGCACACGCAGAAGCAGTGGTTGTTTGATGAACTTCGAAAGAGCAAGGCCGACTTCATCTTTATCACCTCAACCGTCAATCTTGCTGTGCCGCACGACAATGGCGCCTGGTATGGGCAGGGCAGCGGTGGTGCGGGCAAGGACGATGGCTGGACGGCCCATCTTCATGAGCGCGCCGAACTGCTGAAGGTCGCGGAATCTCTGGGTAAGCCGGTACTCTTCCTGACGGGCGACCTCCACAAATCATTCGTCGCGCGTGTGGCACCGGGCGTCTATGACATCGCCACCGGTCCGCATACCAGCAGCAACCACCGCCTCGGCGATGCCGGCGGTTCGCCGCCAAGCGGCTGGTATAAATCTGGCGACCGACTGGTGAACATCCTGTGGTCCAGCAACCAGTATCGCAACGACAGCGGTGGCGATGGAGGGCGCCCGAGTGGCAAGGGGTGGCCGATCTACACGGTGATCAGGGTCAACAACGCGTACAATATCCCAAGTGAGGGCGGAAAAGACAGGTGGATAGCCTATCCCGAACCCCAGATCGTGCTGGAGTTTCGTGATGGATATACAGGCGAACTAAGTTTCGCTCACTCGGTGTCGGCTTCCGAGGCGCGACCCGAACCAGTTCTTGTCTCGCCGGATCGGGTGAAAGCGCTCGGCGGGATCCCGGCTTCCGCTCAGGCGAACTGACTGTCCTGATCTCCCTCTCATCTGGGAGGGAGATCAAGAACTTCGTCAAATTGGAACTCCTCATGAACGACCATTTCCGCGCCGATGTTTTTCTCCCTGAACATGGAAAATCAGAATATGATTTCCACGCGGCGCGCGTACATAAAGTGGCGATTTACCTTTCGATGGGTTCGCTGACTTATGCGTCCGTCCGCTACAATCTGATCAAGGGGGTGCCGTGGTCTGACTGGCCAATGTACACCGTCAACAAGGCGGCGGCACTACTGGGAATGCTCCTTATTGCTAGCGCGTTGCTGTCACTCTTGGGGCGTGGTCCGACCACAAGCGGCCCGTATTTCCGGCTGGCGGGCTGGGCAATCACCGTCCATGCTATATTGTCCCTGTCCTTGCTTGATCCAGCTTATTTTCCAGCCTTTTTCAGCGGCGGCAAGCTGGTCATGTCAGCAGGGTTTGCCCTCTTGCTTGGCGCGATTTGCACCACGACCTTTGTCCGCGCCGGCCGGGACGCATCCAGATGGTCGACGCGAACGCAGCAGTACGTGACGGGCGTCATCGCCATTGCGAGCGGCTTCCACGCCGCATTGCCCGGTTGGACAACGTGGCTCGAGCCTGGCCGGTGGCCGGGCATGATGCCGCCCATCACGATGATCTCCTTCCTGATTGGAGTGGCGTGCCTCGCTATGGTCCCTGTGCGCGATTACCGGAGCCGCCGAGGGCAAACCTGACAGACCGAGCTCGGCGTCAAATTTTTCACCTAGCTCTGAAACTCTACTCAATTCATCGACATTCTCGCGCGCTGTGTCGCAGAGACATTGTCTACAATATGACTTGAGTTATGACTTGATCGTCGGGACGTATTCCGAGTCGACCGGCCAGTTTGCTTCGATGGAGAAGATTTAATGGCCAAGAATGATCACCGATGGGACGACCAGCAACCGCTGGTCCTGATAGTGCCGGGCCTCAACGACAGCGGTCCGCACCACTGGCAAACCCTTTGGGAACAGGAGCTGTCCTACTGTCGCCGAGTGCAATTGGGGATGTGGGACAACCCCCATCGCAATACTTGGGTGAACCAGATTAACCTTGCCATCCACAAGGCGGCGGGTCCCGTTATCCTCGTTGCGCACAGTTTGGCTTGCCATGCCTTGGCGTGGTGGGCCGAATACGAACGCCCCGCTTATGGCAATCCAGTTGTGGGCGCGCTGCTAGTCGCACCACCCGACGTTGAATCGGCGCATGTGGACGAACGCTTGAAGCGCTTTGCTCCCCTCGTCGAGAGACGATTGCCGTTTCGTAGCATCTTGGCCGCAAGCAGGAACGATCCTTATGCCAGTTTCGGATTGGCTAAGCGCTTCGCCCGCAAGTGGGGTAGCCGCCTCGTAGATGCGGGGCCGATCGGACATATCAACGCCGAGTCTGGCATCGCCGACTGGCCCTACGGGAAGTACCTGCTCGATCATCTCGTCCATGAGGTCGCGCCTACTCGCGAACCCAGGCCTTCTACCGCGTCAGTCGCGACCCATCAGGGGCATAGGGGGCACGGGTCAGAGGCGCGATCGTAGACAGCTCCGTCGAGGTGATAGCGAGACTATCTCGAAACCAAGAACTGCTTTGATGTCTATGTATTTGGTTGAGTTTAAGTGTTGGACACCACGAGGGAGACAACCATGACGACTATCGCTGCCGCAGGGCGCCGCCTGTTCCTTACTATCGCCGCCGTTGCCACTTTGGCGACAGCGGCGGGGTGTTCCGGCGGCGGCGATCACGGAGACAATGCCGTGGAGATCACCAATGTTTCCTATGATCCCACTCGTGAGTTATACCAGGCGATCAACCCGGCTTTCGCAGCGCAGTGGAAGGCGAAAACCGGGCAGGACGTCAGCTTCCGCATGAGCCATGGCGGATCAGGGAAGCAGAGCCGCGCGATCATCGACGGGCTGGAAGCCGACGTCGCCACGCTGGCGCTGGCCTACGACATCGACGCCATCGCCACGCGAGGCAACCTGCTGCCCGGTAATTGGCAAAAAGCGCTGCCGAACAATAGCGCGCCCTATACCTCGACCATCGTTTTCCTGGTGCGCAAGGGCAATCCAAAAGGCATCCGCGACTGGGGCGACTTGGTGAAGCCGGGCGTGGAGGTGATCACGCCCAATCCCAAGACCAGCGGCGGCGCGCGCTGGAACTTCCTTGCCGCCTGGGCCTACGGCCGCAAGGCCGGTGGAAGCGAGATCGCGGCCGAAGCCTATGTCCGCCGACTCTTCGCGCAAGTGCCGGTACTTGACAGCGGCGCGCGTGGATCGACCACGACGTTCGTCGAGCGCGGCATCGGTGATGTGTTGCTGGCATGGGAGAACGAGGCGTTCCTGGCCGAGAAGGAGCTTGGCACCGGCAAGTTCGAGATCGTCGTACCGTCCATCTCGATCCTCGCCGAACCTTCGGTTGCGGTCATCACCGCTAATGCGAAGAAACACGGGACGGAGGAAGTGGCAAAGGCCTACCTCGAGTTTCTTTACACGCCTGAGGCGCAGACCGCGATTGCCCGAAATTACTACCGTCCGCGTGATCCGAACGTTGCCGCGCAGTTCAAGGACCAGTTCCCCAAGATCGACCTCGTTACGATCGACGGCGACTTCGAGGGCTGGACCAACGCGCAAAAGAAGTTTTTTGACGATGGCGGCGTGTTCGACCGCATCGCAACAAAAAACTGAGCGACAGTTCTACCACTTGTAATCGAGCAGGCCACTGCAGATGTCATCACGTGCGATCCGCAAGGCGGGCTGGCGTCAGCCATCCGTAGTGCCGGGCTTTGGGCTGACCTTCGGGTTCACCCTTGCCTGGTTAACCCTCATCGTGCTCATTCCGCTGGCGACGATCTTCCTTAAATCGGCTGGCATGGGCTGGCACGATTTCGTCGCTGTGGGCTTCTCCGACCGGGCGATCGCCGCCTATCGCCTCAGCTTCGGGACCGCGGCGGCAGCGGGTCTCGTTAACGCCGTGTTCGGCCTCATCGTGGCTTGGGTGCTGGTGCGGTACACGTTTCCCGGCAAGCGCGTAGTCTCGGCACTGGTCGACCTGCCGTTCGCGCTGCCGACGGCGGTAGCGGGCATTGCGCTGACGGCGCTTTACGCGCCCAACGGCTGGGTCGGCCAGTATCTGGAGCCACTTGGCATCAAGGTCGCCTTCACCGCACTGGGTATCACCGTAGCGCTCGTCTTCATCGGGCTACCCTTCGTAGTGCGCTCAGTCGAGCCGGTCCTAGCGGATCTCGGCAAGGACGTTGAGGAGGCAGCCGCGACTCTGGGCGCCAGCCGTCGCCAGACATTCTTCCGAGTTATATTGCCGGCGATTTTTCCAGCCTTGCTGACGGGCTTTGCGCTCGCCTTTGCGCGGGGGGTGGGCGAGTACGGTTCCGTGATCTTCATATCCGGCAACATGCCGGGCAAGACGGAGATTGCACCGCTTCTGATCGTCACCCAGCTCGAACAATATTCATATGATGGTGCCACGGCGATTGCGACGGTGATGATGATCGTCTCTTTCGTGATCCTGTTCGGCCTCAACATCTGGCAGGCGGTCCATCGCCGGAGGCTGGGAGCATGAGCCGCACTGCATCCACCGCGGAAAGTCGCCAGGCCCGCTTCGCCCTTATCTCGGTTGCGCTGACCTTCTTGGCATTCTTCCTGCTGCTGCCGCTGGTGGCGGTGTTTACCGAGGCGCTGCGGCAGGGCATCGGCGAATTTGCCGAAGCGGTTGCCCATCCGGACGCCTGGGCAGCAATCCGGCTGACCCTGCTCATCGCGGCGATCAGCGTCCCACTCAACGTCGTCTTCGGCGTGGCGGCGAGCTGGGCGATCACCAAGTTCCGGTTTCCGGGCCGGAACCTGCTGGTCACCTTGATTGACCTGCCGTTCTCCGTTTCGCCGGTGGTGTCGGGCCTGATCTTCGTGCTGCTGTTCGGCGCGCACGGCTACCTTGGTCCGTGGCTCGCGGAGCATGACCTAAAGATCATCTTCGCAGTCCCGGGCATCGTGCTTGCGACATTATTCATCACCTTTCCGTTCGTCGCGCGTGAGCTGATCCCGCTAATGATGGAACAGGGGAAGGACGACGAAGAAGCGGCAATCTCGCTCGGCGCCAGCGGTTGGCAAACCTTCTGGCACGTTACCCTCCCCAACATCCGCTGGGGTCTGCTTTACGGCGTGTTGCTCTGCAATGCGCGCGCCATGGGCGAGTTCGGCGCGGTGTCGGTGGTCTCCGGCCACATCCGGGGAGAGACCAACACCATGCCGCTGCATGTCGAGATTCTCTACAATGAGTACGATTTTGTCGGAGCCTTCGCGGTCGCCTCGCTGCTCGCTGCCCTCGCGCTGGTGACGCTCGTCGTCAAGAGCGTGCTCGAATGGCGCTTCGATCTCCATCACCAAGGAGCAGGACATTGATCAAGGTCCAGAACATCACCAAGAACTTCGGCGAGTTCCCGGCACTGCACGCCATCGATCTAGAGATCCAGCCCGGCGAGTTCATCGCGCTGCTTGGCCCTTCGGGCTCGGGCAAGACGACCCTCCTGCGCATCATCGCGGGCCTCGAATTTCAGGATTTGGGCGAAGTTCTCTTCAATGGCGAGGATGTCTCCAGGCGCGGCGTTGGCGAGCGACACGTTGGGTTCGTATTTCAACACTACGCGCTGTTCCGGCACATGACGGTAGCACAGAACGTCGCCTTTGGCCTCACTGTCCGCAAGGCGAAGGATCGCCCGTCGAAGGCGGAGATCAAGGCGCGGGCAGAGGAATTGCTCCGCCTGGTGCAACTCGACGGATTGGGCAGCCGCTATCCTGGCCAGCTTTCGGGAGGGCAGCGCCAGCGTGTCGCTCTCGCTCGCGCGCTGGCAATCGAACCGAAACTGCTGCTGCTCGACGAACCTTTCGGCGCGCTCGATGCCAAGGTCCGCAAAGATCTGCGGCGCTGGTTGCGCGATTTGCATCGGCAAATGGGGCTGACCTCGATCTTCGTCACCCACGATCAGGAGGAAGCGCTGGAGCTCGCGGACAGGGTCGTGGTGATGGATCATGGGAGCATCGACCAGGTCGGCACCCCAGAAGAAGTCTACATGGAACCGGCCACGCCCTTCGTCTCGCATTTTGTGGGCGAGACGAACCAGTTGCCGGGAGGCCTGCACGTACGCCCGCATGATCTCGAAATCGTGGCGGATGGCGGCCACTCGCTCCTCGTCGACAACGTGTTCCGCAAAGGCGGGTCCTGGCGTGTCGAAGGCACATTGCAGGATGGCGATAAGGTCGTCGAACTCGACCTCGATGCCAGCCATACCGCCCCCGCACCAGGCACGACCGTCCTGATCCGGCCGCGCCGTTCGAAAACCTTTTCCCAGACTGGAGACTTGCGATGAATACCAGCAATTCCCAGCACGCGCTTAATCCCGAAGCGGCGCGGCTGCTCGAAGAAAGCCTTGCCAGCGTGCGCGAGGCTCTGTCCGGCCTCAAGTACGGCAACGTTTCGTTGACCGTGCACGAAGGCCGCATCGTCCAGATCGACGTGACGGAAAAGAAACGGCTCAAGCCGAACTGATCCGCGCGCATTTTCTCGTCCCACCAAAGATTCCACAAGCCGACCGGACCACTGGAGGCATCGTGATTTAGAACCAAAGGAAAACCGATGATCTCCCGTACCCTCCTGCTCGCGGGCGTCGCTTCCGCGACGCTTTTCGCGAACCCTTCGCAGGCTAGCGAAGCCCAACTCGCTGTCGATGATCCGCCATCGTCGGTCGGCACCGGCGCTTCCGATGCTTCTCCTGAAATCTTCGTCACTGCCCGCCGCCGGCAAGAAACCTCGCAGGACGTGCCCCTGGCCATCTCTGTGATCGGCGGCGAACACATTGACAACACCGGCAGTTTCAATGTCGGCCGCTTGCAGCAACTCACGCCGACGCTGCAGTTTTACTCTTCCAATCCGCGCAACAGCGCGGCCAACATCCGTGGTTTGGGGGCGCCATTCGGGCTCACCAACGACGGGATCGAGCAGGGCGTGGGGATCTATGTCGACGACGTCTATTACTCGCGCGCCGCGTCCTCGACCTTTGACTTCCTCGATGTGGCGCAGATCGAAGTGCTGCGCGGGCCGCAGGGCACGCTTTACGGCAAGAACACCACTGCCGGCGCGATCAACATCACCACCCGCGCGCCGACGTTCGATTTCAAGGGGCGCGCCGAAGTGACGATTGGCAACCTCGGTTTCAAGCAGGCCAAGGCAGCGGTTTCAGGTCCGTTGTCGGATACCGTCGCGGCTCGATTCGCGCTCTCCTCCACTAGCCGTCAGGGCACGATCTTCAACGTGGCCAGCGGCAATCGAATTAATGAACAGGACAACCTCGGCCTTCGGGGGCAGTTGCTCTGGCGTCCGACGGAGACTGTCGACGTCACACTGGCCGGGGATTTCAGCAGGCAGGATACAGAGTGCTGCGGTACAGTCTATGTCCGGACCGGATCGACTCAACGTTCACTCAACCGCCAGTACGCGGCACTGACCTCCGCGCTGGGGTATACGGTGGTCAGCACCAATCCCTTCGACCGGCTTACCGACATCGACGCTGACCTGAACGCCGGCAACACCCTGGGCGGTGCTTCGCTGCGCGTGAAGTGGGAAGTGGGGGCCGGCACGTTCACGTCCGTCACCGCGTGGCGATTCTGGGACTGGAAACCAGAAAACGACCGCGACTTCACCGGCCTGCCCATTGTCACGCGTTCGCAGAACCCATCACAGCAGGACCAGTACACTCAGGAGCTCCGTTATTCGCAATCGGGCGATGCGCTGGACTTCGTGATCGGCGCATTTGGCTATCATCAGCGGATCGACACGCAAGGTCTTGAACAGCATGGTCCGGCCTCGAGCCGCTGGAACATCAATCCATCAAATCCGCTGTCGAACGATCCATCTGTTCTGGCGGGTTTGACTGCCTACAACACGCAGGCGCTCAGCAATACGAGCGCGGCGCTCTACGGTCAGGTCAGTTGGAAGGTGACCGATGCCTTCACGATCCAGCCTGGTATCCGGCTCAACTACGACAAGAAGAAGGGCCTTTACGACCGTCAGGTTTTCGACGGGCAGGGTAATCCGGTTCTGCTTGGCCAAACCGGCGCGATGAAGGCCGCCCAGCTGGCGATCTTCTCACCTCAATCGTATCGCCCGTCAGGAAGCGACTGGAACTTCAGCTATGATGTGACGGCTAGCTACAAACTGGCGCAGGACGTTCTTGCTTATGCGACTTACGCCAAGACCTTCAAGTCGTTCGGCATCAATCAGAACGGGGTGCCTAATGACGCAAGCGGCGTCCCGGCCCTTGCTGCGCAAACGATCAAGCCAGAATCACTCAATCACTACGAAGTGGGGGTGAAGGCCCAGTTTCTCGATCGTCGCGCAACGCTCAACCTTTCGGCATTTCGCACCGAGATCGCGAACTATCAGGCGCAAGTCACGAATGGCCAGTTCGGCACCGTTCGGGGGTATCTTGCCAACGCCGAAAAGGTTCGCACCCAAGGGGTAGAAGCTGATTTCTCGCTGCGTCCGAGCCAGCGATTTAATCTTTATCTCAATGGTGCTTATACCGATGCCACCTATCGCAAGTTCGAAGATGCCCCTTGCCCGCCGGAATTGTCTGGCGGCGGCAGCGGCGCCGTGATTGGTGCGCCGGGTGCGCCAGGTACCAACAGCCCCGCCTTCTGCGACATTTCAGGCCAGCGTCTGCCGGGCGTGTCGAAATGGTCGTTCTCCTACGGGGCGGAATACAATCGGCCTGCTGCGGTGCTTGGTCAGGACGGGGCGGTCTATCTGGGCGTTGACGGCAATTACCGCTCGCGATGGTCGTCCAATCCCTCGCCCTCGGCTTATACCTGGGTGAAGGGCTATGCCCTCACCAACGTCCGCGCCGGGTTTCGGACCGATGCCGGCTTCGAGATCTACGGATGGGTGCGCAACGCCTTCGATGTAAAGTACTTCGACGAGCTCAACGTGCCGGGTGGTAACACCGGGCTCATCACGGGAAAACCGGGCGATCCGCGCACTTGGGGTGCGACAATCAAGACGGAGTTTTAGTTATGGCGGGCCGGAAGCGGGGCTTCCCGATCCGGCCCCGCCGCATTCGAGGCCTGCTCAAGCGTGTGACGACACCCCATATCGCCAAGTCCGAAACGTCCCGCCCCAGCCATTATCAATCGCACTGGTTGATATTCCCGGCGGGCGCGCATAGGCAAGATTCATGCTCTCGCAGAAAGTCCGTTATTCCATCCGCGCGCTCCAACACTTGGCAGACCAGTATGGCCACGATCTCGTACCCCTTGCCGAGATTGCAGAAAAGCAAAACATCCCCGCCAAGTTCCTGACTGTCATCCTGTCGGAGCTGTGTCGCGAAGGCATTGTGGAGTCACAGCGGGGTCGAGACGGTGGTTATCGGCTCGCGATTCCGCCCATCGATATCCGCTATGGCGATATCATTAGACTGACGCGTGGATCTTTGGCGCTAGTCCCTTGCGCCAGCCTTTATGCACACGAAACTTGCGACAACTGTCTTGATGAGGCGAATTGCAGACTGCGCAGCATAATGCTTCGTGTGCGTAACGAAACAGCTTCTATTCTCGACGGTATCACGCTTGCAGACAATATCGCACCTGCCTTACGGAAGGAAGGTGTATCTTAGCCTCAGAACGTTTTGAGGGGGCACAAGACAAAAATCGGGACTGGACCTAGCATCGCCTGCCTGGGGTTTCCGACAGTCTTCACTTCTGGTTTTTCTTCTCTTGCGACTCGCCCGAGTTCTGTAGGCAGAGCGTGCCCAGTGTAACCCGTTAAAGGACCGAAATTGCATTCTCACCAAATCGAAGCGTTGCAGCATGATCATGTGTTCCTTGGTGATGCTCACGATACGCACGCAACGAGGACGCGATGGGTGGTTTTACTGACCGCCGTCATGATGGTCGTGGAAATCGCCGCGGGTTTGATGACCGGTTCGATGGCCCTGCTGGCCGACGGGATCCACATGGCGACGCATGCGGGCGCCTTGGGAGTAGCGGCGTTTGCCTACAGCTTTGCCCGCCGACATGCCAAGAATTCGCGGTATACGTTCGGCACGGGCAAGGTGGGGGATCTGGCTGGCTTTGCGAGCGCATTGCTGCTGGCGGTGTTCGCAGCGGGTATCGCGGTGCAGTCGTTAGAGCGGCTGTTCGAGCCCGGGAAGATTGCTTACACCGAAGCAACCGTTATCGCCGTGCTCGGCTTGCTGGTGAACCTTGCCAGCGCATTCCTGCTAGGTGCTGATCACCACCACGACCATGACCAGCACCACGGCCATGGGCATCCTCACAGTCATGGCCACACGGACAACAATCTGCGCTCCGCCTATTTCCACGTTCTGGCAGATGCGCTGACCTCGGTGCTTGCGATCGGCGCTCTGCTGGCCGGCCGCTACCTCGGCTGGGTGTGGATGGATGCTGCGATGGGACTGGTCGGTGCCGCCGTAATCGGCCGCTGGTCCTGGGGCCTGATGTGCGACACCGGCGCGGTCCTGCTCGATGCAACATCTACGACTTGCCTTGAAGGTGAGGTGCGCGAGGCGATTGAGGATGGCGACGCCCGGATCGTCGATCTGCACATCTGGCAGGTTGGACCGGGAAAATTCGCTGCTGTCGTTTCTCTTGTCGCGGAGAGCCCACTCGCGCCGACCGACTATGCAGAGCGCGCCCAGATCCATGAGGAGCTGGTGCACATAACGGTCGAGACCCATCGCTGTCCCGGTCCTCACCGCAACTTGCACGCCGCTTGAGGTTTCGGGCCGCTCACGCTCACCACCTTCGCCAACAGCAAGCCGAGGGGTGAGGGAACCCGGCTGGCTCAGATCGGGGCCTCGGTTCTGGAAGGAAGGGCGATGCGTGTTTCCCAAGCCACCCAAGCAGCGATCGTCACTACCGAGCCAATCCAGAATATCGCCGCGAAAGGCAGATCGTTGCCGAAGCCCATCCGCAGCAGCAGGGTCATCGCCAGCACCAGCGGCATGCCGTAGACAACGCCGTTCCAGGCCGCCCTGATCCGCGGCTGACGAATGCCGCGCCGCTCGCGTTTCCCGAGCCAGATGTAGACGCCAGTGGCGGATATGACGGTCAGGGCCAAGCCAAACACCAGATAGGCGAGCTTCACTGGCAGGTCGCCGTAGGTTCCGAAGTGCAGCTTGTAGGTCGATGCGGCTGCCTGCTGGCCCAGTTCGCCATCTGCGAGACCCGAAGCGTGGAGGAACCGTCCGGCCGCATCGAAACCGTAGTATTCACCGAAGATAAGACGGCGATCATGCGAGCCGACGATCTGGACATGCTGACCAGCTGTTAGCGGATCGTGCAGGATTGCATAAGTGACCGTCACATCGGGATGATGGGACGCCATGTAGCGCAATGCAGTCGCGACATCGGGCAGCGCCGCGGGCGTGGCGTCGGGTTTGCCCTCTTCGCCGAAGATCGGTCCATAAACCGCCTCGACATCACCGTCGTAATCGATCGCGGCGATGGTCCAGGCGGTTACGGTCGCCATGCCGATCAGCGCACCGGTCAGCGCGATCGCCAACGAGAACGGCAGGGTCCAGACGCTCAGACGGTTATGCCAGTCAGCCAGGCCGACGCCATTGCCGTTCCTTGCCCGCAGGCGGAAAGCGTCGCGAAAAATGCGCGGGTGGGCGACGACGCCTGACAGGGCAAGCGCCAGCATCATTACGCCAAGCGCACCGACAATGGTGATGCCGACCAGACTGGGCAGGTTGAGGGTATAATGCAGCTTGATGAGAAAGTCCGACCAGGCGATCTCTTCGGGCATGGCGAGCGTCCCGTCGGCATTGACATGGTACGCTTGCGTATCGGTCGTGATCGTCGTGCGCGGCAGGTCGTCCACCGGGAGATGCACGAAAAGATGGGTGGTCGTGGGCTTTCCGCGTTCGAGCGCGATCATGGCCGCCACGGCGCTCTGGACGCGGTCGGGATCGATCGCGGTCATCTCAGGCGCATCGGGTTGTTCGAGGCGCTGCAACTCCGCGTAAAAGACGGACAGCGTTCCGGTCAGCGAGACGAGGTAGAGCAAGGCGCCAGCAAGCAAACCGATCGCGGCGTGCGCGGACAAGGCTCGCTTGACGGTGCCGGGTTCCGGTGCGGTGTTCATGCGATTTTCCCGATGAGGGCGAGAGGCAGGGCCGGCAACGTGGCCAGCCCGAGAATTAGCAACTGCGTGCGGCGGCGGGGGGTCATAAGGACGGCATAGACGAGAGTGGCCCAAGCCAGCGGCATGGCGAACAGCGCGACGACATTGGCATCAGCCTCGCTCGCGCCCGCAAGAGCGGCGATTGCTCTCAAGGCGATGGCAACGCCGAGGGCCGATGCCGTGGCGAGGCCGATCGTAATGGCAAACGTCAATCCGCGTCTGGCCAAGGCAAGCGGTTCGCCCGCTTCGGGCAGCATGCCGACGCGGCGGTTTGAGGCGGGCGCCTCTTTACGGGGAGAGGCGAAGCCCGCGACAGCCAGCAGCACGAACGCCGCTCCCATGCCGACAAGGGCAGCGATCGATACACCCCAAGCCCCTGCCTCCTGTCCGCCCGCCAGTGCGGCAAGGGCCAGCAAGACCCATCCCAGACCGTTGATGGCGCGGGAACGCTGGGGCTGCGCCCAGGCAACCCGCAAGGTGGCGACGCCCCCGGTCGCCGCCAGTGCCGCCAGCCAGAGCCCTTCGCTTGCCATCAGAAACGATAGCTCACGGTGCCGAACACGTTGCGCTCCGCACCCACGAAGCAGTCACCGCGGGCCAGACATGCCGAGTAATAGTCCTTGCCGAGCAGATTGGTGGCGTTGAGCCCCACGCTCCAGTTCTGCCAGTTCACTTCGGCGAGCGCATCGACCAACGTGTAGGACGGTGTGCGGATGCCCTCGGGAAATGCAAAGCCGAACGACCGCTGGCTGCCGACGTAGCGTACGCCGCCGCCAAGCCGCAGCGACGTGTCGGTTGCGAGCGGAACGACCTTCGTCGCCCAGATCGAGGCGTTGTGCTGCGGCACGTTGTCGAGTTGCCGCCCGGTGTCGTCGATCTCCGCTTCGTTGTAGCTGTAGTTTGCGATCAGCTGCAGGTCGCCCGGCAGCAGGGCGTTCGCCTCGAACTCCACACCCTTCGAGGTCAGTGAGCCAACCTGTAGCTGCCCCGTCAGGGTGATATCCGGGTTTTCGGGGTCTGGCACCGCCACCGCGACGGGTCGGTTGGTCTCCTTGATATGGTAGGCAGTTGCCGTGACCATCACGCTGTCGTTGGGATGGAATTTGATCCCGGCTTCGTATTGCCGTCCGCTCTTGGGCACGAAGGGATCGTCGTAGACGTCCGAACCGCCGATCGGCTCGAAGCTCTCGGTATAGCTGAAGAAGGGCGAGATGCCGGGCAGGACCTCTGCAATCACGCCGGCGCGGAAGCTGGTTGCGCCGGTATCGTAAACCTCAGCCCCGAATGAGTCCGAACGCGCTTCGTCCCGCCGCACTCCGAGCACCACCGAGACGCGGTCCCAGAACCGGATCTGGTCTTGAAGATAGAAACCGAGCTGCTTCTGGCTCACGTCCTCCGCGCTGGCGCGAAGGAAGCCGGGATCGCCGGGCATGGGGATGGTGCCGTTGAAATCGGACAGCGCGGAATAATCGATGTCGTAGATGTCGATCGGCTCCAAAGCCAGACCGCCCTGTTTGCGCACCCGGTTCCAGCTGTAATCGACACCGGCGAGCAGCGTATGCTCGATCGCTCCGCCGGTGCGGAAATCGAACTGGACGTTGGTGTCGGTCGAGAAGATCTCCATGCGGGCCAGGCTTCCGCTGGCGTAGCTGCCGATGATCCGCTGGTCTTGGTCCAGATAAGGATTGGTCGGGTTGCTGTAGCTGTTCGGATAATGGGTCAGATAGGTGAGGTCGCTGTCGATGTAGCGCGCCTTGAGGTTCAGCTTCAGCGCCTCGGAAAAGCGGTGATCGAGCAGGGCGGTGCCTTGCAGCAGGCGACCGTCGTAACGATCCCAGCCCGGCTTGCCGATGAACAGGTCATTGGCGAGCTGGCCGTTGGGATTGGGCAGGATCGTGCCGACCAGCGGCAGGAACTGCGATGTCGAACCGCCATCGTCTTCCTGGTAGAGAGCAAGCAAGGTCAGGTTCGTGGCATCGGTCGGCGACCAGGTTATCGATGGAGCCAGCATCACGCGGTCGTCGGAAACATGATCGGTCTGCGACCCGGAAGCGCGCACTCTTGCCACGACACGAGCGGCGATGTCGCTGGTAAGCCCGCCGGTGATGTCGGCCAGTGCCTCCTTCCGATCATGCGAGCCGTAGCGGAGAGAGAACTCCCCCGACGTTTCGAACTCGGGCGTTTTCGACACCAGATTGACAAGGCCGCCGATCGAACCCGCGCCGAACAGGACCGAGGCTGGCCCGCGCACGACCTGCACTTGCGAAAAGTTGTAGGGATCGGCTCGGACGCTGGCATAGAAGCTGTAGATGTCGCGCATGCCGTCACGGAACTGGAGCGCGTTGATGCCGCGGATAAAGCCGCCGTCGACCCGGCTGTCGGGGCCATAGGGATTGGCCTGCACCCCCGCGACGTAGTTCAGCGTGTCGCTGATCGACACCGCGCCCTGAGCCTCGAAAGTGTCGGCGGTGATCACGGTGACGGGCTGGGGAACTTCGATGGCGGGCGTATCGGTCTTCGTCGCAACGCCGCCTTGCGCCTTCTCGCCGGTCACGACGATCTGGCTGGCCTCGAAAGCAGCCTCCGCCGCCCACGCGGGACTGGCGAGGGCAGTGGAACAGGCAAGTGCGGCGGCCAGGTGAGACTTCATCGAATGCTCCTCATCGGATCCCGTGATCAGTTGACGACGGGCAGCTAATGCGAGTCGATTGCAAAAGCAACCCGAGATCGGTATTCGAGTTGCCGGCCGGCTTGAAGTCGCCCGAATGGCGGAGAATGTAGCAATTGCTTGTACATAAAGGCACGATGCGCCCCCCGAACTAGGAGCAAAGCTTTAACTTGACGCGCGCATGTCCACGCTCCACGATTTGCTAATGAGAACGACTCGCATAACATTGCTGCGGGGAGAAGGGCTGTGATTGAACCCGATCGTGGAGCGTTTGCGCAAGGCATGGTCATCCGCCTCTCTCCGGATGTGGTCTGCGCACAGAGAGGACGGCACTCCGCATTTGCCCGCGATGCAGGACAGCGCGATGCCCGAGGTGCGGCAAGCCGGGATCTTCGTTATCGCTTCTGGATCGGCTTTACGCTGGCGGTGCTTGGCTGCTGGGTGAAGGCTTTGCGATAGCAAGAGGACGTCGGCTCAGACGTACCAGCTCAGCGGTTTACAATAAGGCTGTGAAATCGAGCCAAGTGGGGCCTCATACAGGTTGGATGGGAAGTTGACATGATAAAGACGATCACGTTTTCAGCGGTATTGCTTATGGGGTCAGTTTTTGGTGGACCGGCGTCTGGAAGCCCGGAAGTCCGACCATTGGTGCACAGCCAACACAGCGGGAAGCTGCATTTTTACCGAGCTGGAGTAACGGTCCGGGAAGGACAAGCGAGGGTCCATGGCTGGGTCAAACCGGCGGTCCGCAACAAGACAGCTGTAAGTGGCTTGGTCCGGATTGAAATACGGAGCGGCGATCGCTGCGTTAACGTCAGGCACACCCGGTGGTCACTCATGTCCCCCCATTACATGGGCCATTTTTCGGTCAAAATGCCAATGACTGCGCGAGCAACGGCAATCTATATTTCACACGTTCCGAAAAATGCTGTTATCGCTTGCTGAAATTTTGACTTCCGATGTACTCTCCTTCGACCACCTACGTCCTCGACGCCTGCGACCCCAAGCCTTGGCTTAAGTCCTCGATTTTTCCTTCCTGGTGAGCAGCTCTCAAACCATACGCGCCGTCTTGTTGGCGAGCGCGACCGAGAGGAGAATGCGCGGTTTGTGCGCGCCAGCATCCGCTACAGCCATGAGTCTGCCGGCGCGCCGATGGCCGACAAAAACTCGAGCAGCTTGGTTCTCGTCCGCTTGCGACTGAAAGCATGCCACCGCGCTCATCGGCGCCGTGCGCACGAAGAACGTTCTTGGCGATATCCAGACCGATTATGTTAGCTTGCTCCATGTTTGGCAGATTAACCGGTTAAGTCGCAATCGCCGCATGGTTGCTCTGATTCTGTCAGGTGCATTGAACCAGAACATCTATCAGAATAGCGGGAGCCCAATACGAACGCCCGTCGTGAAGTCCGGCGCCCCCACGGTTAAGCCTGCAGAGCCATAAAGCCCGAGCGAAAGGCCTTCACCAAGCCGTGTGTTCAGGCCCGAAAGCAGCCGCTGATCGCTGGAAATCAGACTGCTGGCGTTGTCGGCATGGCGATAGGACAGGTGAGCTTGGGTTCGCGCAGCGATCATCACGGCAACTCCGGCCGATACCGCATAGCTATCCTGCAACGTATAGCCGTCCGGACTACCCGGCAGAGTATAGGCGAAGCTCGCGAAAGGCACGATGCCGCCAGCAAGCGGCTTCGACACTTCTGCACCCAGGGTATAGTCCAAGGCACCGGTGCCGAGATTGTTTTCGGCGGTCGGCAATTTGACCGAACCGGAGAACGCCATGTTCACGACACGCGTTGGAATTGAGTAGATTGCGCCAATTTCGAGATCGCCCCGACCTTCGCGCGTGATGCTTTCGGATTGCGGTTGGCTTGGATCGAAAAGGATCGGCAATCCGAGTATCCCGCCGGGAACGACATTCGACGGACCTTCGACCCGTCGATAAGGTAGTGTCGCGACAAGCTGCAGCGGTCCGGTCGACAGCGTCAGGCTTGTCGGGACGGAAAGAATGTTGATCTTCGTTCCGGATCCATAATTGCCTTCTTCGTATTCGACACCGGTTGAAACCTCGATCTGTGGTCCGTCATCCTTGCTGGACGACGTTGGAATTTCCCGCTCGGTGGCCAGAGCTGGGAGCGGTATGAGAAGAAGCAGAAGGGCAAGCAGGCTGCGCATGGATCTCGTCCGGTTAATGGGCGCCAATCATTGCCGCCCAAAGCCTCGACCTCGCGCGCGACGGTATTGGTGGCACCACGTTTTCTCAATGTAAGATGGTCCCGGGACAGGCGGTTCGCTTGTCCGGGGATCATCGATCGTCCGTTGGTTATTGGGCCGCGGGTTCTTCAACCTGCTGCTCCCCTGCCTGCTGTTCCGGGGCCTGCTGCTCCGCGACGTGGCGGATTTCGCCTTCGCTCATGGCGGAGATGAGGACATTGCCACTCGCGCTGAAATTGTCTGCGGGAAGCAGGGCGCTCATTCCGTCGACGTCGACCAGCACTTGCTCGAGCTGTCCGCGCGCATCGGAGACAACCTGGCGGACCGTACCCAGCGTATCGCCACTGGGATCCGATACAGGTGTGCCACGAGCGACCGCTATGGCTCCGTTCGCCTGCGCGGCGGCACTGCCTGCGGCGGCGAGCTGAGCGCTGGTCAGACCTGCGGTCATACCAGCCATGCTATCGGCCGACCCCTTTAGAACTCCAGTGGCAGACGCCCCGCCGGTCGTGGCGACACTGACGGCGCCATTTGCTGTCCTGCGCGCATGCGCGATCTTTTGTCCAGCGGTTCCGGCAGCGGAGCTGACCGTCGTGCGAACCTGATCGGTCCCGATCAATTGGGCGTTGGCGTTGGCGCTGCCGCTCCCCGAACCCGATCCGCTGGCTGAGCCTGTTGCCGCATTGCTGCCGAGAGGCCCGCGGGTAGCCTGAGCGACAGTGCCATTGATGCCGGCCTCGCTGCTTCCATTGGTCGCGACGCTCCCGCTGCGGGAATCGATCGACTTGCTGCCTTTCGTTTTGGTGCTGGCATCGGCGGTGCCGCGTGTTGCAGATCCTACGGTGCGTGTCGGCGCGCTGAGCGTCCCGCCGAGCGAACCCTGACTGTTTAACGTTCCGCCGATCATGCCGCCGAGACCACCGCCACCCAGGACCTGGGCGTGGGCAGGAGTTGTCACAGCAAGTGCCGCGATCGCAGTTGAAATGAGGAGCGTCTTCATGATCCAGTCCTTCCATCAATTGTGGGAACGATGTCCGTTCCGTCCGTTCGATGGGAAAACGGATCGCGAGCGTCGTTTAATTCAGGGTTGCAAAAAAATCAGTCACGGCCGGCAACGACCGCAAACAAGACCGCGACCATAAACGCGATCAGGTCCCCGTTCACCCAGGTCGTCAGCCTCCTCGTCAAGGTGCGTTATGATCTGGGAGATTTCGCCACGATGGGCGGCGGCACGGGCGGCAACCAGAGGCACGGCAAATGAAGTACCTCTTACACGGGTCGCCTTGCCGTCAGCGTTTCTGACCCGCAAATCGGCACCAGGTGCGGCATAGTCGAGATGATCGGCCTTGCCGGCCTCGATCAAGGCACGGTTGCGTCCGTCGACTGCGGTCACGGCCAGGACGCCGCGGTAGGACGCCGGATAAGCGGGCGGAGCCGCCGGGCCATCGTTGCCGACTGCGGCGACGATGATCACGCCGTGTTTTTGCGCCGAAGCAATCGCCCGCTCCAGCAATGCGTTGCGAGGGCCGACAAGGCTGATGGCGATGACCTTCGTGCCAGTTTGTGTCAGCCATCCAAGGGCCTTGGCAATCGCCATGGCATTGCCGCCTGCGGGATCGGTCCCATAAACGTCGGCCACGCGAATGTCCTGCACCCCCGCATAGTCGAGCAGCGAGACGATCGCGCTACCATGATGGCTGGGTTGGGGGGCGCCTCGAGCAAAGCCGCGCATCGCCGAGGGACGGGCATGACGTCCGGGGGCACCGTCGATAATCCCGACCGGGGTGCGGACACTTCTGGCAGATGAGCTGGACCCTGTAGTTGGTACCCGCTTGCCAGCGTCACCTGCGGGGAAGTGAAGGGTATCGACGCTGACGGTTGTGTCGGGCAGCAGGCGACCCAACGCCATTTCGGCTTCTTTCAGCGAGAGATTTTCAGGAATGCCGAGCCGAACCAGATCAACGGCAAGCCCTTCGATCTGCTCGTGCCCGATGACGGTAAATCCGGCTTGCCGCGCGGCATCTATCTCGGCGGGCGCGGCATCGAGAAGAAACAATTCTCCCGCTCTCGCCAGATCGCCATTTGCGTCCCGCTCTATCTGCCCAGGATGATCACGCATCAGTTTGGCCCGCCGGATCTCGCGGATGCGCAGCATGTCTCTTGCTGTTCGGACGGTCTCCGCCCCGGCATCGTCAAGCGTGTTACCGATGGTTTCTGTTATGCTGTCAAGCGCTGGCAGCCTTACCGGGGGCAGGCCCACCTGGGCCATCGCCGGCCGGATGGCGATCGCAAGCAAGCCTGCAATCAGGAGATAGCGAAGTCTCATCAATGTCATCGTTCAAGAATCTGTCTTAAGCATGGATGAAACGCGCGGTCTCATCCGTTTAATCCACGAAAGGCAGGAAAACCCTGAGCATCGGTTTCGAGGATGGCGTGCTGGCCCTGTTGCCCCGATTGCGTCGTTTCGCAATCGGACTGTCACGCAATCCGGTCGATGGGGACGATCTCTGCCAGATGACTATCGAGCGCGCGCTGTCTCGTCGCGAAAGCTATGAGCCTGGTACCCGTCTCGACAGCTGGATGTACCGGATCATGCGCAACTTGTGGATTGACGAACGCAGGGCATCCCGGCGCCGATCTCAGACCTTCGTATCGGAAGAGGCGGGCGCATTCATAGGGGCGGCGGGGGCGCAGGATGCTGCCGCGGAGTTGGGCGATGTCGACCGCGCCATGGCGAGCCTGCCCGACGACCAGCGCGTGGCCGTGCTGCTTGTGATGGTAGAAGGTTACACATATCGCGAGGCGGCCGAGATCGTCGGCTGTCCTGTCGGCACTCTGAATTCCCGTCTAGTGCGCGGCCGCGATGCGCTTCTGGCAAGACTGGGAGAAACGGTATGAAGGTAACGCGCGAGGAGCTGGCGGCGTTTTCTGATGGCGAACTCGACTTCGAACGGCACGTCGAAGTCGAACGAGCCGTGGCGGCAGATCCGGACCTGGAGCGGGCTGTCGCGGCGCATCGTGCCTTGCGCGCCCGGCTCTCGACGCACTTTGCGCCCATCCTGGATGAACCTGTGCCCGAACGTCTTCGCACCTTGCTGCAGCACAAGAGCAGCGTCATCGATTTTGACAAACAACGCCAGTCCCGATCCACGACGCGCTTCAACGCTCCGCGTTGGGGCTGGATCGCGGGGCCGGCGCTGGCGGCGTCGCTTATCCTGGCCCTTCTCATTCCCCGCGAAATTGGGTCCGAGAGCTATGCTAGCGGGCAAGTTGCGGCTGCCCTCGATGGTCAGCTGGTTGCAACGCAGCCTGCTGATGCACCGGTACGTGTCATGCTGAGTTTCCGTGACCGTGCCGGTGCCTATTGCCGGGCCTACAGCGGAGCCGATCAGGCGGGAATTGCGTGCAAGGATGCCCACGGCTGGCGCATGATTGAGCACTTTGAAGATGCCACCGCGGAAAGAGGCGAATACCGCCAAGCCGGCAGCGGCCAGGCTCAGCTGATGATGCGCGCGCAAGATATGGCAAGCGGATCCGCACTCAATGGCGGTCAGGAATTGCAGGCGAGGTCGAAGGGTTGGAAACCCCATTCGTGAGGTCAATCCGCCCGATAGCTCTACCATCGTTCCGGAGCCAGTAAGGGGACGTCTAATCGCAACTTGAGCCTGGTCGACGCGGCCAATCATGTCCTCTGGTCCAAGCACATGAAAAAAATTGGCCTTCCAGCGCATCCGCAAGGCATCGCGCTCCGTATCTTCCTGTGCGGCATCGAATTCCGCTATCGCATAGGAGACGAAAAATGCGCAGACTTCTCGTGACAGCTGCTGTGGCAACAGCCACTCTCGTAAGTTCAACGGCGTTCGCCCAGGATACCGGGGTGAAGTTTTCGGTAGCACTCGATGGTGATCAGGTCACGTTCGGGGGCGATCCCGACGGAAGCGGCATGGCCAGCATCCGGATTAATCCCGGCAAGGGTGAGATCTGCTATACCCTGACAGCGCAGATGATCCAGACAGCGACCCTGGCCCATATCCACGAGGGGCCGGCCGGTGGGAATGGTCCGGTCGTCGTCGATTTCATCCCGCCGTCGTCTGGCATGAGCTCCGGCTGCGTTTCCGTGGGCCGTGAGCTTGCCAGGGAAATCGTCCAGACTCCGTCCGATTATTATGTCGTCGTGCACAACGCCGAGTACCCCGCCGGGGCGCTTCGCGGCCAGATGGACCGGTAGCAGACGAACCGGAGCACGTTGTGATCCGGAAGATGATCAGGCGGCCCTTATCAGGGTCATCAGAAACGGACCCGCCGAGACGCGGTGGGTCCGTTTTTCCAGTGTTCCACGCTTCCTGTTGCCTGCTTGCCGGCTCCGTTTCGTCGGCTTGCTTCGCGCAATCGTCGACCGAGCCGGGCATCATCGTCGAAGGTCGACGCGCGCCCATGCTGGCCTCGCAGCGAAGCGTGAGCGGCGAAGATCTCCTCGCCTACGGGGCGGCCACCGTTGGCGAGTTGGTGGAGGAGGTCGCGGCAGAGGACGGGGACCGGGGCGACAGCGTGACTGTATTGGTGAACGGTCGGCGCGTTTCCGGACTGGGCGATATTGAGAGCTATCCTGCCGAGGCCATCGAACGGGTCGAACTGCTCGCCAGGGAAAGCGGCGCGGCGGTTGGAGCGCCAGCTGGGCGCCGGGTCTACAACGTCGTGCTCAAACCGGAGACGCGCCTTCTCGTTGCACGCGGGCGCTTGCGCGGAGCGACCGACGGAGGAGCGATCGGCGCGACCGCAGACATCAGCGCGACCCGGATCCGCCGGCCCCAGCGTCTCAATGCAGCCTTCGAGGTTCGGCATGACGGCGCAATCCTCGAAAGTGAGCGGCAAATCGAACAGGTCGACGGCTCTCCTGAAAATCTGGGCCGGTTCCGTACCCTGCGACCCAAAACCTCCGGCTATCTGCTCAGCCTGTCAGGATCGGACCAGCTGCTCCCGTGGCTCGATGGATCGGCGACGCTGAAAGTCCGGCAAAATCGCAGTCAGGCAGGGCTCGGCCTGTCCTTGTCGGGGGACGGGGTCGAGCGTCTGTCGCGCGGTTCGACGATTGATCTCAATACCCAGCTCAATGCGCAGACCGGCAGCTGGTCCTTTTCGTTAGACGGGGGCCTGCGCCGTGATTGGCGGCAGATAACGACCGACCTCTCGCCCATGCCGTCACGCAACCGCATCGTCACGCACTCGACGCGCGCAGAACTGCTCGCGCACGGGCCGGTCTGGACCATGCCGGCAGGCCCGCTGCACCTCACCCTAGCTGCGGGCTTGCGCCTTGAACGGGTCGAGAGCCGAGGCCTTGGAGATCGCATGGAGTTCGGCAGGACATCCCGCGATATACGCCTTGGCGTCGATGTGCCGATCCTGTCCGAAAGCGGGCCGATCCCCTGGCTCGGATCCCTCGCGGTCAGGGCAGAAGCCGGTGAAGGAAGCACGAGCGGGGCGGGGAAGCTTCGGTCAAGAATCGTCTCGCTGCGCTGGTCGCCGGCCAGATGGATTCAGTTGAGCGCTGTCCATAACGATGTGCGTAACGCCCCTGGCGTCGATCTGTTGACCGACCCGCTGATCGAGACCAGCGGCGTACGCTACTTTGATCCGCTGCGGCAGGAGACCGTCGAACTCGTGACGCGGACAGGGGGCCGTTTCGAGCTTCCGGTCCAGGCCAGCACAACCCGAAAACTGAGCGCTGACTTGCGCCCATTGAAGGACGTAGATCTGCTGTTGACGGTTGAATACGGCACAGCCGTCAACTCGAACGTGATCAGCGTCCTGCCGGCGGCAAGCGCGCTCGTCTTCGAACTTTTCCCTGAAAGGTTCGAACGGAATCCGGCAGGCCAGCTGACCGGCGTCGACCTTCGGCCCGTCATCTTCCCTTCGCAGCGCGAGGAGCAGTTTCACACGAGCTTCAACCTCAACGTTCCACTCGATATCGGCGGAGGGAGATCCCGTCTGCAATTTTCCGGATCCTATCGCCCCCTCCTCAGCAGTCGTCTCGCGCTCGGCAGAAACTTCGGAACGATAGATCTTCTCGAACCCGGCTCGATCGCACTGGGCGGATCGACACGGCCTCGCGATCAGTTCGATTTTACGGTAGGCTATTCCGAGCCTGGACTGGGGGTTCGTTTCAGCGGCGAAAGGCGCAGCCGGAGCGTTCTGCAGGCAGGGGGACCTGCCGATGTCCTGACATTCTCGCCGCTGACGACGTTCGGCTTGCGAGGCTTCATCGAAGGCCGACGATTTGTCGCCTCGTCATCCTTGCTGCGCAACAGCAGGATCGGGATCGACATCGATAATGTCCTGAACAAGCGCGAACGGGTGAGCGATGGTCAAGGACGTACGCCGTTGTCATATCAGTCAGCCATCCGCGATCCGGTCGGACGCAATATCCAGATCGAGTTCAGGAAAACCTTCTGAGAAAAGCAGAGCTCATTTTGCGATATGTGATCCCCTGTGCCAGTCCTTGCACATGAGGACCGTGGAACGATCTTCGGACAGTGATTCGCGGGCGGCGTTAGCCACCGCCTTGGGTGACGTTGCTGCTGGCGATCGAGCCGCGTTGCGCACGATTTTCAACGCGACCTCGCCAAAGCTGCTGGGCATCTGCTTACGGGTCCTCAAGGATCGCGAAGAGGCGGAGGACGCCTTGCAGGACGTTTTCGTCAGTGTCTGGCAACGGGCATCCAGCTTTGATCCCGCAAAGGCCAGCGCCATCACATGGCTCGCCACGATCGCACGCAACCGGTCGATCGATCGTCTCCGGTCGCGCAAGCAGCAGCGGTTTTCGGCGCCCCTGGAAGATGGGCTGGAAATCCCCGACGATGCGCCGGACGCCTTTACCCTCGCGGCAGATGGTCAGGGGCGCCAACAGCTCAAGGGTTGCATCGCGGAACTGGAGAACCGCGCGCAGTCGATGATCCGGGCCGCGTTTTTCGATGGCCTTGCCTACTCGCAGCTCGCTGAGAGGGCAGGTGTCCCGCTTGGCACCCTGAAAGGCTGGATGCGCCGGGGCCTGCGGCAACTTCGTGAGTGCCTGCAGAAATGAACGAGGCCGAACTTCTTGCGGCGGAATACGCGTTGCGGCTGCTCGAAGGCGAGGAGCTGATGGAGGCCCGCAGGCGGTCGGCCGATGATCCGGCGTTCCCCGCCAGTGTGGCCGAGTGGGAGGAACACTTCGCTGCGCTATATGAGGATATCGAGGCCGAAATTCCCGCGCCCGGCACGTGGGAAGCGATCGTGCGGCGGCTGGATGGCGAAGCGAATGACGCGAGCGGGTCTACGGTCGTGGTGTCGCTGCGCAGGAAGCTGGTCAGATGGCAGGCCGGCGCAATCGCGGCTTCGGTTGCCGCCGTCATCATGCTGGCGCTGCAGCTGACCCCGCCGGATCGCTCAACGATCCCTGCACCCGTTGAGAAAAAGCAGGTTGCGCCGTTGTTGCTGGCCTCGCTGGCTGGTGACCAGGCACCGGAAGCGCTGACAGTCGCTTTCAATCCCGAAAGTCGCGAACTGATGATAACGCCAGCCCGAATCGCTGCACCCGCAGGACGCGTCCGTGAGCTGTGGCTGATTGCTCCGGGCGCGGCGCCCGTGTCGCTCGGGCTCGTCAACTCGGCGGGAATCCAGCGCCGCCAGATTCCGGCAGATCTGGCCAGGGGCTTTCAAACCGGCAGTACTCTGGCGCTTTCGGACGAACCGACGGGTGGGTCGCCAACCGGGCAACCGACCGGCGCCGTTCTGGCATCGGGTAGTCTGTCGCAGGTCTGAGGGCATTATCCAAAGAATGGCTGGCCAGGGCGCCGCTATTAACCGGAGCGGATGAGCAAGGCCAATACCCGTTCAGATCTTTTCAGTCTTCGCCGGGTGTCATCCGCATTGTGATCCGACTTCACGGGGAAAGGGCGGCGACGGCGAAAGCTTCGGATGGGCGACGCGCACGGGAACACGCAATGACGGCGGGCTGAGCGGTCTGAATTCTCAGATGAGTTCGGATCCGTGAGGAGCGGCACTGTCAAAGATGGTGTCCCGGCCGATGCCGACATGCGCTTCTCAGCTTCCAGTCAGAAATCGAACGCAGGTAGGGCGGAGACCGGAGTCGCCGGGTCACCTCAACTATCCCCACAGCGCAGTATGGTCGCCTGTAATCAGGCGGATAGACCAGATGATCGCGCCATGCCATTACCGCTGGATGCCAGTGTCCGGAGCCTACGACCCGCTCCTTGTGGGTCTGTCCATCTTTATAGCGGTCTTCGCGTCTTTCACGGGGCTGAGCCTTGCCCGCCGCATGGGGGCAGCCTCGGGGCACGCTCGGAGAATCTGGCTGGGTACCGCGGCCTTCGCGCTCGGCGGTGGCATCTGGTCGATGCATTTCGTCGGGATGCTCGCTTTCAGCCTGCCAGGGATGCACTCTAGTTACGATCCGGGAATAACAGTCTTGTCGTTCCTCTTCCCGATCATTCTTACAGGGTTTGGCCTTGCAATAGCTTCACAGAGGAATCGTTCGCCCGCACGACTTGGCCTGGCAGGCCTCCTCATGGGCTCGGGCGTTCTTGCGATGCATTACCTCGGCATGGCAGCGATGCAGATGCCAGCCGGTATCGTGTTCGATCCGCTCGGGGTATTCTGGTCCATCGTGATCGCCATCGTGGCATCGACGATTGCAGTCTGGCTTGCTTTCGCAAATCACGCCTTGGGTCATCGCGTCGCGGCATCGGTGGCGATGGGGCTGGCCATTGCGGGAATGCACTATACCGCGATGAGTGCCGCCAGTTTTGTCGCGCATACGATGCCGGACAACTTGCCCAGCGAGGCCGGAATCAACCAGGCCAGTCTGGCGATGATCGTGGCCGTATTCTCGGTGTCGCTGTTTGTCGTCGGTCTCGGGGCAGCCAAGCTCGATCAGCTCTTCACGGCGTATGACCGGCGCGAAGCACGCATCGCCTTGCGGTTGCGCGTAGCCGACATACTCCGCGAGAAGGGCAGTGACGCTGCGCTGGAAGAGATCGCTTCTCTCATGGGCAGTCATTTCGGCGTGACGCGCACAGGATATGGCGAGCTCGATTCCGCGGAAGATGTCTTCGACTATCGTATCTGCTGGACGGACGGGACCGTTCCGCCTCTGCTGGGCCGGTATCCCGCCGCTGCCTTCGGTGAGAAGATCGTCGCTGCCCTCAGCGCGGGGAAGACGATTGTGGTCGAAGATCTTCTCAACGAACCGATCAGCGATGAAAGCCGGACCCGTGACACGGCCCGGGAAGTGGATACACGATCCATCCTGGTGGTCCCGTTTGTGCGGGACAGCCGCCTGCGCACGATCGTCTACCTGAACGATCGTGAGCCGCGGTACTGGAACGGCGACGACATCGCTTTCATGGAGGAACTGGCCGAGAGAACGCGCCTCGTGATCGAACGGGATGCGGTCGAGCAGCAGCTGCGTGATCTCAATGCGACGCTGGAACAGCGGGTCGCGGAGCGCACGCTTGATCTTGAACAGACACAGGAGGCATTGCTCCAGAGCCAGAAGATGGAAGCGGTAGGCCAGCTCGTGGCGGGTATGGCGCATGACTTCAACAATGTGCTCGCCTCGGTGATCAGCGCGTACAACCTGATTCTCCGCAAGCCCGAGGACCTCGAGAGAGTTCGGCGTTTCGCTTCAGCGGGCGCCGAGGCTGCGGAGCGAGGCGCGAAACTGACCGGCCAGCTGATGGCATTTTCGCGCTCGCAGAAGATCCAGTTCCGACCCCTCTATGTATGCGACGTCCTCCAAGGAGTGGCGGATCTGCTGTCGCGCACGGTCGGTCCGCTGATCGAACTGAAGATGCAGCTCAATCCCGATCCTGCACCCGTGCTGGCTGATGCCGTCCAGGTTGAAATGATGGTGCTCAATCTTGTCATCAACGCGCGCGATGCGATGCCGGCTGGAGGGACACTGACCATCTCTACCAGCAAACAAACGCTTGAGGGCGACGTCGAGATCGGCCCGGGCGACTATGTTGAGGTCGCTGTGCGCGACACCGGGACCGGCATGGATGCGGAAACACTGCGCCGGTCGATGGAGCCCTTCTACACGACCAAGCCGATGGGCAAGGGGACCGGTCTCGGTCTGGCCCAGATTTATGGCAGTGCGCGCCAGGCAGGCGGGACGGTGCGGATCGAAAGCGTATTGGGTGAGGGCACGACAGTCAGGGTATATCTTCCCTGCACGAGCGCGATTCCCACGGCCAAGGACCACGGGCATTCTCCAACAGATGAGACTTCCTCCACGCCGCCTCTGCACGTCCTTCTTGTCGACGATGATGACGCGTTGCGCGACATCCTGGGAGCGGGTTTGTCCGATGCGGGGCACAAGGTCAGCGCCTTCGCCCACGGCAGGTCCGCGCTTGCCCTTCTCGAATTCGAGCGTCCACATGCGGCAGTTCTGGATTTCGCGATGCCCGGGATGAATGGCGCGGAGCTGGCGCAGCAGATCGTCGCGCGATGTCCGGATCTGCCGGTCATATTCGTGAGCGGCTTTGCGGATACCACCGCCATCACCAACGCCGTCGACTCCGATGCGGTGATCCTGCAGAAGCCGTTCGATATGCGGGACCTGCTTCAGGCGCTGAACAAGGCTTGCGGCTGATCGCGGCGTCGGCTCAGGACCGGGACCGTGTCGCCATGGAATTGGTGGTTGCCGGGCAGCGCCTCGAACTCTCAGGTCGCATTATTGATGCATCGACCCATACCTCCGGACCAGTTGAGGCACCGGTCAGCCTCGTCGGAATGTTTCGCAGCCATCGCACGCGGCGGGCCGACGGCACGCTCTGTAATACTTCCCATTGATACCCTTGGATGCCCAGTGCTTTGCTTTCCTCGCAGCAGCACTTGCGACGTTGATCCTCACTTTTGCTTTCGATCGGACGTCAAATTATCGGGCTTCGGGGGCGGTTTCCATCCTAGTGGAGGATCATGTCGCTGCTGGCTCGTACCCAGCCCCATGGCGCCCGGTTGCTGGCGAGTCAGACCTGAGGTGTCCGCCTGCGAGGCCTCTGCAGCACTAGCTCCGTTTCGCATCAGATTAATGCGGTCACGAAGGCGCCGCGCCTGCTCGAAATCCAGAGCGCTCGCGGCTGCTTCCATTCTTTGTTGCAATTCCCAAATCGTGTCGGTCATCTCTCCTAAACGCGCGAAAGCGTCTTTGGCCGACGTTTGCATCAGAAATGGTCGGTGGTCGTCGGCGCTGACGTTCGGTCGCTGAAGGCCGCCCTCGGCCTTCGCCTCAGGCGCTCCGGTGGGCGGTTAATACAGTTTACAACGTCTCAATCAGTGCAGCCTCGCTGAAGGGCTTTTCCAACCGCCACAATTTCGCGCGGCGCTCCATCTGGAGTATTAGCATAGCCCGTCGCCAGGATTATTGGCAGTCAAGGCGCCGGCTGCGATTTGCGAGGCCAGTTTTACACCGGTCATGCAAAGCATTGTTTGGTCGGTAATGACCACCTCGATCCCGGGTTCGCGTCAAGCGACCGAAGGGCCTCAGAGCCGGACACAGCCTCCAACAAGGTGTGCCCTAGATCCTCAAGCGTTGCAGCGGTCCCAAAAAGTACAAGGGCGTCGTCGTCGACCGCAAGGATCGTGAGTTTGCGCTCAAGGCGGCGTGATTCCGGGCCTTGGCCAGCTGTAACGTAAAGCCCCGGTTGATGCTCACATCTAAGCATGGGCATCAAACCGGGCACAGGCTCTGTTCATAGCTGGTAGAAACCTCGGGCTCAGACTTGTCTTCCCGGTCTTGGAACGCTCTGCTGCGTTGCTCATTCCCACATTGATGAGACATGCAACACGCAAATCATGAAGCAATCATGGCCCCGCTCTTTATGGGTGATCCGACATGGCCAGAGCGCCGGAAATGTCGCGCGATGATGCTCATGCCCGTGGGCTTGCACGGATCGACCTGACCCACCGCGACGTCGACGTTCCCCTCTCCCAACTCGGTGAACAGCAGGCCTTGGCCCTCGGCAAGGCGTTTTCCGCACTAAAGTCGGATTTGCGGCCTGAGGTTCTTCTCGCCAGTCCCTACGCCCGCGCCGTTCAGACAGCCGAGTTATTCAGAAAGGCTGGGGGTTGCAGCGGCGATACCGCCATCTGCATCGATGAGCGCCTGCGCGAAAAGGAGTTCGGAATCCTCGATGGCTTGACCACCTTGGGGATCAAGGAATTTCATCCCGAGCAGGCGGAGTTTCGTTCAATATTGGGAAAGTTCTACCATCGCCCTCCTGGAGGCGAAAGCTGGGTCGACGTGATTTTCCGCCTGCGCGCGCTGATCGACACGGTGTCTCTGCATCACGGCGGACGGCGGGTCATGATTGTCGCACATCAGGTGGTCGTACTTTGCATTCGCTATATTCTGGAGGGGCTAACGGAAGCGGAGGTGCTGGCCATCGACACGGCCGAGGACGTCGCCAACTGCGCAATAACAGAATATAGATTCATACCTACCGACGATGGCGACGGTAAACTGACGCTTTCACGTTACAACGTCACCGCTCCGCTCGTCGAAGAACATACCCGGGTCACCGTCGAGCGGGACCGGATGGTTGCCGCTCGTGGTTGACGCACCCGGTTCCTTCAAAGCTCTCGACAGCGACTGGCTCCGCGCCCATCCGGTCAGGCCCCCGGCGAACGGCGTCGACAAGAACAGTCGCGGACGGGTGCTAATTATAGGTGGCAGCGTTACCGTTCCTGGTGGACTGCAATTGACCGCTGAAGCGGCGTTGCGGGCTGGCGCCGGAAAAGTTCAATTGGCCACGGTCGCCAGTGCGTGTCTCCCGCTCGGCATAGCCCTCCCGAAGCGGCGGTGTTTCCGTTGCCGGAGAACGAGGGCGAGATCGTGGCGGATCTCGACTTGATTGCACCGCATGTCCGGGCCTGCGATGTCGTGGTGGTAGGTCCGGCTATGAGCGATGCGAAGGCAGCTGGCCTTCTTGTCGATTGCCTGCTCACACTCGGGGGCGAGCAGGCCGTCGTGCTCGATGCCGCAGCGCTCCTGCACCTCGGAGAGCGAGCGGAGCGCCTGCGTGTCAGCGATGCGCATGTGATCCTGACCCCGCACCTTGGCGAGATGGCGGCAATGCTAGAATGCGAGGCTGCCGACATCGAAAGTGATCGCGAGACTATGGTCCGCCGCGCGGCTCACCACTTCGGTGCTACCGTCATTCTCAAAGGTCCTACGACACTGATCGCCACACCAATGGACGAACAGATGGCTTACGCTGGCGGTGGGGTCGGCCTGGCAACCGGAGGTTCCGGGGACGTACTGGCGGGGATCGTAGCTGGCCTCGCCGCACGAGGGGCGGAGCCCCTTCTCGCTGCGGCGACCGGTGTCTGGCTTCACGGCGAGGCGGGACGGCGTTGCGGCGAGGAGATGGGGCCGATCGGCTTTCTCGCCCGCGAGTTGCTCGCCCGAATTCCACGTTTGATGAGCGCTTGGTAACCGCAAATTGATGCTGACTATGCCTTTTGATGGATTTCGTAGTGCCGCACGCAAGGTCGGTTAGCCCTCTTGCATCCAATCTGGCTTTCTCAGGTTGACTGGGGCAGGGCGCGCTAAGCATCAAATTCGCAATCTCATCCCGTGACGGCGGACGCGGCCTCATCCCGTGACGGCGGACGCGGCGCGCCACTCCGCCATCGCGGCGGTTTGAAAGGTGCAAAGTGTCTTGCGCGAAACGAGATCGCGCTGGAGGTTAAACGTGCTGTAGATCGCAGAATGAGTGGCGACAAAGCGCCTTGGGGCTTACCTCGCTGCATTTTCGGCCCTCGTCGTCGGATAGGAAGATGCGATTTTTCGAACTCTGTTGTTTTCGCGTAATCGACCGGGTTGATGGCGATCCTGGCAACCCAGGATCTTCATTGCCGCGCGATACGAAGACAGCCGTCGGTGACAGTGGTGCCGGGCACCGCACCTTGGCTTTTTAGCAGTTTCCTGCGCGATTTCAGTGCTGCCGCCTTATCGCGTCGACTCTCGACAAGGTCTTCCAGCACTTCGCCTTCCTTGTACACGGCCCGCCACATGTAAATGCGCTGGCCGTTGATCCGCACGACGGTCTTGTCCAGATGCCAGACGCTGTCGGCCCGTCCGCGCCTGCGGCGAATGTTGGCGGTGATGGCGGGACCGAGTTTGTTCGGCCAGCAGCGAACGGTCTCGTAGGTCACGTCGATCCCGCGCTCTGCGAGTAACTCCTCAACGTCCCGCAGGCTCGGGGTGAAGCGGTGATGAAGCCATACGCCTAGCCGGATGGCGTCGGGATGAACGATGCCGCTTGAAGGAAATGGAATTCATTACCCAGGTGGCGAGAGGTTAGCACCCTCCTTACAGCACCCCACGCCCTCTGCCGGACAGCGCATCGCCACGCTTCGCCGATGGTTCCCGCCGGCTGGATCGCTTCACCTGATCTACCGGTCGCCTTGTAGCAATTGATACAGCAGCAATCCGATTGATGATGTATGCTGTCGGCATCGGTCTGAGGGCTCGCAGCTAAACCTATCTGGTCAGACACCGCCCTTTTGCTGGTCGAAGGATCTCGACCAATGCCATCATTCCAACTGAAGATCGCTGGCCGTGGGGCCAGTGAGCCGCAAACGCTTGAGTTCGAAAGCTCTGACAACGCGGGCGCCCTCAACAGGCTTGACCGCCTCGCTCCCGGCCAACGGGCCGAGCTTTGGCGCGACGATGATTTCGTCTGCATCATCTCTTCCGATGCCGGGGGCTCGGGTGTGTGGAAAATCGAAGGCCGATAGGCATCACTGCGTTTCGCCTGCCTGGCGCACCCGCTTTCGCGCTGCTTAAATGGCCGCACCTTCCTTGCCAGTCTTTGTCAGATTGCACGGTGCACCGATTTCCTGCGGATTCGCCTCGTTCGTTCCCGCCCTCTGGTGATGGGCTCGGTCGAGCTTGTCCGGTCCGGCGGAGCAATTTTTTGGGTGCGCCGAAAAGCAGATGCGCCTTCGCACGTTAGGCACAATAGGCACGATAGGTCAGCCCACTTGCCCGGACGGCAGTCTGCCGGGTGCCATGTGGCGTGAACCTGACTTCAGGAGTCGTTGCGGAAGTCGTCGATCTGTCGCAGCATCGCATGTCGGGCGTCACGATACCTTCGGTATTGTCGACCGCACAGCAGACCAAGTGCTGTGAGGAGCCCGACGCCGATCAACAAGATGGACTCGTCCGCCATCACCACGTCCATAGCAGCCCTTCTGCAGAAGAGGACCTCGCTTTTGCGCGGGGGTGGTGATGGTTCAACCATGCGATTGAAAAAGGATGCCGCTATTTATCTTAGGGCAAGTCTCTTCAATGATACCTTCGCACCGTCGATGTGAGTCGAGGGGATCGCGGCCCATGCATAAATACCTGTTGACAGTTGCCCGTCAGGGGGCCGGTGACGAACAGATCTTCGAGTTCGAGAGCCAGGACACGGCGGGCGCGCTTACCGTTCTCTCCACCATGTACGTCGGTCCCTGCGCCGAGCCTTGGGAAGACAACAATTTCATCTGCACAATCGAACGAGATGCAGTTGGGCCGGACGTCGGGGAGGTCAGGGCTCCCGAACGAATACAGGGTCGCATGCCGTTTTGACTGACAGCGTTTCCCCAATCTACGTACTATGACGTAGCCCAACATCGGCTCATCGCTGGTCAAATCTTAGTGGCACTTGTGCACAAGGGTCGGACCCTGGTTGCTCGTTGGCTCCGTCGATCTTCTCCGGATGGGCGGAGCCAACATTCAGACCAGGCCTTTGACGGAAAGTCAGGCCTGCGCGCCGGGCGTTGAGTAGCAAACCGGCTGGCCATTAAAAATGTGCCCACTAGATTGGTTTCCAGGATCGAACGGAAGACGTCCGCTGGGTGAAGCCGGTGAGCGCCGAACATCGGGATGTTGGGAGCAACACCACCGCAATTCACCAAGATATAGGCAGGTCTGTACTTCGCGCACGCTTCGTCAAGAGCCCAGTTCACGTCCTCTGCGTCGCGAACGAATGCTTTTAGGAACAGTCCGCCGCTCTCATTTGTCACAAGGCGGCCTGAGGCCTCGTCTACGTCCACGATCGAAACGTTCATGCCCTGCCGGCTCAGCCACCTCGCTGTCGCGGCTCCCAAACCCGAGGCTCCACACGTGACGATGGCGTGTGCGCCGCTGACCTCCATCAGCGTGTCTCCGAGTCATTTTTGGTGAGACGTCTTAAGAAGCCCCATTGGCGCGGCCGAGCAGCGCTGTGATAGGCCAGGTCTGTGAATTCGAGAACTTAACTTGGCGCCGACGATCGCACCATGCCCGGCCCCCAAAGATCGCAGTTATACCCGATGTAACCTTGTCATAACCCCAGCTTTCAGGTGACAGAGCATGTTTTGAGCGTCTCCCGTCATCTTAATAAAAGAGTACAGGCCCCTCGTTCTGGATCACCGGCTCCTGCTGCCGGGAGCGCACGCGGGCGAGAAGCTGGGATAACGCATCGACCTGATCGCGATACCGGGTTTGCGGGAACCCGAGAAGTTCGGACTTGAAATCGGGCAACCACGGCGCCTCGTGCGGCAGGTGCAGCTGCCCCGCCTCGATCATCGCGGCGATACCCCTGACCCGCGATTCCTTGTCGGTCGTTGCCCGCTCGGCAATCGCCACCGGAACGCCGCTGGGCGAGATGCGCCGTAATTCCTGGATCAATTGCTGGCCCGAGGCCATGTCCTCAATCAGCAGATCCCGCGCGCCGTACTCCCGCGCGAGCGCAATCGTCCGGTTGCGCAGATCATGGATCTCCAACCGCTCGCGCAGGACATGGAGGATGTAGATGTCGTTACCGCGGATGAGGGCGGTGATGCAGCACGAGTATGCACAGTTCGCTCCGGTCTTGTTCGCGGTGTCCCACGACTGGATGATGTAGCCATCGCGGGTGTCAAATGAGGGACCGTAGTAACGGAGCCACATGGCCTTGATCCAGTTGCCATCTGCCGGGACAGGGTTCTGCAAGTACTGTCCAGCGTAGCGCTCCGAGCCCATCTCCTGGCAGATCCGTGCCAGCGCTTCGAGCGACTCGTGTGCAGGATGGAGCGCTTCACCGGCGCGTCGCAGGTGGAATTTGCCGCCCAGCAGGCGGATGCACTCGTCGATCTGGGCGACGGCCGGGAGACAGAGATGGTTCCAGCCGCCTGCTTCGAGAAGCATGCCGGAAAGATCGAACTGGTGGAGGCGCTGCATCACGCCGATGATCGCGCCGCTCTTCTTGTCATTGAGGCGCGAGGCGAGGGTGGAGTGGTACCACTCGTTCACGTTCTCGCGGATAACGACGGAATCCGCCTCATCGGGCTTGATGACGTCGTCCAAGATGATGATGTCGCCGCCCCGCCCGGTGAGAGTGCCGGTGATCGAGGTTGCGAGCCGTCCGCCATTGCGGGTGGTTTCAAAGTCCATCGCCTTGCGGCGAGTGGAGATGACCGTCCCGGGGAATACTTCTCGGTACCAGTCGGACTGCATGATGCTCAGGCAATCCCGGGCGAGCTTGCCGGACAGTTCGTTCGAGTAGCTGACGCAGACGAAGTTCTTGGTGGGGTCGAGCCCGAGCATCCACGCGACCCATGCGATAGAAATGGTGATTGATTTGAGGTTGCGCGGCGGCAGGTTGACGAGCAGACGCGTGGACCTGCCCAACCGCACCTGCTCGAGTTCGTACGCCATGGCCGACAAGTGCCAGTTGGGTACAAGCTGCTGTCCGCCGCTGATGTAGGAAAAGGCGCGCATCAGGAAAAACAGGAAGCTGCGGCGAGTGAGCGCATTCGTACCCGCGCGCGGGTCCTCGAAGGGAAGTATCATGGCAGATCGTCCTCGCTATAATTGGCAATGGTGGCGATATGGCGGTCGGTCGCTAGCGGACCGTCCGGATCGCCACCCGTGGGCTTGATGAGCTCATCTACGGAGCCGGCTCGCTCGAGCTCTCCGCTGGCGTCCCCGCCAAAAGCTTTCAGGAAGTTGTCGAGGATGGCTTCGTCGTGGGCCGAGAGCGTCCTCCTGTCCGCGCCCCGGTCCTCGATTCCGAACACGGTGAGTACGAGCGGTAGGAGCTGCGCGCTGGCCTTGAGGTTGCCGTTGGCCGCCAGCAGCGCCAGCGTGCGGATCGCCAGCTGCTGGGTGGTGCCTTTCATCTGGTACTTGCCGATCTTGACTTCGACGATCCGGTTCAATTCGGCGTGGAGGTCGGTCTTGAGCCCGCGCGAACCCTTCTTGCGGCCGCGCGGATTGCCCGACTGGCCCGGGGGGAACCGGGTGTGGATGGGAGGCTTGCAGTAACCGACCGTGTAGGGCGTTTCCGCCTCCGGAGCGCCTGACCCCCGATCTCCAGACGCGCCATCGTTCCCTTCATCCTGATCTTCGTAGTCGAATTCGTCATCTGCATGCGACATGATCACGCCTCCCGCCCGGCGAGGCGTTCGGCCGCGATCTCGTCGAAGGTACGGCCATCACCAGCGAGCGTTGCGACAATCCCCGTGGCATCGCGCAGGCGCCTCAGTGCGGTATCAACGTAGAGCGGATCGAGCTCGATCCCGACCGCCCGGCGGTTGACTCTGGCTGCCGCCAAGAGGAGGCTCCCCGAGCCGCAGAACGGATCCAGCACGATATCACCGGGGTTCGAGCAGTCGAGGAGCAGGTCGGCAATGAGGGCGGTCGGCTTGATCGACGGGTGATCGGCCAAGTCGCGCTGCCGCGTCTTGGAGAAGGTGCTGCAACCCGGGTGCTCAAGAACGTTCGTCCGGTACCGGCCCGTCTCCCCCATGCGGAAGTTATTGATGTGCTTGCCGCGTCCCGACTTGAACACGCAGATGAGTTCGTGGCGGCTGCGGTAGAAGGCGCCGAGGGATCCTGCGGTTTTCACCCAAACCAGGAGCTGCTTGAACTCCTCGTAGACCCCGTCCGCGGCGTCGAGCATGTGGCGCAGGTTCCGCCAGTCGATGAAGTGGTAATGGATCGACGCCTCGTGGGAAAACCGCGCGCAGTTACGGAATACCCCGCGGAAAAAGGCGATCAATTCGGGCGTGGTCTGCTCACCGCTCATCATCACGAACTCGCGGGCCGTAGCCTTAGTCGACACGTTGTGGCGAACCTTGACCCCGTAGGGGGGATCGCTGGACACGAGGCGCGCGAGCTCTCCCCCGAGCGCCCCCTCAAAGCTTTCAGAACGCTGGGAGTCACCGTTGAAAAGCCTGTGGGGACCTGCGAGCCACAAATCGCCGATACGGCTCACCGCCTTCGTATCGGGGTCGGGGAGCATCACTGCCTCGGTTTCGTCGGCAACCTCCTCGCCGGGGATCGAGAAGTCGAGGTCGGACAGGCTGAATCCGGTGACCCCGAAATCGTAGTTCTTTGCGACCAGGTCGTTCAGCTGCCGGGAGAGAACGTCGTCCTTCCAGGGGCTCAGCTCGGCGAGCTTATTGTCCGCGAGCGCGTAGGCGGTCCGGTCCTCATCGGTCAGGAAGCGCGCGCGGACAACCGGGACCTTCTTAAGCCCAAGTAACTCGGCGGCGAGGTACCTACCGTCACCGGCCACAATCATGCCGTTCTCGTCTATGACGATCGGCGCCAGAAACCCGAAACGCTCGATGCTCGCAGCGATCAGCCGTACCTGCTTGGCCTCGTGGTGCTTGGCATTGTCGGGGTCGCGGTGGATGGACCGCAACGGGACGATTGCACTGTGGGGGTTGGGGCTGAGGCTGCTGCTCGCAAGCAACTCTGCCTGATTGCCGAGATTTTTGTCCGCCATTGCACTGCTCCTTGAAAAGGGAGCAGTTCAGTTATCGGTGATGATGCCCTGGTTTAAGGAAAATAGATCGGGCAAAATGGCAGCACGGTCACGACCTGGTAGTTCGGGCCGAGCTTATCCATGGGCTGCGGGGCATTCATCTCGTGACGGTACGTCGGGAAGAAATCGGAAAACAGCATCGCTTTCCCGGCGTATTCTCGCCGGGCCTGTTTAACGATGGTCGCAATCGTGGTGACTGACGCGGTCGGATCAAGTTTCTCCGCCCACAACAGAAGCGCGCGACCACTCATGTTGACCGCCTGCGGAGCGTAGAGATTATCCTTGTGATGGGTGAACAGGACGGGCTGACCCGTCGTGTCCTGAATGAGTGCCATCAATCCGCGAAGGTGGTGTCGTAAAATGCGATAGCTGGAACGTCGGCGAGGCCGGAGGAGATCCGCTGCTCGACGCGCCCCGAAGTTGGCGTCCTCCTTGGTGAGTACCGCGCCAGTACTGCCCGTCCTGATCGCCGCGTGATCCATCGCGTACTTAAGAATGACCACTTCGATTTCAGGATGCGCGCGTTCACCGCGCCGCTTCGCCGGGCGCTTTCGGTTCAGGGAGCGATTGAGCTTGGCCAGGGAACGGTTGAAATCGAGGTCATTGCCGAGGGCTCTGATTGTTGACCGATAGCTGGATTCGACGAACGCCAGCTTCTTCCCGAACTCCGTCGTTATCGCGTCAACCCGGGTCGGATCGGTGACGATATTCCGGGGCTGATCGGTGACACCCTGTGGGTCGTTAGTGCGGGGGCGAGGCATGGTCCGATGGACGTATCATGCCACGCGATGTTCCGCTATCGTTCCCTGATTGAGCTTGGAAAATCGCTACTGCAATTTTAGGGAACCTCCCATAAGAAACCGCAGTTTTCTGCCATCGCGCTTGGCCAATCCTCTACCAACCTGGCCGGGAATTGCCGGAATTCCCTGCAGAGTCCCTGCAAAGCAGGGAAGTCCTACCCTGAGGCTGGTTAGCCTCAGACTGCGTCGTTCACCACCATCCCCTCCGACATCCGCGACACGATTTCTTTTCAAGGTCACGCCGGCCTGTCTCCGTCTTGCCCTCGAAAACGGCAAAGCCGGGTCGCGGTTGCTGCTGGAATGCGGCAGCGATGGGCGGCGTTTGCGATGTCATCGGGGTGATCACATGACGGTGGAAGACGAGGTGTACGAGCTGACCGGTACGCAGCTGGCGGCTTATCTTGCCAGGATCGGGATCGATGGCGGCGTCACGCTCGATTTCGATGGACTCGCACGGCTGCATCGCGCCCACCTGATGGGCATTACCTGGGAGGCGATCGACGCCTTCATGGGCTGGCCCAGTTCGATTGCTCCTGCCGCTGCCCACGACAAGATCGTCGAGGGCGGGCGAGGTGGGTGGTGTTACGAGATGAACGGCCTGTTCGGCGCGGCGCTCGCGGCCCTGGGCTTCAAGGTTACCCGGTTGTGCGGCTGTGTCGACCGGCCTAAGCTGGGCGACATGGCCATCGGCAACCACCTGACCCTGCGCGTCGATCTGGACGTGCCTTATCTGGCCGAGGTCGGCGTCGCCGATGCCCTGATCGCGCCGGTGCCGATGGCGGTCGGGCCGATCCGGCAACGCGGTTTCGACTTCGCCATCGCGGATGCCGGTGAGGGCTGGCTGCGCTTTCACAACCACGCGCACGGGATCGCGCGAACGGTCGATTTCGGGCCCGGGCACCGCGACGAGGGCGCGCTGGCGGCGGTGCAGGGTTTCTTGATGACCGACCCCGGCTCTCCGTTCACGAATGCCCTGGCGGTGTTCCGTCATTTCGACGACGGGTATCTTGCCCTCCAGAACGGCCGCCTTCGCCGTATCACCGCCGCGGCCGTCGAAGAGGAGACCGTAAAAAGCGAGGATGAACTGGCCCATCTCCTGCGCGATCGCTTCGAAATCGATGTGCCGCGTGTCGACGAGATCTGGGCCAAGGTGCAGCGCATGACGCAAAGCCCGATTCCGGCGCAAAACTAGCGCGGCCGTTTGCATGACCGGGGCGATCCCATAGGATCGTCGCCGTGCTATCCCAGAAAGCCCGGTATGCGATCCGCGCCATGCAACACCTGTCCGACCATTACGGGCAGGGATTGGTCCCGCTTGCCGACATCGCGGCGGCCCAGAACATTCCCGCCAAGTTCCTGACTGTCATCCTTTCGGAATTTACCCGCTTCGGCCTCGTCGAATCGCAGCGCGGACGCGACGGCGGCTATCGCCTGGCGCTGCCTCCGGTTGACATATCCTATGGCGACCTGGTGCGCTTGACGCGCGGATCGCTGGCGCTGGTGCCCTGCGCCAGCCGGTTTGCACACGAAACCTGCAAGAACTGCCTGCCCGAGGAAGAATGCCGCACGCGTGCGCTGATGCTGCAGGTTCGCGACCGCGTCGCCGAACTGCTCGATGGAATCAGGTTGTCCGATCCCATCGACCCGGCAGTGGTCGAAATCGCCGGGGGCGGCTGATCAGCCGATAGTTTTTGCTGGTTCGGCCCAACGATATCTTGCCGCCTTGCCATATTGTCAACAAAATCAGTTGAGATTAATCCTCCATGCGACGGCGACGTACGCCTTGCCGAACGGAGCGACCTCGATGGCTGACCGCAATGACAAGACCTCTGCTCACAGCCTTGGCGCCGAGCAGATCGACGCGATCGTCGAGGCGCTTTCGCATTTGCGCTTCGGTGTCATCCAGCTGACCGTCCACGACGGCAGGCTGATGCAGCTCGACGTGACCGAACGGCGCCGTTTCGCCTGACTTCCCGGTCCGCATCGCGGACCGACCCACGACAATAGCGACCGAGCAGACCGGACCGCCGGATGCGCCGTTCCCGAACCTTCAGGGACATCACAGATGCATTCGACTGTTATCCGGCGCCCCGGCGCTACGCCCGCCCATGCCCTCTCTTTCTTCTCGCTGGCCGCTGCGCTGGCGTTCCCCTCGGCAGCCCTTGCGCAGGACGCCGGTGACGCCATTGCGGCAGAACCCGCTCCACCATCGCCCTCCGCCGCCGGTACCGGCGCGCAGGATAGCGGCGAGATCTTCGTCACCGCCCGCCGCCGCAGCGAGACCGTTCAGGACGTGCCGATCGCCGTCTCCGTCGTAGGCGGCGAGCATATCGACAGCACCGGATCCTTCAACGTCGGGCGCCTGCAGCAACTGACCCCGACGTTGCAGTTCTACAGCTCGAACCCGCGCAACACCGCGGTCAACATCCGCGGCATCGGCGTGCCGTTCGGCCTCACCAACGACGGGATCGAGCAGGGCGTCGGCATCTACGTCGACGACGTTTACAATTCGCGCGTCGCCTCCGCGACGTTCGACTTCCTCGACGTCGACCGGATCGAGGTGCTGCGCGGGCCGCAGGGCACGCTCTATGGCAAGAACACCACGGCGGGCGCGATCAACATCACCACGCGCCAGCCGACCTTCGATTTCGAGGGGAGGGCCGAAGTGTCGGTCGGCAATCTCGGCTTCCGCCAGGCCAAGGCGGCGATTTCCGGCCCGCTGTCGGAAACACTGGCGGCGCGCTTCGCGGTGTCCTCCACCCACCGCAACGGTACGATACGCAACGTCGTGACCGAACGCGATATCAACGAGCAGGACAACCTCGGCCTGCGCGGCCAGTTGCTGTGGCAGCCCAGCGATGCGCTGTCGGTCACGCTGGCGGGCGATTACAGCGAGCAGGATCCCGAATGCTGCGGCACGGTCTACGTCCGCGTCGGCAAGACCCAGCGCCCGCTGAATCGCCAGTACGAGGCGCTGGCCGCCGCGCAAGGCTACGTCACGCCCAGCCGCAACGGCTATGACCGTCTCACCGATCTGGATGCCAGCCTCAATGCCGGCAACAAGATCGGCGGCGCCTCGCTGAAGGCGGAACTGGACACCGGCCTCGGCAAGCTGACTTCGATCACCGCGTGGCGGTTCTGGGACTGGAAGCCGGAGAACGATCGCGACTTCACCGGCCTGCCGATCACCACGCTGTCGCAAAACCCGTCGCAGCAGGACCAATGGACGCAGGAATTGCGTCTCTCGGGCGGGGGGGACAGCCTCGATTACGTGCTCGGCGCGTTCTGGTTCGAGCAGAAGGTGCGCACGCAGGGCACCCAGAAACAGGGGCCGGCGGCGAGCGCGTGGCTGATCAATCCGTCCAATCCGCTGAGCCAGGACCCTTCCGTGCTGGACGGGCTGACCGCAGAAAACGACATCCGCCTCGACAACACCAGCGCCGCGCTGTTCGGCCAGGTCAGCTTTCGCCCTGCGCCGGGCGTGACCCTGCGCCCCGGCGTGCGATTGAACTACGACCGGAAGGACGGGTCCTACGATTCGGTGGTGACCAACGGCGACGGCCAGCTCGTCACGTTCGCCAGCACCGATCCCCGCATCGTCGCCCAGCGCGGCGTGCTCGCCCCGCAGCAATTCACCGTCGATTACGAAGACTGGAACTTCAGCTACGACTTCACCGCGAGCTACGAGCCGACACGCGACCTGCTATTCTACGCGACGTACGCGAAGAGCTTCAAATCGGGCGGCGTCAACCTGAACGGCGTGCCCAGCGACAGCAGCGGCGCGCCGATCCTGGCGGCGGCCACGGTGAAGCCGGAATCGGTCGATCATTTCGAAGCCGGCGTGAAGGCGCAATTCGCCGACCGCAAGGCGACGCTCAACCTCGCCGCCTTTCGCACCGAAATCGCCAACTACCAGGCGCTCGTGACGAACGGCAGCCTCGGCGTGCTGCGCGGCTATCTCGCGAATGCCGACAAGGTGAGGACGCAGGGTATCGAGGCCGACTTCTCGTTCCGGCCGAGCAAGCGGTTCAACCTTTACGTCAACGGCGCCTATACCGACGCGAAGTATCGCCGCTTCACCGACGCTCCGTGCCCGCCCGAGCTGTCTGGCGGCACCACAGTCGGCGCGGGCCAGACGCCGGGCGCACCGGATGTGCCGGGCGCGCTCAGCCCGGCGAACTGCGACATTTCGGGCCAGCGCCTGCCGGGCGTGTCGAAATGGGGCCTGTCCTACGGCGCCGAAGGGAACGTTCCGGCCGGCGTTCTGGGCCTCGACGGGGCTTTCTTCCTGGGCGTCGACGGTAGCTATCGTTCGCGCTTTTCCAGCAACCCGTCGCCTTCGATCTACACCTGGATCGACGGCTACGCGCTGACCAACCTGCGCGGTGGCTTTCGCGCCGACAACGGGCTGGAGCTTTACGGTTGGGTCCGCAACGCCTTCGGCACCGATTACTACGAGCAGCTCCAGGTGCCGAGCGGCAACACCGGCCTGATCGTCGGCAATCCCGGCGATCCCCGCACTTACGGCGTCACGCTCCGGCACGCCTTCTGACCCTCCGGCAGAACCTTCCCTCGGAACGAAGAGGATCACCTCATGTTCGATTTCTCGCTGACCTTTGCCGATATTGCGCCCTTCATTGTCGTCGGGCTCTTCGCCCAGTTGATCGACGGGGCCCTGGGAATGGCCTTTGGCGTCATCTCGCAGACGATGCTGGTCAGCGTACTCGGCGTCGCTCCGGCCGCGGCATCGGCGACGACGCACCTGGTCGAGATGTTCACCACCGGTGCGTCGGGCGCGAGCCACATCGCGCATCGCAACGTCGATTGGGGACTGTTCTGGCGGCTCGCGCCGTTCGGCGTGGCGGGCGGCGTGGCGGGTGCCTATCTGCTCACCAGCATCGATGCTTCGGTCGCCAAGCCGTTCGTCATGATCTACCTCACCGGCGTGGGGGTCTATCTCTTCGTCAAGGCATTGCGGATGCGAAAGCCCCGGTTCGAGGATCCCAAGACCACTCGTCCCCTGGCTCTGGTCGGCGGCTTTCTCGACGCGGCGGGCGGCGGCGGTTGGGGTCCGGTGGTGACGTCGAACCTGCTGATCCAGGGTGGCGATCCGGCCAAGGTGATCGGCACGGTCAACTCGGCCGAATTCCTGCTTGCCACCAGCATCTCGATTGCCTTCATCGCGACGCTGGGCCTTGAGGCTTTCGGCGCGGCGACGATCGGCATGATCATCGGCGGCGTCATCGCGGCCCCGTTCGGTGCCATGTTCGCCAAGCGCATTCCGGCGCGAGCGCTGCTCTTTGCGGTCAGCGTGGTGCTCGTCGCAACAAGCGCCTATTCGGTCTGGAAGGCGTTCGCGTGAGGCCGGTGCCGTCCCGCGTCAGGCGATGCGGTACGGCACCACACCGCGCCGGTCGCGGTCGACGACGATGGCGCGGTCGCCCGGCGGAAAGGCGCGCTGGTCGCAGGTCTCGCGCGGGCAGATGCGGCAGCTCGTGCCGATCGGCGTCGCCGACATGCGGGCGGCAAGGTCGAGCCCGTCGGCATAGATGAAGCTGGCGGCATGTTCCGCTTCGCAACCCAGCGCCACGGCGTAGCGGCGCGGGGGGCGGGCGAAGCTGCCCGAAGGCTTGACCAGTCCCTTGGCCATCGAGACGTAGCGGACACCGTCGGGCATTTCGGCCAGTTGGGTGAGGATGCGATCGGGAATGGCGACCGCCTCGTGCACGATCCACAGCGGGCAGGCCCCGCCGAACCGCGCGAATTGCAGGCGGGTCGCCGAATGCCGCTTGGTGATGTTGCCGGCCATGTCGACGCGGCAGAAGAAGAACGGCAGGCCGCGCAGGTCTGGTCGCTGCAGGGTGGAGAGGCGATGGCACGCCTGTTCGAAGCTCACCGCGAAGCGCCGGGTCAGCCGGTCGATGTCGTGCCTTTCCTCCAGCGCCGCGGCGCGGAAGGCGGCATAGGGCATGAGCAGCGCGCCGGCGGTGTAATTGGCCAGGCCCACTGCCAGCAGTTCGCGCGCCGCCTGCGTCGAAAGGCCCGATCCGGCGACGACTGCGGCGATCTCGCGCTCCAGCGCGAGGGCGACGATCTGGTGGGCGAGCTGGAAGCGGCGGGTTTCGGGCGGCTGCGCGCTGTCGAGAACCAGCCGCTCCCTCTCGCGCGATCGCAACGTGTCCCCGTCCCCTTCGATTACCATGAGGCCTAGGGCGTTCTGCGCGAACCGTTCGAGCGCGGCGGATCCCGGCGACGGCGCATCGCCCGCAAGACTTGCGGCGAGATCCTCGCCCGCCCGGTCCAGCGTGTCGATGTAGTTGCCGGCATCATGGAACCAGTCGCGCACCTCCTCCCACGGCAGGCGTGCCGCGCTCTCCGTGCCCGCGCCGAGCGCCTCGTCGAGCATCTGCAAACGCTCGCCCGCGTGGCGGTAGGCACGGTGCAGCGCGACGAAACGTTCGGCGAGATGCGGCAACTGGCGCACCGCCCGGCTGGCCAGCGCCTCGTCCAGCGGTTCGGCGAAGATCGGGTCGGACGCTGCCTGCATCAGCGCCTCGGCCCGCGCGTCGGAGCTTTCGCCGCCGATCTCGTCGCGGGCCATGCCGAAGCGGCGGGTCAGGGTGGCAAGGATCGGCGCAGTGAGTGGCCGGTCGTCGTTCTCGATCTGCGACAGGTAGCTGACCGAGATCGACAGGGCCCGCGCCAGTTCGGCTTGCTTCATGCCATGGCGTTCGCGCAGGGCGCGCACCGACTGGCCGGCGAAGATGCGTTGCGGCTTGGTCATTTGCACCGTTCATAGCCTTGCCGCGAAGTTTTGCAAAACCGGGCTAAGTAATTTTGCAAATTTGCATTGGACTTGTCGTTCGGGCAATCGGATAGGGCGCGTTTCCCGATACCTGCGGCCGCGGGCGGTACCTTGCGCGCGGCCTGAACGGAGCCTGCCGATGTCTGCCAATATCGCCGAAGTCGAACGCCGCCGCGCCGCCGCCAAGCTGGGCGGGGGGCAGAAGCGGATCGACGCGCAGCACGCCAAGGGCCGGCTGACCGCACGCGAACGGCTCGACGTCCTGCTCGACGAGGGCAGCTTCGAGGAACTCGACATGTACGTCGAACACAACTGCGTCGATTTCGGCATGGACGAGCAGCACGTGCCGGGCGACGGCGTGGTCACCGGATCGGGCACGATCAACGGCCGGCTGGTCTATGTCTTCAGCCAGGATTTCACCGTCTTCGGCGGATCGCTGTCCGAACGCCACGCGCAGAAGATCTGCAAGATCATGGACGCCGCGATGAAGGTCGGCGCGCCGGTCATCGGCCTCAACGATTCGGGCGGTGCCCGCATTCAGGAAGGTGTCGCCTCGCTGGGCGGTTATGCAGAGGTGTTCCAGCGCAACGTGCTCGCCTCGGGTGTCGTGCCACAGCTTTCGCTGATCATGGGGCCCTGCGCGGGGGGCGCGGTCTACTCGCCCTCGATGACCGACTTCATCTTCATGGTGGAAGACAGCTCCTACATGTTCGTGACCGGCCCTGACGTCGTGAAGACCGTTACCAACGAGGTCGTGACGCAGGAGGAGCTCGGCGGCGCATCGACCCATACCGTGAAATCGGGCGTGGCGGACCTCGCTTGCGAGAACGACATCGTCGCCCTGTTGCAAGCGCGCGACTTCATCGACTTCCTGCCCGCCAACAACCGCGAAGAGGTGCCCGAGCGTCCGTCGAGCGATCCGTGGGACCGGCAGGAAGACAGCCTCGACACGATCATCCCGGCTTCGGCCAACCAGCCCTATGACATGCACGAAGTCATCCGCAAGACGGTCGACGAGGGCGATTTCTTCGAGATCCAGCCCCGCCACGCAGCCAACATCATCTGCGGTTTCGGGCGCATCGAGGGGCGCACGGTCGGCGTCGTCGCCAACCAGCCGATGGTGCTGGCCGGCGTGCTCGACATCAATTCGTCGAAGAAGGCGGCGCGCTTCGTCCGCTTCTGCGACGCGTTCAACATCCCGATCCTGACCTTCGTCGACGTGCCCGGTTTCCTTCCCGGCACCGACCAGGAGCACAACGGCATCATCAAGCACGGCGCCAAGCTGCTCTTCGCCTATGCCGAGGCGACCGTGCCCAAGATCACCGTCATCACCCGGAAGGCCTATGGCGGTGCCTACGACGTCATGGCGTCCAAGCACCTGCGCGGAGATCTCAACTACGCCTGGCCGACCGCCGAGATCGCGGTGATGGGCGCGAAGGGCGCGGTGGAGATCATCTTCCGCCAGCATCGCGACGATCCCGACATGATCGCGGAAAAGACGAAGGAATACGAAGACCGCTTCGCCAATCCCTTCGTGGCGGCGAGCAAGGGGTTCATCGACGAGGTGATCATGCCGCATTCCACCCGCCGCCGGATCGCGCTGGGCTTGCGCAAGCTGCGCAACAAGGCGCTGGAAAACCCCTGGAAGAAGCACGACAACATTCCGCTCTGAGGCCCGTCATGGTCGACTACACCGCAACGGTTCGCTGGCACGCGCGCGACGGCGAGGATTTCACCGCCCAGCGGTACAGCCGCGCCCACGAATGGCGCTTCGACGGCGGGGCGGTCGTGCCCGGCTCCGCCGCCCCGGGCAACGTTCCGGCAGGCACGGCCGATGAAAGCGCGGTCGATCCCGAAGAAGCGCTGCTTGCCGCGGCGGCGAGCTGCCACATGCTCTATTTCCTCGCCTATGCGGCCAAAGCCGGCTTCACGATCGAAAGCTACGTCGACGAAACGGTCGGCGCGGTCGCGAGGAACCAGGCGGGCGATCCCTGGGTGGCGAGCATCGTGCTGCGCCCCGCTGCGCGATTTGGCGGCGACAGGCGCCCGACCCGTGCCGAGATCGACGACCTGCATCACCGGTCGCACAAGTCCTGCATCATCGCGAACTCGCTGAAGAGCGCGATCACCATCGAACCCGTTTACGGAGAGGCTGCATGAAGGCCGGAACAATGAAGCTCGGACGCATGAATCACCTCGGCTACGCGGTGCCCGACATGGATGCGGCCATCGCCCACTATCGCGACGTCATGGGCGCCGAAGTCATCACCGAACCCTTCGACCTCCCCGAACAGGGCGTGAAGGTGTGCTTCGTCAACACCCCCGGCCATGCCGGAACCGAGGGAACGCAGGTCGAGCTGCTGAGCCCGCTGTCCGCCGAAAGCCCGGTGGCCGGATTCATCGCGAAGAACCCGCTGGGCGGCCAGCACCATGTCTGCTTCGAAGTGCCCGACATCGCCGCCGCCCGCGCCTATTTCGAGGGGATCGGCAAGCGCATCCTCGGCCCGACGCGGATCGGGGCGCACGGCACGCCGATCTTCTTCGTGCATCCCAAGGACATGATGGGCATGCTGACCGAAATCATGGAATCGCCCAGAGAGGGAACGGCGCACTGATGGCCTACAAGTTCATCTCCGTCAGCCGGGACGATGACGTCACGACCCTGATGCTCGCGCGGCCCGAAAAGCTGAACGCGATCACGCCGACGGTCTTCGTCGAGTTGACCGACGCGATCGACACCGCGCTGGCCGAGGGAACGCGCGCCTTCGTCCTGACGGGCGAGGGACGCGCCTTCTGCTCGGGCGCGGACCTGATGCCGGATGGCGCCGGCTATGACGGTCTGCCGGAAGACCTGGGCGAGATCATCGACCAGTTCTACAATCCCTTCACCGCGAAGCTGATGGATCTGCCGGTCCCGGTCGTGACCGCGATCAACGGCCCCGCGGTCGGCGCAGGGCTCAGCCTGGCGCTTGCGGGCGATCTCGCGGTGATGGCGCAGGGGGCCTATCTGCTGCTCGCGTTCGTCAACATCGGCCTCGTCCCCGACGCCGGCGCGACATGGCTGGTGGCGAAAAGCGTCGGGCGGCAGCGCGCGATGAATATGGCCCTGCTGGGAGAAAAGGTTTCCGCCGACGACGCCCTGGCGATGGGTCTCGTCACCGAAGTGGCCGCCGACGACGAGGTGCTGGCCCGCGCCCAGGCAATCGCCGCGAAGCTGGCGGGCGGACCGTCGAAGGCGATCGGCCTTATCCGCAGCCAAGTGAATGATGCGGTCGCGCAGACGCTGACCGAAAGCCTTTCGACCGAGCGCGATAACCAGCGCGCCTGCGGCTACAGCGAAGATTTCAAGGAAGCGATCGCCGCGTTCGGCGAAAAGCGCAAACCCGTGTTCAAGGGCCGTTGAGGCCGAGGAGTCCCCCATGACCGACAGCAACGACAAGACCCTGAGCGATTGGCAGGCCCTGGCCGACAAGGAAGTCAAGGGCCAGGACCTGACCTGGCATACGCCCGAAGGCATCGCGGTGAAGCCGCTCTATACCGAGGCGGACGTCGAGGATTGGGATCCGGGCCTGCCGGGCTTCGCCCCCTTCACGCGCGGCGTCAAAGCCTCGATGTATGCCGGACGGCCCTGGACCATCCGGCAATACGCGGGCTTCTCCACGGCGGAGGAATCGAATGCCTTCTACCGCCGCAACCTTGCCGCCGGGCAAAAGGGCCTGTCGGTCGCGTTCGACCTCGCCACCCACCGCGGCTATGACAGCGACCATCCGCGCGTCGTCGGCGACGTCGGCAAGGCGGGCGTCGCGATCGACAGTGTCGAGGACATGAAGATCCTGTTCGACCAGATCCCATTGGACCAGATGAGCGTGTCGATGACGATGAACGGCGCGGTCATCCCGTGCCTCGCCTTCTACATCATCGCGGCGGAAGAACAGGGCGTGTCGCCCGACCAGCTGACCGGGACCATCCAGAACGACATCCTCAAGGAGTTCATGGTCCGCAACACCTATATCTATCCGCCCGAACCCAGCATGCGGATCATCTCGGACATCTTCGCCTATACGGCGGACCACATGCCCAAGTTCAACTCGATCTCGATTTCCGGCTACCACATGCAGGAAGCCGGCGCGACGCAGGTGCAGGAACTGGCCTTCACCATCGCCGACGGCATGGAATACGTGAAGTACGGCGTCGCCTCCGGTCTCGACATCGACAAGTTCGCGGGCCGCCTCTCGTTCTTCTTCGCCATCGGCATGAATTTCTTCATGGAAGTCGCCAAGCTGCGCGCGGCGCGCACGCTGTGGCACCGTGCAATGACCGAACTGGGCGCGAAGAGCGAGCGGTCGAAGATGCTGCGCACGCATTGCCAGACCAGTGGAGTCTCGCTGACCGAGCAGGACCCCTACAACAACGTCATCCGCACCACGATCGAGGCGATGGCCGCGATGCTGGGCGGGACCCAGTCGCTGCACACCAACGCGCTGGACGAGGCGATCGCGCTGCCCACCGACTTTTCCGCCCGGATCGCGCGCAACACGCAGATCGTGATCCAGGAAGAGACGGGGATGACCAATGTGGTCGATCCGCTGGGCGGGTCGTACTACGTCGAGGCGCTGACCAAGGCTCTGGTCGACGAGGCCTGGGCGATCATCGAGCGCGTCCAGTCCGAAGGCGGCATGGCCAAGGCGGTCGATGCCGGCTGGCCCAAGGCGATGATTGAGGAAGCCGCCGCCGCGCGGCAGGCCCGCGTCGACCGGGGCGAGGACGTCATCGTCGGCGTCAACAAGTTCCGTTTGAAGGACGAGGACAAGATCGAGACGCTGGAGGTCGACAACACCGCCGTCCGCCAGGCGCAGATCGCCCGGCTGGAAAAGATGCGCGCGAGCCGTGACGAGGCGAAGTGCCAGGCCGCTTTGAAGGCGCTGCGCGAAGGTGCGGCGGGGACGGGCAACCTCCTTGCACTCGCCGTCGATGCGGCGCGCGAACGGGCGAGCCTTGGCGAGATTTCCGACGCGATGGAAAGCGCCTTCGGCCGTTATGACACGATGCCGCGCCCGGTGAAGGGCGTTTACGGCGCGGCCTATGCCGGCGACAGCCGCTATCAGGCGGTCTGCGACGGGGTCGACGCAGTGACCCGACGCCTGGGCCGCAAGCCCAGGGTGATGATCGCCAAGATGGGCCAGGACGGCCACGACCGCGGCGCGAACGTCATCGCCTCCGCCTTTGCCGACATGGGCTTCGACGTCGTGTCCGGCCCGCTGTTCCAGACGCCTGCGGAAACCCGCGACATGGCGCTGGCGAACGGCGTCGACCTGATCGGTGCCTCCTCGCTGGCCGCGGGGCACAAGACACTGATCCCCGAACTGATCAACCTGCTGCGCGAAGCGGGCCGGGCCGACATCAAGGTGACCGCCGGCGGCGTCATTCCGCCCAGCGATTATCAGTACCTGCGCGATGCGGGCGTGCAGGGCATCTACGGCCCCGGATCGAACGTCGTGGAATGCGCCGCAGACGTGCTGCGTCTGCTCGGCCACAACATGCCGCCTCCGGGCGAGGAACTGGAAGCCGATGTCATGGGTCAGGCGGCCGAGTAATGGGCGGGCAGCCGCATTTCGGATTGTTCGGCATCGCGGCGCTCAACACCTCGCTCGGGCACCAGATCGGCGGACCGGTTGCGGCGACGGCGGCGGCCTTTGCCGTGGGGCTGGCCGTCGCGCTCGTCCTGCTGGTCGTGAACGGAGTCCCGTCGCGCGATGCGCTGGCCTTCGATCGCCCATGGATATGGTTCGGGGCGGTGTTCATCCTCTTCTACGCGGTTTCGGTGACCTTTGCCGCGCCGCGTATCGGGCTCGGCAATGCGATCTTCTTCGTCTTGCTCGGGCAACTGGTCGCGGCGGCGGCGATCGATCATTTCGGCTGGCTGGGGGTGGTGCCGTCGACCCTGACCCTGCGCCGCGCGCTCGGCATCGCGATCATGGCGCTGGGCGTCTGGTTCGCGCGCAAGCCGCTATGACTCTGGGCTTCTCGGTCGAGACGCTGCTGCCCGACGCGCGCGTGTCGGGCCCGCTGCGCATGGGGCTGGTGCGCCTTTCCGAAGCGGAATGGTTGCAGGCGGAGCCGGACATCGCCCCCCGCGCGGCGGCGTTCGACGCCAATCCCGATGCCGTGCAGGTGCTGCCCGAGGCGCGCGCGGCGGAGTCGGAACTGGCCGCGATGCTCGGCGTCGACGGCGGGCTGGAGCAGGTTGCCCGCGCACACTGGGAAGATTTCTGCATCCTGACGCAGGATGCGCCCGGCACGCGTTTCCGCCTGACCGGCGCGGCGGTCGCCTTCCCGACCGACTGGCACCTCGCCGAAAAGATGGGACGCCCGATGATGGAGGTGCACGAACCCATCGACGGTTATGCCGAGCAACTGGCGGCAGGCGTCGATCGCTTCCTCGAAGGGCTGCGCGCACCCAACATCTTTGGCCGGACCAACGCCTTCGTCATGGCGAGCGACGCCTGGCGCTACATGCCCGCCGACGATCCGGCGATGCGCTTTGCCCATGTCACGCCCGACAATGCGGGCGAGACGCTGTTCGTGCGGTGCGAGCGCGAGACCCTGCGCCGCCTGCCGCGTTCGCAAGCCGTGGTCTTCACCATCGGGGTGCAGGTCAGCCCGCTCGGCAGCCTGTCCGACGGGGCGGTCGCGCGGATTGCGCAGTCGGCAGGCGGGTTCGGCGCGGGCGAGGGCAATCGCCGCGCCGCGCCGCACTATGCCGAGGCGCTGACGGCCTATGCGTCGCGGCGGGCCGAGGGAAGGCAAGTGGCATAAGCGCCGACGCCAGAATCACGGGGAGAGAGCCGATGACCGAGCAGAAGATCGAGACCCGCATGGTCCATGCCGGGTGCGAGGTGGATCCGACGACCAAGGCCCGCATCACGCCGATCTACCAGACCGCGAGCTATGCCTTCGACGATGCCGACCACGCCGCGCGGCTGTTCGGGCTGCAGGAATTCGGCAACATCTATTCGCGCATCATGAACCCCACGGTCGACGCGCTGGAAAAGAAGATCGCGTCCCTGGAAGGTGGGGTCGGCGCGCTGGGCGTGGCGTCGGGCCACGCGGCGCAGTTCGTCGCGTTCAACACGCTGATGGAACCGGGCTGCAACATCGTCGCGGCGAAGAAGCTCTACGGCGGTTCTCTCAACCAATTGGGCAATGCGTTCCGGAAGTTCGGCTGGGAAACGAAGTTCGTCGATGCCGACGATCCGGCCAATGTCGCCGCGGCGATCGACGACAGGACGCGGGCGGTCTTCATCGAAAGCCTCGCAAACCCCGGCGGCGTGGTGCAGGACATCGCGGCCATCGCCAGGATTGCGCACGATGCGGGCGTGCCGCTGATCGTCGACAACACGATGGCCACCCCGGCGCTGTGCCGGCCGATCGAGCACGGCGCCGACATCGTCGTCCATTCGACCACCAAGTTCCTCAACGGCCACGGCAATTCGATCGGCGGAGTGATCGTCGATGCGGGCCGCTTCGACTGGACGGCGAGCGACAAGTTCCCCAGCCTGTCGGCGCCCAACCCCTGCTACCACGGCGCCGTGCTGGCAGAGGCGCTGGCCCCGGTCGGCCCCATTGCCTTCATCGTCGGTTGCCGCGTGCTCGGCCTGCGCGACCTTGGCCCCGCCATGGCGCCGATGAACGCCTTCCTCGCGCTGACCGGCATGGAGACGCTGCACCTCAGGATGGAGAGGCATTGCGACAATGCGCTGAAGGTCGCGCAGTGGCTGGAGCGGCATCCCAAGGTAAACTGGGTCAGCTACGCCGGGCTCCCCGGCGACAAGTATCACGCGCTGTGCCAGACCTACCTTGGCGGGCGCGGCGGCGCGGTCTTCACCTTTGGAGTCGAGGGCGGGCTCGACGCCGGGCGCAAGCTGGTCAATTCGGTCAGGCTGTTCAGCCTGCTCGCCAACATCGGCGACACCCGCAGCCTCATCATCCACCCCGCCTCGACCACGCACAGCCAGCTTTCGGCAGACGATCTCGTCGCCGCGGGCGCGGGGCCGGACGTGGTGCGCATTTCGGTCGGCATCGAGCATGTCGACGACATCATCGCCGATCTCGATCAGGCGCTGGCCCAGATCTGACAGGAAGAAAGTCCGACATGTTCAAGAAGATCCTGATTGCCAACCGCGGCGAGATCGCCTGCCGCGTCATCAAGACGGCGCGCGCCATGGGCATCGCCACGGTGGCGGTCTATTCCGATGCCGACGCCCGCGCGCCCTTCGTGCAGATGGCGGACGAGGCGGTTCACATCGGCCCCGCGCCGGCGTCGGAATCGTACCTGATCGCCGACAAGATCATCGCCGCCTGCAAGCAGACCGGCGCCGAGGCGGTCCATCCGGGCTACGGCTTCCTGTCCGAACGCACTTCGTTCGCCGAAGCGCTGGCGGCGGAAGGCATCGAGTTCATCGGCCCCCCGGTCAAGGCCATCGCCGCGATGGGTGACAAGATCGAATCCAAGAAACTGGCGAAGGAAGCGGGCGTCAACGTCGTGCCGGGCTTCGTCGGCGAGATCGAGGATACTGAGCATGCCGTCCGCATCTCGAACGAGATCGGCTACCCGGTGATGATGAAGGCGAGCGCGGGCGGCGGCGGCAAGGGCATGCGCCTCGCCTACAACGAGACCGACGTGCGCGAAGGGTTCGAGGCGACCAAGCGCGAGGGTCTGAACTCGTTCGGCGACGACCGCGTCTTCATCGAGAAATTCATCGAGAATCCGCGCCACATCGAGATCCAGATCCTCGGCGACAAGCACGGCAACATCCTTTACCTGAACGAGCGCGAATGCTCGATCCAGCGCCGCCACCAGAAGGTGGTGGAGGAAGCCCCGTCGCCCTTCGTCACCCCTGAAATGCGCAAGGCCATGGGCGAGCAGTGCGTCGCGCTGGCCCGCGCGGTGGGCTATTACAGCGCCGGCACGGTGGAGCTGATCGTCAGCGGTGCGGACAAGACCGGGCAGTCGTTCTACTTCCTCGAGATGAACACCCGCCTGCAGGTCGAGCACCCGGTGACCGAGTGCATCACCGGCATCGACCTTGTCGAACAGATGATCCGCGTCGCCGCCGGGCAGGAACTGAAGATGACGCAGGACGACGTCAGGATCGACGGCTGGGCCATCGAGAACCGCGTCTATGCCGAGGATCCCTATCGCGGATTCCTGCCGTCGACGGGCCGGCTGATCCGCTACGACCCGCCGGTGCCCGGCTGGAAGGGCGGCATCCGCGGGGTCGAGGAGGAGGTGAACGGCGTGGTTGGCGGCATCCGAGTCGATGACGGCGTGATGGAAGGCGGCGAGGTGTCGATGTTCTACGATCCGATGATCGCCAAGCTGGTTACCTGGGCACCGACCCGCGACGCGGCGGCGGACCTGCAGATCAAGGCGCTCGACGCCTTCGAGATCGAGGGGCTGGGCCACAACATCGACTTCGTTTCGGCCATCATGCAGCACCCGCGCTTCCGGTCGGGAGAGCTCACCACCGGCTTCATCGCCGAGGAGTATCCCGACGGGTTCGAGGGCGCGCCCGCCGGTCGCCAGCTGCGGGTGCGGCTGGCCGCGATGGGCGCCTTCATCGCCGCCGCCTATGCCGACCGCGCGCGCCGCGTCGACGGCCAGCTCGGCCACAGGCTCGATCCGCCGGGCAAGTGGAGCGTCAAGATCGACGGCGAGTTCCACGATGCCGAACTTTCGGGCGACACGATCCGTGTCGACGGCGAGCCGGTCGACCTGGCGATGGAATATACGCCGGGTCAACGCACCATCTCGGCCCTGTTCGACACCGACGAAGAGGGCGAGGGCGGCGAGGAACTGATCGTGCAGGTGAAGCCGGTCCCCGCCGGTTTCGAATTCACCACCCGCGGCGCGAAGCACAAGCTGCGCGTCCTGCCGACCCGCATGGCGAAGCTCGACCGGTTCATGATCGAGAAGATCCCGCCGGACATGAGCAAATATCTCGTCTGCCCGATGCCGGGCCTGCTCGTCTCGCTCAATGTTGCCGAAGGGGACGAGGTCCAGCCGGGTCAGCCGCTCGCAGTGATCGAGGCGATGAAGATGGAAAACATCCTGCGTGCCGAAAAGGCGGGCAAGGTCGCCAAGGTCAATGCCAAGGCTGGCGACAGCCTTGCGGTGGACGCGATTATCCTCGAACTGGAGTAGATGCACCTGCTCCACGACCCTGCGGCCCCGGCGGCCGATCCGATCGATTTCGACACCTTCTTGAAAGTCGACATCCGGGTCGGCACCGTGGTCGCCGCCGAGCCTTTCGCCAAGGCGCGCAAGCCCGCCTACATCCTGATGATCGACTTCGGGCCGGCCATCGGCATCAGGAAGTCGAGCGCGCAGATCGTCGCGAATTACGCCTGCGACGACCTCGTCGGCAGGCAGGTCGCGGCGGTGGTCAACTTTCCGCCCCGACAGATCGGTCCGGTGATGTCGGAAGTGCTGACGCTGGGATTTGCCGACGGCGCGGGTGAAGTGACGCTGTTCCGGCCCGACAAGCCGGTTCCCGACGGGGCGAGGCTGTTTTGAAGCGGATCTGGACCATAGGCTACGAGCAGGCCACCGTCCCGGCGGTGATCGACGCGCTCGTCGCGGCAGGCGTGGAAGTATTGGCCGACGTGCGCGCCCTGCCGTTGTCGCGCCGCCCCGGCTTTTCGAAGACCGCGCTGGCCGGAGCCGCGCAGGAAGCGGGCATGGCCTATCGTCACTTCCGGGCGCTCGGCACGCCGAGGGAAGGGCGCGAAGCCGCGCGCAAGGGCGACCATGCGGGGCTGGAGCGGGTCTATGCCGGTCAGCTCGAATTGCCAGAGGCGCTGGCGGCGGCAGCCGAGCTGCGCGATCTGGCGGGCGAGAAGCGGGTGGCGCTGTTGTGCTTTTGCGGGGATGGGCGCAAATGCCACCGCTCGCTGCTGCACGCTGCGATGCTGGAGGATTTCGAGGCGGTCGACCTGACGGTCTGAACCGCCTTCCACGTCAGGCAGCGGCGCGGCCGAAGGGTGCGTTCAGCCGGACGATGTGCCAGTTCAGGATGCTCGCGAAACTGACCCACGCCAGATAGGGCACGATCAGCCAGCTGGCGAGATACGACCAGTCGCTCAGGAAGACGCAGAGCGAAAGGACCGAAAGCCACAGGAAGGGCACTTCGATCAGCGCCCAGTCCGGCCGCCGCGCGTTGAAGAACAGCGGCGACCACAGGAAGTGGCAGACGCCGTTTACCAGGTAGAGGCCGATCAGCAGCGAGTTCGCGCCCTGCGCCGCCGCCGCGTCCCAGCTCAGCACGAAGGCCCAGGCGGCGAGGCCGAGGATGACCGTCCACGCCGGGCCGAACAGCCAGTTCGGCGGCTGCCAGCTGGGCTTGGCAAGGTTTTCGTACCAATCGCCGATGGTGGTGAGCAGGCCGCCCCCGACAAGGAGGACGAGCGCCCAGATGACGGCGAACCAGATGGGAAAGGCCATGCCCGACCATAAGCGGCGGCGCGTGGTCTGGCAAACCTGCCTCGATCGTGCCCGGGGCGTTTCCGGTGCCCCAAGATACTCTCAGCCGATCTGGTCGTTCATGAAGGCGGCCACGTCGGCGATTTCGACGTCCCTGGCCAGAAACGTCCGGCCGATCCCCCGCATCAGCAGGAAGGGCAGGGTGCCCGCGTCCATCTTCTTGTCGTGCAGCATGTGATCGGCCAGCCGCCGCCCGTCGCAGACAAGGCCCAGCTCGCGCACTTCGGCCTTCATGTCGCAGGCCTTGAAATGCGCCGCGATACGGTCGGCCTCTGCCTGTTCCATCAACCCGCGCCGCACCGAGTAGCGGGCCGCCAGCACCATCCCGATGGCCACCGCCTCGCCATGGAGGAGGGCGTCGGAATAGCCGGTCTCCGCCTCGAGCGCGTGGCCGAAGGTGTGGCCGAGGTTGAGGAGCGCGCGGGTGCCGTTGGTCTCGAACTCGTCGGCCATGACGACCCGCGCCTTCGCCGCGACCGACCGGCTCACCGCTTCGATCCTCGCCGTCTCGTCACCGGCCAACAGGGCGGGGCCATGGGCCTCGCACCAGTCGAAGAACGCGTCATCGTCGATGAGGCCGTACTTCACCACTTCGGCATAACCGGCGCGCAATTCGCGCGGCGGCAGCGTGCCTAGAACGTCGGTGTCGGCCAGCACCAGCGACGGCTGGTGGAATGCGCCGACGAGGTTCTTGCCCATCGGCACGTTGATGGCGGTCTTTCCGCCGACGCTGGAATCGACTTGCGCCAGAAGCGTCGTCGGCACCTGCACGAAGCCGCAGCCGCGCTTCAGCACCGATGCGGCAAATCCGGTCAGGTCGCCGATAACCCCGCCGCCCAGCGCGACGATGCGATCGTTCCGCTCCACGCCCTCGGCCAGCAGGAAATCGATCACTTGCGCCAGGTGCGCCCAGTCCTTGGTCTTCTCTCCGGCGGGCAGCACCAGCCAGCGCGCTTCCTTGCCCACCTCGGCCAGCGCGGCGTCGACCGCTTCGCGGTAGAGCGCGGCGACGTTGGCGTCGGTTACCATCGGCACCGTGCGCTTGCGCAGCATCGCGCCGCATTCCTCGCCCAGCCGCGCCAGCAGGCCGGGGCCGACGCGCACCTCATATGGGCGCCCGGCCAGTGCGACGTCGATGGTGCGGGTCGTGCTCATGCGGCGAATTCCTCCAGCGCGGCGAGGATGCGCGCGACGGTCGCTGCCTGCGGCCCGCTATCGCTGACGACGCGGATCGGCGCCTGCGCATAGGCCGGGCGGCGCTTGTCCATCAGGTCGGCGAGGACCACGCGCGGATCCTTGCCCGTCAGCAGCGGGCGGGTGTTCTTGCGCCCGACCCGCTCGACCAGCGTGTCGAGATCGCTGTCGAGCCAGACGGCGACGGCGCGATCGAGGATGAGGGCGCGTGTTTCGGGATCGACGAAGGCGCCGCCGCCTGTCGCGATGACGGCCGGATGGTTGCCGTTCTCCTCGATCAGGCGGGCGATCACGCGCCGTTCGCCATCGCGGAAATAGGCTTCGCCGAAGCGTTCGAAGATTTCGGCGATCGACATCTGCGCCGCCTCGACGACCGCGTCGTCGGCATCGATGAAGCCGAAGCCCAGCGCCTGCGACAGCCGCTTGCCGATGGTCGATTTGCCGACGCCCATCAGCCCGACCAGCACCACCGGCCGGTCCAGCCGCCGCGCCAGGTCGGCCAACGCTTCTGCGCCCGGCATCGCCGGCGTATGGGCCGAGGCGGCATCCCTGCCGGTCGAAGGGTCGGTCTGGTGCATTGCAGCCCCGCCTATAGTTGCGCTAGGCCACGGCGCAAGGTCGCCCTGTCGCATCGCTTGCCGATGTCGCGGCGGGGCGGACTTGGTCGCCGTCTTGCACCTGCAATCATGCAGTTGCGCTTACAGGGAAACTTCATGCGCGGTTCGAAGGGACGATGGGCCATTCTCGCTCTCGCCATCGTCGTATTGCTGGTCTACGCCTTCATCGACGGCGGACGGCAGGAGCCGCGCTGGGTGGAAATCGAATTGCCGGCGCCCGGAATCGGCGCACCGGAGAACGGGAAATGAACGTGACGATGACCGGAACCGCGCGCACGCGCCGCCGCATCGCCCTGGCCCTGCTGCTGGCCGCAGCGCCCGTCGTTGCGCTGTCGGCGCAGGACGGGCCGGAATCGCTGTTGCCCGAAGGGTTCGACGATCCCGCGCCGGCACCGGCTCCCGCGCCGTCGCGGCCCCAGTCCACGGCACCTGCCGCCTCTTCGGGCGGGGACGTGCGGACGAGCGCGCCCGGCACCCCCGCGCCCGCCGTGTCCGCGCCCAGCCCCGCCGCGGCGGACGCGGCCCGTCGCCTGCTCGACAGGCTGCCCAGCGTGGCCGAGCTCGAGAAGATGGACAGCGACGAGATCGACGAGCTGCTCGGCCTCAAGCCGACGTTCGACATCCCGGACGCGGCCCGCCGCTCCACGGAACGGGTCGGCATCCTGTCGATCGACGAAGGCGGCATGCGCGGCAACGCGCTGGCCAATTACGATGCCCTGTTCGTGCGCCGCGTTCTCGAAGGGACGAAGGGGCCGCTCGTGTCCCGCTGGGGCCACATCCTGGTGCGCCGCGCATTGGCCAGCCGGCTGAAGCCGCCCGCCAGCATGGACGGCGTGGAATTCGCCGCGCTGCGTGCGGGCCTGCTCAACCGGATGGGAGAGCACGTCCTCGCCCGCGCGGTGGTGCAGGAAGTCGATACGCAGGACTACTCGCCGGCGCTGATCGCCAGCGCCTATGATGCCTATGTCGGGCTCGGCGACTTTTCGGGCGCCTGCCCGATGGTCCGCCTGCATGCGCGGGTGCGCGAGGATCGCGACTGGGAACTGCTGCGCGGCATCTGCGGCAGCTTCGCCGGAGAGACGAGCGGGCTGGAGCGGATCGAGCGCCAGCGCCGGCGGTCCGAAGACACCCAGATCGATTCGCTGCTGGCCCAGAAATACGCCGGCGCCGTCGGTGCCTCGCGCCGCGCGGTCACGCTGGAATGGGACGACGTCAAGGAACTGACCCCCTGGCGCTATGGTCTCGCCACCGCGACCGGGGCGGAAGTGCCGGAGGGGCTGCTGGCCTCGGGCGGGGCACCGTTCCTGCGGCTGGCCGCGATTTCGCCTTCGGTGCCGCTGGTCCAGCGCGCGCGCGGGGCTGACGTGGCGGGTTCCGAAGGCATTTTGTCGGCGACCGCGATGGTCGATCTCTATTCCCAGATCTACGCTGATCCGGAAATGACCGGCGACGAAGCCTCGCGCGCGGCGCGGCTGCGCGATGCCTATGTCGGCATACCCGAATCGCGGCTGGCCGCAATGCGCGACATCTGGGGCGAAAAGGACCTGTCGAAGCGGTTTTACGCCCGCCAGGTCATGACCGCCTACGCCGCCGCGCGCCTGCCTTCCGATCCCGCATTCGAAGACGACGCTGGCATGCTGATCGGCGCGATGCTGGCGGCGGGCCTCGATGCCAACGCCGTGCGCTGGGCCTCTACGGTCGAGACCGGCAGCCAGGGCTGGGGCCTCCTCATGCTCGGCGCACCGACGATCAGCGAGCGGGTGAGCGAGGCGGCGGCGCGCTCGTTCATGGACGCAGACGATAGCGAGGGGCAGCGCCGCTCGCGCCTCTTCATCGCCGGCCTCGCCGGGCTGGACCGGCTCTCCTCTGCCACCGCGACGGAGCTTTCGGGAGATCTCGGCTACGACATCAACCGCAAAACCCGCTGGACGGTCGCCATCGACCGCGCCGCGCAGCGCAAGAACCCGGTGCTGGTCAGCTACCTGGCCGCGCTGGGCATGCAGGGGTCGAGCTGGTCGCAGATGACGCCGGTCCACCTCTACCACATCGTGCGCGCGCTGAAGATCGCCGGCCTCGATGCCGAGGCGCGGATGATCGCGGCAGAGGCGATCGCCCGGACCTGACGGCGGCGCGGGGACGATCCTATGCGCGCGCCCGACATCGATGACTTCCTCGCCATGCTTTCGGCTGAGCGCGGCGCGGCGGCCAATACGCTGGCTGCCTATCGCCGCGATCTCGAGGCTGCGGCCGAGGCGCTGGCCGATCTTGCCGACGCGAACGAGCGCGACCTCGCCGGGCTGGGCGAGGCGTGGTGCGTCCTTGCACCCTCCAGCCTGGCGCGGCGGTGTTCGACGTTGCGCCAGTATTACGGCTTCCTGATCGACAGCGGTTATCGCCGTGACGACCCCTCGGGCGGCTTGCCGCGCCCGCGCGTGCGCCGGCCGCTACCCCGCCTGCTCAGCCGCGAACAGGTCGACCGGATGCTGGTGACCGCGGAGGAAGAGGCGGCCTCCGACGAACCGCAGGCGGTGCGCATGCTGGCGCTTCTGGAAATGCTCTACGGATCGGGCCTGCGCGCGACCGAATTGGTGTCGCTGACGCTCGACACGGTGCCGCGCGATGCGCCGCTGCTGCACATTACCGGCAAGGGCGGGCAGCAACGGATGGTCCCGGTGAGCACGCGGGCGCGCCACGCGCTGTCCCGGTGGCTCGAGCTTAGGCCCAAGGGGACGCGCTACGTCTTCCCCTCGCGCGATCGGCACATCAGCCGGGTGCGGCTGTTCCAGCTTCTGCGCGGGCTGGCAGGCAGGGCCGGACTGCCGCCCGAAGCGGTCAGCCCGCATGTCCTGCGCCATGCCTTTGCCACGCACCTGCTGGAGGGCGGGGCCGACCTTCGCGTGCTGCAGACCCTGCTCGGCCATGCCGACATCGCGACGACGCAGATCTACACCCACGTCGATTCGGCGCGGCTGGTCGAGCTGGTCAACGCCCGCCACCCGCTGGGCCCGGGGCGCATGCGCGGGCCGGACCGGGATGGGCAGACAGCGGCGCGCCCTCTTGCTACGGACGGCAAGGCAGACTAGCGCACCTGCGATGAACAGCTATCTCGATTTCGAAAAGCCGCTCGCCGAACTCGAAAGGCGCATCGCGGAACTGCGCGCCGCCGCCGACCAGGAAGACGTCGAGGTCGACATCGATGCCGAGGTCGACCGGCTGGAAAAGAAGGCGCAGGGCCAACTGGCGACGATCTACAAGTCGCTCTCGCCCTGGCAGAAGACGCAAGTCGCCCGCCATCCGCAGCGTCCGCATTTCAGCGATTACGTCGCCCATGCCTTCAGCGATTTCATGCCGCTGGGCGGCGATCGCGCGTTCGGGGACGACCAGGCGATCCTTGGCGGGTTCGCGACGCTCGATACCGACGATGGCGGCATCAAGGTCATGCTGATCGGGCACGAGAAGGGCAACGACACCCAGTCGCGACTTCGCCACAACTTCGGGATGGGCAAGCCGGAGGGATACCGCAAGGCGATCCGCCTGATGGAGCTTGCGGGACGGTTCGGCCTTCCGGTCGTCACCCTGGTCGATACCTCGGGCGCGTTCCCCGGCGTGGAGGCGGAGGAGCGCGGCCAGGCCGAGGCGATCGCCCGCGCGACGGAAGCCTGCCTCAACCTGCCGGTGCCGATGGTCGCCTGCATCGTCGGCGAGGGCGGTTCGGGCGGCGCGGTGGCGCTAGCCAGTGCGGAGCGTGTGCTGATGATGGAACACGCGGTCTATTCGGTGATCAGCCCCGAAGGCTGTGCCTCCATCCTCTGGCGCACCGCCGAAAAGGCGCCGGAGGCGGCCGAGGCGATGAAAGTCACGGCGCAGGACCTGGCGCGTCTGGGCGTGGTCGATCGCGTCGTCGAAGAACCGCTCGGCGGCGCGCATCGCAATCCCGTCACGGCGGCGAGATCGTTGGCCCGGGCCATCGCTGGCGAACTTGCCGGGCTGGCCGGAAAGCCGGCGGAAACCCTGCGCGAACAGCGGGCGAACCGGTTTATCGCGATCGGCTCGCTCGCCTGAACTTCCCGCCGCCCGGGAACAAAGCACCGGCAATTCCGGTTTCACGGACAAGTTGGGGTTGCGCGTACGCCGTCGCAGGGACGTGCGGGCGACCCCACGCCGTTTTCGTGAGGAGCCCGAATATGCCCACCCTTCCCGCTGCTGCGCCGGCCAAGGCTGCCGAAACCAAGAACGCGGGCCTTCGCCGCTCCGCCGTGCTGGGTTCCGCCGCCATTCTCGTATTGTCGCTCGCCGCGTGCGCTGGAGCCACCACCGCTCCCGTCACCCCAGGTCAGGCCTCGCCGATTTCGGCCGAGGATGCCAAGCTCGGTGCAGAGGCGCATCCGCAGCTCGTCGCGGAGTTCGGCGGTGCGGTGACCGGTCCACAGGCCGACTACGTGACGCAGGTGGGCAAGAACATCGCCATCCAGTCCGGACTTGGCGACGCGCGCAGCGCTTACACCGTCACCCTGCTCAATTCGCCGGTTAACAACGCCTTCGCGATTCCCGGCGGCTACATCTACACCACCCGCGAGCTCGTCGCGCTGATGGATAACGAGGCGGAACTTGCCGGCGTGCTCGGCCACGAAGTCGGCCACGTCGCCGCCCGCCACGCGCAGCAGCGGCAGAAGGCCGCCCAGCAGAACTCGATTCTCGGCGCCGTTGGCGCGGTGCTTTCGGGTGTTCTGTTCGGCAACAGCCAGATCGGCCAGCTGGGCCAGCAGATCGCGATGCAGGGCTCGCAATTGCTGACGCTCAAGTATTCGCGCAGCCAGGAGACGCAGGCGGACGATCTCGGCATCGCCTACCTGTCGAATTCGGGCTACGATCCGCGGGCGATGGCGACGGTCCTGCAGAGCCTCGCTGCGCAGAACGCGCTCGATGCCAAGATCCTCGGCAGCACGTCGAACCAGGTGCCCGAATGGGCCTCGACGCACCCCGATCCGGCCAGCCGCGTCACCCGCGCGCTGCAGCAGGCGCAGGGCAAGCCCGGCAACGTCACCAACCGCGACACCTTCCTGACCAAGATCAGCGGAATGATGTACGGTGACGATCCCAAGCAGGGCGTGGTCGACGGCAACACCTTCACGCACCCCGTGCTTGGTTTCCAGTTCAAGGCACCGAGCGGGTTCTTCATGGTCAACGGGACGCGCGCCGTTTCGATCAGCGGCCAGTCCGGCAGGGGACAGCTGACGGGTGCCGCCTATAACGGCGACATGCGGACTTACATCCAGAACGCCTTCAACGCGCTGACCGACGGCAAGCAGCAGATCACCCCGTCGGCCATCCAGACGACGACGGTGAACGGCCTTCCCGCCAGCTACGCCACCGCGCGGGTCGATACCGGCAACGGACAGGTCGACGTGACCGTGTTCGCCTACGAATTCTCGAAGTCGCAGGCGTTCCATTTCGTCACCATCACGCAGGCAGGCAATGCCGGCGTGTTCAACCCGATGTATCAGAGCATGCGGCGCATTTCCTCTGCCGAAGCGTCGGCGGTAAAGGCGCGCAAGGTCGTCGCCTATACCGTCAAGTCGGGCGACACCGTGCAGTCGCTGGCGGCCAGGATGGCCTATCCGAGCTATCAGCTCGAGCGGTTCCTGGTGCTCAACTCGCTGGAGAGCAACAGCACCCTGCAGGCAGGCCAGAAGGTCAAGATCGTCACCTATTGACCGGGCTTTCGACAAGGGAAGGGCTGGAGGATCATGCGACCTTCCAGCCCTTTCTCTTTGGCACTTGTCGACGCGGCGACCTTGCGCCCAACGCAAAACGGGCGGCAGTTTCCTGCCGCCCGCTGCTCAAGAACGGATTATCTTGAATTAGCCGGCCTTGTTGGCGGCCTGGAGCGAGGTGTTCACCTTGGTGAAAGTGTTGTTCAGCTCGCCACCGACGGCGGTCAGCGTGGTGATGCAGGCAACGGCGATCAGCGCAGCGATCAGGCCGTATTCGATGGCGGTCGCGCCGGATTCGTCAGCGAGAAGGTTCTTGAAAAACTGCATTGTAGGTCTCCTGGTTCAAATAGGTAACTTTAGTTCACCCGGCCATTTCGACGTCCTGGCGAAGAATTTCTTCGATGCCCCCAGTGTTTCGATCCAGCCATTTCATTCCTAGGTGTAAAAACTGAAAAAGAAGTTAATCAGAATTCAGATTACTTGATTGCAGCACTCACACTGTCGGAAACGCGGGTCCACATGTTGATGGTCGTGCTGGCAACGCCGTTCAGGCCCACCGACATGGCAATGACGAGAAGGGCGCAGATCAGGCCATATTCGATGGCCGTGGCGCCGTTTTCGTCGCTGCGGAAGTTGGTGAGAAAGTCGAGCATTGCGGTACGGGCCTTCAATCGTGGTCCGTTGTCAGAATCGTCGACAGGTCTTAATTTTTGATTGAAGGCCTCTCCGGCACTGGAAAACAATCCGACAGGGGGGTCTTGGTTAATGGCGTTCCAACCATGCTAGTCGTTGCCGCGGCTCTGTTTGATGGCGCCGGCCGCGTCCTCTTGCACCAGCGCCCGCATGACAAACATCACGGGGGTCTGTGGGAATTTCCAGGCGGAAAGGTCGAGGAAAACGAATCACCCGAAGCCGCGCTGGCTCGCGAACTGGCGGAGGAACTGGGCATTTCGGTCGATTCGCGTGCATTCGCTCCGGCGTGTTTCACGACCGGTCCGCTTCCGCGCGGCGGCGACGGCGCACTTGTCATCCTTCTTTACACCTGCACGCAGTGGCGCGGAGAACCCCGCGCCCTCGAGGGTGAGGCGGTTGCCTGGCTCGACCTCACGAGCTGCGCAGGCATGGACCTCGCTCCTCTCGACCAGCTCCTGCTGGCCGATCTGAGCGGTCGGGCGGGTCGTTGACGGGCCGATCGAAATATCGGGTCAAAGGGCTTGCCAAGCCGAAGGCCTCCCACTAGATGGGCGCCTCCAGAGCGCGCCCGTAGCTCAGCTGGATAGAGCACCAGACTACGAATCTGGGGGTCAGAGGTTCGAATCCTTTCGGGCGCGCCAACACATCAGGCCGTCCCCGTTCGCGGGGGCGGCCTGATGTGTTTTGGCCTCCAGTGATTACGCCGCGATCGCGACTTTCGGCGCGGGATGGTTTCAAGTCGAAGGCGACGGGCCGACGGCCCGGAACCGCCAGGGTCCTTACCGGTTGAACCTGCAAACCCCCTTTCACGAGTTTTTGCAGGAGTATCTTTCATGGCCGATAGCGACGGCATTTTCGAAACCCTCAAGCAGGACCACGACAAGCATCGCAAGCTGCTGGCCGACATGGCCGAAACCGAAGGCGCGAGCGAGGAGCGTGAGCAGCTGCTCGAAACCTTCACGATCGAAGTGAAGTCGCACGCCGCGGCGGAAGAGCAGGCGCTCTATTCGACGATGATGCGCAAGCCCGAAACGACCGACGAGACCCGTCATTCGGTTTCGGAGCATCACGAGATCGAGCAGATGCTCAACGACCTGGCGGCGACGGACATGAGCAGCAGCGCCTGGATGGCCAAGTTCAAGGACCTGCGCCACCGTTACGAGCATCACATCGACGAGGAGGAAGACGAGCATTTCCCCGACTTCGAGAAGCACCTGACCGATGCCGACCTTGCCCACATGCGGTCGGTGTTCCAGCGTCGGAAGGCTGCGGAGGAAAAGCAGCAGGAAGTGACGCCGGAGAAAATGGAAGACGCGAAGGACTGACCGGCGCATCGTTGGCGCATTGATGAAAAAACGGGTCGCGCCGACAGGAGAGAGCATGAGCGACAAGACGGTTCGCCCAATGGGTGGCGATCCCGTGATGGTAGACGACGACGGGCCGGGCGCAGACTTTGCGAAAAGTCACGAGCCCGGCATCTGGCGTTACGAGATGGCCGACCGCGCCCGGGTCATCGTCGATGCCGCCGACTACTTCAGCGTCGTGCAGCAGGCCATGCTGAACGCCAGGAAGCGCATCTTCCTGATCGGCTGGGATTTCGACACGCGTATCGCGCTCGGCCGCGGGCGGCGTTGGTGGCAGATGCTGCCACGCCATCGGCCTCCAAGGCGGCTCGGCCGTTTCATCGTCTGGCTCGTCAAACGCAATCCCGAACTGGAAGTCTATGTCCTCAAGTGGAACTTCGCGGCGCTGAAGATGGCGTTCCGGGGTTCGATGTTCTTCGACCTGGTGCGCTGGTTCCGTCACCCGCGCATCCATTTCAAGCTCGATTCGGCGCATCCGTTCGGTTGCAGCCATCACCAGAAGATCGTCATCATCGACGATCGCTTCGCCGTCTGCGGCGGGATCGACATGACCGCCGATCGCTGGGATACGCGCGAGCACATCGACGACAACCGGCTGCGCCACGAACCGGGCGGAGGCACCTACATGCCGTGGCACGACATGACGATGCTGGTCGAAGGCGATGTGGCCCGCGCGCTCGACGACCTGGGCCGGGTGCGCTGGAACATCGCCGGCGGCAGCAACCTCGACAAGCTTGAGCACCAGCCGGAGAGCGTCTGGCCCGAGGATCTGGAGCCGCACTACACCGATGTCGAGATGGGCATTGCCCGCACCCGTTCGCCATGGGCCGAGCACGACGAGATTCGCGAGATCGAGGAGCTGTTCGTCCGGACGATCAAGGGGGCGAAACGGTTTATCTATGCCGAGAGCCAGTATTTCGCCTCTCGCAAGATTGCGGAGGCGATCTGCGCCCGCATGGCGGAAGATGACCCGCCCGAGATCGTGCTGGTCAACCCCGAACAGGCTGACGGCTGGCTCGAACAGCAGGCGATGGATACGGCCCGCGCGCGCCTGGTCCAGGCGATCGGCCGGGTCGACAGGCACGACCGTTTCCGCATCTACATTCCGCGCACGGAAGGGGGCAATCCCATCTACGTCCATGCCAAGCTGTTGATCGCCGATGACGAGGTGTTGAAGCTGGGCTCTGCGAACATGAACAACCGGTCGCTGGGCCTCGATTCCGAATGCGACCTTCTGCTCGATGCATCGCGTGAGGGGAATGCGCACGCGGTCGACCAGATCCGCGCCCTGCGCCTCTCGCTGATTGCCGAGCATTGCGGCATCGACGAAGGGGAAATGCCCGCGCTGCTGGAGCGTTATGGGTCGATGCACGCGCTGATCCAGAACCATCCGCAGCCGGGCCGCACCTTGCGCGCCTACGAGGTGCCCGAGCTGAGCGATATGCAGGAGACGCTGGCCGACGGCGAATTGCTGGACCCGGAGACGCCGGACAAAATGTTCGTACCCGTCAGCCAGCGACGCGGCGGGCTCTTCCGCCGCCTGCGCCGTCCGAAACGCAAGAAGCCCAAGGACTGAGCTTCAGCCGGCGCGAAGTTCCTGCGCCAGCAGCTCGAATTCCTCGCCCCGCGGACTTCCCTTGCGCCAGACAAGGGCGATCTCGCGGCTGGCCTTGCTCGATTTCAGCGGGCGGGCGACGACGTCGGTGCCGTTCAGGATGCCTGCGTCGATCGCCATGCGCGGCAGCATGGTCAGACCAAGGCCGTTGTCGACCATCTGCACCAGGGTGTGGAGCGAGGTGCCGATCATCGTCGCGCTGGCCCGCATTTCCGGCCGGTTGCACGCGGCCAGCGCGTGTTCCTTCAGGCAGTGGCCGTCTTCGAGCAGCAACAGGCGCGTCTCGTCGATCATCGCGGGCGGCACCTCTGCCGGCGGATCACGCGGATCGTCCTTGGGAAAGGCGACGTAGAGTTCGTCGGTGCAGATCGACGCGACCTCGACATCGCCGGTCGGGAAGGGAAGGGCGAGAAGCACGCAGTCCGCGCGGCCATGGTGCAGCGATTCGATGGCGTCGGCGCTCGGCTCCTCGCGCAGGAACAGCTTCAGCTTGGGCCTCTCTCGGCGCAGGCGCGGCAGGATGCGGGGCAGGAGAAACGGCGCGATGGTCGGAATGACGCTCATCCGCAATTCGCCGGACAGCGGCTGTCCGGCGGACTGGACAAGATCGGACAGTTCCTCCGCCTCGCGCAGAAGGCGATGCGCCTTGGCGACCACTTGCTCGCCCAGCGGCGTGAAGCGCACCACGCGGCGCGTGCGTTCGACCAGCGTCACGCCCAGCAGCGATTCGAGCTCGCGAATGCCCGCAGAGAGCGTCGATTGCGAAACGAAGCAGGATTCGGCGGCCCTGCCGAAGTGACCATGCTCGTGCAGCGCGATCAGGTACTGCAGTTGCTTGATCGTCGGCAGGTAGGTCGCGCTCACGCCTTCTCGCTCTCCGCCGCTCCGTCCGTCATCGCGCTTACGTCGCCGGCTTCGACTTCAGGTTCGGCAGGCCTGCCATCTTCGGGCACGTCGGCGATGCGCGTCATCTTGAGCCGGCCGTTCTCGACTCCGAAGCCCAGCTTGCCTTCCACAAGGGAAAGGGCGTCGCGGCCAAAGGTTTCGAAGCGCCAGCCTTCCAGCAGGCTCAACCCCTTGCGCACGCCGGCGGCAAGCTGTTCGAGATCATCGGCCCGTGCCAGGAGCCGCGCGGCGACATCGATCTCGCGCGCGCGGATCTTGAGCAGGAGCTTGAGCAGGTCGGCGACGAGAGCGCCCTCCTTGCCCAGCGGCGCGCCGCGCTTGCGTTCGGGCATCTCGTCTTCGGGCAGTGGCACGGCGGCATCGAGCGTCTTCATCAGCCGCTTGCCGATGTCGTTTTCCTTCCACCCGTTGGACAGCCCGCGCACCTTGGCAAGGTCCGCCTGCTTCTTCGGCGGGTGGCTGGCGAGATCGGCCAGCGTTTCGTCGCGCATGATCCGGCCACGCGGGATGTCCTTGTCCTGCGCCTCGGTCTCGCGCCAGGCGGCCAGAGCCTTGAGCCGGCCCAGCACCTGCGGATTGCGGCCCGGGGCCCGGATGCGATGCCACAGCGTGTCGGCATCGGTGGCGTAGTTGGCGGGATCGGCCAGCTTTTCCATCTCGTGGTCGAGCCAGACGCCGCGCCCGGTCTTGATCAGCTTCTTGAGGATGCGGGGGAAAATCTTGGCAAGGTAGGTGACGTCGCCGACCGCGTATTCGAGCTGCCGGTCCGTCAGGGGCCGGCGGCTCCAGTCGGTGAACCGCGCGCCCTTGTCGATCGTCAGGCCCAGCCAGGTCTCGACCAGGTTCGAATAGCCGATCTGCTCCGACTGGCTGATCGCCATCATCGCGATCTGCGTGTCGAAGATCGGGTGCGGCGTGCGGCCGGTCAGGTTGTAGATGATTTCGACGTCCTGCCCGCCGGCATGGAAGACCTTGAGCACGTCTTCGTTATCAGTGAGCAGGTCGAGCAGCGGCTTCAGGTCTATGCCGTCGGCCAGCGGGTCGATCGCGGCGGCTTCCTTGCCGTCCGAAATCTGGACGAGACAGAGCAGCGGCCAGTACGTCGACTCGCGCATGAATTCGGTGTCCACGGCGACGAAGTCGGCGCTGGCGAAACGGTCGCAAAGCGCGGTCAGCTCATCGGTGGAGGTAATCAGTCCGTGTATTTTCATTGACTGCGCGCATTAGCCGCGCCGGCGCGCGCGTTCAACGGCGCATGACGGCCCATGCCCGGTTTTGCGCCGGGTTGTGGCGCAAAGGGCGCGGCTGCGGCCCTTGCGCGGGTCAGGCGGAGCGGCGGAACAGCCGTCCGAGCAGGCCTGGCCGAGCCGGTTCCGCTTCGCTCTCCTCGCCCGCGTCGTTGGCGTTTTCCTGCCGTTCGCGCACCAGCTTGTGGCGCAGGGAGCGGCCCGAGACATGCTCCGTTTCCGGCTCGAAGCGGTAGGTGGCGTTGGGCCGGACCGGGGCAAGGGTGGTGAGCGGCGTGAACAGCGCCTCGTCGGTATCGCCCGCCTCGGCCTGGGCGTCGGTCGCTTCCTCGTACTCGTCGCGGGTCGTGACCGGGGCGTCGAAAAAGGGATAATCCTCGTCGCTGCCGCACAGGACGACGAGGGCGTGCGGAAGACCGTCTTCATGGACGGCACGGTGGGCGGCGATGTGGAGCAGAACCGCGCAGCGCACCCTGGCGAGGCGGGCCGCGTCCTGCGCCTGCGGCTGGGCGTCGCCCAGGGCCTGCATCGCGGAGAAAGCCGGGTAGAGCGGGGCGAGGCCGGTCACGCCGATCTCGCGGTCGCGGTGGTCGTGCTTGTCGCGCCAGCGAACCACGCCCCGCCCGTAGCTCGACGCGATCTTGCCGCGATCGCTGGTGGAGAAGGGAAAGACGTCGTCGCAGTAGTAGCTTGTTTCGATGACCGGCCCATCGGTCTCGTTCGAAGGGCGGGCGAAATCGACCGAGATCGCGCTGATCGGCTGGCCATGCACGTCGAGCGCCGCGATCGTGCGCGGCAGCTTGTCCCAGCCGGTGAGGCGAACGTGGCCGGGATCGACGGCCAGCGCGGCGGCGGCCACCGGTTGATCGGCAAGCTCGACCAAGCGCGCGTCGACAAGGGCAAGCGCATCGTCGCTGCACGCCTTGCGAAGAAGCCCCTCGACCTCGTCGCGGAACGCGCGCTCCTGGTCTTCCGTGGCGAAAAGTTGACTGGCAAATCCCATCCGAGAATTCCTTGCGTCAGGCGCTTCGTTTCAGGAACTTGTTGAGAAGCCCGCCCAGGCCGGACGGCGCGATGTCGTTGGCAACCTGCGGTTCGGGCGCGATTTCGCGCAGGCGCTTGCGCAGCGATGCGCCCGACACCTGGTCCTCGCCGGGCAGGCTGGCGAACGGGTCGTAATCGTCGGGGGGCGGGGCGATATGCAGCGCAGCGAACATCTCGTCATAGGCGCCGCCGTCCTCCTCGCCCTCGGCATCGAGCATCTCTTCGTACTCGAAGCGGGTCACCACCGGCGCGTCGAAATAGGGGAAACTTTCGTTGTTGCCGACGATGAGCGTGAACGGGCGTGGCATGCCGCGCCCCTCGGCGGTGGCCTTGATCGCCTGGTGCAGGCGGACCGCGATGAAGGCCGAGGCGATGGCCGCCGCGTCCTGTTCCATCGCGTCGTTGTGATCGTCGCTGCGGCAGCGTTTCTGCGCCAGCAGCACTTCGCCGTAGAGGCCGCCCAGACCGCGCACGGCGATGGTGTTGTCGACATTCTCGAAATGCCCCGACCAGGCCGGACCCTTGGCCGAATAGGCGTCCATCATCGTCTGCCGGTCGGAACCGGTGAACTTGTAGAGGCTGTCGGAATAAAACACGGTGTCGAGATCGGGCTCGTAGAAATTGCCGTGCTTGGCATCGAGCACCGGCATCTCGAACGGGGCCGAGATGTCGATGGAGATGGCGGTGATCGGCTTGCCGGGCCGGTCCAGCTTCTTCATCTTCTCGCCCAGCTGTTCCCAGCCGACGACACGCACCGCGCTGACCGGCACCTTCAGGCACAGCTTGGCGAGATCGTTGCCCTCGTCGGCCAGGTCGCCCAGCTGGCCTTCCAGCAGACCCGCGGCCACGTCGGGCTGACCCCGGCGCAACAGCGCCTCCACGTCGCCGAGGAAGGCGAAGAGCTCGTCTTCGTTCCCGAAGATATTGCTGGCGAACATGCATCGATCCCTTGTTGCAGGTTCGCCTGTTCTAAGCGGGCGATGGTTAAGAAGAGATTGAGCGCATTTCCTGAAAAGCTTGGTTGCCGGCGCGGTAACGCTTTGCGCCACTGGAAATCGCGGCGCGCTTGCCCTAGGGGCGGCGCCAATCCTTTTTCCTGTTTCCGAAGCGAAGAGATCATGCACCCGTATCGCACCCATACCTGCGGCGCACTTTCCGCCGCCAACGTCGGCGAGACCGTCCGCCTCTCCGGCTGGGTCCATCGCAAGCGCGACCACGGCGGCGTGCTGTTCGTCGACTTGCGCGACCATTACGGCATGACCCAGATCGTCGCCGACGAAGACAGCCCGGCGCTCGAAGTGCTGGACCGGCTGCGGGTCGAATCGGTCGTCACCATCGACGGCGTGGTCAAGGCGCGGACGCCCTCGACGGTGAACGCCAACCTCGCGACCGGCGAGATCGAGGTCTTCGCCCGCGCGATCATGGTGCAGAGCCGCGCCGAGGAACTGCCGATGCCGGTTGCCGGCGAGCAGGAATACCCTGAGGAAATCCGCCTCAAGCACCGCTTCCTCGACCTGCGTCGCGAACGCGTTCACCGCAACATCGTGCTGCGGTCGCAGGTCATCGGCAGCCTGCGCCGTCGCATGACCGAGCAGGGCTTCCTCGAATACCAGACCCCGATCCTGACCGCCTCGAGCCCGGAAGGCGCGCGCGACTTCCTCGTGCCCAGCCGCATGCATCCGGGCAAGTTCTATGCGCTGCCGCAGGCGCCGCAGATGTTCAAGCAGATGCTGATGGTGTCGGGCTTCGACCGTTATTTCCAGATCGCGCCCTGCTTCCGCGACGAGGACCTGCGCGCCGATCGCAGCCTCGAATTCTACCAGCTCGACTTCGAGATGAGCTACGTCACGCAGGAAGACATCTTCCAGATGCTCGAGCCCGTGCTGGCCGGCGTGTTCGAGGAGTTCGCGGACGGCTTCACCGTCACGCCCGCCGGCAGCTTCCCGCGCATCCCTTATGCCGAGGCGATGCTGAAATACGGCAGCGACAAGCCGGACCTGCGCAACCCGCTGATCATTTCTGACGTGTCGGAGCATTTCGTGCAGTCCGGCTTCGGGCTGTTCGAAAAGATCGTCGGCACCGGCGGCAAGGTCCGCGTCATCCCGGCGCCGAACACCGCCAACAAGAGCCGCAAGTTCTTCGACGACATGAACAATTGGGCGCGCGGCGAAGGGTTCGCAGGGCTGGGCTACGTCACCCGCAAGGGCGGCGAATTCGGCGGACCCGTCGCCAAGAACCACGGCACCGAGGGGATGGAGAAGCTTTATGCCCAGCTCGGCCTCGGCCCCGATGACGGCCTGTTCTTCGCCGCCGGCAAGGAAAAGGACGCCGCCAAGCTGGCCGGCGCCGCCCGCACCCGCGTCGCGGAGGAACTGGGCCTGGTCGAGCAGGGCTGCTTCAAGTTCTGCTGGATCGTCGACTTCCCGATGTTCGAGTACGACGAGGAGCTGAAGAAAGTCGATTTCAGCCACAACCCGTTCTCGATGCCGCAGGGCGAGATGGAAGCGCTGGAAACGAAGGACCCGCTCGACATCCTCGCCTGGCAGTACGACATCGTCTGCAACGGCTACGAACTGTCGTCGGGCGCGATCCGGAACCACAAGCCCGAGATCATGTACAAGGCCTTCGAGATCGCCGGCTATTCGAGGCACGAGGTCGACGAGAACTTCTCGGGCATGATCAACGCCTTCAAGTACGGCGCACCGCCCCACGGCGGTTCGGCGCCGGGCATCGACCGCATCGTCATGCTGCTCGCGGGCGAAAGCGCGATCCGCGAGGTCATCGCCTTCCCGATGAACCAGCGCGGCGAGGATCTGATGATGCAGGCGCCGACCGTCGTCGCCCCGCAGCAGCTGCGCGAACTGCACATCCGCACGATGGACAAGCCGCAGGCCGATCTCGCCAAGCTGGTCCGCACCGACAACATCGGCGACTGAGCGGCGGCAGTCCGCCGCCTGTCATCGGTCCGGTAATGGAGGATTGACAGTGGATCGGTGGCGCGCGGCGGCAGAGGGCATCGGGCATACGCTACGGCGGCACGGCGTATGGCTGGCCCGGCTCGCCATCCTCGTTGCCGTGGTTCTCGCGGTCCACTGGCTTTCGGGCTTCATGCCTGGCTATTCGAGGCCGTCGCCCGAGCCGCCGGGCTTCGGCGATCGCGAACTGTACCAGGCGATCGCCGCGCAGATGGCGGCGGGCCGGGGCTATTACGAGACGGCGATCGCACTCCAGAACGCGCACGGCTACCCGGTCATGCCGTGGTTTACGGTGCGTGCTCCGACATTCGCGTTCCTGACTGCAAATCTCGGCGACGAGCTATCGGCATGGCTGGCCCGCGGCTTGCTTGTCGCGGCCGCGCTCGCCTGGTCCATCGCCCTGCATCGCGCCCGCTTCCATCCGCTCGAGGTGATCGCCGCCTTCACCGCGATTCTTGCCGGCGGTTTCATGGCCTTCTACGTCACCTTCCTCAATCACGAGACCTGGGCGTCCCTGTTCATGGCGCTCGGTTTCGCCCTGTGGCGGCCTTCGCGTGAGGGGGGCGCTGTCGTGTGCTTCGCGATCGCCTGCCTGTTCCGCGAATTCGCGGTCATTGCGCTCCTGCTCGGGCTGGCCATCGCCGTGATCGGCGGCGGCAGGTCGCGCATCGGCCTGTGGCTCGGCGCATTGGCGCTCGTCGCTGCGTTCTATGGCTGGCACACCCTCAACGTCATCGACGCGCGCGGCGGAGCCGGACTGACCTCGCAAGGGTGGAGCGGGCGGATCGGTGTTACCGGGACCATGTTCACTTACGTTGCCAATTCGATCTATCGCGCAGTCGGAGTGGGTGCGGGCGGGCTGTTGATGCTGGCGACGATGCTGGGCTGGCTGGGGGCCGGGCCGCTCGCATGGCGCGTGGTGCCCGTTACGCTTGGCTGGCTGGTGGTGATCGCGGTGTTCTCGCGGCCGGATAACATCTACTGGTCGAATCTCATCGTCGTCTGGTTCCCGGTCGGGCTGGTCCTGTTTCCGCGCTTCGTGGCTTTCGCCGCGACGGGGCGCGGCCTGACCGGGGTCCGCAGCGCAGCCTGATACATTTCACGCTACGTCTGTGGGGATCGGCTCATTCCCCTTGCAACGCCCGAAACGCTTCATTAGGGCGGCGTTCGAACTATTCACCGCTTTGAGCGAGAGGGTTACCCATGAGCGATACCGAGGAACGCGTTAAGAAGATCGTCGTCGAACACCTGGGCGTGGAAGCCGACAAGGTGACGATGGACGCCAGCTTCATCGACGATCTTGGCGCGGACAGCCTCGACATCGTCGAGCTGGTCATGGCTTTCGAGGAAGAGTTCGGGGTCGAGATCCCCGACGACGCCGCGGAAAAGATCACGACCGTTGGCGACGCCGTGAAGTACATCGAAGAGCACAAGGGCTAATCACCCCTCGCTCTGCCCGCCGCGCCTGCGGATCGGGCCTATGTCGACAGGCTCGGCCCGCGGGGCTGGGCCTGTTGCGTTTGCGGCCCATAGCGTATCGGGCCGCTGCGAAGAGAACGGAAGGACCGTAGATGCGTCGTGTCGTCGTTACCGGACTTGGCCTCGTCACCCCCCTGGGCGCCGATGTCGAGACTACCTGGAAGAACCTGATCGCCGGCAAGAGCGGTGCGGGCCAGATCACGCGCTTCGACGCATCCGACCAGAAGTGCACGATCGCCTGCGAGGTGAAGCCCGCCGATCACGAATACGGCTTCGATCCCGACAGGCGCGTCGATTTCAAGATCCGTCGCCAGGTCGATCCCTTCATCGTCTATGGCATCGACGCCGCCGGCCAGGCGCTGGAGGATGCGGGTCTGACCGAGATGGACGACGATCTCAAGCTGCGGGCCGGCTGCTCGATCGGTTCGGGCATCGGCGGATTGCCGGGCATCGAGAGCGAGTCGCTGGTTTTGGCCGAACGCGGTCCGGCGCGGGTAAGCCCGCACTTTGTGCACGGGCGCCTGATCAATCTCATCTCCGGCCAGGTCTCGATCAAGTACGGCCTCATGGGCCCCAATCACGCGGTCGTCACCGCCTGTTCGACCGGCGCGCACTCGATCGGCGACGCGGCGCGGATGATCAGGGACGGCGATGCCGACGTCATGCTGGCCGGTGGCGCGGAATCGACCATCTGCCCGATCGGCATTGCCGGTTTCGCGCAGGCCAAGGCACTCAACTGTTCCTCGAACGACGCGCCGGAAAAGGCGAGCCGTCCCTATGACAAGGGCCGCGACGGCTTCGTCATGGGCGAGGGCGCGGGCGTCGTCGTGCTGGAAGAGTACGAACATGCCAAGGCGCGCGGTGCGAAGATCTACGCCGAAGTCGTCGGCTACGGCCTTTCGGGCGATGCCTATCACGTCACCGCGCCGCACCCCGAGGGCAAGGGCGCGGAAAACGCGATGCGTATGGCGTTGAAGAAGGCGGGGCTCGGCGCGGGCGACATTGACTATGTCAACGCGCACGGCACCTCGACGATGGCCGATACGATCGAACTGGCCGCGGTGAAGCGCGTGCTGGGCGACGATCTCGGCGGCGCGTCGATGAGCTCGACCAAGTCGGCGATCGGCCACCTACTCGGCGGCGCGGGCGCGGTCGAGGCGATCTTCTGCATCCTTGCTATCCGCGACCAGATCGTTCCGCCCACGCTCAACCTCGACGATCCCGACGAGGGGACCGAGGGTGTCGACCTGGTGCCCAAGGTGGCGAAAAAGCGCGCGGTGAAGGCGGTGCTTAACAACTCGTTCGGGTTCGGCGGCACCAACGCTTCGCTGGTGATGAAGGCGGTCGACTGACGCCATGAAGCGCGGGCTCGTCGTCGCTGCCGCGGTGGTGGTCCTCGCCATCGCGGGCGTGGCCGGCTGGTTCGCGTCGGGCTGGTACGGCGGGTCGCAAGTGGCAAAGGACACGGCCTTCGTCGTGCCCGACGGCGCGTCGCTCAGCTCGACCGCGGCCAAGCTCGAAGACGAAGGCCTGATCGGTTCGTCCGAGGCATTCCTGCTGCGGGCGAAGATCCTCGGCAGCGGCGATCCGATCAAGGCGGGCGAGTTCCTGGTGCCGGCAGGCGCCAATTCGGCGACGATCCTCGACACGCTGCAGCACGGGCAGGTCCTGCGCCGCATGGTGACGGTGCCCGAGGGCCTCCCCTCGATCATGGTGCACGAACGGCTGATGGCCGAACCGCTGCTCACCGGCACTGTCGCGGTGCCGGCCGAAGGGTCGGTCCTGCCCGACAGCTACGATTTCGAGCGGGGCGAGACGCGGCAGGCGGTGCTCGACCGGATGCAGAAGGCGATGCGCGATTTCCTCGCCGCCGAATGGCCCAAGCGTGACAGCAACCTGCCGGTCGCGACCGTGAACGAGGCGCTGAGCCTGGCCGCCATCGTCGAGAAGGAAACCGGCGTCCCGTCCGAACGGCGCATGGTCGCAGGTCTCTACACCAATCGCCTGCGCATCGGCATGCGGCTTCAGGCCGACCCTACGATCATCTACCCGATTACGAAGGGCAAGCCGCTGGGCCGCCGGATCAAACGGTCGGAGATCATGGCGGTGAACGGCTACAACACCTACTCGATGGCCGGATTGCCGACGGGGCCGATCACCAATCCGGGCCGCGAATCGATCCTGGCCGTGCTGCATCCGGCGCCGACGAAGGCGCTCTACATGGTGGCCGACGGTTCGGGCGGGCACGCCTTTGCCGACACCCTCGACCAGCACAACGCCAATGTCGCCAAGTGGCGCAAGATCCGCCGCGAACGCGGCGAAATCCCCTAAAGCAGCAGGACGACGATCCAGACCACGCCGGGGAGCAGGATCACGCCGGCAAGGTCCAGCAACAGGCCCGATCGGATCATCGCGGGAAGGGCGACGCGGCCCGAGCTCCACGCAATGGCGTTTGGCCCGGTCCCCGCAGGCAGCATGAAGCCCCACGAGGCGGCGATGGCCGCGGGCACCGCGAGCAGCAGGGGATCGACGCCCAGCGCCGCGATCAGCCCCGCCACGATCGGAATGATCGCGCTGCCGGTGGCGACATTGCTGGCGAATTCGGTGATGACGATGACGAGGGCGCAGATCGCCATCGCGACGATGAACAGGGGTATCGCTTGCAACGGCAGCAGCATCCGGCCCAGCCATTCGGCAAGGCCCGACGCGTCCATCCCGCCCGCCAGCGCCAGTCCGCCGCCGAACAGCAGCAGCACGTCCCACGGTGCGCGGTTCGCTTCGGGCCAGGTGAGCATCCTGCGCCCGGTGCCGTCCGGCAGGACGAACAGGATCAGCGCCGCGATCACGGCGACTGTCCCGTCGGTCAGCGAATCGGCCGGCAGGTAATCCTCGACGAAGGGGATCGCCAGCCAGCCCAGGAAGGCGAGGGCGATGATGACGGCGAGCCGCTTTTCCGGCGTGGTCCATTGCGGGTCGCAGGCGAGCGCGGCGCGGGCGGCGGCGATGTCGAACGGCGCGGTCGAAAGCCGCTGCACCCGCGCGATCAGGACGGCGGCGACCGGCAGGGCAATCGCCACCAGCGGCAGGCCGAATGCCATCCATTGCGCGAAACCGATCCTGACGCCCAGCATCTCGTCGAGCAGCGCGGCGGCGATCGCATTCGTGGGCGTGCCGATGATGGTGCCGAAGCCGCCGATGGTGGCGGCAAAGGCGATGCCGATGGGAAGCGCGCCGGCAATTCCGGCCTGCGACGGGGCATCGCCCGGCGCTTCCCCGGTGCCGCCTGCTATGACCGCCAGCGCCATGGGCACCATGATCAGCGCCGAGCTGGTATTGCTGATGAGCATCGACAGGAGCGCGGTCGCGGCCATGAAGGCGAAGAGCATCGAAAAGGCGCTGTGGCCGCCGATGCGCACGAGACCGCGCGCCAGCCTGCGGTGAAGGCCGGTCCGCTCGATCGCGAGTGCCAGCATCGCCCCGCCCAGGATCAGGAAGATGATCGGCGAATAATAGGACGCGGCGACCGCCTTGGCCGGAGACACGCTGGCGAGCGGCAGGACGACGAAGGGCAGCAGCGCGGTCGCCGACAGTGGCACCGCCTCGGTCATCCACCAGGCCGCCATCCACAGCACGAGGCCGGCGACGTGCCATGCCGACGCATCCATTCCCGCCGGCGGGGGCAGGACGATGATCACCATCATCAGCGACAGGCCAAGCCAGAACCCGATGCGCCGTGCCGTCATGTTCCGTTCTTCCCCCGATCCCCTTGGCGTTCTAGCCTGCCACCACGACAGGGCAAGCCGGGAGGCCAGCGATGCAAGATGGACAGGTTCTCGGGATAGGGGGATTCTTCTTCCGCTGCCGCGATCCCGTGGCGATGGCGGCGTGGTACCGCGATCATCTCGGCGTGGGCGCCGGGTGCGGCGGGGGCGCCGATGGGGAACCTTCCGAGTGGTTCTGGCAGGCAAGCGGCGGACCGGTCGTCTTCGCGCCCTTCGCGGACGACAGCGACTATTTCGCCGCCGACAAGACCTTCATGCTGAACTTGCGGGTTTCCGGCCTGGATGCGCTGGTCATGCGACTGCAAGCGGCCGGCATCGGGGCGGAGCGGCGAGCCGAATGGGATTCGCCCGAAACGGGGCGTTTCGCCCGAATCCACGATCCGGACGGCAACGCGGTGGAATTGTGGGAGCCGCCCGCCGACTGAGCGGCGGGCGTTCGCATGCCGCGCCTTACTTCGGCGCCAGCACCATCACCATCTGCCGACCTTCGAGCCGCGGAAAGGCTTCGACCTTGGCGATTTCGTCGACATCGGCACGGACCCGGTTCAGCAACTCGATGCCGAGTTCCTGGTGTGCCATTTCGCGCCCCCGGAAGCGCAGGGTGCACTTCACCTTGTCGCCATGTTCGATGAACTTGATCACGTTGCGCATCTTCACGTCGTAATCGTGATCGTCGATGTTGGGACGCATCTTGATCTCTTTGAGTTCTTGCGTCTTCTGCGTCTTGCGGGCGAGATTCGCCTTTTTCTGCGCTTCGTAGCGGAACTTGCCGACATCGAGGAACTTGCAGACCGGCGGGTCCGCGTTGGGAGACACCTCGACGAGGTCGAGGCCTACTTCGGCCGCGCGCTCGATCGCCTCGCGCGTGTACAACACCCCAAGATTCTCGCCCTCGTCATCGATGACGCGAACCTTATCTGCCTGAATGAATTCGTTGAAGCGCGGTCCGCTCTTGACCGGCGGTTGAAGTGAGCGGCGGGGTGGACGTGATATGGGGCCTTCTCCTCGTGGTTCGTTGCACAATGTGGTGAGGGGACCGCAAAACGGCAAGGTGCCCGAGTTCGTCGAGCGAGTCTCCCCCACGCGCGCGGCCTTAAAGCGAAACGCGCCGCGATTAAAGGGTCTACGCGCGTCTTCGGTGCCGGTTCCGCGTCCGGTGATGCTAGGCTGCCGCACTCCAGAGCGGGAATCGCAGCAACCGGCCCGCGGCAGGGACAATGGCATCGGCCTGAAGCGCGGGGCGCAAGGCGGCGCGAATCGCCGGGTCGGCGGCATCCATCCCGGCGGTCAGCGCGCCGAACGCGGGCAGGATCATCTTCGCGCCCGCTGCCACGGCGCAGGGACGAACGATGCGCCGCCCCCTGATCGAGACCTGCAGCCGCGGGTGGAAATGGCCCGACAGTTCGGGCCGCGTTTCGCCCGGCACGGTGCGATGCCGCAGCAACATGCCGCCGACGTCCAGCTCCTCGACCTGCGTTCCGCCGGGCGCGCGCCGCAGCCCGTCCTTCTCGTCGTGGTTGCCCGTCACCCAGACCCAGTCGACCGCTCGGGTCAGCGCATCGAGCATGCCCCTGGCATGGGGCTCAAGCCGTTCGGGACCCTCGCCGTCGTGGAAATTGTCGCCCAGCGTGAAGACCCGCCGCGCACCGGTCGCCCGGATCGCTCCGGCGACCCGTTCGAGCGTCTCGCGGCTGTCGTAGGGCGGCAGCGGCTGTCCGGCCTTCGCATACCAGCTCGCCTTTTCGAGGTGCAGGTCGGCGACGAGCAGCGTCCGCTCGCGAGGCCAGTAGAGCGCCCGGCCGTCGACGATGTGCCAATCCTCGCCGGCAAAGGAGAAGGGTGCGAACGAAACGGGAACCATACGCAGGCTATTGCCGCAGGGCGCAGGCTTTGGCAAGCGCATCCCTATGACCGAGTGGAAAGAACAGACCGCCGCCGCCAAGGCCTGGTTCGAAGCCCTTCGTACGCGCATCTGCGACGAGTTCGAAGCGATCGAGCGAGAGGCCGGCAGCGACGCCAGGTTCGAGTTCACCGAATGGGACCGCGAGGAAGAGGGCAACGACAATCCCGGCGGCGGCGTGCGCGGCGTGATGAAGGGCAAGGTCTTCGAAAAGGTCGGCGTCAACGTTTCGACCGTGCACGGCAGCTTCGCGCCGCAGTTCGCCGCCACCATCAACGGGGCCAGCGAAGACGCGCCCCAGTTCACCGCCACCGGCATCAGCCTCGTCGCGCACATGGCCAATCCGCACGTTCCCGCGGTGCACATGAACACCCGCTTCCTGACGACGCAGGCGGCCTGGTTCGGTGGCGGTGCCGATCTCAATCCGCCGATCCCCTACGAGGAGGATACGGCCGATTTCCACGCCGCCTTTCGCGCCGCCTGCGCGCGCCACAACCCGACCTATTACGACCGCTTTGCCAAGTGGGCGGACGAATACTTCTTCATCCCCCATCGCGGCGTCGCGCGCGGTGTCGGGGGTATTTTCTACGATCACATGGAATGCGAGGACCTTGCCGGGTTCGAGCGCAATTTCGCCCTGACCCGCGACGTTGGCGAAGCGTTTCTCGACGTCTACCCGCGGCTGGTGCGTCGGCGCATGGACATGGCGTGGAACGAGGCGGACAAGCGCCAACAGCTCGAATGGCGGGGCCGCTATGCCGAATTCAACCTCGTCTACGACCGGGGAACGCTGTTCGGCCTGAAGACGGGGGGCAATGTCGAGGCGATCCTGATGAGCCTTCCGCCCGAGGCGAGCTGGAGCTGAGGCGAAGCCTTCGCCAGCCGGCCAGTTCTGCGGGGCCGGCGGGGGCGGGCTGAACGACTGCGCCGGTCCGCGCACTGGCCGGGCCGGGCGCAATGCCATATGACGTTGCAAATTCACGATTCCCCGGCCACGCTTTCGCGCGCGCTGGGCAAGGGAAGTACTTTCGATGATCGTTTCGGTTCTGGCGCTTTCCGTTTCACTGGCCGCACCGGGCGAGGCCTGCGCGATCGAACTGGAATGCGTTGCCGCTCCGGCCCTGATTTCGGCACCCGACTTCGAAACGGATGACGCGCGCGTCCTCGAAATCGGCGCGCTCGGCGACCTGACGGTCGATGCCGCCGCGCTTTGGCAGGACGGCACCGATCCCGCGCAGCCCGTGCCCGCCGGCGATGCTGCGCCGGGTGCGGTTGCCACCCTGCCGCAGGAAGGCGAAGCCGGCGAGGATACCGGCAACGAAATCGTGGTCGAAGGCGAAGTCGGCGCGCCGGTCGGCGACCCGGCGGAAAAGCTCAACGCCGCGACATACAAGGCGGTCGAAGCGGTGGACATCGCCCTCGTCGAGCCGATCGCGAAGATCTACGACAAAGGCATCCCCAAGCCGATCCGCCGCGGCCTCGGCAATTTCCTGCGCAACCTTGGCGAGCCGATCAATTTCCTGAACTTCATGCTCCAGCTGAAGCCGGGCAAGGCGGTCAAGACGCTGGGCCGGTTTGCGATCAACACCACGATCGGTCTCGTCGGCGTGTTCGACGTCGCCAAGAAGAAGCCCTTCAACTTGCGCTACGAATACAACGGTCTTGCCAATACGCTGGGCTATTACGGCGTGGGGCCGGGGCCGTACCTCTATCTGCCGTTCATGGGTTCGACGACGGTGCGCGACCTGATCGGACGTATCGTCGACCTGTCGATCATTCCCTTCGTCGCCGGCAAGCCGTTCAACAGCCCCTATTACGCGATCCCGGTCGGCGCCTTGACGTCGCTGGAATCGCGGATCGAGACCGATGCGCAGATCGACGCGATCCGCGAACGCTGCGGCGATGGCTATGCGGCGAACCGCGACCTCTACCTCATCCAGCGCAAGATCGAGATCAATCGCCTGCGCGGCCGCACCAGCGACAACCTCGGCGAGATCCAGGAACGGCTGGAGTTCAACTGCGACATCGAGATCGATCCGACATACCGGCCCAAGAAGGGCGAGGGCTTCGTGAAGGGGGCAACCACCCTGCTCGAAGAATCGGCCGGGTCGACTACCGAGAGCCCCGCAACCGAGAACCCTGCAACCGGGAACCCTGCAACCGAAGGCATGACGCCCGAGGCCGATGTGCCGGTGGCGCCGTCATACGCTCCCGGTTCGGCGATCGGGCAGGGCGGTTCGGTCGCAGACGAGCCGCCGGTCGCACCCGCCAACGACAATCTGTCTTCCGACCCTGTCGCTGCGCCGCAACCGGGTGAAGCGGCGGCGCAATAATCGCCCGGCTCTCGCGGGAAAAGGCGCGGCAATCGCGAGATAGTCGCCTTTTTGCCATTGCATCGCAGCATCGGATGCGCACATCGTAGCCCGGCATGCTGCGTCAGTACGAACTAGTCGAACGGGTCAAGGCCTACGATCCCGATGCGGACGAGGGCATGTTGAACCGTGCCTACGTCTATACCGTGCAGAAGCATGGCACGCAGAAGCGGGCCAGCGGCGACCCGTACTTCAGCCACCCGGTCGAAGTCGCCGGCCTGATGACCGACCTGAAGCTGGACCAGGAAACGATCATCACCGCTCTGCTCCACGACACGGTCGAAGATACGCTCGCCACGATCGAGGACGTCGAGAAGAACTTCGGGCCCGATGTGGCCCGGCTTGTCGACGGCGTCACCAAGCTGTCCAAGATCGAGCAGATGCCGGAAAACGAACGGGCGGCGGAAAACCTGCGCAAGCTCTTCCTGGCGATGAGCGAGGACTTGCGTGTCCTTCTCGTCAAGCTGGCCGACCGGCTGCACAACATGCGCACGCTCCACTTCATCGCAAACGAGGAGAAGCGCCGCCGCATCGCGCGCGAGACGATGGACATCTACGCCCCGCTGGCCGAGCGGGTCGGCATGTACGAATACATGCGCGAGATGCAGTTGCTAGCCTTCGAGCAGCTGGAACCGGCGGCTTATGCCACGATCACCGGGCGGCTGGCGCAGATCCGCAGCGTCGAAGGCGGGCAGGTCGACGAGATCGCCCTTCGCATCAAGCAGGCGCTGGCCGAAAGCGGGGTGACGGTGGAAGTGTCGGGGCGCGAGAAGCACCCCTTCTCGATCTGGAAGAAGATGGCCGAACGGCACGTCAGCTTCGAACAGATCACCGACATCATGGCGTTTCGCGTCATCACCGACACGCCGGAGGACTGCTATCGCGCGCTGGGCGTCCTGCACCGCACCTGGTCGATGATTCCTGGCAAGTTCAAGGACTATATCTCGACACCCAAGTCGAACGGCTATCGCTCGCTCCACACTTCGCTCGTCTACGAAAACTCGATGCGCGTCGAAGTGCAGATACGCACCCGCGAAATGCACCGCACCAACGAATTCGGGCTTGCCGCGCACTGGTCGTACAAGCAGGGCGGCACGACGCCTGACGGGCAGGTCGGCTGGCTGCGCGACCTGATCGAGATCCTCGACACTGCCGCCGATGCCGAGGAACTGCTCGAACAGACCAAGCTCGCGATCTACCAGGATCGCATCTTCGCCTTCACACCCAAGGGCGCGCTGTACCAGCTGCCCAAGGGCTCGACGCCGGTCGACTTCGCCTTTTCGGTGCACACCAACCTCGGCGCCAGCGCGGTCGGGTGCAAGATCAATGGGCGGCACATGCCGCTGCGCACGCCGCTCGCCAACGGCGACATCGTCGAGATCATCAAGGGCCCCGACAGCGAGCCGCAGCTATCCTGGCTGTCCTTCGTCGTCACGGCGAAGGCGCGGGCCGCCATCCGCCGTTCGGTTCGTCAGAAGGAGCGTGACGAAACCGCCCGCATCGGCCAGGAGCTCTTCGATTCGATTGTCCAGCGCATGCCCGGCAAGGTCGGCAAGAAGGCGCTCGCCGGCGCGCTCAAACGGCTGGACCTCGAGGACGAGACCGCGCTGATGCTGGCCATCGGCAATGCCAAGCTGTCGGAAAAGGACGTGATGGAGGCGCTGGTGCCCGGCAGCGCGGGTGAACTGCCCGACGACAGCTTCTGGCACGCACCGGCGCGCTCGGTGCGGCTGCGCGGACTGCCCAAGGGGGCCGAATTCAAGCTTTCGCGCTGCTGTCACCCGGTGCCGGGCGATCGCATCGTCGGCGTAAAGGATGGGCGCAAGGTTGGCGTTCACACCATCGATTGCCTCACCCTGGCGGAAGAGGACGACAAGCGCTGGATCGATCTGTCGTGGGACCCGCGCAGCGACGGGGCGACCGGCAACCTTCGTGTCATGCTCTACAACAGGCTCGGTACCCTGTCGGAAATGACCGGTGTCTTCGCGGCAAACCACGCCAACATCACCCAGCTCGGCCTGGTATCGCGCGATGACCTGTTCGGCACCTACGAAGTGGGTATCGAGGTGCGCGACCTCGCTCACCTGACGCGCATCATCAGCGCCTTGCGCGCCAGCGACGCGGTGGCCCAAGCCGACCGGGTGTAGCGGCCTGACCGGGTGTAGCGGCCCGACCGGGTGTAGCGAAGCCCGCGACCGGTTCGCTCAATCCCTGACCGGCTGCACCGGCACGGGAAGGTTGCAGACGTCGGCGCCGCCAGCGGGGACGGAATAGAAGGTATCCTTGCGATTCGCCTTGGCCTCCACCCAGCGGGCGAACGTGTCGCCATCGGTGTCCAACACGCGAAAGCGCGGTCTTTCCGCTTCGGGCAGTTCGCTGGCGAGGCGGACCGAAGCGATGGGCGTCCGCTCCGCCGCCGTGGCGTTGACCCCCGCTTCAGCGGTTCCGCGCGGCAGGATCGAGAGGTGCTCGATGCCCGCCACGATCCTGCCGACGACTGCGATGTTGCGATCGAGTTGTCGCGGGGCATGGCCGATCACGGTGTAGAGTTCCGCCCCGTTTCCGGCATCCGGCGTCAATCCGCGGGCTACGCCGACAGAGGCGTAGCAGTGAACCGGCCAGATCCTACCCGGTGCGCTGAGCCCGTTGCGCGTCTCCAGATCGCTCGCGACCGGAAGGCCGTTCACATAGCCGAACGCGGCGGCATAGGGATCGGCGAAGCGCGAGCCGGGCGCGGTCTTTACCTTGGCCGGCATTTCGGCTGCTCGACGGCCATCAACGGACCACAGCGTCGCGACAAGGCCCGTGCGCCACGGCAGCGCATAGCCCTCGGGCGCAGTGGCGCGCATCGCGGCGGGCAGGGCCTTGGGTTCGGCGACATCGCCTTCGCCCCATTGCACGACCCAGTTGTCGACCGACCGGTAGACCGTCATCCCGTCCCACCAATGCGCCTTGGCGAGGGCGCGGACGTTTGCGGTCCAGGCCGATGACCATGGCTCAGGAAAGAGCTGGATCGCCACTTCGCGCGGCTGGCCGGCGGCATCGGGCGCCAGCGTCATGATGACGAGATCGTCGGAGGCAATTTCGCGCCATGCGCTGGCCGGCGCCGCCTCCACGATCTCGGCCGGCGTCTGGGCAATGGCGATGTTGGAGGCCATGGCGCTGGCGAGGGCAAGCGCGAGCGCTGCGGAAAAAGCGTTGGTTTTCATGGGCCAGGTTTCGCGCAAGCCGATGCCGCTGACAAGCACGGCCTTGCCCGCGAAGATGAAAACTGCGCCTTCCCCAAGCCGGCCCTTTGCGCTAAGCGCGCAGCCGCGGGCGGTTAGCTCAGTTGGTAGAGCATCTCGTTTACACCGAGAGGGTCGGGGGTTCGAGCCCCTCACCGCCCACCAGACGCGCGGTGCGAGCCGGGCGCATGCCGTTTCGGCGCGTTTCCTGTGCAGCCGGCGAGCGGCGACCCCTTACCTTTTCGCGGCTCCTTCGGCCCGCCAGGCCGCTGCCTTGGCGCGCAGGTATTGGCGCAGGCCGGCCAGTTCCTCCTCGCCGAATTCATGGAACCGCGGCATTCCGTTCGGAACCAGCACGCCATCGCGCACGACGCTGGCAAAGGCCGCGGCGTCCAGCGGCAGGCCGGAATTGCGCAGATCGGGCGCATGACCGGACGCGATCGCGTCGACCCCGTGGCAGACGGCGCAGTGGAGGGCGTAAGTGAGGTAACCCTTGTCCTCCAGAGCCTTGTTCGCCGCGTAATCCGGGTCTGCCATAGGGGTCAGGGGTTCGCTTGCGCTGACAGGCAGTGTCGCCTTGCCGCCGATTGCGAAGGTCAGGACCCGCCGCGCCTGGCTGCGATAGTCGATCGACACCGGGAGCAAAGCGCCGAAAGCCGCGCCGCTGGTGCCCATGCCGGTGAGCACGGTCACATACTGCCTGCCACCCGCCGAATAGCTGATCGGCGGCGCGGTCACGGGCGCCTGCGCGGCAAAGCTCCAGACCTTCTTGCCGGTGTCGGCGGCGTAGGCATCGAAGGTGCCGTCGATCCGCCCCTGGAACACCAGGCTGCCCGCTGTCGTCAAAACGCCGCCGTTCCAGATGCCCGGCGTCGGCACGCTCCACACCTTCTTCTGGGCAACCGGGTCCCAGGCGATCAGCGAACTCGTGCCGTTCGGCGGGCCGGCGTCCTTCACCACGAAGTCCGGATTGGCCCCGCCGTCGACCGCCGCGCCCGGCCGGCGCTTCCAGTTGGCGCGCTCGATGCCGACATCGTTGTAGCTCGTCGCCATCTCGATGGCCGGAATGTAGACGAGGCGCGTCTTCGGGTTGAACGCCATCGGCAGCCAGGTGTGCGCGCCGACCGGACCGGGCCACATCGTGAAGGTCTTGCCGTCGTTATAGCGTGCGTCCGGATTTTCGACCGGCCGACCTGTCTCGAGATCGATCCTCGATGCCCAGCTGACCTTCACGAAGGGTTCGGCGCTGATCAGCTTTCCGGTGACCCGGTCGATCACGTAGAAGAAGCCGTTCTTCGGTGCGGTCATCAGCACCTGCCGCTTCTTGCCGCCGATCTCGATGTCGGCGAGCTGGATGTCCATCGAAGCGTTGTAGTCCCAGCTTTCGCCGGGATTGGTCTGGTAGTGCCACTTGTAGGTGCCGGTGTCCGCATCGAGGGCAACGATTGACGAAAGAAAGAGATTGTCGCCCTGGCCCTGGCTGCGGATCTTGTGGTTCCACGGCGCACCGTTGCCCACGCCCAATATGATGGAATTGGTCGACCGGTCGTAAGTCATGGCGTTCCAGACGGTGCCGCCGCCGCCGTATTTCCACCATTCCCCGGCCCAGGTCTTTGCCGCCATCGCCATGGCCTCGTTCTCGAAGCCATCGGCGGGGTTGCCGGGGACGGTGTAGAATTTCCAGAGTTCCTTGCCGGTCTGGGCGTCGAGCGTCGTGACGGAGCCGCGGATATCGTCGACGTCGCCGCCGCCGAAGCCGATGATGACCTTTCCATCGAAATAGCGCGGAGGTCCGGAGATGAACGAGGCGTCGTCCTTGGGCAGGGTCTGCGCCGTCCAGGCGACGGTGCCGTCCCTCGCATCGAGCGCGATCATCCGCCCGTCGTGGGTCGGGACGAAAATCCTGTCTTCGCCATAGGCTATGCCGCGCATGCCCCAGCCTTGGCGCAGCTTGTCGCCTGCCGCTTCCGGCACCTCGGGATCGTATTCCCAGAGGAGCTTGCCCGTCGGCGCGTCGATCGCGCGCACGATCGAATAGCCGGTGACGACGTAAAGAACGCCGTCGACCGCAAGCGGCGCGGACACGCTGTTGCCGAGCGGCAGGTCCATCGACCAAGCGAGGCCCATCTGGTCGATGTTGTCGGCGGTGATTTCGGCCAGCGGGCTGTAATGCGTTTCGTCGCTGTCGCCGCCAAAGCCGGGCCAGTCGCCCGGCGCAGCGGCACTCGCCACCTCCGCTTCACCCGTTTCGTTCGTGCAGGCGGCGATGCCGAGACCCGCGGCGAGCGCGAGGGCGGCGAGGGCCGGTGCGATCCGGTTGGGTCTGGCGATGACTTGGGTGACCTTCACGAAGCTCTCTCTACCTGTCCTGTCGGCCCGCGACCGGGCATTTGTGCAGGCTGGCGATTATGCGCCTAGGCCCGGTGGGGACAGGTCGCACGATCGGGAGCAGCCAGACACTCTGACAAGGAAGAGGCTATCGGGAGTGGAGGATCGCCGCGCCCCTCGTGCTGACGCCGCGCAGGACCGTCGGTCAGCGGACTAGCGTGCGGACCGAGCCGATGCCGGCGAACGTGCCCTCCGCCACCTGGCCGGAGGCGATCTCGTGCACTCCGGTGATGGCGCCTGTCGAAATCAGTAGACCCGCTGGGGTCTCGATCCCGCGCGAGCGCAAGTTGGCGAGGAGGAAGCGCACCGCACCGAGCGGCCCATCCAGCATGGTCGCGGTCGTGGCCCGGCCGACCTCGCTACCGTCGATCGTCAGCGCCACCTCGACATCGTTCAGGCTTGCCCAGAGGTCGCGCGGGACAGAAGCGCCCAGCACCAGCCCGCCATTGTTGCCGCGATCGGAAACCGTGACGCAGGGCCCGTCCGCGTTGATGCCGGGATAGGGCGAGGAGGCGATCTCGATCCCGAGGACAATGTCGTCGATGATCGCCAGCGTCGCCTCGTCATCCTCCGGCGCTGCCGCGACCGCATCTGCGGACAAGCGCACGACGAACTCGGCCTCGGCCGCGGCGAATCCGCCGGGGCAGATCGGCATCGCGACCGGGACGCCGCCAGCCTCGACGGTGCGGACAGTGCCCTCCAAGACCGGCCCGGCCAGCCGGTCTGAGCCCAGTATCGCGGTGTGAGGCGGGTTGATCCGGCCGACTTTCCAGCCGACGACGGGACTGCCGGCAATTTCGAGCCCGCAATCCTGGATGAGGTAGGCCGCGTCGAGATCCTGGGGCCGTTCCCCCGGATATTCGGCCACGATCGTTCCGGCCAGGCGCGCGTCCCGGAACGCCGTTGCGATCTGCATGGCAGCAGCCCTGTCCATCAATCCCCACCCTAGCCCGATTAGTCTTTGGAAACCGGTGTCATAAATGGTATTGCGTGAAAGGCAAGGTGGATTTTGCATGGCAAGAAGCGTTGCCACGGCTGCATTATGCGGTAGGACGGGGATCGAGCGGGGCTACCGGATATCATGGCGAATTTATTGAAGAGCGACAGTCAGCCGACGATCAACGACGTCGCGCGGCTGTCGGGCGTGTCGAAGAAGACGGTCAGCCGGATCATCAACCGATCTCCGCTTGTGAAGAAGGACACGCGGGAAAAGGTCGAAAAGGTCATCGCCGAACTCGGCTACGTTCCCAATCCCCAGGCGCGCGCGCTTGCCTTGCGTCGCAATTTCCTCATCGGCCTGCTGCACGACAACCCGAACGCGCAGATGGTGCTCAATTTCCAGCAGGGCGTGCTCGAGGTGCTGAAGGACACGGAGTTCGCCCTCGTCGTCCGCCCGGTCGACAGAAAGTCGCCGCGCCTCCTGGCCGACGTACGCCATTTTCTCGAACAGCAGCGACCGTTCGGCATGCTCATCCTGCCGCCTCTGTCGGAAAACGACGCGCTGGCCGAGCTGTGCGTCGAACTGGGCTGCGAATATGTGCGGATGGGATCGGCCGACCTCGACGACGCGGCACACCTGGTCGAATCGAACGACCGCCAGGCCGTGGGCGAGGCGGTCGACCTGCTCGTTGCCGAAGGTCACCGCGACATCGGCTTCATCGCGGGCCCCGACGGCTTCCGCTCCGCCTTCGAGAGGCGCGAAGGGTTTTGCGAGGCGATGGCGCGGCATGGCCTCGAAATCGGGGAGGACCGGATGGAGGAGGGGATGTACACCTTCGAATCCGGCCTTGCCGCGGGCGGCAACCTGCTCGACCGCCAGCCGCGGCCGACAGCGATCTTCGCCAGCAACGACGAAATGGCCGCCGGTGCGCTTCACGCCGCGCGCCGCCGCGATCTCGTCGTGCCCGACGACCTTTCGATCATCGGGTTCGACGATACCGCCATCGCCGCGCATATCTGGCCGCCGATGACCACCGTGCGCTGGCCGATCAACGCGATGGCGCGCGCCGCCGCGACCAAGCTGGTCGAACCGGACAAGGCGAGCGAGGTGAACTGGAAATTCCTGTCGGAGATCGTTCCCCGCTCCTCGGTCGCGCCGCCGCGCCGCTGACGCGCCGGCACGCAGGCCGAAACGGGGGTTGAAACGCGCGGGCGTCTTGGCCTATGAGCGACTTTGACACCGGTTACCAAAACTGGCCATCGACAGGATCGGGAGAGCTTCCGCCATGTTCAGCAAGACATTCCACGCCACGCATCCCGACATGATGGACAGCGTCACCAACGACGCGTTGCGCGACCGCTACCTGGTTTCGGGCATGTTCGTGGAGGGCGAGGTCAACCTCAACTATTCGCACAACGAACGCTTCGTGATCGGCGGCGCGGTTCCCGGCGCTGCCGGCATCCGTCTTCCGGAGCAGAGCGAACCGGCCAGCGCCAAGGGGCATCCCTTCCTCGAACGGCGCGAGATGGCTGCCGTGAACATCGGCAGCGAAGGCGCGATCGTCGTCGACGGCGAACGTTTCGCGATGAAGAACAAGGAATGCCTCTACATCCCGATGGGATCGCGCGAGGTGACCTTCGAAGGGCAGGGCGCCCGGTTCTATCTCGCCTCGCTGCCCGCTCACAAGGTCTGCCCGATCCGCCACGTCACGCTCGACCAGGCCAATCCGCTCGAGCGCGGCGATCTCGCCAATTCCAATCACCGCACGATCTACCAGCTGGTCATCCCCGGCGTGTGCGAAAGCGCGCAACTGCTGCTGGGCCTGACCGTGCTGGAGGAAGGCAGCGTCTGGAACACGATGCCGCCGCATCTTCACGACCGGCGCAGCGAGATCTACCTCTACTTCGATCTTCCCGAAGCGCAGGACCGGGTCATGCACTACATGGGCGAGCCCGACGGCATGCGGCACCTCGTCGTCGCCAACGAAGAGGCGGTGATCAGCCCGCCCTGGTCGATCCACATGGGATCGGGAACCAAGAAGTATGCGTTCATCTGGGCGATGGGCGGGGAAAACCTCGACTATACCGACATGAACGTTCTCGACATCTGCCAGCTGAAGTAAGCGCCATGGCCATATCCTTCGATCTTTCGGGCAAGGTGGCCTTGGTCACCGGCGCCAACACCGGGATCGGGCAGGCGATCGCCGTGGCCCTGGCCGAAGCCGGAGCGGACGTCGCCCTTGCGGGTCGTTCGCGGCCAGGCGAGACCCTGGCCGCCATCGCCGCGACGGGTCGGCGGGGCATCGATATCCCGGTCGACCTTTCCTCGATCGCGCCGGTCGCGCGCGTCGTCGACGAATGCGTCGACGCGCTGGGAGGGGTCGATATCCTCGTCAACAATGCCGGGATCATCCGCCGCGCCGACCTTGCCGACTTCAGCGAGGAAGACTGGGACGCGGTGATCGACACCAACCTGAAGGCGCTTTTCTTCCTCAGCCAGGCGGCGTCTCGCTCCATGGTCGCCAAAGGGGCGGGCAAGATCATCAACATCGCCTCGCTGCTCAGCTTTCAGGGCGGCATCCGCGTGCCGAGCTACGCCGCGGCGAAATCGGGCGTGGCCGGGGTGACGAAGGCGATGGCCAACGAGCTGGCGGCCAGCGGCGTGCAGGTCAACGCGATCGCGCCGGGCTATATCGCCACCAACAACACCGCCGCGCTGCAGGGCGACGAGATCCGCAACCGCCAGATCGTGGAGCGCATTCCCGCCGGACGCTGGGGTCGGCCGGAGGATATCGCCGGTGCAGCGGTCTTCCTCGCTTCGCCGGCATCCGATTACGTCACCGGACACGTCCTGGCCGTCGACGGTGGCTGGCTCGCCCGATGAGCGAGGAGCCCGGCCCGATCGTCTGCTTCGGCGAGGTTCTGCTCCGCCTTGCGGCGGCTCCGGGCGTGCCGCTTGCATCGGCCAATAGCCTCGATCTCGTGGTCGGCGGGGCGGAAGCGAACGTCGCTGCGGCACTGGCCGGGCTGGGTCTTCCCGCCCGGATCCTGACCTGCCTGCCCGATAATCCGCTGGGCCGCCGTGCGGTTTCGGCGATCCGCTCGACAGGCGTTGACACCCGGCATGCGGTGAGCGTGCCGGGCCGGATCGGTCTCTATTTCTACGAGCCGCCCGCCGGTCCCAATCCCGGCCGGGTCACCTACGACCGGGACGGCAGCGCCTTCGGGCTGGCATCGCCCGCCGTGCTGCCCATCGCCGATGCCCTGGCAGGCGCGCGACTGCTCCACATGTCGGGGATCACCCCGGCGCTGGGGCCGGGCGGCACGGCGCTGGCCCGCGCCGTGGTTGGTGCGGCGCGCGAAGCCGGAGTGCCGGTTTCGTTCGACGGCAACTACCGTGCGAACCTCTGGTCGGCGTGGGACAGCGATCCGCGTGCCATCCTCGCCGAGCTGGTGGGCGGGGCGCAGGTCATGTTCGGCAACCACCGCGACATCTCGCTCCTGCTGGGCCGAACCTTTTCCGGCGATGGTCCCGACCGGCGGCGCGAGGCGGCCGAAGCGGCCTTCGAGGCATTTCCAGACCTTTTGCTGATCGCGTCAACCGCGCGCCGGGTCGAATCGGGTGGCATCCATCACATCGCCGCCCGCGTCGACATGCGCGACGATCACTGGCAGACGGCGGAGGTCAAGGTCGAGAACATCGTCGACCGGATCGGCACCGGCGACGCCTTTGCCGCGGGCGTGCTCCATGCTTATCTGTCGGGAGAAGGCGTGCGCGAAGCGGCGCGCAGCGGACTCGCGCTGGCTGCGATGAAGCATGGCGTGGCCGGCGACCAGATCGTCGTCACGGCGGGCGAACTTGCCGCCTTCAATCACGACGCCGGCGACATCCGGCGCTAGACCGGGACCGTGAGGACGGCGCCGTCACGGCGCCGCCTCGCTTCCCTTCTCGCGCGATCAGTTGCCCTTCGCGCGCATCTGCCTGTCGCGCCGGCTGAGATCCTCCTGCACCGCAGCCTTCTGCCCGGGATAGGCGCCGCTGCGGGGGGTCATCGTGTCGAGGTTCCAATCCGCCGCGACGAAGGGACGCGCTGTCGGCTTGATATCGGGATAGCCGCCGACTTCGCGCTCGTCGTCGATCACCTCGCCGCGACCTTCCGCGATGAAGAACAGCACGCGCAGTTCCTCCGCGCCCCGGTCCCAGGGCCGCGCGCCGACGTCGCGCAGCAGCCTGGTTTCGACCTCGCCACTGGGCATGATGTCGTAACCGCTCACGCTGGCTGTCGGCTCGCGCTCCTCTATGATCCTGGCGCTCGTCTCGCCATAGCGGCCGAACATCGGCAGGTTGTTGCCATGCCGATCGACGGCGCGGTTGTCCCGGCCATAGAACCGCAAGTCGCCGACACCGCCGATCATCAGGAAGGCGAGGCCGGGATCGGTGCTGTTCCCGCCGCGCATCACGTTGCCGATGGCCGTCAGCATGCCGTCGACCGGGGCATGGCCGGTCCATTCGAGGTCCATGAGGTTGTAGTGCACCGCGCGGCGTTGCGGATCGTAGATCAGGTTGTTGATCATCAGCGCCTGCGCACCGCCTTTCAGCAGTGGCGAGCGTTCGACGTTGTGGGCCCAGACATTTCGGTCGAGGACGATGCCGGTCGCGTTGTCGTGAATCAGCGATCCCTTGGAATGTTCTCCCTTGGGGTGGCTGGCATCGGCGAGGCCCTCGGCGGCGAGGTTGAGGCGAAAGACGATGTCATGACTCGTTCCCTTGCGCCACTCCTCCACTGTCTTGCCGGTGAAACGCGGGCCGCTGGCCGACATGTTCTCGTCGATCGCCCACATGAAGGTGTTGTTCTCTATCACCACGTTGGAGGCTGCGACGGTGCTTAGCGCGTCGGCCTCCCAGCCGCTGCGCCTGGCTTGGCCGTCGACCCCGGTCAGGACGCGAAGGTGGCTGATCTTCACGTCGTGCGTGCGCACGTCGATCCCGCCGCGCAGGATGGTGATCCCGGGGCTGGGCGCGGTCTGCCCGGCGATGGTGACGTAGGGTTCGACGATGTCGAGCGAGGATCGCGCAAGGTCGATCGCGCCGCCGACCTCGAAGACGATGACGCGCTTGCCCTTCGTTCGCAGCGCTTCGGCAAGGCTGCCCGGTCCGTCCTTGGCGAGCGTGGTGACCTTCACGATCCGGCCGCCGCGACCACCCTCGGTCGGATCGGGGGGAGAGGCATGGGCCACCGTCCCGGCCAAGGGCGTGCAAAGCAGCGCCACGCCTGCGGCAAGCGATCGGAACGCGTTCACGGCAACATCCTCCATTCTTTGCTTTGCCCGTTCTTGACAGACCCACCGGCAGCGGGCAATAGAAAATGACACCGGTTACCAAAAACAAGGCCGGGCGGGAGAATTGCGCGGATGTCTGCATCGTTGCCAGACCAGGCCGGATCGCCAAGGCGCCTCGCGCTGCGATTTCGCCTGTCCGCTTCGCACGCTCGCCGTGGCCCGATGTTCGAACGGTGGGGCGGGATCTCTCCCTCTCCCGCCCATTTGCCGCGCAAAGGTTTCCCGTCCGTGATCGATCGCCGATCGGCCATGGCGGGCGGCCTGTCCCTATTCGCGGCAAGCACCGTTTCGGGTGCCCGGGGGCAGGCGTCCTCTCACGCGACACGAGAGGTTCTTCTGTCCCCGGGATCAACCGCTTCCGATCGTGGGCCGGATGCCGTCATCGATCTCTGGCCTGCGGGCGCGATCGCTGCGCCGGCCGAAACCTTGCGGGAATCACTGGTCGAGCGCTCCAATGATGCATCGATCCGTGACCGGGCGATCTCGGGGATCGTGCGGCCGCGCCTCGCCCTCTTTCGTCCCCGCGGTGCGAACACAGGTGCGGCGGTCGTGATCGCGCCGGGCGGCGGCTATCGCCATGTCGTGGTCGACCGCGAGGGGTTCGAGATGGCCTCCTGGCTTGCCGACCGGGGCATCGCGGCCTTTGTCCTGTTCTACCGGTTGCCCGGCGACGGGTGGGCCGATGGCGCCGACGTCGCGCTGGTCGATGCGCAACGGGCGATACGCTTCGTGAGGGAGCGCAACGCCGAGTTCGCGCTGGATCCGGACCGTGTCGCAATGATCGGGTTCTCCGCTGGCGGCCATTTATGCGCCGACCTTGCGGCCCGCTTTGCACAGCCGCTCTACGTCCCCGTCGATGCGGCGGACCAGCTGTCGGCCCGCCCGTTCTGCGCCGCTCCGATCTATCCGGTCGTGAAGATGTCCGGTCCCGATGCCCATGCCGGTTCGCGCCTGCGTCTGCTGGGTCCGGAACCGACCATCGAGGACGAGCGGCGACACGCGCCGCACCTTAACGTCACCGGCGACACGCCCCCGCACTTCATCGTCCATGCCGAGGACGACTCCGCCGTGCCGATCGGCAACGCCCTGTCGCTGAGAGCTGCGCTGGTGCAAGCGGGCGTGCCGGTCGACACGCATCTGTTCGCCAGTGGCGGTCACGGGTTCGGATTGGGCCGTGCCGCCGGCCTGCCAGTTGCGATCTGGCCCGAAATCTGGCTCGCTTGGGCCCGCGGCATCGGTCTCGCATGACACCTCGTCAGCCTGCCGCCGCCCCTGAAGGATTGTTCGAACGAGACGTGACCACGGCGATCCAGCCGCAGCGGGCGGAATGGCGCTTGGCGGCTGTCGTTCGGCGATGTCGGGAACACTCACGTGCGCCGACGCGCACCCGGCCGATTATCCGAGGGTGCGCGCGGTGGAGTTCATGGGCCGCTACCTGTCCGAACGCACCGGCGGCCGGCTGAACATCAAGGTCTTCTCGGGCGGACAGCTTGGCAGCGAAACCGATATGCTGGAAATCACCAGCTTCGGCGGGCTGGATCTCAACCGGATCTAATTCGCTCCGCTCAATTCGATCGAGCTGATGACCCTGCCGTTCTCGCTGCCCTTCGTGTTCCGATCGGTGGGGCACATGCGGAACGTGGTCGACAGCGACATCGGTGACGAGGTTCTGGCGTCGCTCGAACCGCACGGCTTGATCGGGCTTTACATCTACGATTCGGGCGCGCGCAGCTTCTACAACATCCGCGAGCCGATCCGGACACCGGCGGACATGAAGGGGCTGAAGCTTCGCGTGCCCGCATCGGACCTTGCCATCGCCATGGTCAATGCGCTGGGCGCCAACGCGGTGCCGATCCCCTTTGGCGAGATCTACCAGGCGCTGGCGCAAGGGGTCATCGACGGGGCGGAGAACAACTGGCCCACGTTCGTCGGCGAACGGCATTACGAGGTGGCGCGGTTCTTCAGCCTCTCGCGGCACCAGTTCACGCCCGAAGCCCTCGTCATGAGCCGAAACCGATGGGACCGGCTATCGCCCGCAGACCGCGCGCTGGTGCGCGAGGCGGCGAAGGCATCCGTCCCCTACATGCGCACGCTGTGGGATCGCCGCGTGGCGGAGGCGAAGGCCGTGATCGCCGCATCGGGCGTGGGGGTGAACGAAGTCGATCGCGACGCCTTCGCCGCCTTGATGACGCCGGTTCGGGACCAGTTCATCACCACGCCCAGCCAGAAATCGGTGGTGCGGCGGATCGCCGCCATCGGGGGAGAATAAGGTGGCATCTTCTCTTGTCGGATGTGCCGCGCAGGCATCGCCGAGCGACTGGTCAACGTGGCCGATGCCGCCGTGGGCCGTGTTCGCGGCGGGTTGGGCATCGTCAACGTCGGCGCGTCGATGATGTTCGGTGCCGTCTCGGGCTCCGCCATCGCCAGCGCTTCGGCGATCGGTTCGACGATGGTGCCGCTGATGACGGAGAAGGATTATCCGCCGGACTATTCGGTGAACGTCACTGTCACCGCGGCGATCGTCGGGCTGCTGATTCCGCCGTCGCACAACATGATCATCTATTCCGCGGCTTCGGGCATCGGCGTGTCGATAGGCGACCTGCTCCTGGCCGGGGTGTTTCCGGGCTTGCTTACCGGGTTTCTGCTGATGCTGGCGGCATGGCTGGTCGCCCGTTCGCGCAAGCTGCCGTTCGGCCATTTTCCGGGATGGCGGGCGCTGATCCGCGCGGCGGCCTATGCGATCCCCGGGCTGATGACCGCGATCATCATCATGGGCGGCATCCTCAGCGGCATGTTCACGCCCACCGAAAGCTCCGCCATCGCGGTCATCTATACGATCCTTGTCGGCGTGCTGGTCTATCGCAGCCTCGGCTGGTCCTCCTTCTGGGAAGCGGCGCGCAAGTCGGTGAGGACCGCGGCGCTCGTCCTGTTCATCATCGCCGCGGCGACCGCCTTCGGCTTCGCGCTGGCCATCCTCGAGGTGCCCGCCCAGCTCGGCGGGGCCATCGGGACGCTGACCGACAATCCGATCCTGACCTTGCTGGTGATCAACCTGATGCTTCTCGCGCTCGGCACGTTCATGGACATGGCGCCGCTGATCGTGATCACCACGCCGATCCTGCTCCCGGTCGCCATGGGCGTGGGCGTCGACCCGGTGCACTTCGGCATCATCATGATGCTGAACCTGGGCATCGGGCTGGTGACGCCGCCGGTGGGATCGGTGCTGTTCGTCGCTTCGGCTATGGGCCGCGTGCCTGTCGTCGAACTGGTGCGCACGATCTGGCCGTTCTACCTGACGCTCATCGCCGCGCTGGTCATTGTCACCTACTTGCCCGCGCGGTCGCTGTGGCTGCCCGGCGTGATGGGCGGCGGCTGATACGCGGCACGGCGAGGTCGGGGTGGCGACCGCCGCGCGCCGCGCCGACCGCACGTGTTATCGAAGGGGAGAGACCCTCAGTCGGCCCAGCCGTCCAGCACGATGGCCCGCATCGCGGCAAAGGGCATCGGTGGCTGCCACGTCATGCCGATATCGACCTTGCGCGCGCCCGGCCCGGTCGACCCGCTTTCCCAGAAACGCGAGGACTGTGGCGTGAAAATGTCGGTCTTGGCCCCGCTGCGCGCCGTGCCCGCCATGCTGGCCCAGTGGTCGGGGTGGATGTGTGCGTCCATCCAGCAATCGACGAAGATCGCCTGTCCGATGGCATCCGGATCGGCGTACCGACCGTCGGCGAAACGGGTGGTCGGATGCCAGGGTCGGGCCAGTGCGATGCTGGCATCGCGCACTCCGTCCTCGCGCGTCAGGCGCGAGCGGTGGACGAGGATGCCGACCGCCTGAGCGATCGGCGTGGAGGGCGCGAGGAGGAAGCTGTCGAAGCCGTCTGCCTCGGCTGCGACGCGTCGGCGGGTGCGGAGCTCGCTGTCCTCGATGAGAAGCTGGCCATCGCCGAAGACGAAATCGACGTTGCCCGCGATCAGGCTGTCGCGGACATAGGCGCGTCCGCCATGGGCGAACAGCGTGTCCTGGTAACCCAGCATCGCCACCCGGTCGAACCGCACCTTGTCGCTGGTGGTATCGAGAAGAACGGCCAGCGCCTGCGAATTGCCGATCTTGCGCGGATCGGCGGACGGCAGGGCATCGTTGGCGAGGTAGTCGAAATCGTTTTCGACGGCGAGATCCGAAACCGCAACATCCTTGCCGGTGATCGTCAGTGTCGCCGATCCCGCCGTGCCCCAGCGGTCCCGGTGCAAGGCGGCGGCATGTTCGGCGACAAGGTCGTGGTGCAACCGCGTGCGATCCTGCCCGGAGCCGGTGATGACGAGGTTGGACCGCTCGGCCACCACCCGCTCGTTGAAATCGCCTGGCCCAATGGCAATCCGCACCGGTCGATCGGCAGGCTCCGCACTCGCCGCCTGCAAGGCCGCGCCGAGCGTGGCGTGGCAGCGGGGGCGAGCGCCGCAGTCCTTGCTCACTTCCAGCGATAGCGCGCCGTCCCCTGCCGGAACGGTGGCGCAACCGCTGAGGGCGAGGGCGGAAGCGGCAAGCAGGCTGGAAAGCCGGAAGGTCATGGACGGTCCTTGTCGGGTGGCGGAGACAGGACGTCCCGCGTCAGGAAGGCATCGATCGCGTCGACGACTTGCGCCGCATAGGGATCGAACAGCCAGAACGTGTGCGGCAAACCGGGGAAGGCGACATGGCGCGCGGCAATCCCGTGCCCGGAAAGCGCCGCCATGACGGCATCGCGCCCGGCGGTGAAGCGGGGTTCTCCGCCGCTGATGACAAGGGTCGGCGGCGATTGCGCGCCGACGTGCCGGGCCGCGCTCGCCTCACGCCAGCGTTCCGGGATGGCTTCGTACGAGCCTCCGAGCCACTGCGCCGCGGCGGAACCGGCGCCGGCGGCATTTTCATAACGCAGCGCCAGCGGATCGGTGAAGTCGAGCACGCCATCGAGATCGATCAGCGCATTGACCCGCGGGGCAGGGGAGCTGCCGCCCGCAAAGCGGCGCGAGCCGCCTGTATAGGCGATCAGAGCGGCCATCTGCCCGCCCGAACTCTCGCCGCCGATGGCGATGCGCCGGGGATCGATGCCGAGCGTTTCCGCCTCGCCCCGCAGCCAAGCGATGGCATCGTTCACGTCGATCAGGCCGGCGGGATAAGCGGCTTCTGGCGACAGCCGGAATTCGGGAAGAGCGACGACATAGCCGCGCGCGGCCAGGCGGGCGGCGATGGTATAGAAATTGGACTTGTCGCCCGACATCCATCCGCCGCCGTGGACCAGCACGATCGCCTGTCCGTGCGCCTTGGCGGGAGCCGGCAGGAACAGGTCGGCATGAAGTTCGCGCGCGCCCACCTGCTTGTAGCGCCGGTCGAACAGGATACGTCCGCCGCCTTCGAGCGGAACAGAGGTCAGCGCCAGTTCGGGATGGGCCGGGCGGTTCGCTTCGTAGCGTTGGGATACGGTGTAGCCGTCGTCGATCACACGGCGCAGGTTAGATGGGGGCGAAGTGACGGTCGGTGCGATGGGCGCCACGGCTGGCGTCGTCGTGCATCCCGCCAGCGCCTGGAAGGAAAGGACGGCGGCAACCAGGGCTGCCGCCGTCCTTCCATTGCGTGGCTGAAGCAAGCCGGTCACTTTCGCGCCGGGCGTGCGGTCAGTACTGGAAGCGGGCGCCGATGAACCACTGCGCGCCCGTGTGGCTGTATTCGCGCGGCAGGAACTGGTCGCCATCGCCGGTGCCATAGATCAGTTCCTTCTCGTCGGTGATGTTGATCCCCTCGAGGCTGATCGTAAACTGCTCCGTCACGTTGTAATAGGCCGAGAAATCGACATGGGTCGGGCCGAACTTGCGCTCCTGCACGTGGCCGTTGCCGCCCGGCTGACTCAGCAGGTAATCGTCGCGCTTGTTGACCGAGAGGCGCACGCCGAAATCCTCGTGATCGTAATATAGCGTGGCGTTGTAGGAGTTGGGCGAAAGGCCCGTCGAATCCTGCGCCGAAACGTGGGTGTAGTTTGCAGCGATGCCGAAGTACTGCAGCATGCCGGGCAGGAAGGTGAAGGGCTGGTTGACCGTCACCTCGATACCCTTGACCGTGTTGCCTTCATCCGAATTGACCGGGATGTAGAAGGTGTACGGCACTTCCGCCGGATCGGCGTTGAAGGATTCGTCGTACTGCGGATCGGCATAGATCGCCGGCCAGAATACCGGATCGATCATCATCTCCACCACGTCGGTCTTGAGCGAGGTGACGATGTCCTTGTGGAAGAAGCCGACCGCAAACAGCCCACCGTTGGGCGTGTAGTATTCGAGCGACAGATCGATGTCGTTCGACTGGTAAGGCTTCAGGTTCGGGTTACCAAGGTTGCTGACCGTGCGGGTGGTGTAACCGAAGTTCGGTCCCGCGATGTTCAGCGAGCCGAGGCCCGGACGGGTCATCGAACGGGCATAGGCGAAACGCGCGATGAGGTCGGGCGTCACTTCGAGCGCCAAGTTCATCGACGGCAGGTAGTTGTCGTAGCTCTTCGTCTGCGTCACGTCGGTTCCGGCGATCTTCGCTTCGGACAGGACCTTGGTCTTGACCCAGCGCAGGCCGGCGTTGGTCCGCAGCAGCATCGACCCGATCGGGAATTCGGCGTTCATCTCGATATAGGCGGCCAGCGTCCGCTCGGTCACGTCCCAGCCCTTCGAGGCATCGATCGAATAGCTTTCCGGGAACAGGCCATCGGCCTGGAGAGCGTCGAAATCGACGACCGCGAACGGCTGAAGCGCGCCGCCGAGACCGCGACCGAAGCCCGAAACCGGGAAATCGGTGAGGTAGTCGGGCGGGGTGAAGTTCACGTTGGCGCCCGTGCCTTCCTCGTAGCGGACCGAACGATCGTTCCACGCCATGCCGGTCAGGATCGAGAACCCGTCGCCTTCGTAAGTCAGGTTGCCCTTGGCGGTGTAGTTTTCCTTGACCACGTTGTTGACGCGGTTGGCGCCGTTCAACTGGTCGACGAAGTTGTTCGGGTCGGTCGGATCCCAGCCGCCGTAGTCGACGGTCGCGACATTCGGATTGTCGCGGAAATCGTATGAGTAGAAGTGCGGTTGCGAACGCACGTAGAACCGCAACTCGGTCCGGTCCGCCTTGTCGCGGGCATAGCCGCCCATCGCGTCGAAAGTGACGTTGTCGCTCACATCGAACTTGCCGCTCAGCATGTACTGGTCGAACTTCGATTCCGAATACTGATAGCGGCTCTCGTACCACGAGGTGACGTCGTCGAAGCTGGCGGCAATCAGTTGGCGACCGTCGGGGCCGACGACGAATTCACGCGGCGTCTGGCCGGTAAAATTGCCGGGCGTGCCGTGGGTCAGGAGCCATTCCATCGAGTTGTACGAACGCCGGTCGTTCTCCAGCTCCGAATGCAGCCAGTCGAGCGAGATTTCGACCGCGTCGCTGGGCTTGAACTGGACCGATCCGGTCAGGCCCAGACGCTTCTGGTCGTTGCCGAAATAGTCGGCGCGCGGCAGGCGCGGTGCCCACAGGCAGTCGAGGGGATCGGCCGCGCCGCAGCTGCCGTCGACGGTGCCGATCACCGTGGGGTTCGTGTCGGCCCAGGAATCGCCGTTGGCGAAGGGCGAAGTGTAACGAACCGTGCCGAAGCCTTCCTGGCGCACGGTGCGTTCCGAATAGGCGGCGGAGAACAGCACGCCGATGGTGCCGTCGGCAAACTGGTCCGCGACCATGAAGGTCATGCGCGGGTCGACCTTGTGGCTGAGCGAGTTGTAGCCGGCCTGGGCCGAGGCAACGACGGTCAGGTCGTCGAAATCGAACGGGTGCGCAGTGTAGAGGTCGATCGTGCCGGCGATGCCGCCCTCCTCGATCGAGGCGCGCTGCGACTTCTGCACGTCGATCCGGTTGAACAGTTCGGACGCGAAGATGTGGAAGTCGAAGGAACGACCGGCGTTGATGGTGAAACCGCCCGAATCGAGGCCGTCGGAACTGGCCGGGACTTCCATGCCGTTCAGCGTCGTGCGGGTGAAATCGGGCGCGAAGCCGCGCAGCGTGATGTTGCGCCCCTCGCCGCCTTCGCGGGAAACCGCGACGCCCGGGATGCGCTGGATCGATTCCGCGATGTTGAGATCGGGCATCTTGGCGATGTCTTCGGCCACGATGCTTTCCACCACGTTGGCGGCGTTCTTCTTGATGTCCTGAGCCGCGACAAGCGACTGGCGGAAGCCGTTGACGACGATGACGTCCTCGTCATCGGTCGGCGCTGCCGGGACGACTGCATCCTGGGCGAGGGCGGGCGCAGCGTGGAGCCCGGCCAGGGAGACCGTGATGGCGCCCAGGCTGGTCGCGGCGAGCCGCATCGCACGAAGACAATTCCGCTCGGTCTGTAGAAGCATAAGATCCCCTCTCCTTCGCCGCCCCGCTCCGTTATTTCCGCCCAGCGTTGACACCGGTGTCTATGCGGTTTGGAGTCGACTTGTTCTAGCGTTCTGGAGCGGAAATAACGCACAATGTCACCGGTGTCAATTACGCCGGATGGGCCGCCGCGTTGTTTTTTGAACCCGCCTTTCCGGCGGCAAATGACGTCTCGGGGCTTTTGTGGCGCCCGGCGCACGAATGGTAGCAAGAGCACCGCAACCTCACCGGCCATCTGCTTGCGAGAATCGGCGCTCGCAACGATGATGGTCCCGCGCGTTTTGCGATTGACCTTGCCCCCTTTTGGCGGCAACTGACTGGCCATCAGGCCGCGCTGCTTGAAACAGGCCTGTATCGCGGGTGTAGCTCAATGGCAGAGCAGAAGCTTCCCAAGCTTACGACGAGGGTTCGATTCCCTTCACCCGCTCCACCTTTACAGTTGGTGACGCTTCCGGGGGGCTTCAGCCTCGATTGACGGCGGCGTTTCGCCGGTGGCCAGGGCCACGATCGAGGCGAGCTTTCCTCTGACTTCGACATCGACGCCGCGGCCGTGTTGGGCCGGGGTGAGGATGATGCGGTCGATCAGGGCGCGCAGGTGGCTGGTCGCTTCCTGCCTTGCCTGCGGATCGGCGAGGGCTTCGTTCAGTTTGGTGACCTGCTGGCGGTACTGGTCGGCGATGCCGGGGTGCAGGGCGACGACGGGCAGGGCCTCGATCTCGGCAAGCTGCGCGGCGGCGTGGTCGCGGTCGGCCCGAGCCTGTTGCAGGGCCTCTCGGATCTCGGGGAATTCATCGCCGCCTTGTGCGATTGCGGCGACCAGGCGGGCGACCTTGCGATCGGCGTCGGTCTTCTTCGTCTCCAGCCTCGTCGATTGGCGGCGGCTCTCGCCCGCGCGCTTGGCGAATTCTTTGTGATATTCCCGCACGTAAATCGAGACGAGCTCGGGATCGAGGAGACGGCTTTCCAGCCCCTCGAGCACGCGGCGTTCGTAGTTCTCGGTCGTGATCTGGCGCCGGTTGTCGCAGACCGCGCCTTCGCTGTTGCCGCCGCAGGCCCAGAGGTTCGCGGTCTTCACGTTCCAGCTGGCCCCGCAGCAGCCGCACTTGCCCAGGCCCGACAGGAAATGGCGCGGCCGGCGTTTGTGGACCGGGTTGGCGGTGCGGTTGCCATCCAGTTCGGCCTGGACACGGTGCCAGAGTTCGTCGTCGATGATGCGCAGGTGGGGCACGTCCTCCGTCACCCAGTCGCTGGCCGGGTTCGGACGGATCCGCGTCTTGCGCGTCACCGGGTCGATGACCTTCGACGTGCGGTTGTGCACCAGCTGGCCGACGTAAAGCCGGTTCGACAGCATGCCGTTGCCGCGCGAGCGATCGGGCCGGATGGTAGTAGCGCGCCAGCGGGTCCCGCGCGGGCCGGGCACCTCCTCCTTGTTCAGCTGCAGCGCGATGGCCCGGGGGCTGATGCCGGCAGCGTATTCGCGAAAGATGCGACGGAGGATATCGGCTTGATCTTCGTCTATCACGCGCAGGCCGCGCACCGGGCGGCCATTGGCGTCGATGCGGTTGGCGGTGCGATAGCCGTAGGCGAGACCGGCAGGCGAGCGGCCCTGCTTCACGGTGCCGGCCTGTCCGCGCTTGATATTGTGGCGCAGTTCGACCCGCATCTGTTCGTCGAGCAGGCCCTTGATTGCGCCCTTGAACCGGTCGATCTCGCCGTCGCCCAGCGTAAAGAGGCGAGCGCCGTGGTAGTTCAGCCGTTCGCGGATGGAATGCGCGTCGCCCTGGTGGCGAGCGATGCGGCTCGACGTGTCGACCAGCACCTGCTCGATGCCTCCCTCCTCGACCCGTGCGAGCAGCGCGGCGAGGCCGGGGCGCTGGCCTTCGCCCATACCCGCGCCGCCGCTAACCGCATAGTCGGTGAAGACGTCGAGCACGGTCCATCCTTCGCGCTGCGCGCGTTCGCGGCAGACGTCGACCTGCTGGTCGATCGAGCGGCTGTTCTGCAGCGCCGAGCTAAAGCGGGCGTAGATCAGGGTCCGCATGGGTTTCCCGATATCCGGCGCGGGAGCGCGCCGCGCTTATATCCCGCGCTGCCGCCGCGCGCGCAAGGGCCTGCACCAGCGCGACCAGGTCAGGGTCGGGCGTCGGAGCCGGGATGCGCGCGGGGGCGTTCATCTCACCATCCCCAGACACAGACAGCCATCGTCGAGAGGGCGATGGTGGCGCAGAGGGCGCCTTCGAGCAGCGCGGCGCGCTCGCGGCGGAGCGAGTCGCGCATCAGCGGTTCCTGCGCGCTTCGCGGGCGCGGTGTTCGAGTTCGGCGGTGGCCATGATGACGGGCTTCAGCTCGGCGGGCGCGGCGTCGTAATCGCGGCCAAAGCGGCCGTTGAGGCGGGGCAGCATGGCGCGGGGGACCAGCTTCCAGTTCGCCGGATCGGTGTTCGTCTTGTCGCCGTCGATCGACTTCAGGGCCATGCCTTCGGGCACGGGGCCGTTCGCCTGCTCCCAGAGGTGGCGGTGCTTCAGCACGTAGCGGCGGTCGAAGCCGGTGTGCGGGTTCGTTTCCGCCACGCTGATCTCGACATAGCCGTCTTTCGACACGCGTTCGTGGCCGAGGAAGCGGGTGTTGTGCGGCAGGTTGCCCTTGCGGAACCGGGTCGCCGCGCTGTTCGCGTTGAAGGGCATCGCCTTGCCCTTGTTCCAGCTTTCCTGGCCGGGTTCGAACCGGCCGGTGCGTCCGGTGCGCCAGCCCTTGCGCTTGCGCAGGGCGTGGAGGTTCGCGGCGGTGACATCCGGTCGACCGAACCGAGCCTCGAAGGCGCGATGGTAGTCCGTGATCGGCAAGAGGCGGTTCGCTTCCAGCCAGGCCATCTCCTCGGCGGAGTAGCGGATGGGGTGGCCCTTCACTGGCTATTGCCTTCGATGGCCGGCGTTTCGGTGCTGGCGGGCGGTCCACCCAGCATCGGCTGCAGGGCGGCCTTGAAGCGGTCGCCGTGGTCGGCCAGCACCTTCACCGCCTGCAGCTGCAGCTTCGCGTTCTCGATGATCTGGTCGGACACGGCGACGATGGCGTCGGCGCGCTCCGCCTCCTGCTCGATCTGCTCGGCGGTCAGGCTCTCTTCGCCCAGGCGTTCAAGCTGGGCGAAGAGGTGGTTGTTCAGATCGGAGAGCCGGTTCTTCATGCCGCCTCCTGCAGGGCCGGGGTGTCCTCGGCCCGCTTTTGCGGGGGGAGCGGGCCGAGGACGGGGGCGGCGACCTGGTTGTAGAGGGCGAGGATGCCGCGGGTGCGGTCCGTGTCCTCTGCGGTCGCCGTGTGCTTGATCAGGGCGGCGGTGGCCGCGCGCTGGAGTTCGCGGAGGGCGTGCTTCAGGAACAGCGCCGGGTCGGTGCCTTGCGGGGTGAGTTCCCGCCAAGTGGGTTGTGCGCTATCGCCTGCGGCTACTTGAGCGCGGGGGAGTTGGGCGCGGATGTCCTTGGGCAGATCGCCGCCGGCGCGGACGGTGATGACGGCCCAGAACAGCATCTTCTGCTCGGCCTGAGCCACGGTCATCCGGCAGCGTTCGGCGGCGCGACGCGCGTTGGAGCGGCGGCGGGCGAATTCCTCGGTGGCGAAGCGGGGGAGGTCATCCATCACAGGCGTCCCAGCAGGTGGGCGATGCCGCCCCACATGGTGGCGCTGATCAGTGCGGCGACGAGCCACCAGCCCCAGCGGATGCAGTCTGCACCGAGGGGGCGGTCGTAGCGGTTCGCCTCGATCTCGTGCTGGATGTATTCCGGCCAGGGGTGGCCGTTCGGGTCGGTGTGGAGCCGTTCGGGGCGGATCATCGGGCGATCTCCTCGATCACAAGGAACAGGAAGGGCAGGCAGCCGAAGACGGCGACGAGCAGCGGCGCGCCGATCAGGCACGTGCGCCAGTCCTGCGGGGTGAAATCGCGGACCAGCTCGGCCAGGTCAGCCGGCGGGCTGTCGCGATTGTCCCGGCGCTGAAGGAGGCGCGGCCTTCTTTTAGCGCTACCGCCTGCGGCTACTTGAGCGCGGGGGTTCACAGCGCGGCCGCCATCATGACGAGCGCCATGCAGGCGATGCCGAAGACGGTGGCGACGATCTCGCGCGAGTAGGTTTCGAAGAACGACATCAGGCGGCGCGCCTGCGCTTCGCGATGATGATCGCTTCGTCGCGGGTGGCGGCGACGTCGGCGCGCTCGACGGTCATCGTGCCGGTGGCGCGCTGCGAGCGGTCCCATTCGGGGCCGACGCGCTGGACCAGGAGGCGGCCGTCGCACTGGTGTTGGATGATGCGCAGTTCGCGGCCCTCCGGCCTCAGGAAGGCGGTCGAGCCCGGGAACGGGAATTCGGACTTGGATTCGAGCATGGTTTTCTCCCCTTTCGCTGGGGAGGACTTATACAGGTGGAAATATACTCCTAGTCAAGAGGAATTATTCACCCTTTGCCGGACAGATGGATTGGGCAGGATGGGTCTAGATAGGATTGGGGTGAATAAAGAAACTTTCGACTGGCGCGGCGCTGGTTGCAGCCACCTTGTCTTTGCGTAGTGGGCGGCATCGATGCACGCTGGCGCAGGGTCGAGGAGGGTAGATGGCCCGCAAAGGCTCCGAAAAAGGCAGGGAATACCCATGGCTGATGAAGTCGAAAGATTGAGCGAGATGTTGTCGCGCTTCACCGAAAAGGAGCGGGAAGAATTTTTTACGATGGGGGGAGCACCGAGTAGAGTTGAGGTAGCTTTTTTAAGCAGCTCAATTCTTGACAGTATCAGTGATATAATTTCCGCTATGAGTGCGGTAGATGGCATCAATAACGTTGCTCTTCAACGGCTCAAGGAATCGCTTTCCTCTTTAAAAGAGGCCCTCATTATGCAGCGTCTCATCATGTCAAAGGTAGATCCTATTTTTGCCAACAAGCTGAATGAAGCATTGCACAAGATTGGGTCTGAAGATGGCAACTAGCCCGGACGACATTTTCCTGCCGCTGAGGCAGGTGCAGCGGCGCCTCGATGAGGTGGAGAGCCACTTGAACAACGGTGATGGAGGTGGCACTTATGATGGCATGGAAGCGCGGGTAAATCGACTTGAGGAGCGCCTGGATAGGTTGATTGACCGGACAGGTTCGGTCGAAGTTAACTTGGCGACTATGTCAGAGCGTATCTCGCATCTACCAAGCAAAACCTACATCGACACGCGGCTTGCGGGGATGCTAGCCGCTATTGCGGCACTCATCGCCTTTGGCGACAAAATACAGTCGCTCCTTAGCTGACACTTGGCCGCACTCGGTCCCGTCGCCAACATGGACCTTACCCTTCGCCATTCTGATTGCTAACGAAAGAGAAGGTCCGTTGGAGGCATGATCTTGTGAATCCGCGCGACCTTGCGGCGCGGTAGCTGGAACACCGTCTGCGGGTTGAACTGCTCGAGCTCGACGTACTGGCTGGTCTGGCGCACCAGGCGCTTGACCAGCACCGAGACGACGTGCTCGGCCTCTCCGTTGTTCAGCTGCACGACGACGAAGTCGCCGGGCGCGGCGGGGCGATCGGGATCGACGATGCCGATTTCGCCCGCGTAGAAGCGCGGCTCCATGCTGCTGCCCTGGAAGTAGATCGCGTATGCTTGTCGTGCACCACGCAGCGAAGGCGGGCGTTCGATCATGCGGACGTGATAGTCCTCGTCGAACGATGACCGCTCGATGTGGATATCGTCGCCCAGTTCGAGATCGGCGCAGTCGCCGGTGCCGAGGAGCGGGATGCCGGGTTCGGCGCGGTCGGGGGTGCGGCGCAGGTCACGCGCATCCGCGCCGAGATCCTGAATGCCAACCTCGCTTTGAACCTGCTCTGACGTGCTGACGGTGCCCAGCAAGTAGTCGGTCGTGGTTTCCAGCACCTCGGCAATCCTGCGGATCCTGTCAGCGCCGGGCATCGTGCCCTTTCGCTCGATGTCCTTGATAATGCCGTGCTGCTTTCGGTCGCTGATTTCCATCGACAGCCACCACCGGCTTTTGCCGAGTGCGGCCAAGCGCTCGTCAATGCGAGCGAGCAAGATTTCGGACGAATTGGCCACGGTGGAATTATTCACCGGAGCATAAATTCCGCTAGAGGGAATAAATCCACTTGACGATGGGAGTATATTTCCACCTATAAGGCACGGTGAAATTACCGGAGCCGAGACCAGTGGACCTTGAAGCACGTCTTTTCTCAGCTGCTCGCGCTTGGTGCGATGCGCACCGGCCGCCAGCCCCGCTGAGCAGGCTTGGCAAGCGTGTTGCTGGCGCTGCGAACTACTTCGATCGGCTCCAGACCGCTGGCGCATCCACCACTACCGCGACGCTCGCGAAATTCGCGGATTTCTTCGCAGACGAGGCCAGCTGGCCGGATGGTGGGGTTCCAGCGGAGGCGCGGGTCGAGGTGGCGGCGTTTTGTCATGTCAACGGAGTCTCGGTCAGCTGGGACGTTCCGGCAAGGGGAACCGCACCAGACGCTTCCCCTTCGCCTACCGCTTCGCTGCTTGAGGCATCTCCTTCGCCTACCGCTCCGCTGCTTGAGGCGGGTCCCCGCACCGATATCGGAGAGGCGGCATGAACCGGCTGACGACGCGGCAGCTGCGGCTGAAGGATTCGACGCGCAAGGTTCAGGAGAGCCTTGGCGGCACGATCGAGGCCGGGAAGATCACCGGCAAGTCGAAGACGCAGCACGGCCGGTTTCAATCGCCGCACGATCCCGATTTCGCCAATATCTGCGACGTGCTGGAAATGGAGGCGGTTGCCCCGCGCGATGCGCAGTGGCCGCCGGTGACGCGGCTGCTGTGCCAGATGGCCGGCGGGGTGTTCCTGCCGTTGCCCGACACCGAAACCTGCGAGACGGGGCTCGCGCTCGAGCTGTGCACGCTGGCCAAGGAGTTTGGCGACCTGGCCGGGGCGGTGCACGACGGCATGGCTGACGGGACGTTCCAGCCCGACGAAGCCTATCGCGCCCTTCGCGAGGGGCAGGAGCTGCAGGCCAAGCTGGCCGCGTTCAACCGGATGCTGGAAGGCATGGTCGAGGCCGGCCATGGCCCGACGGTGCGGGGCATCCGCGAAGTCGGCACCGGGACGCACTGAGATGCGGGAGGGGGGAGCCGCGCAGTTCGTCATCCCGGCGCTGACGCAATATGAAGAGCCCGGAGACATGGCGAAGTGGCTGGCCACGGCCAAGCCGGGTGAGATCATCATGTATGCGACCGGACCGATGCTCGGGAATCATCCGGCCAAGCGGCTCGCACTGCGATGGCAGGAGCAGGGCAAGGCCGTGCTGTTTCAGCGGCGTTCGCAGCGCGTCCATTGCTTCGACTACTTCGCCAAGAAGTGTGGCGCAGCGAACGATGCCAGCGGCGGGGCACGTCAGGTCGCGGGCAGTCCGCCGCGCGACGATGCCTGGCGCGAGAGCCGGGACGGGCGGGTCTATGCCCTCCTGTTCCGCGACGTCGCCGCCGGGCGGTGCTGCCCCAGCAACGGCGAGATCGCCGAGCGGCTCGATCTGCACGACCGATATGCCGCCAAGGACGCGCTGACGCGGCTGAAGGCGATGGGGCTGATCCGGTTCGAACAGGCCGGGCGCACGCGGACCCGGATCGTGACGATCGTCGCGACGGGGCAGTCGAGTGCGGATGTGCAGGAGGTTCGGCATGGCTGAGCAGTACATGGCCGGGCTGGACGACATGCGGACCTGGGCCGACATGATCATGGAGCGGCGACCTGATTTCGTGATCGGCGACGATTACCTGCGGCGCTGGTGGGTCATCCCGCGCAATCCGTGGGCAACGTCTATCTTCACGAGATCCGCAAGAGTGACGACGACCGCGCGCTGCACGATCATCCGTGGGACAACGTGTCGTTCCTGCTCGCCGGTGGGTACATCGAGCACACACCCGAGGGCGCTTATCAGCGGCAGGTGGGCGATGTCGTCCAGCGGCGCGCCGAGGCGATGCACCGCCTCGAGGTCGCCGCGGGGCTGTCGGCGGTGTCGCTGTTCATCACCGGGCCGAAAGTGCGCGAGTGGGGCTTTGCCTGCGGGCAGGGCTGGGTGCGGTGGCAGGATTTCACCAATGCCGCCGACCCGTCGCAAATCGGGCGGGGGTGCGGCGAGTTCGACGATCCGACGCCGGCGAGCGAACAGCCGGTGCGGGCGATCGAGGCGGCATCGGACTTTGCGCCGGTTGCGGCGTTGCTGGCGCCGATCCAGCGCCGCTTTGCCGACCTGCTGCATGGTTATCCCGACAAGGTCGACTTGATCGAGGCGACCGAGATTTCGGCGCTGCGCCACCAGCTGGACGCCCGGATCGAGATGATGGCGCGGGGGCTGCACGTCGAAGAAATGGGAGAGGGCTGATGGGCGGTAGCCCGATCTCTCACTACCGCGGCGGCGTCACGGGCAGGAATTTCGGGTCGGCTTCCGGAAATTCATCGGCCATCTCGGCCAGCGTGAGCGGGACCCCGTCCAGGGAAGCCTTGTTCACAAGCCCGGGTGCCTCACCCCAGCCAAGGCCCGGATTGAACGCCCATGCGCGGCTGTTTGCCACGTCGACCGCGACGGCGCGGCATTCGACTTCGAAGAATTTCAGGTCGTTCATAGCCCGCGATTGTGCGCCCGTTGGCGGGGTGATGCAATGAGCGCTGGCTATCGCGTGATCTATGCCGATCCGCCGTGGGCATTCCGGACGCATTTGGGTGTCACCCGGACGCCGACGCAGAAGAATTTCAATGAGGCGGCGGACCATTATCCGACGATGACCATCGACGCGATGGCCGCGCTGCCGATTGCCGAGATGGCGGCGAAGGACGCGGTGCTGGCGATGTGGATCGTCGGCAGCCACTGCGACGTCGCGCTCGACCTGGCGCGGGCGTGGGGGTTTCCGACCTTTGTCACCGACCTGTTCTACTGGGCCAAGCAGAAGCTGATCGCGGCGGACCAGATCGACCTGTTCACCGGCGATATCGCCGAGCCGCCGATGTCGATGGGCTATTACAGCCGCAAGCAGGTGGAGCCGGTCTGGCTGTTCAAGCGCGGCAAGGGCGTGCCGGTGCTGGCGCATGACGTGCGGCAGCTGATCGTTGCGCCGCGATCGACGCACAGCCGCAAGCCGGTCGAGGCCTATCGCCGCATCGAGCGCCTGTTCGGCGACGTGCCGCGCGTCGAGCTGTTCGCCCGCAACACCCGGCCCGGGTGGGATGCCTGGGGCAACGAAGTCGGCAAGTTCGGAGAAGCGGCATGACCCGCCTGACGGCCGAGCAGCGCAAGGCGCTGCTGCTGTTCGAGCGCGCGGCGCTGGCGGCGCAACCATGCCCGACCAACGAGGACGTCGCCGAAGTGCTGGACTGTTCGCACACGAAGGCCGGCGTGGTGGTGGCGGACCTCGACGCTCTTGGCCTGATCCGGGTGACCCGCGAGGGGCGAACCCGGACCGTCGAGATCGTCGCAACGGGCCTGCGCACGGCGCCGACGCGGCGCTGGCAGTTCATCAACCGGACGACCTACGATCGGGCTGAACGCAATCCCGCGGCGATCCTGCAGTATCACACCGGCTGTGCGTGGTGCGGGTGCCGGGTCGACGTGTGCTCTTGCCGCGACGGCAAGGCGGCGCGCGGGGAGATGGCGGCGTGAGCCGGGTGGCGCGGACCTTCGGGCAGGAGCTGTTGCGGTTGTCGCAAGGGCATCCCGACGTGCTGCCCGCGCCGTCGCGTGATGCGCAGGCGGAGATCGGGCCGGTGGGCCTGAAGACGCGGGGCGCGGTCTATGCGCTGGCGCGCGACATCGCGGTGCATGCACAGATCGCGGCGGAGCTCGCTGTGGCGGGGCCGGGGTGCGACGTGGCGCGGGCGCGGGCGAAGCTCGACCAGATCCGGGCGATGCTGGGGCCAGGGCCGGAATCGGGGCGCGACTGATGGATCGCATCTTCTCTTCCGATCCGCTGAATGCGACGGCAGGACGGGTCACGGCCCGGGGCATGCACTGGGATCCCGCCCTTACACCTCCCCCCCAAGTGCGCCATCATGTCTCGCCCCCGGCTGTGATCCCACCTGAGCATTATCCGGGGGGAAAGGACTTCGAGGATCTGCGCGGGCGGCAGTTCGGGCGCTTCACGGTGATCGGCTTCCTCGGCAAGCGGAACCCGAAGGCGTCCGGCCTGTGGCTGGTTCGGTGTGCCTGTGGCGCGTTCGAAGAGCGCAAGACGAAGATCGTGCGCGCGGCGGCCGCCGACCAGATGTGCTGCAGCTGCAGCTATCTCGAGTACGTCAAGGCGACGGCGCGCGGACCGGTCAAGCGGGCGGGGAGTGCAGGATGAACCATCTGCCGCCCCTTGAGCGCGAGATGGCGCTGGCGTTTCAGGCTTTGCCGTTTGCCGCCATTGGCATGCTTGAGGCGCTTGGCGTGCCGTTGGCGACGATCGGGGAGTTGTGCGGCGCGGGGATGCTCGGCCGGGCGCGGGTGGAGATCACCGGCGACGGGCTGTGGCATCCCGACGAGGGCGGCGAGCCGCGGCTGTTGCTGGCGGTGCACGATGGCGCATGGCTGGTCGATATCGTCGCGCTGTCGAGCGCGGAGCCGGACAGTTGGGCGCTGCGCACCGGGCATGGCGCGATATTGGGCGCGCTGGCGCTCGACCGGGCGGTGGCTTGCGATGGCGCGGTGCGGCTGCACGGCAATCCGGTCGCCTGGATGGCGGCGGGGTGCGAGGGGATTTGCGTGCTCGACTGGGGCCGCGCGGCGCTGAACCGCCTGCGCGGCGCGGGCGCGGGCGTGACGCTGGTCTGCGACGACGCGATCGGCGCGGCGCGGCTGCGCCAGGCGCTGGCCGTGGGCGGGCTGCCGATGGTGGCCAGCGCGATGGATATGGATCGGGGGAGGGAAGCGGCGTGAGGTCTAGGCTGGCGACAGGTGGGGAGGTGACGTTGAAGATCCCGTCAAGCAGCGTCCTTTTCGGTCACACCGTCAATGCTTTCGATGTAGTAGCTTGCGACCTCGCCACCAGCGGTTCGTACGACGCCACTGACAAAGAAGAACATGTCGAACGGCCTTTCGCCATGGATGATCTCGTCCTTGACGCTGTCGTTGGCAAAAATGAGCCGCTTTGGTCGTTTGTCAAAGCGATCGATGTAGCCAAGATCCCCGGCGCGAGCATCGCGAAGTTGATAAAGCGCCAATGGTTCGGCCTTAAAGCGTTCGTCATCTCCAGGCATCGCGGCCATCAGGTGCGTGACGTTCCTGACGATGTCTCCGGCTTTCATGGAATCGATGTAAACATTGTTCTGCACGATCTGGTCGACATCACCATAAAGCTGGATGGGATTTCCATTGAGGGCGGGTTGTACAAAAGCCTTGGCTGCACGGAGCGAAGACTTATCCGCGCGGCGGATATCCGCATCCGACGCAGCATCGCGGCCGAAATTAGCGAGCGCATTCAGGAGCCCCGAGAAGTCGCCCGCGAAAGGAGCGATCGTGTCGAGGGTGAAAGCCACCAAGGCGCCACCGGTTGGATCGACGGCAGAGACGGCAGCCTTAGCCATGCCTTTGAGGATTGCAACGACGCTGCCTTCGCGAATGTGATCGACGACCAGAACTGCTCCAGTGTCGCCGTATCGCCGCCTGTATTCGTCGGAGAGGGCGCCCAGACTCGAGGTGAGCGCCGCCAATTCAAGAGGTTGTTCGGTGGAGTATTTGACCACCAGAACTACGTCATCATCTCTCATCTCTTCCCCCTGACAAAGGACAAGTCGCCGCATCTTTCGGCGAAGTCAATCTGATGACCAAGCGCAACATCCTGTCCGGTGCCGGGGCATCCCCCGCGCCCCCTGCTGGCGCGGCGAACGATGGTTCCGGGGCCGGAGCGTCGTCGGGGGCATCCCGTGGGGGTCAGGGGGAGCAAGCGGACGACGGCGGGCGGATTCGCGTCTGGCCCGACCCGGAGCGGGACCTGGCCTGCGGGCGGCTTGCGCTGACCGACCTGGGCAATGCCGAGCGGTGGCGCATCCGGTATGGCGCGGATTTCCGGTTCTGCCCCGAGCTGGGCTGGTTCGCGTGGGTCGGCACGCACTGGCGGCTGCTGTCCGAAGAAAAGGACAGTTTGCCGGCCGAGCTGATCCGGTCGATCATGCTGACGGTGCGGGCGATCCGCAACGAGGCGGCGCTGATCAAGGCGAGCGGCACGGGGCAAGGCGAGGACGGCCGGCCGTCGCGGGTCGAGAGTGCGTTGCCGCGCAGCTGGTTCGAGGCCGAGGGGCGGCGGGCGTGGTTCGAGGCGCTCGACACTATGGATTTCGTCGCCGCGGTATCGAACAGCAAGGTCACCTATCATTCCGACAAGATCGCGGCCTGGGCGAAGTCCAGCGAGGCCGGCGCGATGGTCGGCCGGGTGATCAAGTGGATCAAGGGTTTTCCCGACGTGGTGGTGAAGCCCGATGAGTTCGACGCGGACCGGCTTGCCATCAATGTCGCCAATGGCACGCTGCGCATCGTGCGCAACAGCGTGAAGCGATCGAGCGCCGAGGTCGAGGCGGGCAAGTCGGTGTGGAAGGTCGACGGGTGGAAAATCCGCAAGGACCCGCACCGGCGCGAAGACCTGATCACCAAGCTGGCGCCGGTGAAATTCGCGCCGGGGGCCAAGTGCCCGCACTACGACGCGTTCATCGCGCGGGTGCAGCCGAGCGCCGACATGCGCGATTTCATCCACCAGTGGGGCGGATTATCGCTGACCGGCGATATCGGTGAGCACAAGCTGGCGTTCTTCTATGGCGGGGGCCGCAACGGCAAGGGCACGTGGGTGGAGGCGATCGCGCACCTGGCGGGCGACTATGCCGGTTCGATCGGCGTCGAATCGCTGGCCGACAATGGCGGCAAGCGGCGCGGCGACCAGGCGACGCCCGACCTGGCGCGGCTGCCCGGCGTGCGGTTCCTGCGCGTGTCCGAACCAGAGCGCGGCATGAAGCTGAACGACGGGCTGATCAAGCAGCTGACCGGCGGCGATCCGGTCGACGCGCGGCACCTAAACAAGGGGTTCTTCACCTTCCTGCCCAGTTTCAAGCTGACCATTTCGGGGAACAACCGGCCTAACATCCGCGACCTGACGCATGGCATGTGGGCGCGCATGCAGCTGGTGCCGTGGAACGTGACGATCCCCGAGGACGAGATCGACCGGCGCTTGTCCGACCGGTTGAAAGAGGAGGCCAGCGGCATCCTCAACCGGTTGATCGAGGGATTGCTGGCGTGGCGCGAGAACGGGCTGATCGTGCCCGAAGAGGTCAAGGACGCGACCCGCGCCTATCGCGAGGACAGCGACCAGCTCGGCCGGTTCCTGTCGCAGTGCTGCGAGGTTGGCGACGATCCGCTGGCGGTGCGCGTGCCCGCGACCGAGCTGTGGCAGACGTTCGAGGCGTGGGTCGAAGCGACCGGCGCGGGCGAGTGGAAGCGCAGGGGCTTTGTCGGCGCGATGACCGACCGGGGCTTTGTCCAGAAGACGTCGAACGGGGTGTGGTGGCTGAAGGTGCGGCTGCGCGACGGGGTGACGGCCACGGAGATCAAGGAAGGGCGGTGGAGCGTGCCGGAAACCGCGCCGCCGCCCGTCAGCGGCGATAGGCCGCCGGATGCGGACGATGACGGGTTCGATCCGTTCGACGCCTGATGCGCCCTGCCGCGCCCGGATAGCGGCGCATGCCGGGGCCCCCGCGCCCCCGTGGCGAGGTGCGGGCGGAAGTTCCGGCGGAAGGCCGCGAAAATCCCGAATGGAAGTCATGAAATCCCGGTTTTCCGGGCACTTGGTGTGCAAATGGAGCCTTGGAAGGCAAATCGCGCATCTTCCTTCATGAGAGAGAGGGGCAATCGTATCGTGGCCAGTTATGTCGTTTTGCCTTCCATCCTTCCATTTCTCCCCCTCAAGAGTGTGAGAATAGAGGAATAATATAAAGGCTTCAGGGTTTTAGATCGGTTTTAGGCAATGGAAGCGTGACTTCCATTTGGGCGTGGAAGGATGAAACGATGGAAGTTCCGGGCGAAAATGGCGGTGTGGTGACCTGGCAGGATGCGGAGGACGCGATGCTGGCGGCGGTGGAGTACCTGGGCGCGATGCCCGACAAGGAGCGGGGCTGGCTGCGCGGTGGGCAGGGGTGGCCGGATATCGTGCGCGACGTGCGGGCGGGCGACTATGGCGACGGGCAGGGCCATGGCGGCGATGCCGCGCCCCGGCGGCAGCTGGGCCGCAAGGAGATGGCGGTGCTGGACCGGATGATGCTGGGCCCGCGGGCTGCCTGCCTGGCCGTGCCGGAGGAGCACCGGCGGCTTGTCGGGCGGGTGCTGATCGCCAAGCTCGACCCGCGCGGCGACGTGTTCCGCTGGGAGCGCATCTGGATGGCCGAAGGTGGCAAGCGGTGCGGGGTGACCAGCGACGCGCTGCGGATGCGGTATGAGCGGGCGATCGGGAAGGTGGCGGTGGCTATGGAGCGGGCGACGTCGGGCGCTCGCACGTAGAGTTGCGTGACTGCGCTCCACCATCTACTTCGCGCCAACTATTCAATCCGCGGCGTTCTAGGAGATCCGGTGCACGAACTTAGGTATAAGCCGACAGCATATCACCCAGCGAAAGAGCTGAGGTGCGAAATGAATATGGTGAGTCGCGTTAGCATCGAAGATGATGGCGAGTACTGCAGGGTGTTTTTCGTTGATGAGCGGGACGCGATGATCTTCAAGCTGGTCTTCTCTGAGAACACCATAAGCTAGTTTCCCCACTTTCGGCTCTGTAACCCGCAGAAGTCCTGCGGGGACGCTGTCAAGCCGTTTCCATTTCCCCAGTGAAATATAGGGTGTTCGTTTCCCCACCTTTTCGGGGGTATCAGGAGATACGCTGAGGCGGGCCTGCGTCGGCCTCGGGGTATCCTCTCCCAGACTTGGCGACTGCGACCGGCCAGTTTCCCCCCTTTGTGGCGGCCGGTCGCAGTCGCCATCCTTTCGGCAGGAGCGCGCACGTGGGTCGGCTCAAGGCCATGCCGTCGCGGCTTGGCAGGCCAGCGTCGCGGGTGCGGGCAAGGCCGAAGGTGGCCGAGGGCTTCTACCAGTCGGCCGAGTGGCTCGACTATCGGCGGCGGCATCGGGACTGGACGCGGGCGCAGCACGGCGGCGTGTGGTGCAAGGTGTGCGGCGCGGTGCAGCGGCTGATCCTGGACCACCGGGTCGAGCGGTCGGACGGCGGGGCGGACTTTCCGCCCTTCGAAGAGGCGGACTGGCTCTGCACGCCCTGCCACAACCGGAAGACGGCCGAGGCCAAGGCGCGGCGGGTGCGAGGCGAGGCAGGACGGGGGGTGGTCGAAAGTTCAGGGGGTTGACGGCACCTAGACCGCATCCCGTCTCATCTGGGGATTTTTTTCTTGGGCGATGGAATTTCGGACGGGCAGGTTGACCTGTTCGGCCTGCCAGTGTTGCCGGAGAAGGGGCGGGGGCGGCCGGCGCATGTCTGGACGCGGGAGAATTCCGACGTTGTGAACCTTTTGTTCGCCTGCGGTCGCAAGCCGATCGAGATCGCGCGGGTCCTGAAGGTCAGCAAGCCGACGTTCTACAAGCATTATTTTAACGAGATCGCGAACGCGGGCCACGCGCCGCTGATGCTCAAGGGTCGCCAGCTCGCCCGCCTGAACAAGGCGGCCGAGGAGGGCAACGTCGCCGCCGAAAAGGCGCTGGCCGCGATGGTGCATGCCGAGCAGCAGCGGGCGCTCAGCGAAAAGGTCCAGGAGCGCGGCAAAGTCGCGGCCCCGGCCCCGCGGCTCGGCAAGAAGGAACAGCAGAAGGAAGCGGCGGCCGGTGTGGCCGGGCGCTTCGGCACGCGGCAACCGCCGCCGGCGATGATCCAGTAGGACGCTGATGCCGAAGTGGACGACCGCCTGCCCTGACTGGGCGGAGCGTATCGTCGCGGGTGACAGCCTGGTGCCGGTGGCGCCGCTGTTCCCGGACAAGGCGGCGGACGCGCTGGGCGTGTTCAAGTCGTTGCAGGTCACCGACCTGCCGCAGAAGAAGGACGGAACTTACCCGACGCTGGGCGAGATCTGCGACGAGTTCGTGTTCGAATTCGTCGCCGCGATCTTCGGGGCGGAGGACCCGCTGAGCGGCGCGCGGCTGATCAACGAGTTCATGCTGTTGATCAGCAAGAAGAACGGCAAGTCGATGATCGCAGCGGGCATCATGCTCACCGCGCTGATCGTGAACTGGCGGCACCACCAGGAGCTGCTGATCCTGGCGCCGACGATCGAGATCGCAGGCAACAGTTTCGGCCCGGCATCCGGCATGGTGCGCGCGGATCCGGAATTGTCGGACCTGCTGCACGTGATCGAGCACCAGCGCACGATCCGGCACCGGGTGACGAAGGCGGAGCTGAAGATCGTCGCGGCGGACAGCGGCGTCGTCGGCGGCAAGAAGGCCGGGTTCGTTCTGGTCGAGGAATTGTGGCTGTTCGGCAAGAACCCGAAGGCCGAGGCGATGCTGCGCGAAGCGTCGGGCGGCCTCGCCACGCGGCAGGAGGGTTTCGTGATCTATATCACGACGCATTCCGACGAGCCGCCGGCCGGGGTGTTCAAGGCCAAGCTCGCCTATTTTCGCGACGTGCGGGACGGGGTGATCGAGGACCCGGCCAGCATGGGCGTGCTCTACGAGTGGCCCGAGGCGTTGCTCGAGGCCGAGGCGTACCTCGACCCGGCGATGTTCTACATCACCAACCCGTCGATCGGGCGGTCGGTGACGCAGGACTGGCTCGAGCGACAGCTGGCGATGGCGCAGACCGGCGAGGGCGAGAGCCTGCAGGTTTTCCTCGCCAAGCACCTGAACGTCGAGATCGGGCTGCGGCTCCGCCGGGATCGGTGGGCCGCGGCGGACTTCTGGCTTGAAGCCGCCGATCCTGACCTGACACTGGAATCGCTGCTCGACCGCTGCGAGGTGGTGGTGGCCGGTATCGACGGTGGCGGGCGCGACGACCTGTTCGGCGCGGCGGTCGCTGGGCGCGAGAAGGACACCGGCAGGTGGCTGACTTGGGCGCATGCCTGGGCGCTGGAAATCGCGCTGGAGCGGCGCAAGGACATCGCCCCGGCGTTGCGCGGCTTTGCGGCCGATGGCGATCTGACGATCGTCACGACCGGACAGGAGATCGTCGACCAGGTCGCCCGGCTGATGAAGCGGATCTTCGACGCGGGGCTGATGCCCGAGGTCGGCGCGGTGGGTGTCGACGCCTGGGGCATGGGCGCACTGGTCGATGCGCTCGTCGCATCGGGGTTCGAGACATACGACGAGGTTACCAAGCGGGGCGGTTCGATCACCCCGGTGCGGCAGGGCGTGGGCCTGACGGGCACGATCAAGACAGTCGAGTTCAAGCTGGGCGACGGCATGCTGCTGCATGACGGGTCGGCCCTGATGGCCTGGTGCGTATCGAACGCGCGGGCCGAGTTGAGAGGCAGCAACTTGTACATCAGCAAGCAACTGGCCGGCGCGGGGAAAATCGACCCGTTGATCGCCATGCTCAATGCCGTGCAGATGCTGGAGGCCGGGCCCGTCGCGGCCAACGACAACGTGCCGTCGATTTATGAGACGCGCGGGATGATCGTGATCTGATGGGCTGGCTCGACAGGCTTTTCGGCGCACCCGCGCCACAGCCGCCGCTGCCGGTCAAAGGGTCGGGAATCGCGCGGCTCGCGCAGAGTGGTGGCGAGGTGCAGGCCTACTCGACCATCAACTTGCGCGACGAACACCTGCCCGACTTCCTCCGGGGCGGCATGACGAGCAAGGCCGGGCGGACGGTGAGTGAATATTCCGCGATGCGAAACGCGACGTTCAACCGGGCGGTGAATGTCGTCGTCGGTACGATCGGCATGCTGCCGCTCAACCTGTTTCGCCGCGGTGCAGACGGGTTGCGCGAAAAGGCGACGGACCATCCGGTCCATCGCCTTTTGCGCGTTCAACCGAATCCGGCGCAGACGCCGTACCAGTTCAAGTCGTTCATGCAGGGGCGGGCCCTGCTGTACGGCAATGCCTTCGCCTACATCGTACCGGGGGTCCGCGGGCCGCAGGCCCTGTGGCCGCTGGATCCGCTGCGGGTGACGATCGAGCAGGCCGACGACTTCAGCTTGCAGTATCGGTACCGTCCGAAGACCGGGGGCGAGCGGATCTACAAGCCGTCCGAGATCTTCGACTTGCGGGGTCCATGGTCGGAAGACGGGCTGCGCGGGCACGGTCTCTTGCGGATGGCAGCGGAGGCCCTTGGGTTGGCCGAAATCACCGATGAGGCGGCCGCCCGGCTGCTGCGGAACGGAGCCTATGTCGGCGGCATCCTGGAGCACCCGAAACAGCTGTCGGAGGCCGCGATCGAGCGGCTGAAGCACCAGTTTCAGGATGGATATGCGGGCGTCGAGAATACCGGCCGCTGGATCGTCGCGGAAGAAGGTCTGACCGCGAAACCTCTGGGCGCGAGCGGGAGGGATGCGGAAGGTCTCGCGCAGCGCAAGCACCAGGCCGAGGAGGTGTCGCGGTTCACAGGCGTTCCGCGGCCCCTGCTGATGTTCGACGAGACGAGCTGGGGCACCGGCATCGAGCAGTTGGGTCTGTCGCTGATCACCTACTGCCTGATGCCTTGGTTCGTCGCGTGGGAGGAGGTCGTCGCGCGATCGCTCCTCAAGGAGAGCGAACGCGAGACCCTCTACGTCAAATTCAACGAGGGCGCGCTGCTGCGCGGATCGCTGAAGGACCAGGCGGAATTCCTGTCCAAGGCCATCGGCGGCCCCGGCCAGGGTGGCTGGATGGTGGCCGACGAGGCGCGCGAGCTGATGGACATGAACCCGATGGAGGGCGGGGTCGGCCAGCGTCCGGCCTGGAGCAACGAGGAAACGAAAGATGCGTCGTAACGGATTGCTGAAAGTTCGCGCGGCGCGGCCGCCCGAAATCGTCGAGCTTGGAGCCAGTTCAGATTGGAAGTTTGAGACTACCGCTCTCGCAGCAGACTTTGCGCGCTTTGAGATCCGGGCGCTGGCCTCGAGCACTCCGACGATCTCGATTTTCGACTACATCGGCGACGACGGTGATGGCGGCGGTGTCTCGGCCAAGCGGATCGGCGCTGCGCTGCGCCAGATCGGCGACAAGCCCATCATCGTCGAGATCAATTCCCCCGGGGGCAATTACTTCGAGGGCGTGGCGATTTACAACCTGCTGCGCCGCCATACTCAGCCTATCAGCGTGCAGGTCCTCGGCATCGCGGCCTCCGCAGCCTCGGTGATCGCCATGGCCGGTGACGAGATCGCCATAGCGCATAACGCCGAGATCATGATCCATGAGGCTCGCGGGCTGTTTTTCGGCACGAAGTCGGAAATGAAGGACGGCTTCGAAACGCTGGGCCGTATCGATGATGCGATGACCAGCACCTATGCGGCCCGTTCCGGCCGGGACAAGGCCGAGTTCGACGCCATGATCGCCGGCAAGGACGTGTTCTTCCGTGGGCAGGAAGCGATCGATGTCGGCCTTGCCGACACCCTGATGGAGCGTGAGGCGCAGATGCCGGTTTACGCTGCCGCAGATCAATTCCCGAATGACAAGGCATCACTCGACCGTTTTCTCGCGAAACAGGACATGCCGCGCGCTGCGCGCCGGGATCTGTATCGCGCGATTGGCACGCAAAACGCTGCCGACCTCGCCACGCCCAGCGCTGGCAACGAACCGCAGGCGGACTACTCCCGCCTGCTCGCTCCCCTGACCGTCAAACGATAAGGAATTGACGATGAAGATGATGACCAACCTGCGCGGTACCGCCGCGAAGGGCCGGGGCCTCGTTGCCGTGCGCGCCGAAGCCCAGCCCAAGAAGATCGCATCGATCGAAGACCTCGCGGTCGCCTTCGAAGCATTCAAAGACGTTCACACCCAGGAGCTCAACCAGATCAAGGCTGGCGCCGCCGATGTGGTAACGACCGACAAGCTGGAAAAAATCAACACTCACATCAGCGACATCGAGGCGGCGCTCGAAGGTGTCATGGCCAAGCAGGCCGCTGAAAAGCTCGGCGGCAAGGAAGCTCCGAAGGATCCGGAATACACCGCCGAGTTCAACGCGTACTTCCGCCGCGGACAGGCGACCGATCGTCTCGAGACGATCAAAGCTGCCGCGACCAAGACTGACGGCGAAGGCGGTTATCTGGCGCCGATCGAGTGGGACCGCACGGTCACTGGCCGGCTCAAGCAGGTCTCGGTCATCCGTCAGCACGCCTCTGTCGTTTCGATCAGCGGCGCGGGTTTCAGCAAGGTCTTCTCGGACCGCAACATCGGTTCGGGCTGGGTCGGTGAAACCGCCGCTCGTCCGGCGACCACCACCCCGGCGCTTGCCTCGCTGTCGTGGGCGGTCGGCGAGATCTACGCCAACCCCGCCGCTTCGCAGGGCCTGATCGACGATGCCGAATTCAACGTCGAACAGTGGCTGGCCGACGAGGTCGAGACCGAGTTCGCCAAGCAGGAAGGCATCGCGTTCCTGTCGGGCGACGGCACCAACAAGCCGCATGGCCTGCTGACCTATGTCACGGGCGCGGCCAATGCCGCTCGCCATCCCTGGGGCGCGATCGAGACGATCAACTCGGGCGATGCCGCGCTGCTTACCGGCGACGGCATCCTCTCGCTGATCTACGGTCTGCCCGAGGAATACGAGGCCAATGCCAAGCTGTTCATGAACCGCACCACTGCGGGCGCTGCGCGCAAGCTGAAGGATGGTCAGGACAACTATCTTTGGCAGCCTTCGTTCGAAGCCGGTCAGCCGGCGACGATCGCGGGGGTCCCGATCGTTCACCTGCCGGCCATGCCGACCGTTGCCGCCAACGCGATCGCAGCGCTCTACGGTGACATGGCGGAGACCTACCAGGTCGTTGATCGCATCGGCATCCGCGTGCTTCGCGACCCGTACACGAACAAGCCGTTCGTGCACTTCTACACGACCAAGCGGGTCGGTGGCGGGGTCAAGAACCCCGACGCGATGAAGGCGCTGAAGGTCGCCGCCTGATCTCAGCGACGAGGAAGCGGGCCGGGGTCAGACCCCGGCCCGTCTTTCGATGAGCGGCGTGCGCGCCTCTCTTCGAAGGACGGGGACATCGAAAGGAAAAAACCATGGTTGCCAAGAAGAAGAGCGTCGACACCAGCGACGTGAAGTTGAGCGACGTGCCGGGCGTGGCGGATACCGCAGGCCTGAAGGCCGACGACCTGACCCCCGCGACCGATGTTGCGGCGTCGGGCGCGATGATCGAACCCGAAATCGTCGAGCGCATCGAGACCAGCCATCCGGCGGTGGACAATGCGCCGCGCGCCCGGCAGCCCGCCGTGGCCAACCGGATCGATTTCAACGATCCCACCAAGTCCGAGGCCGAAGCGGTCGCGGACAACCTGGCCGCACAGAACGCCTGACACGACCAACCAGCGGTAGCAGCGATGATCTTCGAACTTCAGCACGTCCCGATGGCGGACGGCTATGGGGAAGCGTTGCTGCCGCTGGCGGAGTGCAAGGCGTGGCTGTCGATCGGCGAGGGCGAGACCGAGTTCGACGACCTTATCGCGGTGTTGCGCGATGCGGCGATCGAGTTCGTCGAGCGGTACTGCGAGGTGAAGCTGCTCGAGACGGCGGGGCAGGTCTGGACCGGGGAAGCGTTTCCCGGCGCTGGGGCTCGGCTTTCGCTGGGTCTGCGGCCGGTGGTGTCGATCGCGGGCGTGACCTGGCTGGATGGCAGCGGCGCGGAGGTGACCGGCACGATCGGCGATTTCCGTCTGCTGCCGGGCGGCGAGGTCGTCGCGGCGATCGGGGGCAGCTGGCCCTCGGATGTCGGCGGCGGGGTGAGCATCACGTTCACCGCGGGCTATGCCGAGGGTGAAGCGCCGAAGGCGCTGCTGACGGCGGCGAAGCGGTTCATGGCGTATCTCTACATGCACCGCGAGGCGGTGATCGTCGGCGCGGTGGCGAGCGAGGCGCCCCTGGGCGTCACGGCGCTGTGCGCGCCGTACCGGCGGGTGCGGATATGATCCGGGCCGGCGAGCTCAACCGGAAGATCAGGATCCAGCGTCCTGTCGCCGACGACTCCTTTGACGGCGCTGGTTCGTCGAATTGGGAGGATCTGACCGAAAACGAGGCGCCGCTGTTCGCGAGCGTGCAAGATTCGCTGCCGAGCCGGGGCGAGAAGCTGGCGGACGGGCTGAACATCGCGACCCGGCCGGCGCGGGTCCGGATCCGGTGGCGGACTGATGTCGCCGCGAACATGCGGGTGCTGATCGGGGAAACCGTCGACGGCGAATGGCAGACGTACCGGACCGCGCAGATCGTGACGCCGCCGGCCGAGCTCGGCTTCCGCAAGGGGCTGGAGTTCATGATCGAGGATTACAGCACGGCGGGGAACGGCTGATGCCGACGGTCAAGGGGCGGGCGGAAGTGCGCGCCTACATGGCCAGCATTCCCGAGGCGCTGGAGACGAAGATGCTTCGCGGTGCAGGCCGGGCGGCGGCGCGTGTCGTCGCCGACGAGGCGAAGGAACGGGTGATCTCGTCCGAGGTTCGCGCGGCGATCAAGGTTTCGACCAAGCAGGAGCAGGCCGGGCAGGTCATCGCAAGGGTGCAGGTGAAGGGTCGGGGCGCCTACCTCGCGCCCTGGCTGGAATACGGGACCAGTCCGCACCTCATCGCGCCAGGGGATTCCGGCTTGAGCGCGCGGGCGCTGAACAAGCGGGCGAAGAACAGCGGTGTGCTGCGGCAGGGTGTGCTGCGGCAGGAAGACAGCGGCCTCGTTCGTGTCGGCGGGTACGAATACCAGGTCGGGCCCCGGAGAGCGCGCACCGAGGACAATGTCCTGCGGATCAAGGACAAGTTCGTCGGCGGGGCGGTGCTGCACCCGGGCGCCCGGCCGCATCCGTTCCTGCGGGTGTCGCTGGACCTGAAGGCCGGCGAGGCGATCGCCGCGGCGCAGGGGTACATCAACGCCCGTATCGCCCGCGAGGGCCTGGGTGGCCCGGACGTGCCGGAGGGCGACGAATGAGCGGCACGAAGATCATCGGCGATCTGCTCATCGCGGATGCTGCGGTGCTGGAAAAGGTGCCGGCGGACCGGATCAAGGCCGGGCAGCTGCCCGACGCGATCGCGTTGCCCGCTCTGCTGGTCCGGAAGATCAGCGGCGTCGAGAGAGTGCATCTGCAGCGGGTCGGGTCGGTCCGGATGACGGAACGCGTCGAGGTCACCGTCCGCGCGGGAAGCTACCGCGAGCAGGAAACGATCATCAGGCTGGTGCGCAATGCCTGCGCCGGGGTGATCGGCACGAAGTCAGGGTTCGACGGCGTCTACGTCGAAAATGCCGGGACGGGCCCCGACCTGATCGGTCCCGGCAACACGTTCGAACAATCACAGGATTTCAAGGTCGGCTTCAACGAGCCGGTCTGAGTGCGAGGAGAATGACGATGGCAAAGACGATCAAGGCAGTTCCGGTCAAGGACTTCAGGGACGCGGGCACGAAGAAGCGCTTCTTCAAGGGCAAGGAGGCCGAATTCACCGAGGGTGAGCACGCCAACTTCCTCGCCGCCGGCCTGATCAAGACCTCGGCCTGACACAAGCTACCCGACCGCGCGGGTATTTCCGGCCGGGTGACCCGGCCCGCCACTGAGGAGAACTACGATGGGCGTTAATACTGCGGCGGGCTCCAAACTCGCCCTTTCGGCCGCCAACCCGGCCACCGAAGATGCGGCCGGTTATGCCGCGCTGACCTATACCGAGGTCGCTTACGTCAGCAACCTGGGCGACATCGGCTCTTCCTATGAGAAGGTCGAGTTTCAGCCGCTCGATGGCCCGAAGCTCAAGCTGAAGGGTCCGCGCGATGAGGGCTCGCTCAATCCGTCGATCGCGCTGGATGATGACGATGCCGGCCAGGCGCTGCTGCGCACCGCGTCGGAAGACGGCACGAATGCCTTCTACTCGTTCAAGATCACCCGCGCCGATGGCGCAGTCCGCTATTTCCAGGGCCCGGTTTTCGGCATGCCGGAGAGCATCGGCTCGGCCAGCGATGTCATCACGGCGTCGCCGACGATCGAGGCCTGCACCGAAGTCATCCGCGTCGCCGCCCCCTGACCCCTTTCCCGGCGGCCGCGCGCCGGTTCCCATGCACTGACCCTCTCCGACCATCGCGGTTGGCGGGGATGGGTCAGTGCACCTTACCGCGAAAGGCAAAACCATGTTCGACATCACGACGCAGTTTCCTGCGGACACCGCCGCGATTCACCTCAAGGGGCTGGACGGCGAGTATCTCTACGACAAGGACGGCAACCCCGTTCGCATCGTCGTCTACGGCCCCGGTTCCAAGCAGTTCTCGGTGATCGAGGAGCGGCAGACCAGTCGCGCGCTGAAGCGTATGCAGGAGAACGACGGCAAGCTCTCCCCGGCGCCTGCCGAACAGCGCGCCAAGGAAGCCGCCGAGGATCTGGCCGCGATCACCGTCTCGTTCGAGAATTTCGATTTTCCGCCCGCCAAGGGCATGCCCGATATCGAGAAGTTCGAGGCGTTCTACGCACACCCGAAATCGGTGCACTTCCGTGACCAGGTCACCAAGGCGGTGAAGACCGAGGGAAACTTCAAGGCCGCCTCCGCAAAGGACTGACGCTCTACGTGCGGCATCTGGGATGGCTCAACGCCGTCCCGAAGCCGCGCGAGGGCAGCAAGCGGTCCGAACACGACGGGCGGCGCAGGATCGAGCGGTTCAAGGACGACGGGATTGTCGCGGCGATGCCGCCCAACCCGGCGCCCCACGTCATCAAATGGCTGTTCGAGATCGGCCTGACCGAAGAGAACGGGATGGGCGAAAGCCCCCTGAGCTGGCGTGAAATCAACGAATGGCAGGCAGCGACGGGTGTGCCGCTGTCGGCCTTCGAAGCCACGCTGATCCGCGAACTTTCCGTCGCGTATCTCTCGCAGAAGCGAAAATCCGACAGCGAAAACAGCCCGCCGCCGTGGGCTGAGAAGATCGACCGATAAAGGACACGTGCACGTGGAAGGTATGCCTTCACTTGAGGTCGGCTTCGCGATCGACACCGGAGGTTCGTTCGAATCGCTGCAGCAGCTGCAGGCCGTTATGGACACCACCGAGGCGAAGGTGGTGGCGGAGGCGGCGAAGATCGAAAAAGCCACGTCCGGCATGGTCAATCTTTCCGGCAGCACGGCCGAGGTGAAGGCGTTCGGCAACGCCTACACGCGCGAGATGGAAAGCCTGTCGCGCAGCAACCGCATCGCGGAGAGCGCGGCCGAGCGCATGATCAAGCAGCTCGACTGGCAGGCCATGACATTCGGCAAGACCGCCCAGGAGATCCGCGAAATGCGGGTCGAGCAGCGGGCGCTGGCGGCGGAATCGCGGGGCCTGACCGACGTCGCGAACCGGTTGCGCGCGGCCAATGCCGAGATCCAGCGGCTTGAAGGCACCTCCAACACCATCAACACGACGTCCGGCAAGACGGCCTTCGGCCTGCGCAATCTGGGCTTCCAGGTGCAGGACCTTGGTGTTCAGTTCGCAATGGCAGCGCAGTCGGGCGATCCGCTTCGCGGCGTGATGATGGCGCTTGTCCAGCAGGGGCCGCAGATCAAGGACGCCATGGAGCAGGCCGAGCTCAGCGTCGGCGGACTGGTCCAGCGTCTCGGCGCTGGTGCCGCGCGTTTCGGTGTGTTTGCGGTCGGTGCTGCGGCCGGCGCTTACCAGATGAAGCAGTTCACAGACTCGCTCAACGACAGCGCCGGCACCGATGCCTTCATCCGCTCGCTTGGCCTGACGGCGGACGAGATCAAGGAGCTGGAGAATACAACGGTCACCTTTGGCGACGTCGCCCTGGGCACTTGGGATGTCGTTTCCGGAGGCATCTGGGATGTGATCGGGCCGGCTGTCACGGCCGCGCGTGGCTGGTTCGACGAGTGGTTCACCCACATGAACGCCGAGGGCGCCAAGCTGATCAACAATGTCGTCGGTTTCTTCGTCGGCGGGTTCAACGCGATCGGCGCGACCTGGTCGCGCCTGCCCGGCGCGATCGGCGACATCGCGACGAACGCGGCGAACGCGACCATCGCGGCCATCAACAAGATGGTGCAGATGGCGGTGAACGGCATCAACGCCCTGATCAACGCGGCGAACACGCTGCCCGGCGTCGACATCGCGACGTTGACCGCTCCGCAGATCGGGATGATCGAGAACACATTTGCCGGGGCGGGGAAGGGCGCTGCGGACGCCTTCACGACCGCGTTCGACGCAGCGCAGACGAACTATTGGGGCGCGTTCACCAGTGCGGTCGGCAATGCCGCGGAGAAGCGGTTTCAGGACCGGATGCGGGCGCAGGCGGGCGAGCTGATCGGGGACCGTCCGGATTCGCCGGGTAGCGCTGGACGCAAGTCCCGGGAAATCGACGAGCTCGCCAGGGCCTATGACCGCGCCCTGAAGGCGGCACAGGGCTTCAACGCCTCGCTCGAGAAGGAAATCGCGCAGTTCGGGAAGGCCGCGATCGAGATCAAGCGCATGGAAGCCGAAACCGCGGCGCTCGCCGCGGAAAAGGCGATCGTCGCCGGTCTGTCCAAGGAACAGGCCGGGGCGCTTCAGAAAGAGGCCGCCGCGATCCGGACGAACGTCACCGAGTGGGAAAGGCTGACCCGCGCGCAGGCAGAGGCCGACTGGCGCCAGAACGTCATCGTGCCGCTGGAACAGGAGCTGGCCCTACTGGGCAAGGTCGGTCCGGAACGCGAGCTGGCGGCGCTCGCCTTCGAAGAGCAGGCCATGAAGGCCCAGTGGGCCAAGGACGGCATCAGCGACGTGAACGCCGCCTGGAAGGAATATTACGCGATCCGGAAAGGCAACATCGACAAGGCGGAGGAGCTCCGGCGGACCGCCGAGGAAGCGGAGCTGCTCAACGACCAGCTGCGGGACATGATCGGGTTGCTCGGCAATCTCGGCAAGGTCGGCGATGCGATCGGCGGCCTGCTCGGCATATTCACCGGCAACACCTCTGCCGTGGGCGGCGTTCTCGGTCAGATCCTCAACATCAAGACGGGCGGTTTCTTTGATGAGGAGATCGACGGCAAGAAGACCGGGGACCGTATCGCGAACACGATCGGGACCGAATTGTCCCGCGTCTTCGGCAAAACGGGACCTTTCGCGCAGACGATGACCAATCTGCTGCAGGGCGCCGGCACCGGCATGCTGGCCGGCAGTCTGCTCGGCAAGCAGTCGACGACGCAGAAGCTCGGTTCCGCCCTTGGCGGCGCTTTGGGCCAGGTCGCCGGCGAAGCGCTGGGCAAGGCCATCGGGGGGCTTGCAGGCAAGCTGGGCGGTCCGCTCGGAGCCATCGCGGGCGGCATCCTCGGCTCGGCGCTGGGCGGGCTGCTGTCGCCCAACCGGTCGGCGGGCGCGAACCTGACGGGGGCGGGTGCCTTCACGGTCGGCGGCAAGGATTCGAAGAACTACGGCATTGCCAGCGATCTGGCCGGTTCGGTCATGGCCGGGCTGGGCGACATCGCCAAGGCTCTCGGCGGCACGTTCAGCGGCGGCTTCAACACCACCATCGGCGTTCGCGGCGATGAATTCCGCGTCAACACCAACGGCACCAGCCTCAAAAAGCAGAACGGCGCGATCGGGTTCGGCGAGGATTCCGCCGCAGCGATCGCCTTCGCCATCCAGGATGCGATCAAGGACGGGGCCCTGATGGGCCTTCGCGCCGGGACGCAGGCGCTGCTCCAGAAGGAGGGCGAGTTCGAGGCCCAGCTGCAGAAGGCGCTCGCGTTCGAGGGCGTGTTCCGAGAGCTGAAGGCGATGACCAGCCCCCTCGTCGTCGGGCTGGAGGACATTGCCGACCGCTTCGCCCAGCTGAAGGAAATCTTCACCGAGGCAGGGGCCAGCGCGGAGGAATTCGGCCAGCTGCAGGAGCTGATGACGCGGCAGCAGCAGGCGCTCATCGACCAGATCAGCGCGAACTACCGCTCCACGTTCTACACCGACGCGGAAAACCTGAAGTTCGCCAAACAGACGATCAAGGATGTCCTGACCCCGCTGGGCAAGGGTTCGGTCGATACCGTCGCCGAATACAAGAAGCTGGTCGAGGCCACCGACGCGCTGACGAATCCCGAACTTTACGGCGCGCTGATGGAGCTGGCCGACGAGTTCGGCGTGATCAAGGATGCCGCCGATGCCGCCGCGGCCAACAAGGAGGCGCTGAAGGCGCTGGCCGAGGCCCTGAAGGCGCAGCGTACGCAGCTGCAGGTCGACCTGCTCAACGCACAGGGCCGCGCGCTGGAGGCCACCGCCATGCAGCGCGCGGCCGAGCTGGCGGCGATGGATTCGTCGCTGCGGACGCTGCAGCAGCAGGTCTGGGCGCATCAGGACCTCGTCGAGGCGTGGGAGCGGCAGAGCGGCGAGCTCAACGCAACGATCAAGACGTTCGGCGACCTAGCGGCTACCCTGCGCGAATTCCGCGACGGGCTTTACCAGACCGACGACGCGACGAGCTCCTACACCCGCCGTCTGGCCGAGCTGCAGCGGGTCGGCGGGCTCGCCTCTCTGGGCGACAAGGACGCGTTGGGGCTGCTGCCCGGCGTCGGGCAGGATTTCCTCGAAGTCGCCAAGCGGCAGGCCAGCTCGCTGCAGGATTACCAGCGCGACGTGGCCCGCGTGGCGCGGTACGCCGACACCGCGATCGGCGCGGCCGACGGCATGGTCAGCGAGGCGCAGGCGCAGCTGGAGGCGCTGGAAGATCAGGTCAGCCAGTTCATCCAGCTCAACGAAACCGCACTGTCGATCGAGGATGCGCTGGAGCGGATGGTGATCGCGCAGACCGCGCCGGCGCAGACGAATGCCGACCTGGCGCCGCGCCTCGATCGCAACAACGAGCTGCTCGAGCGTCTGCACACCGCGATCGAGGCGGGTGCGCTGGCCAGCATCGACACCGCGACGCTCATCCGCCGGGTCAGCCGTAACGGCGTTGCGCTGGCGACGACCGCGTCATGAAGATCATCCTGCCGCTGGAGATCACCGGCGAGAACCTGATCGACACCAACGTCACCGAGACGCTGCCGGTGTGGGATGCGGCGACGGCCTATGTCGAGACGGACCAGGTCCGCGTGATCCAGTCGGACGGCACCGGCATCGCCTATGAAGCGCTGGCGGGCAACACCGGCAAGACCCCCGCCGACAATCCCGCCGAATGGCTGGAGCTGGGCCCGACGAACCTGTGGGCGATGTTCGACAAGAAAGTCGGCACGCGCACGGTGCAGGAAGGGTCGGTCGACGTCACCATCGACGTGACGGGGCGGGCGGACAGCCTGGCGCTGCTGAACCTGACCGGCACGGACGTCGACGTCGTCGTCACCGATGCGGATGGCAATCCGCTCTACGACGAGAACTATCCGCTGATCTCCGTCGACGGCATCGACAACTGGTACGACTATTTCTTCGCGGCGATCGAGATCAACGACAAGCTGGTCCTCACCGACCTGCCGAACAACTACAACACGACCGTCCGGATCACCGTCAACTATGCCGATGCCACGGCGGGCGTGGGCTGGTTCGCGATCGGGCGGCTTGTCGACCTGGGTGTGACCGAGCGCGGGATGGGCATCGGGATCACCGATTATAGCCTCAAGGAAGCGGACGACTTCGGCAACCTGTTCGTGGCTGAGCGGCCCTATTCCGGCACGGTTGGCGCTCGCGTCCTGATCGAAAAGCCGCGGGTCGATCCCGTCTACAAGACGCTGGCGGGCATCCGCGCCACGCCCGTCGTGTGGATCCCGGCCGAAACCTACACCAGTTCGACCGTCGTCGGCTTCTTCCGCGAGTTCAAGATCGCGATCGAGTACCCGACCTATTCCATCTGCAACATTGAGATCGAGGGGCTGACCTGATGGCCGCACCGGAAATTACGACCCCGCCCGATGCGCCGGTGCGGGGCGAAGCTGCTGTCGATTTCGCGTCGAAGGCCGACGCCTTCGTCGCCTGGCTGGTGCTGTTCGTGACGCAGCTGCGCGCGGCGATCGCCTACATCGCGCAGCTGATGGCGGGCGCGCTGAGCTCGACCAGCGCGACGTCAGTGGCGATCGGCACCGGGACGCTGGTGTTCGAGCTCGACACCGAGGCGTCGTTCGTGGCCGGGCAGTCGGTGATCATCTCGGCCGATGCCGACAATTACATGCTGGCGACGATCACCGACTACACGCACCCGGACCTGACGGTGGACGTGCTGTCGGTGACAGGGGCGGGCACCTTCGCGGATTGGGCGATCGGCCTGAACGTCTCGGCAGAAGACATCACGGCGGGCGGCATCGAGGCCGGCGCGCTGGCGATGCGCGACACGATCAACGGCGACGACTGGCTGGGGACCGAACTGTCGGTCGAGGATGGCGGCACGGGCGCGAGCAACGCCGACGATGCGAGGGCCAATCTGGAAGCGCTGGGCGCGGCCACGGCGGCGCAGGTGCGGGCGGGGACGGCCACCGACGTCGGCCTGACCCCGGCCAGTCTCTACGCCGCAGGCGACGAGGTGGCGGTGGCCTATGCCGCGTCGCTCGAGCTGGACTTCGCCACGGGCCGCAATTTCGTGATCGGCCCGCTGACCGCCGACATCATGCTCGAAAACCCGGTCAACGCGATCGACGGCATGTGGGGCGAGATCGCCCTGACGCAGGACGCCACCGGCGGCCGCGAGGCGACCTACGACACGAACTGGCGCTTCCCGGGCGGTGTGGCCGTTGGCGGGGTGCTGTCGACCGCGCCCAACGCCGAAGACATCCTCAGCTACCGGGTGCGCAACGGGCTGATCTACGGCACGATTCGCAAGGGCTTCGCGGTCTGATGTTCGCACCGCCCTTCTTCGGCGATCCGACGGACGAGGCGGCGGTGGACCTCGCCGTGTCCGTCTCGCCCGTCTCGCGCTCCACCGTGGGCAGCACGGCGAGCCTGACCAGCGAGGCGGTGACCGCCGCCCCCGTCGGCGGGACCGCGCCCTATTCCTACGCCTGGACGAAGCTGTCGGGCGGAACGGTGACGGCGAACAGCCCGGCGGCGGCGACGACGACGTTCACGGCGGCGGGGATGAGCATCGGGGAGAGCCGCACCGCCTACTTCCTGTGCACGGTGACCGACGCGGCGACGGACACGGTGACGACGGCGACGGTGACGGTGACGTTCCTGCGCGCCGCGGCGCTTTCGGTTTCGCTCGCCAACCGGTCCCGGAGCGGCACGGCCTCGACGCTCAGCACCACGTACCCGTCGAGGTCGGTGGACGTGGAGGGCGGCGTTCCCCCCTACAGCTATGCCTGGGCGAAAGTGTCGGGCGATGCGATCACGATCGCGGACGAGACGACCGAGACCCCGACCTTCACCGCAACCGGGCTGGCCTATGGCGAAAGCCGCGAGGCGACCTACGAGCTGACCGTCACCGATTCGGTCGGCACGGTCGGCAGCGATCAGGCCGACATCACGATCAGCCGCGACATTGCCACGACCTTCAGCCCTGCGCCGGGCAGCTATGGCGGGCAGAGCGTCACGCTGAGCGCGAGCAACCTGGTCCGGTGGGTCTATACCAAATCGGGCAGTTCGGGCGCGTCGGCCAGCCTCGCCTCCGGCTTTCAGGGCACCTCGATCACCTTCCGGCAGGACACGCCCGGCACAGCGACCTTCACCGTCACCGCGCGGAGCAGCGACAACACGACGGTGCTGGGCACCTGGACGATCACGGTGACCAAGTCATGATGCGGGTTCTGCACGCGGGCGGGCGGATCATCTACCGCCGCGTCGATGGCGTCCGGCGGCCCTTGCTGGTCCAGTCGGCGACGACCTTCGACAGCAGCACCGTCAAATTCGATAGCACCCTTTGGAAATGGGACATGAGCTGATGGCGCAGCAGACAATCAATCTGGGCGCAGGCCCGAACGACAACACCGGGGACGATCTGCGTGCGGGTGGTGAGAAGATCAACGCCAACTTCACGGAACTTTATGCCGAAGTCGCGACGATCCCCGATGCCTACACGGACGAGCAGGTGCGCGATGTTTTCGCCGCGATGGTGCAGGACAGTTCGACCATCGACTTCACCAATAACGACGGCGGCGATACGGCCAGCTTGGCGGTCATTTCGTCCGCGGTGAAGCCGACCGAAAGCATCGTCATCGCTTGTTCGGATGAAACCACGGCCCTGGCCGCCGGAACGGCGAAAGTCACGTTTCGGATGCCCTACGCCTTTACCCTGTCGGCGGTGCGGGCAAGCGTCACCACGGCCCCGACCGGTTCGGTTCTGACGGTGGACATCAACGAAGGCGGGGTGTCGATCCTGTCCACGAAGCTGACCATCGATGCGAGCGAAAAGACCAGCACGACGGCGGCAACGGCTGCGGTGATTTCGGATTCCTCGCTGGCCGATGATGCGGAGATGACAATCGACATTGATGGCGTTGGGTCCACCGTGGCTGGGGCTGGCCTGAAGGTCTATCTGATCGGCACCCGCACATGACGTCTCTGATTAACCCGTTTGTTTTCGGCGGCGGCGCAGAACCCGCGTTCTGGGTGCGGACCTATCGCACGCTGATGCCAGCGTCGGCAGGGACGGAAACGATCTCGGTTCCCGGCCTGACTTGGACGCCCAAGGCGATGCGGGTCATCCATAACGGCGCTGCCGCCGATGCTACGCCCGTTTCCGGCTCGTCGCAGGTTCGCGGCTCTATCGGATGCTACGATGGCACGAACCAGTGGCAGACGGCGTGGGCCAACAGGGATGGTTCATTGGAGCGATCGGCAGACACAGGGATAGTCTGCCGAGCCTTCGCTGCGGGCACGGATCGAACCGTGACTGCCACCGGGTTTGTAGCTGGAGGCGTGGGTCTAAGTCATTCTGGCAGTGCCTCCGCATCATTCATGACCTTCGAGTTTTTCGGCGGGACGGGACTGCAAGCTGCTGCGGGCACGAAAACGCTTTCCAATGCCTCGACCAGCACATTCAGCCCGGGTTTCCAGGCAAAGGCCATATTTCTCGCCTCACCTAATGATTCGACTTGGAATAGTGGCGATACTGTCGCCGCGCAGGTGCTTATCAGCATGGCGTCCTATGATGGCACGACGATCAGGCAAAACCGCTGCTATCATTCGCTTGGAGCAAGCAGGGACACACTCGGGCGGGCGCTTGAAGGGGAGTTCGCAACAGGCGGATCGTCCATTACTGCCGTCGGATCAACGACGTTCACGACGACTGAAACCACCAATGCCACAAATCAGACCGTCGGATGGCTTGCGCTCGGCGGCTCGATCACCGCGTGGGCGGGTATTGTGAATAGCCCATCGGGCACCGGTGACCGCGACATAACGGGCCCCAGCTTTACCCCTCAGTTTGCGGCTCTGGAAGTTTCCCGGCTTACAACCAATAGCGCCCAATCGGATGGCCAGGGGTTTGCATTCGGCCTTTCGTCCATCACCTCCACGGCTCAATACTGCAACCATTGGAGTTCGACGGACGTATTCGGTTCGGGCGGCACCACGACTGACATTGCCGAAGGCGATGATGTCGCAATCAACACTAGCGATCACCGCAGGCTCAACCCCATCGATGGGACGTTCGTCCAATGGAACGCGGACGGGATGCGGCTCAGCATGACGAACAACGTGACCGGCTTGAAGTGGCCGGTGCTATTCATGGGCTGATCGGCTTGGTCGCCACTACGACCATCTGATGACAGTGATAAGGATCTAGCCTTTCCATCATAGGCTGCATCGCCTTGGGGAAAGGATAATAACCGAAGGCGGTCATCTTCGCGTCAAGGCCGAGTATCCGAATGAAGTTCCGCAGCGCCTTGTAGCTGAACACGACAAGGTGCCGGTGGGCGGGCGTGTCGCCTTCCGCCAATTCTTCGAGATTGTGCAGATTGTAGGTCTGCGTGGCGTTCAGGGCGTTGCTGTCGGGGTGAGGGCCGCTCGAAGGCATCTTGCCCGCCAGAATGTTGAAGGCGGTGAAATAGGTGGCAATATTGGGGGTGAGCAGGACCAGCCTGCCGCCCGGTTTCAGGACGCGCTTGCATTCGGACAGCCAAGAGCATGGCATCAACAGATGCTCAAGGACCGATAGGCCATAAACACAGTCGAAGGTTTCATCATCAAAAGGCAGGCGGCGATTCAGGTCGCCCTGAATGACATTAAGACCCTTACTCCGGGCTTCGGCGGCTAATCCCGGCTCCCACTCAACTCCGAAATACTCGTCTTTTGTGATGGGCTTGTGTTGCTGAAGATAGCCGAATTGCTCGCCTCGCGCCGCGCCGCAGTCGAGGATTTTGCTGCCCGGCCTGTGCGCCTCCGCGATCTCTCTTCGCGCAAGACCGTAAGCCCGCTGCATAGTGTTGGAATAGAGGTTGGTCAGGTATCGCTTGATCATGCCGCCTTGTCTGCGCGGGTTTCGTAAAGATCAAGTGAAACCGCGAACCTAAGGCCCTGCCCAGCCACCCGCTTTGTCAGGCGTCAGTTTGTCATTGTAACCAGAACGCGAGTGTCAGGATGCGAGGGTGACACAGCCACTTCCTGGAAGTGCCTCTTCGCAGCCTCAACAAGTCGCGAGACGTTGTAATTCTCGGGTGACCACTGCGCGATCTTGGGGAAGTAACCGGGATTTCCGGCGACCAGAGGATCATCGAGGCCGACAAATTCGATGGCAGCGGCCTTGTTGGCCAGCTTGGCGACGGTGGCGAGCACGCTATCCATCGACCGTCCTTCGCCAAGGCAAAGGTGATGGATTAGGCCGAGCATCAAAACGCCGTCGCACTGCAGGCGGTCAACGGGAGCGGTGAAGAACGTCTCGCCATGCTTGTCTGGCACGGCCTCCGTCAGCTCGCCAAAGGCGATACGCAGGGGGGTTATGTTGCAACCGGCCTCTCTCGAGTGGAGATAGAGCCGGTTGACTGATGCTTCGTCGATGTCGGTGGCGATGACCTTTGCGCCCATCTTCTCGGCAAGGCGGGAAAACCAGCCCGTGTTCGCGCCGATGTCGAGGACGGTCTGCGGGCGGTGGAGGTTGAGAAACGCGGCCACGCTTCGTTGCTTTGCCTGCCAGGTGTCGGGGGCGTCCAGATCGAAGTCCTCGCCCTTGGCTTCATAATAAGTCGAATAGGCCCCGGTTGCCGGCAGGCGAAGAGACTGCGCGAGATTGCGAAGCGCCCGGATTGCATCTGGCAGGGGGCGGAGAATTGCGGCTTGATAGCGGGTCAAATGATACGCCGCAGAAAGGGCCGCGCGGCCACGCAAAAGGTCCGAGGGCTTCGCGTCCCAACCCTGGTTGCAGGACTGATGCCTCAGCATCTGTCGGGCGCAGACAGGGCGACGGGTCGCGAAAGCGAAGAGGGGCATCAGAAAAAAGCGGAATAGCATGTCCCGAAGGATGGTTGTGCGAAGGTCGCGTTCCCAAGGTTTCTGCTTTTCCGCAAGCCATGCCTCGCTCGGGAGGTCGGCGGTATGGATCAACGACAGGAAGTCAATGAAGCGGGGTTCACTGCGCTCGAATAGCACGTTGCTCGGCAGCGCGTCCTTTAGGGTGAGGCCGAAGCGGTCCAGTTTCTCGAACAGGTCGAGGGTGAAGATTGCGGCATCGCGCAGCATCTCGGACGGCCATTCGTGCGGGAAGGTCGTTAGATAGGGCGTGTGCTCGAACAGATATTCGTCATCGGGGCGGCAAGTCGTGGGGACGAAACCCATGCCTTCGAGATCGTGCCGCGCGAACAGGTCGAACAGTTCAATTGCCTGCTCCCGGTACTCGGGGTGTACACTCCGCAGAACGGTATCGGGCGCGCGATATACGCGGCCCCGGTTGTCGTTTCCACGCAGGGCGGTGAGATCAGGCTTCGAAGTTAAGGCGTCCATCGCCCATCTCTTCGCGGCAGTACGGTAAATATCAAGTTAAACCGCATCCCAGTCGGCGCGGCCAATCAGAAGGAATTCACGATGAGCGACGATTCGGTCGCCCTCGTCGGCGCGGTGGCGCTGGCGGAGATCCGCGACGGCGTCAGCGCATGACGGGTGGCGTCGACGCGTGGTTGCAGGGCGTCGCAGCCTGGAGCGCCGTGGGCGCATCGAGCGGGGCGGGGTTCTTCTTCGCCAAGTGGCTCGTCGAATACGTCGGCGGCCGGATGGACCGGCGGGCCGAGGCGCTGGACGCCAGCACGCAGCGGCTGATCGAGGGGCTGGAGAAGCGGGTCTGCTCGCTGACCGAGCGGGTCGAGACGGTCGAGCGCGAGCTGGTCGACTGCAAGCACATGCACGCCTTGGCCGAGGCCGAGACGATGCGGCTGAAGGCCATCATCCAGGGCAGCGGCGAAGTGCGCGAACAGGCGGCGCGGATCATCGCCGCCGAGAAATACCGCGAGGGGCAGGAATGACGACGGTAAAGGAATTGCAGGCCGCGCTGGGCGTGAAAGTCGACGGCATCTTCGGCCCGGTGTCGAGCGGGGCCTTGCTGGCTTCGTTCGTGAACCGGAATGCGCCGGCGGTGACCGGGGCGGACTTGACCGCGTTCGCGCTGAGGCTCGGCTGTTCGCTGCGGCAGCTGCAGGCCGTGGCGACGGTGGAGAGCGGGGGCTCGGCCTTCGACGCGCAGGGGCGGCCCAAGATGCTGTTCGAGCGGCACCTGTTCCACCGCCTGACCAACGGCGAGCATTCGCCCGCGGTCTTTTCCAGTCCGCAGTGGGGCGGGTACGATGTGAGCAGCTGGGCGAAGCTGGCCGCGGCCTGCTCGGTCGATCCCGATGCGGCGTTCGGCGCGTGCAGTTGGGGCAAGTTCCAGGTGCTGGGGCTGCACTGGTCGACGTTCGGTCTGCCGTCCGCGTTCGCGCTCGCCCGGTCGACGGTGAAGTCGGAGAAGGCGCACTACGAGCTGCTGGCGCTCTACATCGAAAAGCACCGGATGAACGACGCGCTGCGGGCGCTGTCTCGCGATCCCGATGACTGCCGCGCCTTTGCTCAGGGGTTCAACGGCCCGGCCTATGCCCGGCACGGCTATCACACCCGGCTCGCCGCCGCGATGGAGCGGGGGGCATGACGTTCTGGCAATTCGTCGACAAGCGGCTCGACCAGGTCAGCTGGCCGCGCGCCCGCACGGTGGCGGGGGCGGGCATCTTCAGCCTGACCCTGATCGTCCTGCTGATGATCCGTGAGCAGCCGACGCTGGCCGACAACGACCTGTTCAAGACGTTGGCTCAGGGGATCGTCCTGCAGGGCCTGCTCAACCTCGCCATGGCCTTCTGGTTCACCGCCAAGGAGCGCGAAAGCCACCCGCAACCAGTCGAAGTGACCAACAGCCCGGCGCATCCCGTGCCGGTGGAGCAAGGAGACGAGAAGTGAGCATCATCGACGACATCGAGATCGCGATCGAGCCGATCATCGAGGAAGCGAAGGAGTGGGGCGAAAAGGCGCTCGACTTCCTGAAGGACGTGCCGATCACCGCCGGGCAGAAGGCCGTGGCGCTGATCAAGGAAACCTCGTTGGGCACCGCGATCATGAACCTGATCTCGGCGGCGTCGCTCAAGGACGTGTCGGGCATGGACAAGTTCAATGCGGTCTTCGACGGCGCGGTCGCGGCCTATCGTGCCTTTACCGAGAACGGCGGGCTGAACGGCCTGATCGCCTCCGGGATGAGCGTGCTGCGCCAGCTGGTCCAGTCGCTCTACGACGACTTCAAGGCGGCGTTCGCGTGATCCGCGCGCTTCTCAGCGCGCTGTTCGGTTGGCTCCTGCGGCGGTTCCTGCCGTCGCAGGCCCAGCCCACGGCCGAGGAGCGCGCCGGCCGCGCCGAGGCGAAACTGGAATCGGAAAGGGCTGCCAATGCGATTACCACCAAGGGCGCTGACGTGCGCGCTGATGCTGACGCTCGCGTCATGCGCGGGCTCACAGCCGACGACCCCAAGGCCGAGCTCCGCAAGCAGTTCCCCGGAGCCTTCCGCGACTGAACGCTTCGCGCCATGCTCGTCGCTGAAGGTTGGGCATGTGTCGGGGGGCGACACGATCGAGACGCTGGCCTGGGTGCTGCCGCTGCGCGAGGTGATCCTGTCGGCATGCGGGGAGGGGAAAACTGACGAACGGGATTGACACTTCTCCAGGTTTTCTAACGTCTCGCGAGATCCCGCAGCGCCTCCGTAAAATCCCATAGTGGGTCTTATACGGGACTGGATATCAAGCGCTCCATAAGGCCCATCATCGAATTTTTCGGTTCTGTGGGGGCGCTTTAGATGACCATTCCGACACGTGTACTGGCCGTGGGTGCTCATCCCGACGATATCGAACTGGGGTGCGGCGCGTCGCTCGCCAAGCTTGCGTCGAACGGCTGCGACATCAGGGCGCTGATCCTGACGGACGGACTGCAGGGTCTCAACCAGTTCGCCTCGACCGACCGGCACATGGAAACGCGAGAAGCGCTTGCCGATCTGGGCGTGACAGACGTTCATCTCGAGCATTTCGCAGACACCTCGCTGCCCGCCGACGTGAGCCGGATGGTCGCGATCATCGAACGGCATATCGACGATTTCGGCCCTGACCGAATCTACACGATGTATGCGCAGGACCGGCATCAGGATCATCGGGCCGTCTATGACGCAACGCTCATCGCCGGACGATCTGTCAGGCAGATTCTGTCCTATGAAACGCCGAGCAGCTGGCCCAATTTCCAGCCGATCTTCTTCGAACCCGTGTCCGGCGGCTTTCTCGATCGCAAGGTGAAGGCCTTGGGACGCCACGCGAGCCAGGCGCATCGATCGTACATGCAGGAGGAGGAAGTCCGCGCGCGGGCGATCTTCCGGGGAAGCCAGGTGGGCACGGGCCCTGCAGAAGGCTTCGAAGTCTACAAGCTGGTGGCCTGAGATGAAGACCTTCCTCTTCATCGCCATGTGCGTTTCGGCGCTGGCCTATCTGCTCATCAACGCCAAACGACCCAGTCGCCGCCACCGCTCGATCGACGTCATCCTACCGGCCTACAACGAGGAAGTCTGTCTCGAGGCGTCCATCAGCACGCTTCTTGCGAATCCGTACGTCAACCAGGTCATATGCGTGAACGACGGGTCGACCGACCGGACCAGCGAAATCCTGGAATGGTGCGCGAGAAAATGGCCGCGGCTCGTTGCGGTCAACCAGGAAAACACCGGCAAGGGCGGCGCGCTCATGCACGGGCTGGAATATGCGACCGCGGAGCAGGTCTTCCTGACGGATGCGGATACCTTCGTGCCGCCAGATGGCGACGATCTCGGCTACCTGCTCGCCGAAATCGAGGATGGAGCCGACGCCGTCGGCGGCATCCCTTCTTCGAATCTCAGCAATGCGGGCCTGCTGCCCTACATCCGGGCGACGGTGAAGCTCCCGATGATCGCGATCAAGCGAACCTTCCAGCAGCTGACCGGGGGCGCTCCGTTCATCATCTCCGGCGCGTGCGGCATGTTCCGGACCGAAGTGCTCCGCAAAACCGGATTCTCCGACCGCACCAAGGTAGAAGATCTCGACCTCACCTGGACGCTGGTCGCCCAAGGCTACGACGTCCGCCATTGCAACCGGTGCGTCGTCTTCCCGCAGGAATGCAATTCGATCGTCGACGAGTGGAAGCGGTGGCGCCGGTGGATCGTCGGCTTTGCAGTCTGCATGCGGTTGCACGCGCCCCTGCTGAGGACCCGTTTCGGCCTGTTCAGCATCCTGCCGATGTTCGCGGTGATCGTGATCGGCATCGCGGCCTACCTTTGGGCGTTGAGCTATGCCGTGCCAACGCACGGGCTGGCCAGCCCGGTCAAGGTCTTCTTCCCGCTGGCTTGGGTCGTGGTCGTTGCCATGATCGCTGCGATCAGCGCCCTTCACCACCGCAATATCCTGCTCGTCGCCCTGGCGCCGTTCGCGGTTCTCTACGTGATCCTTTCTTATGCGATCTGGGCGGTCCACGGGCTCAAAGGCCTCCTCACCGGTCGCGAGCCCGCGCGAGACAAGCCCACGAGGTATGCCTATGTGGTGGCTTGACCTGGATCGTCGACGCGAAGCCATCGGGAGCGAGGTGGTCGGCACGCAAGTAGACCCGACATGCGTGATTGAACCCGGCGCAATCGTCGAGGGACCGGTTCGCATCGGCGCCGACGTGCGAATTTGCGCAGGCGCGATTGTCCGCGGTCCCGTCGTCATCGGCGAGGGCGCCATGATCGGAAACAATGCTGTCGTGCGAGGCCCCTCCGCCTTGGGCCGCGGCTGCCGGATCGGCTTTGCGGCCGAAATCAAGAGTTCGGTCCTCGGCGACGAAGTCGCGATCGGTCCGCAATCCTATGTCGGCGACTCGCTGGTCGAGGACGCCGCCTATCTGGGCGCGCAGGTGCGCACGAGCAATCATCGGCTCGACAAGCGAAACGTGACCGCCCTCATCGATGGGCAGGTCACGGACACCGGCTGCGAAAAGCTCGGCTGTCACATCGGCCGCGACGCCGCGCTGGGCATCCACTGCATCATCCTGCCCGGACGCTCGGTCGCCGGCGGCACCATCGTCGGGCCGGGGATCATCATCGAGAAAAACCTACCGGCAGGCCGCTATCGCCTTGCCCAGAACATCATCGGGGACAACCAATGAAGACGGTCGCCTATCTCATGGCAGCAACATTTCTATCCGCCACCGCGGCTCATGCGCAGAGCTTCGAGATGCTGGCCGAAGTGACCTACGCCGAATACTCGGACGGCATGGGGGATCGGACCGAAGGGAGCGTGGTCGCCAGCAACGACTTCGGCGGCGCCACGCTGGTGGTCGAAGGCAAGATCGGCGAACGGTCCTACCCCGACCAGACCTTCAAGGGGCACTCGATTGGCGCGGATCTGTACTTCGATCTGGGCGACACCATCTCCTCGCGCACCTACGCGAGTTTCGGCAGCAACGATCCCGTTTTCACTCGCCGGATCATCGGCCAGGAGATCATGGTCAAGGCTGCGAGGAACGTGGTGCTGACCGCCGGCATCAGCGACCGTGAATATTTCGGCAACATCGATGCGATGACCTATTCGGGCGGGCCGACCTTCTACTTCAATCGCGGCTTCGTGAAATACACCTACACGCACTATGCCATCGAGGGGCGGGACAACACGTCGAGCCACCTCGCGACGGTCCGCTACAAGGACGGCAGCGGGGAGGGGTATACCCAGGCCTGGATAGGCGGCGGGACTTCCGTGCAGGAATACGAGTTCGTCGTGCCATCGTCGAAGGGCGACGTTCTGGGCCTGGCCGTTCGCAGGGTCCAGCCGATTTCCGACCGGCTGGCCCTGACGCTGGGCGCCGACTATCAATGGTTCGACACACCTCTGCTCGACTACCAGCGGTGGGGAGTGACCGGCGGTCTCCAATCAAATTTCTGACGGAGGTGCGCGGAGCTTAATCTGGCATGACCTGTTGCCGACATTTGCGGACAGCCAAGCTCCAGGACTAGACTTTTGTTCTCCGAACGTTCCATCCCGCGCGGATGGCGCGGTACAGCCTCGAATCGATCAACGAGTATGCCAGGCGCGGTTATGCCGTCCGCGTGACGTGCCAGTCGTGCGGGCATGCCGTCGATTGGAACGCGGTGTCGCTGATGCGCGAGTTGCACCGGTTGCGCGCCTCGATGCAGATCGACAAGGTGGGCGCCCGGATGCGCTGTTCCGGCTGCGGCCATCGCGGCGCGACGATCACGCCGGCCGCGGCGGATTGGTGATGGATCGCGCCCGATCAGCCGACGATGCGGGTCAGGTTGACGAGCAGGTCGGACATGAAAATCAGATAGCAGGCGATCAGAATGGTGAACTCCATCCGGATCGCCCACTTCCCATGACCTGGCGCCAATAGTTTAGGCAACCAAGTCACCTTCCATCTCCGCACCGAGTCGCATTTCCACGAACAAAGCGTAGATGGCTGCCCCTGCCGAATCGATGTAATGTTCCATGGATGCGACACCTGGCTGGCTCAGCATGATCAAGCCATCCTGCTGGGTGGGGCTCTCCCGCCGAATCAAGCCTTGCTCGAACAACAGGTTCAGCCAGCGCTCACCCGTGGCAACCGGGATCTTGGCATCCTGGCAGATCGCCTTGATCGGCAGTGGTTTCCGGCCCGCGTCACCGTCGACGTAGAGCGTCAGCAAGATGTCCCAGGAGGCGTTGCTGAACAGTTCCGGCTCGAGATGATCATGCCGACTGTTGCGAAGCTTGAGAAGCAATCTGCCCATGGTCTCGCGGTTCATGGGGTCGCGACCGCGATCTTCGCTGGGAGAAATTCGTCGTTGTTCCGCCGTGTTGGCAAGGCCAGATTCCTCGAACAGAACGGCTTTGTATTCGGCATCGGCTGCAAGGCCGCCCATGATCTGCTCGAGGCGTCGAAGCTTTTGGGCGATCTGGATGAAATCTTGATTCGGCATAGGCAATCCGGGCTGGTTGGGGGTGAGGCCACATAGCCCAAGCAGACCGGCGTTGTAACCCCCTCGCCATGCGAGGCGTGAACAGCCTCCGACTAGCTAATCGCCTTTCTGCCCCGCACCGTTAATCGCATCGATCGAGCGTTGAATGGAACGCAGTTCGACGAGAGCCGTATCGAGAAGAGCACCGGCCCGTGTCAGACCCATTGCGTCCACTCTCGACAGACAATTTTCAACTTCGGAGATGACCGATCTTAGCCCCATGGCATCCAGTTTATGCACGTACGCCCCTGCCTACTGACATTGCGTTGTAGTGCAGCAGTGGCGATTCGTTAACTATCCTTTGAGGATTGACGCTTTTCGGGACGATCTATCAAATTCCAGAAGATACAGCGTCATGGCTCGGAACCCTTCGTCAGTGAGTTCCACCATCATCTCGCGCCTGTCCCGTGCCGAAGGCTCTCGACGGAGAAGCCCCCCCTCTTCGAGAACGCCAATCCAGCGCAGCGCTGTCGTCGGCGCAACGCCGGAGGCCAAGCAGACGCTTTTAGTCGATAGCCGCGTTCCGCTGGCCTTGTGCTGGAAGGCGTCGAGCAGAATGTCCCACCCAGGCTCTCCGAAGAGTCCCCGGTCAAACCACCTGTCGCGGCGTCGGCGAGCAGCATGAATGGCGCGGGCCACACTTGAAAGACGATTGCTGCTCGCCTCGTCTAGAAAGAGAGGAGCGAACGGCTCATGCGGTAAAGCGACGGCATCGGCCGCAACAGGATTGTTTTCGATCTCGTCGGCAATCCTGTTCAGCCGCAAGGCCATCGCACGCAATTCGCGGGCCTTGGTGACGGCATCTCTCGACGAACCCGAGTGCCCTCGAAGACTCCTTGAACTGATATCCTTCACTCAAGATTCCCCCTTTGCACGAAAGCCTTAGGGGCGGTTAACCTCAAGCGCAAACCATTCGCAGTTAATATAAGTATAATTACATAGGCTTAGCGATAATTGTCATCGTTCTCTCTATTCATGGCCGCCTTGGCCTTGCTCGGCCCGGCGGGTTTCAAAGGGAAGTTGTCAGGGCACTTGCGCAACCTCCACCGGCGTTCCTGACCAGGATAGGGTCGATAGATCTCCGAAAATTTCAGCATCAGAACCTCCTCGATCGAGAACCTAGGAGGGCGAGGTCAACGCGATCTTTGCGCAAGATTAAGGCATTTCCAGTAGCTGAACCGGTCTCGATCTGCCGTTGTCGCTGCGGTTCGATTCCCTCTCCGGGAACACCATCGGTAACGCCGCTATCGCTTCACCCGCTCCAGCAGCCCGGTTTAACAGGGCTCAAATCGGCTCCATAGCGGCCGATAGGGCTGTCAGGCTGCATCGACGAGGACAATCTCGCTGTCCTCGATCGCCGTCACGCGCAGTACGTCCTCTTCGCTGATCGCCGCACCGTCCCGGGTGCCGATCCGGACGCCGTCGATCTCGACCGCGCCCTTGGCGGGCACGAGGTAGGCCTTGCGATCCCTGCCCAGCGCGTATTCCGCGGTTTCGCCTGCACGCAGCGTCGCGCCGACAACGCGGGCATTGGTACGGATCGGCAGGGCATCGCCGTCACCGTCGTAGCCGGAAGCCAACGTCACGAACCGGCCTGACCTATCGTTCTTGGGAAAAGGCTTCGCGCCCCATCGCGGCGCCTCGCCGTTGCGGGTCGGCACGATCCAGATCTGGAAGATCCGGGTCGTGACATCCTCCAGATTGTATTCGGAATGGCTGATGCCGGTCCCCGCGCTCATCACCTGCACGTCGCCGGCTTCGGTGCGGCCCTTGTTGCCCAGGTCGTCCTGGTGGGTGATCGCCCCCTCGCGAACATAGGTGATGATTTCCATGTCGCGATGCGGGTGCGGCGGGAAGCCGGTCTGCGGCTCGATCGCGTCGTCGTTCCATACGCGCAGGTTCCCCCAATGCGTGCGAGCCGGGTCGTGATAACCTCCGAACGAGAAGTGGTGCTTGGCATCGAGCCAACCGTGGTTGGCGGCGCCGAGGCTGTCGAAAGGACGAAGTTCGATCATGTCAGGTCTCCGGTCGCGGGCGGGATCAGCCGCGTCGGAACCGTCTAGACTTTGCCAACCAATGTGATCAGTAAGATCAATTTCATCGAAACGTTCGAGGAACCCGAAAAGTGAGCAATCCCGGCACACCGACGCTGGACCAGCTTCGGATCTTTCTCGCCATCGTCGATACCGGCAGCTTCGCCGCCGCCGGCCGCCGCCTCAACCGGGCGGTATCGGTCATCAGCTACGGCATCGCCAATCTGGAGGCGCAGCTTGGCCTGAGCCTTTTCGACCGCGAAGGGACGCGCAAGCCGCAGCTGACCGTTGCCGGCCGCGCCCTCCTGTCGGAAGCGCGCGCGATTTCGGTGGGTATCGACGGTCTGCGCGCCAAGGTGAAGGGGATGCTCGACGGGCTTGAGGCGGAGATCGACCTCGCCGTCGACGTCATGCTGCCGTCCGAGCGGCTGGGCCGGGTGCTGCGCGCCTTTGCTGCGCATTTCCCGACGGTGCAGCTCAGGCTCCATGTCGAGGCGCTGGGCGCGATCACCGCGATGGTCCTCGATCGCAAGGCGGTCCTCGGAATTTCGGGGCCCCTGGCGGCCGGGGTCGAAGGCGTCGAATGCGTGGCGGCAGGATCGATACCGATGGTTCCGGTGGCCGCGCCCGATCACCCGCTGGGGCGGATGGAGCGCATCCCGCCGGGGGCCGGGCGCGATCACACCCAGCTCGTGCTAACCGACCGCTCCCGCTTTACCGAGGGCCGGGATTACTCGGTGATCAGCCCCAAAACATGGCGGCTGGCCGATCTCGGCGCCAAGCACGCGCTGCTGCGCGAAGGGATCGGCTGGGGCAACATGCCGCTGCCGATGATCGAGCCGGACCTGGCCGCGGGTACGCTGGTCAGACTGGCCATGCCGGATCATCCGGGCGGAACCTATCGTTTTGCAGGTGTCTGGCGACGCGACAGCCCGCCGGGCCCCGCGGCATCGTGGCTGTGCGAACAGTTCGTCGAACTGGGGCGGCACGATGCCGAGCTTGCCGGCATGATCGACCTTTGACCAGCCGCAGGTCTCGCGCCACGCCGCTCCCTGCCCGACGGCTAGGACGCCGATCAGCGGCGCATCATGAAGTGGCGGACGACGGGCGGGGTTTCGCCTTCCTGAAACGCCTTGACGGCGTCCTGATGCACGCGGTCGGCATTGGTGACGCGGTCATGCTGGCGCAAGTGCTCGAGCCAGCTTTCGACGGTGAAGGTCTCGATCACCGTCCCGGGTGAGGCGGTATCCTCGTAGACGCCCCAGTGGATCGCGCCATCGCGCCGCCGGATCCGACGCATCTTCTGCATTTCGGCGAAGAAGGCAGACACCCGTGCCGGATCGATACGGTACTCGATCGTCACCAGAACCGGACCGCTATCATCCTCGATCGTGCCATCGACGATCGGCGTGGGCCAATGGGCAGAGGGCGAAAGATCGGGCATGGCGGCATCGTCGAGCGGGAAACGCCAGGTGAGTGCGAGCCCTGCAAGGGCCAGCATTGCCGCTGCGGCCAGCAAAGTGCTGCCTACTCCGATCCGCGATGCCAGCGAGCCCCAGAGCGCCGAGCCTGCCGCCATCGACCCCTGGAAGACGAGGAGATACGCCGCGAGCGCGCGTGCCTTGACCCAGCGGGGCGAGGTGGCCTGCGCGCCGCCGTTGAGAGATGCCATCATCGCGATCCACGCGACCCCGGCGAAGAACAGCGCGGCCGAAGCGGCCGGGAAACCGGGCGCGAGTGACAGGCCCGCCATGGCCGCCGCCAGCAGGATCGAGGCTGACAGCATGATCGAGTTGCTGGCCAAGTGCCCCCGCAGCTTCGGCAGCACCACCGCGCCGCATACCGCCCCCAGGCCCATGAACGCCAAGAGCCCGCCATAGCCCGCGGGACCCAGCCCGAGGTCGCTGCGTGCGATGATCGGCAGCAGCGCCCAGAGCCCGCTGGCGAAAACGAAGAAACCGATCGCGCGGATCAGCACGACCTTCAATTCCGCCGATTGCGCGGCGTAGCGCAGCCCGGCGCGCATGGCGCCGATCATGTGTTCGGCGGGCAGGCGTCTGTCGGATGCCGCGCGGCGCCAGCGCCAAAGGACCGTGACGACCCCGAGGACCGAAAGGGCATTGACCGCGAAAACCGCGGCCGGCCCTGCGGCGGCGATGATCGCGCCGCCAAGCGCCGGCCCGATGGCGCGGGCGATGTTCACGCCGAGCGAATTGAGCGCGACGGCGCGTTGCAGCGCTTCGGGCGGCACCAGTTCGGGGACGATCGCCTGGAATGCGGGCGCGGAAAACGCGGCACCGACGGCGATCAGCGCGGTAAAGGCGAGCAGGACCGGGGCGGTCGTCAGATCGGCAAGGGTCATCGCGGCCAGTCCCGCCGCGCCGAGAAGGCCGAAAAGCTGCGCCCCGATCAACAGCCGTCGGCGATCGACGATGTCGGCCAGCGCCCCCGCAGGCAGCGCAAGGACGAACATCGGGAACGTGGTCGCGCCTTGGACCAACGCGACCATCAGCGGATCGGGCGACAGCGAAGTCATCAGCCAGCCCGCGCCCACGTCGTGCATCCATGTGCCGACGTTCGAGACGATCGTCGCGATCCACAGCGCCCGGAACAGCGGGCTGGCGAGCGGCCCCGCCGTTCGTGGCGCGGCGGCCCGGTCGCGGACGGCCATGATCACACTGCCCAGCAGCCGCAGCCCAACGCTCCCCAGAAGCCCTGCACGTCGGCCGCCGGAGCGGCGGCACCCAGTGCCGCGGCGTGGTCGTGCCCGTGAACGTTGCACGCGCTGGTGCAGCCGCAGGCGGACGCCATCTTCCGGGCGGCTTCGGGACGGCGGTAATGGCCGCCGAACGTCGCAACCGGCGACCAGTCGGGCATCGGCTTCGGCAAGGCCGGGGCGATCGCGCCGTAGTCCCCTTCGCCATGCACGACCTTGCCGCCGAGAATGGTGAGCACCGAGCGCAAGTGCACGATCTCGCTCTCTGCGATGCCGAAATAATCGTCGGACAAGAGCGCGAGATCGGCGAGCTGGCCGGCCTTGATCTGCCCTTTCTTGCCGACCTCGTTCGAAAACCAGGTGTTTCTTTCGGTCCACAACCGAAGCGCGGTTTCCCGGTCCAACCGGTTGCGCGCAGGATAGAGCGTCATCCCGCCGAGCGTCCTGCCGGTGACGAGCCAGGACAGCGAAACCCAGGGATTGTAGCTCGCGACCCGCGTCGCGTCGGTGCCCGCACCGACCGGAAGGCCGGCTTCCATCATGCGCCTGATCGGCGGAGTCGCCTCGGCCGCTTTCGCGCCGTAGCGCTCGACGAAGTATTCGCCCTGGAACATCATCCGGTGCTGCACGGCGATGCCACCGCCGAGCGCGGCGATACGGTCGATGTTGCGCTCGCTGATCGTCTCCGCGTGGTCGAAGAACCAGTTGAGGCCCTCCAGCGGTATGTCGCGGTTCACTTTTTCGAAGACGTCGAGCGCGCGGGAAATGGTCTGGTCGTAAGTCGCGTGCAGGCGCCAGGGCCATTTGCGCTCGGCGAGCAGGCGCACGACAGGCTCGAGATCGCTTTCCATGTTCGGCGGCATGTCGGGGCGTTCCACGCGGAAGTCCTCGAAATCAGCCGCCGAATAGACGAGCATCTCGCCCGCCCCGTTATGACGATAGGTATCGTCGCCGTCGCCCGGCCGGACCTGCGTCGACCAGGTCGCGAAGTCCCGCAGTTCCTCCTTGGGCTTCTGGGTGAACAGGTTGTAGGCAATCCGGATGGTCAGTTCGCCGTCTTCGTGCAGCTTTTCGATGATGGCGTAATCGTCGGGATAGTTCTGGAACCCGCCGCCGGCGTCGATCACGCTGGTGACGCCCAGCGCATTGAGTTCGCGCATGAAGTGGCGGGTCGAATTGAGCTGGTACTCCTCGGGAAGTTTCGGCCCCTTGGCCAGCGTCGCATAGAGGATCGTCGCATTGGGCTGTGCGAGCAGAAGCCCGGTCGGATTGCCTGCCGCATCGCGAACGATTTCCCCGCCGGGCGGGTTTGGCGTGTCCTTCGTGTAGCCGACGGCGCGTAGCGCGGCGGCATTGAGCAGCGCGCGGTCGTAGAGGTGGAGGATGAAGACCGGGGTTTCGGGCGCGGCGGCGTTGATTTCGTCCAGAGTGGGGAGACGTTTTTCGGCGAACTGGTGTTCGGTGAAGCCGCCGACGACCCGCACCCATTGCGGCGGCGGAGTGTTCGCCGCCTGCTTGCGCAGCATGGCCATCGCGTCGGCCAGGCTCGGCACCCCGTCCCAGCGCAGTTCCATGTTGTAGTTGAGCCCGCCGCGGATGACGTGGATGTGGCTGTCGATCAGTCCCGGGATCAGGCGGCGGCCTCCGGCGTCGATCACTGTCGCATCGGGACGGGCGGCGGCGCGAACCTCCTGCTCGCTGCCGACGGCAAGGAAGGTGCCGTCGCGAATGGCGACAGCCTGTGCCTGCGGATTTTCACGGTCGAGCGTGGTCACCCTGGCATTGACGATGATCAGGTCCCTGGACGGCATGGCGAAGCTTTCGGTTGCGGTGATCAATGCCGTGGCGGCGGAAGCGGCAAGAGCCTTGCGGCGGGTCAGCGAATACATTCATCGCTCTCCTTCGTTTCCGGCCGGGCCCTTGGGACGCGGGACGGGCAATCGTCCTGAACGTCGCGGACCAGTTGCGCCCGGTCGGCCAGATGCCTGGCCAAGGGGACGATCTGTTCGCCCAGCAGGATCCCGGCGAGCCCGACGAGAGCGATGAGCGGCGGTGCCGGGGAACGAACGCCGATGAGGCCGTAGAAGATGCCGGCAAGCAGGCCGGCTCCCAGCGACACGAGATACAACCTCATCGGTCCGTCCCCACTATGCGGGCGTCAGCCCTTGACGAAGGCGAGGATATCGCCGTTGAGCCGGTCGGCATTGACGGTGAGCATCCCGTGCGACAGGCCCTCGTAGACCTTCAGCGTCGCGTTCGGCAGGATCCGGGCCTGCAACAGGGCTGCGTTCTTGTACGGCACGACCTGATCGTCGTCGCCGTGCAGCACCAGCGTCGGAACGCTCATCGCTTTCAGATCGTCAGTCTGGTCGGTTTCCGAAAAGGCCTTGATGCCTTCGTAGTGCGCCTTCGCGCTGCCTATCATGCCTTGCCGCCACCAGTTGTCGATCACCGCTTCATCGACTTTCGCGCCCGGGCGATTGAAGCCGTAGAACGGACCAGAGGCGACGTCGCGAAAGAAGCCCGCGCGATTGGCGGCGAGCGCCGCGCGGAAGCCGTCGAAGACCTCGACGGGCAGTCCGTCGGGGTAACCGTCGGTCTTCAGCATGATCGGCGGCACGGCGCTGACCAGCACCGCCTTCGCCACGCGCCCCTGTGGAATGCCGTGACGCGCGACATAGGCGGCCACTTCGCCGCCCCCGGTCGAATGACCGACGTGGACCGCGTTCCGCAGATCGAGGTGCTGGGCAACGGCAGCCGCGTCCGAGGCATAGTGGGCCATGTCGTGCCCTTCGCTCACCTGTTCGGATCGGCCGTGGCCGCGGCGGTCATGGGCAACCACACGATATCCGTGCGCGAGAAAGAACAGCAACTGCGCGTCCCAGTCGTCCGATGACAACGGCCAGCCGTGGTGGAATACGATCGGCTGGGCATCCCTGGGACCCCAATCCTTGTAGAAAATCTGGTTGCCGTCCTGGGTGGTGACATGGGGCATGGGTGTCTCCTTCGCTTCGATGAGTGTGGACCGATCGGGAAAAGCGACCGGGCGGTGAACCACCCGGTCGCGGAGAGTATCAGTTGCCGCCTTCGGAAGCACCGAACATCGACTTGGCGTAAGTGATGCCAAGACCGTAGGCGCCGCCCCACTTGCGGGCGATGCCGGTCGTCAGGTCGTAGGTTTCGGCCCGCGCCCAGTCGCGCTGCAGCTCGAGCAGGTACTGGAGTGCCGTGATCGGCTTCGCACCGGCCTGGACCATGCGTTCGACGGCGCGTTCGTGCGCCTCGACCGAAATGTCGCCGCTGGCATCGGTGATCACATAGACCTCGAAACCCTGTTCCAGGGCCGACAACACGGGGCCGACGATGCAGACCGAGGTCCACAGCCCGGCGAAGACGATGCGGTCCTTGCCGATGCTGTTGACCTCATCGATCACGGCGGCGTCTTCCCAGGTGTTCATGCTCGTGCGGTCGAGCAGCGCCTGGCCGGCGAACGCGTCGGTGATTTCCTCGAACATCGGGCCGGAGAAGCTCTTCTCGGCAACCGTAGTCAGGATCGTCGGCACCTTGAAGCCGGCAGCGCTGCGGGCGACAAGCGCGGCGTTGTTGCGGAGCAGTTCGGGGGCGATCGACTTCGTGGCGAAGGCCATCTGCGACTGGAAATCGATGAGGACGAGCGCGTGGTTTACGGGATCGAGCAGAGTTTTGGCGGGGGTGGGGGTGGCGGTGATCGGCATGACTGGAACTCCTTCTGGCTGAACCGTGCGACCCGGCCTGTTCGGGCTGTGCGGACTTCCTAAGCCTTGAAGAAATTACGACACAGTCCGATAAGTTTGTCCGATACGTTCCGAAAATTCGAAAAGCCGTTCGGAGTGGGTTTGGCTGCCGACCCCGCTATCCATCGCTTCCCTGCACCGATGGGCACGGTGCGATCGGCTGCCAACGCTTGCGGTCAGACGCTCTCGGCGTCGCGCAGGTATTCCCAGATCCGGCTGATCACTACCGAGCCTTCGCCCACTGCGCTCGCCACGCGCTTGATCGAGCCGGCCCGCACGTCGCCGACGGCGAAGATCCCGTCGGCGGTGGTTTCGTAGGGGTTATCGCGTCCCGCCGCCGCCCCGGTCAGCACGAAGCCGCGGGCATCGGTAGCGGCCAGCCCGCCAAGCCAGTCGGTGTTCGGCGCGGCGCCGATCATCAGGAACAGCGCCCGCGCATCGACCCGGACATCACCGTCGGCGGTGCTCAGCGTCACGTGCTCGAGGCGGTCTTCGCCATCGAGCGCCGTGACCTGGGTGCGGTAGTGAATGGTGATGGCGGGATCTGCCTCCAGCCGGCGATAGAGGTAATCGGACATCGACGCGGCCAGGCTTTCCGCGCGCACCACCACGTGGACGTGCCGTGCCGTGCGGCTGAGGTACATCGCCGCCTGGCCCGCCGAGTTGCCGCCCCCGACCACGACCGCCTCGGTGGTGCGGCAGAAGCGCGATTCCATGTCTGTGGCGGCATAAAACACCCCCGCACCTTCGAATTCGTCTAGCCGGTCCAGCGGCAGGCGGCGATAGCGCACGCCGGTCGCGACGAGCACCGCGCGGGCGCGCAGGCTGGCGCCGTCATCGAGCGAAACGAGGAAGCTGCCGTCCTCGCACCTTGCAATGCCATCGACCCGCCGCGGCATGGCAAAGCGGGTGCCGAACTTCATCGCCTGTACCTGCCCGCGAAACACGAGGTCGGTTCCCGAAATGCCGGTCGGAAAGCCGAGAAAATTCTCGATCCGGCTGCTCGTGCCGGCCTGGCCGCCGATCGCCGTGTCCTCGATCGCGAGCGCGCACAGACCCTCGCTCCCTGCATAGACCGCGGCGGCAACGCCGGCCGGCCCCGCGCCGACGATGACCACGTCGTACAGCGTGTCGCGGCAGACATCGAGGTCGAGGCCGAGCTCACGGGCGAGACTGCGCGGGCTCGGATCGTCGAGCCGGCGATCCCGGCCGATGATGACGCCGGGGGAATGGTCGGTGAGATGGCAGGCCCTGACCGACGCCTGATCGCTTCCGTCGAGGTCGAGGCTGTCGAAGGGGATGCGGTTGCGCGCGAGAAACTGTTCGCAGGCCTGGATGCGCGGATCGCGGTCTGCGCCGATGACCTTGACCGCGCTGGCATGCTCCTCGAACAGGCGCCTCCGGCGGGCCGCGAACACGGTGAGGACATGGTCGGACAGCTCGGGCACCCGCGCCATGAGTTCGAGCATGTCCTCTCGCGGCACTTCCAGAGTCCGCGTGGGACAGGCCGCCCGCATCGGCGTCGTCGTTGCCGCACCGCTCAGAAAACCGAGATCGCCCAGAAACTGTGTCGGGCCCAGCGATGCCTCGAACAGACGCTCGCCGGTGTGGACGTTGACCGCTTCGATCTCGCCGTCCAGCACGTAGACGAACCGGTCGAGGGATTGTCCGACCGCGACGACGCTTTCGCCTTGGGAATAGACGCGCTCCTGACCCAGAGCGCGAAGCTGCGCAACATGGCTTTCGGCCAGAGGCACGCGCCGCATGGTTTCCAGATCGTCGCCAAACGATTCCATCGCCGCACCTCCTTTGCACTGATCGTCAGCGTAAAGCGCGTGGCTACAGTGTCAAAAGGGATTGCCGGACAAGGCAACTGAGACGCCCTGTCGCGAAATACGCAACTCGCCGTAGCCCACGCTGAAAGAGACGCTACTGTCGCTCGATCCAAAAGCTTCGCCAGCCATCCGAGAGCGAAATTGGGCGGGCGCGGCTATCGACGTTGGGCTATCCACGCCGATACCAGCTATCGCCTGGCCAATGGCGGCGATGTCTTCGCGCGGATTCGATCAGCGGATCGGGCAGTCCGGGTTGAGGCGGAAATTCAGGTAATTGTCGACCGAGCGCATCAGTTCGTCGAACTCGTGCTCGAAGAAGTGGTTGGCGCGCGGAATCTCGTCGTGGTGGATGGTGATGTGCTTTTGCGTGCGCAGCTTGTCGACCAGCTTCTGCACCGCACCGGGCGTCACCACGGTATCCGCCGCGCCCTGGATGATGATGCCGGAAGCGGGGCAGGGGGCCAGGAACGAGAAATCGTACATGTTGGCCGGCGGCGCGATGGAGATGAAGCCGCGGATTTCCGGACGGCGCATCATCAGCTGCATGCCGATCAGCGCGCCGAACGAAACGCCGGCGATCCACGTGACCTGAGCTTCGGGATGGATCGTCTGCACCCAGTCCAGCGCCGCGGCGGCATCGGACAGTTCGCCGATCCCGTTGTCGAAGCTGCCCTGGCTGCGGCCGACGCCGCGGAAATTGAAGCGCAGCACCGCAAAGCCGCGCGCGGCGAAATCCTTGTAGAGCGCCTGGGTGATCCTCTCGTTCATCGTGCCGCCGCCCTGCGGGTGCGGGTGCAGGATCATCGCCAGCGGCGCACGCGGCCGCGGGGCGGGATGGTAGCGGCCTTCAAGCCGCCCTTCGGGACCGGGAAAAATGACGGAGGGCACGGGTAACCTCGTAAGAAAAATACGACCTGGCAGGCGTGCCGCACCATGCGGGCGGCGGGCCGGGCTGTGAATTGCGCTGGATGCCTATATAGAAAGCGCAGGCGCGAAGGCAATTACATCGCGTCAGGCAGGCCCAATTCCTGCTTGTTTGTACTGATTCAGGGCGAATGTGACCGGACCGACCTATCTCGACCATGCGGCGAGTGCGCCGCTATTGCCATCCGCGCGGGAAGCGATGCTGCGCGGGCTGGCGCTGGACGCCAATGCTTCCAGCCCCCACGCCATGGGCCGGGCTGCGCGTCGTGCGCTGGAGGAAGCGCGTGAAGCGGTGGCCGGGGCTCTGGGCTGGAGCGGCGAGGTCATCTTCACGTCCGGCGCGAGCGAGGCGCTGCATCTTGCGCTGTCGCGCAGCCATGCACGGCGGCGCGTCGTTTCCGCGGTCGAGCATGATGCGGTGCTCCGCCATGTTCCCGATGCGCGGATCCTGCCGATGGGAACGGGCGGGCTGATCGATGTCGCCAGCCTCGGCGATTGCAGCGACAGCCTCGTCGCGGTGCAGCAGGTCAATAACGAGACCGGGGTGATCCAGCCGCTCTCGGACCTCGCGGGCGCGGTGGGCGCTGGTGGCGGCGTGCTGCTGGCGGACTGCGCGCAGGGCGCGGGCAAGATCGAATTGCCGCCCTGCGACATGGCGGCGATCAGCGGGCACAAGTTCGGTGCCCCTTCCGGCATCGGCGCGCTGCTGGTGCGCGACTTCGGCCTGCTCGTCCCCACCGGGGGCCAGGAACGCGGCTATCGCGGCGGGACGGAGAACGTGCCGGGGGCGATGGCGATGGCGGCCGCGCTCGCCGCCGGCCACGACTGGATGGCGGAGGCCGGGCGCCTGCGCGCCCGGCTGGAAAGCGCGATCCTGGCCGCAGGCGGCGAGATCGCGGCGGCGCAGAGCCCGCGCATCGTCACGATCGGCTCGTATCGCGTCCCCGGACTTGCCTCGGCGGTGCAGCTCATCCGCCTCGATTCCGCCGGCATCGCGGTATCGGCCGGGAGCGCATGTTCCTCCGGCTCGCTGAAGCCGAGCCGGGTGCTGACCGCCATGGGCATCGAGCCAGGCGCTGCGGCGGAGTTCGTGCGAGTGTCGATCGGTCCGGACACGCGCGAGGCGGACATCGAACGGTTCCTCGACGTGTGGACGACCCTCGCCGAAGAGGCGCGGAGCCGCGGCTCGGTCGCGCGAGCAGGCGCTCACGGATGATCTACCTCGACTATCAGGCGACCACCCCGCTTGCACCCGAAGCGCGCGAGGCGATGCTTCGCTGGCTCGACGGTCCGGACGGCACCGGCTTCGGCAATCCGCACAGTCCGCATCGCTATGGCCGTCAGGCCGCCGCGGCGGTCGAGGTTGCGCGCGAACAGGTCGCGGCGCTCTTTCCCGCCGGGGGCCGCGTCGTCTTCACCGCCAGCGCGACCGAGGCGCTGAACCTTGCCATCCGGGGCTGCGAGCCGGTGCGGGCAGGGCGGGGCATCGCCGTATCCGCGATCGAGCATGCCGCCGTCTGGGACACGGCGGAGTGTCTTCCCAATCCGCATCACGTCATCCCGGTCGATGCGCAGGGGCTGGTCGCCGCCGATCCGCCCATTCCCGATGGAACGGGCCTGGTCGCGGTGATGCAGGTCAATAACGAGATCGGCACGATCCAGCCCATGGCCGATATCGCGCGTGCCAGCCGGGCGGCAGGGGCGCTGCTGCTGTGCGATGCGGTCCAGGCGGCGGGCAAGGTGCCGGTTGCCGATGCCGACATGATCGCGGTTTCGGCGCACAAGCTGCATGGCCCCAAGGGGATCGGAGCGCTGTGGGTGCGCGACGGCGTCGATCTGACGCCGATCGTCACCGGCGGCGGCCAGGAGGGGGGATTGCGGTCCGGGACCTTGAGCCCGGCGCTTTGTGCCGGGTTCGGCGCAGCGGCGCGGCTCGCGGTGGGGCGCATGGACGAGGACGCTGCCCATGTCGCAGCGCTCTGGGACAGGGCCGCGGCGCTGTTCGAAGGCTGGACGCTCAACGGCAGTTCCGGTCGGCGCTGGCATGGCAATCTCAATCTGCGGCGCGATGGCATCGATGTCGCCAGGCTCATGTCCGATGTCCGGACCGTCGCGTTTTCCGCCGGTTCCGCCTGTGCCTCGGGCTCCGGCAAGCCCAGCCGGGTCTTGCAGGCGATCGGATTGAATGACAAACAGGCCAAAACGTCGATCCGACTGGGCTTCGGACGATATACCGGGATCGAGGACCTTGAGGAGGCTGCCGCAGCGATTGTCGCTGCTGCACGCGAGCAAGGGTGACGACATCATGGTGCGGGTGAGATTTGCCACGGCGGACGGAAACGCGCTCGAGACGGAAGCTGCCGTCGGCGATACGCTGCTCGACGCCGGGCAGGCGATCGGCATGCCGCTGGAAGGCACCTGCGAAGGCCAGATGGCCTGTTCGACTTGTCACGTCGTGGTCAGGCCCGAATGGTTCAGAAAGCTGCCCGTCGCTTCGGAGGACGAGGAGGACATGCTCGACCTTGCCGCCGATGTCGAGGGAACCAGCCGCCTTTCCTGCCAGATCGTACTGACCGCGGATCTCGATGGCATCGAGGTCAGGGTTCCCGCCCACGTCCACAACGTGCAGCGCCGCTGATCGCCGGCGTTTGTGCGTCGGCCCCGGGCAGCAAACAAGATCGTGAACGGAGAGGTTAACACCGCCGACGGCCGTTTTCGGGCCTTGCGTTAACCGGACGACAGTCGGAATTTTCGGTTGGATACCGCGGATTTGGCGAGATGGAGCAGTTCCGATCCGTTCCGGTTCGGCTTGCCGAACGGGGATGACATTAACCCTATCGCGCAAGCATGAGCTTCAAGCATTCCTTGACCCGCTCCGGGCGAGAAGGGTCGCATGGCTCATGCGCCCGTCTCGACCCGTCTTCGGACCCTGGCAATCGCGGCTTCCGCGGCGGTGGCCGTGTTCGCGGCGCCGGGGCAGGCGCAGGCCGGTGTGGCGGGATCGGCGCTGATCGCCTCGGCGGTCGCCAACGTCGGCATCGCCGCCGGGTGCCGTCTCGCCAGTGCCGACAGCTTCACAAGCGCGCAGCCGGTCGGTGGCGCCGCGCTCGTCTCGCGCCCGAAAGGCCGGCCCATGTCGGCGCTCGAAAGGATGCGACAGCAGCAGGATTCGGGGCTGGGTTTCGCTTCCGCCAGTCTGGCCGATACGGGCGCCGCGTCCTCCATGCCCGCCATCGCCGTTCGCGCCGCGATGGTCGAGACCCCGGTCATGGCGCCGGCTGCGATCTTGGGCGTGACCTGCGCGGAACGTTTCGACCCGGTCCGTCCGGGAACCCTTGCGACAAGCCCGATCCGCCCGCCTCGCGACTTTCTCGACAGCCGTATCCTCCCTGTCAGCAGCACGCTGTTCGACAAGGATTGGCAGCGTGTCTCCCACGCCGGCAACGCTGCCGCGCGCACCGCGCTGCTGCAGGCAGACGACGGGCAGGGCGCGCTGACCGACCGTATCGGCAAGGTCAACCGCTGGATCAACCGCGCGGTTGCCTACACCGCCGACAGCGCGCATTACGGCAAGGCCGACTACTGGGCCTCGGCTGGCGAGACGCTGGCCTCGGGCAAGGGCGACTGCGAGGATTATGCCATCGCCAAGATGGAAGTTCTGGCCGCGATGGGCGTGTCGCGGCGCGACATGTACCTGACCATCGCACGCGACCTGGTGCGGCAGGACGATCACGCGGTGCTGATCGTCAAGGTCGACGGCCGGGCGATCCTCCTCGACAACGCGAGCGACGAACTGCTCGATGGCGACACAGCCAACGACTTCCGCCCGATCCTCTCGTTCAGCGACGACCGCCGCTACCTGCACGGATACTGAAGGCGACGCCTACTTTTCGGTGAGCGCGACGTCGAGGCCTCGGGTGATCGGCTTCAGCAGGTAGGCCAGTACGCTTTTGCGGCCCGTGATGATCTCCACCTCGCAGATCATGCCCGGCATGATCGCCAGCTTCTGGTTGCCGTGCCGGATATAGGCGCGATCGGTTTCGATCTGGGCGAGGTAGAAGCTCTCCCGCTCGTTTTCGTCGTAGACGCTGTCGGGGCTGATCTGCCGGACCTTGCCGCGCAGGCCGCCGTAGATAGAGAAGTCAAAGGCCGTGACCTTCACGTTCGCCGGATCGCCCACCTTGATGAAGGCGATGTCGGAGGGGCGGATCTTCGTCTCGACCAGAAGCCGCTCGCCGGTCGGCACGACCTGCATGATCTGCTCGCCCGGCGACACGAAGCCGCCCACCGTCGTCACCTGCAGGTCGTTGATGACGCCATTGACCGGCGCCCGCAGCTCGTTGCGCGAAACGCGGGCCGCCGCACCCTTGATCGACTGTTCGTTGACCGCGATCTTGGTGGCCAGTTCGCTGCGTTCGTTCAGCGCCTGCTGCTGGAAATCGAGCCGGGCGCTGGCAAGGTCGGCCTGCGCTTCGTTGACCGCGGCGGCCGCACGCTGGACCCCCTGGCGCGCCGCGCTCAACCGGCCGCGGATGTCGACGACATCGCGCTGCGCGGTGAGAAGTTCGGTCTGCGGCACGATGCCCTGCTTGGCCAGCGGGGCGAGCATGTCGACCTGCTGCTGGGCGAGCTGGAGGTTGCTTTCCAGCGCGGCGGCGGTCGCCTGTCCTTCGCTCAGGTCGCGGCGACGCTGTTCGACGGCAGCGGCAAGCGCCTGCTGCCGGCTGCTCGCGGCGGCCTGGCGCACCTGCTGCAGCTTCTGCTCCTCGGCGCAGACGCTGCCCGGGGGGCAACCGGCGCTCTGGCCGCTCGCCTCGCGCTGCAGGCGGTTGGCGCGCTCCGACAGCATCTCGGTTTCGGTCTCGAGCTGGCCGAGCTGGCTGGCGCTCTCACTGTCGTTGAGGCGGATCAGCAGTTGCCCCTGACGCACCATCTGGCCGTTCTGGACCAGGATCTCTGCGATGGTTGCCGGATCGGCGGCCTGGACCACCTGCACCTTGCTGTTGGGGATGACCTTCCCCTGGCCGCGCGTGATCACGTCGAGAGGCGCGAAGGCCGACCAGACGAGCAGCACGAACAGGCCGATCGCGGCGGAGACGATCAGGCGGCGGCTCGCGTCGAGCCGTGACCACTTGTCCTTCAGCGTGGCGATCATCGGCCGGTTCCCGCCCCTTGGGTGGCAAGATCGGTCACGAGGCCGGGCGCGGCGGCCGGCTTTGCCATCGATCCGGTGGCGGTTTCCTCATGCGCGGCGACAAGCTGGCGATACGATCCCGTCTTCGGCAGTTCGAGCCGCCAAGCCTTGGTGGGGTCGAGCCGTCCGCCGACATCGTTGGTGGCATGGCGATCCTTGACGTCGGGCGCGACGGTCAGGCCGTTTTCATAGACGCCGTTCTCGATCGGGCCGTCGATCGTCGGCAGGTCGGCAAGGCGGACCATCGGGATGTTCTCCATGCCGGAATAGCGCGCATTGAACGCCCGCGAACTGCCGAGCGAGCCGTTGAAACGGTAGAAGATGTGGCTGCCCAGCTGGCGCACCTTGCCCAGCGTATAGGCCCAGCGCGGCACGACGTAGTCGGCATGGTAATGGGTGGCGGTGCCGACGCTTTCCTCGACCCGGCCGGCGAGTGCCTCGCGCGCGATGCGTTCGGCCGCGGCCCAGGCCCCGGCCGAGGGACGGCGGGCGAGCGAGCCGTCGCAGGTGAAGCTGAACTGGCAGACGCGCTGGTTCGAACCTTCGTACACCACGCCGCAGACGGAATTGGGATAGGCGGGGTGGCGGACGCGGTTCAGCACGACCTGAGCCACCGCGCGGCGGCCCTGTTCCGGTTCGTAGCCCGCTTCGTAATAGATCGCCTGCGCAAGGCAGCGTTCCGCCGTGGGCATCGCGCCCGCAGCGGGCATGCCGAACGAACGGACCTTTTCCAGCGGCAGGCTGGTGAAACCGATCAGGGCGTTCTTTTCCTTGGCGCTGTCACCCTCGGCGATGATCTCGCTCTTCGCACCTTCGGTCAGCGCGGCGACAGCCCGCTTCTGCGCGGTCACGGCATCGAGCGCGGGCATCGGCACCGCCTTCGCTTCGCCGGTGATCCCGCCGGGCAGGAAGGTCGTGCCGCCGAGCACGACGAGCGGCGATGCGGCAAACAGGCCGAGAAGCGCAAGCTGCCACAAAGAACGACGCTTCTGCATCGCGGTCTTCACCGTCACGGGTGCGGAATCAGATGCCGGCACTTTTGATCACCTCGTCCTTTTGCCCATCGGCGACGATCTGGCCGTCGCTGACCACGATGACGCGGTCGCAGAGCGCAAATAGCGCCGGGCGGTGAGTCGAGACAACCAGGGTCTGCGAAGGCGTAAGGCTTTGAGACAGTGCGTCGATGAACAGCTTTTCGGTCTGCATGTCCATCGCGCCGGTCGGCTCGTCGAGGAACAGGAGCTGGCACGGCGAAACGAACGCGCGGGCGAGGGCGAGGAAATTGCGCTGGCCACCCGAGAGCGACCTTCCGCCTTCGCCCACTGCCCGGTCGAATCCGCCCGCATCGCGCGACAGGAAGGTGTCGGCACCGACCTTGCGCAGCGCATCGATCAGCTGCTGTTCGCTGGCCCGCGGGCCGCCGAGCGCGAGGTTGTCCTTGATCGTGCCCGAGAACAGGTTCGCGTCCTGCGCCACGAAGCGGAAATTGCGGCGCACGTCGTGCGGCCGATACTGCCGGGCATCGATGCCGTCGATCAGCACCGCGCCGCTATCAGGCTCGTAAAGGCCGCACAGGATCCGGCCCAGCGTCGACTTGCCCGAAGCCACCCGGCCGACAACGGCAATGCGCTCGCCTGGGCGGATGGAAAGGTTGATGTCCTTCAGCGACGGCACGCTCGATCCGGGATAGGCGAACGTAACACCCTGCATCGCGACTTGCGCGCTGCGCACCTGCGGCGGCAGCGAGGTGCTGCCCATCTTGCGTTCGTCGGGCCCGTCCCAGAGCCGCTCGATCGAATCGAGCGTTTCGCTTGCCTGCTTCCAGCGCGTCAGGAGGTAGGCCAGCTGCCCGGCGGGGGCGAGCGCGCGCGAGGACAGCATGACGATGGCGATGATCGCGCCCATCGAGATGATGCCCGCGTCGAACATGTAGTAGCCGCCGATGACCAGCGAGATGGTGGAGATCTGCTGGAACGTCGAGGCTGCGCCGATGGCGGTGCTGTTCACTTCGCGCAGGCGCTTTTGCGAACGGCTCGCCATGTCGGAAATGCGGCGCCAGCGGCCGAGCATCTCGCCTTCGCCGGCGATCGACTTCAATGTTTCCAACCCGGCGATCGATTCGACAAGCTGTGTCTGCTGCAGGCCGTAGTCGGCCTGGGCGTCGCGGGTGGTATCGGTGATCTGGCGTTGCAGGCGGAAGCCCAGCACGATCATGCCGCCCATGATGACGAGCGGGATCAGCGCCAGCGGCCCGGCGATGATCGCCATGAAGGCGATGAAGATGAACAGGAAGATCACGTCGACCATCAGCGTGATCGTCGTCGCGGCAAAGAAATCGCGCACGATCGCGTATTCGCTCACCCGTGCGACGAGATTGCCGGTGTGCCCGCTCTTGGCGGCCAGCGGCGTCGACATGACGCGGGCGTAGATTTTCTGCGACAGGCTGACGTCGAGATCGCGACTGATTTCGTCGAGAACGTTGGTCCGTGCCTTGCGGAGCGCATATTCGAGCGCGAAGGCGATCGCGACGCCGAGCGCGAGAACCCAGAGACTGGCGCTGGCGCGATTGGGAATGACGCGATCGTAGACGTTCATCGTGAAGATCGGCAGCGACACGGCCAGCAGGTTGATGATGACCGAGGCAACGATCACCGGCCAGAACTCGCTGCGGCGACGGGCGATCTCGGACCAGAACCAGTGGGCGCGCGCCCGCTGGTGCCAAGGCTGTCCCGCATCGCGCAAGGTCGACGGATCGCCCTCGACCGAGAGCAGCGTCAGCGGCGCGGTCGCGTCGAAATCGCTGGCCGGGCGCCATGCGTCGTGGATGTCGCCTGGGCGCCACGCGAGCACGTCGTCGCCCTCGCGGTCGAGCAGGACCGCCAGCGTGCCTTCGCCATCGCGCAGGATCATCGGATAATAGGACTTGGCCAGCGGCAGGCGCTTGGCCGCGCTCTGGTCGTGGTTGAGGCCGAGGAGATCGAGGGCCGGGCCGGCCTGGTGCCAGGGCAACGTCCCGTTCGCCGCGAAAGCCAGCGACGAGGCCAGCGTGGCGGGTGCAAACGGCGTGTCGAAATGCTTCGCCACCCGTGCCAGGCAGACGATCAGCGGATCGACCTGCCTGGACGGTGCGGCCTCCGCCCGGGTGGGCGGCACTTCAAACTTTTCGGGCGCGACCGAATTCATGTCCAGTCCTGTCCAGGAATCCGGCGCGCGGCCGGTTCCTTATTTCGGGTATACGCGGCCTTCCCGCTCGGCCGGAATATGCGGTCCGTAGTCGAAACGCTCGCGCTCATTTTCACCCGCACCATAATGGGGCGGCACCGACAGCGCGTCGAGGAAGCGGTTGGTAGCCGCCAGCGTCTGGTACTGCGCGAAGATCTGCGAGAACTTCGCCGTTTCCAGCCTGACCTGCACGTTGTAGCGTGTGTTCTGCGCATCGAGCACGTCGAGCAGCGAGCGGCGACCGACGTTGAACTGGCCCTGGTAGGATTCCAGCAGGTTGTCGGTGACCGCACTCTGCGTCGTCAGTTCGCCGACGATGCGACCCTGCGTTTCCAGCGCGTTCCAGGCCATGCGGACGTCTTCCTCGGCCTCGCGCTCGCGGGTGTGGAGCTTGAAGCGGGCCTCGCTCGCGCGGCGGACCATCTCCTGATACTTGGCGTGGTTGATCCCGCTGTCGAAGATCGTCCACTTCAGATAGGCGCGGGCCATGATGTCGTTGGTCGTGCCCTTGAACCCGTCGATGTCGTCGCCGGTGCGGGCATAGCCCTCGACTCCGATGGTCGGGAACAGGTCGCCCTTGGCACTGGCGGCGAGGGCGCGGGCCGCATCGACGTCGGCCTTGGCTTCCAGGACCAGCGGATTGCGAGTACGGGCAAGCCCGATCGCGTCGGCCTCGCTCGGCGGCATGGCGGACGCGAGGTTCGGCGGCGCGACGACCGAATCGATGGTAAGGCCGGTCAGCGACTGCAGGCGGATCTTCGCGTTCTGCAGCGTTTCGGCGGCTTCCGCCTCGCGGATGAGGGCGGCCTGGAGCCGTTCCTCGGCCTGCTGACGATCGGCGACCGAGATCGATCCCTGCTCGACGCCCTTGCCGAGCGAGCCGACGAGCTCGCGGTGGAAGGCGGTATTGTCCATCGAGGCGGCCATCACGCGCTGCTGCAGCATCACGTCGAGATACTGGCGGGCGATCTGGAGGGCGATGAATTCCGAACGCTCGAGCACGCGGAGCGAGGCACCGTCGACGCGGGCGGCCTGACGCAGCAGTTCACCCCGCCGGCGGCCGAAGTCGAGCACGGTCCAGTCCGCGGCGATCTTGGCTTCGAGGGGGTAGAGCCAGTCGTCCGAAATGCCGATCGAGCGGCGTGTCGGGTTTTCCAGCTTGCGGACTCCCGCACCGCCTTCGATGTTGATGCGCGGACCGTAGAGCCCCTGCGCCTGCTTGCGCTCGAACTCGATGGCCTCCTTGTTCATCTGCGCGGTGCTGATCTCGGGGTTCGAATCGACGCCGACGGCGATCGCTTCGGTCATCGTGACCGGCGCGCTCTGGGCAAGAGCGGTACCCGACACCGAAGCGCACAGGGCGCTCGCGGCGACGGCGGCGAACTTGAGATAGGTCTTCATGTCCGGTCCCCCCTTACTGGACGTTGATTTCGACGCGGCGGTTCTGCAACTCGCGCACGCCATCGGCGGTCGGGACGCGCAGGTTCTTTTCACCGAACGAGGCGCTGGTGATCGCCGCGTCGGCCACGCCGCGAGCGGCCAGGTACGAACGGACCGAGGCGGCGCGACGATCGGCAAGACCCATGTTGTAGCCGTCCGAACCCGATGTGTCGGTGTAACCGCCCAGGTTGATCGCGACCGACGGGCAGTCCGCCAAGCCGGCGATGGCGCCGTCGAGCGTGCTGGCGGCCTCCGGCGTGATCTCCGCCGAATCCCAGTCGAAGAAGACGAGGAAATTGCCGGTGTTGCAGACCACGGCGGCCGGCGGCGGCGGGGGCGGCGGGGGAGGCGGGGGCGGGGCCATCCAGCGCAAGTAGGCTGCATCGCACTTGCGGATCGAATCCTCGTCCTTTTCGCCGCGCTTCAGGAAGCCGATGGCGATGGCGCACTGCACTTTCGCTTCCGACGCCCACATGTAGCGAGTGTCGGTCGAATTCACGACAGCCGGGTCCAGCGTTGCGGCCAGCGAAGCGTCGTAGCGCTTCTCCAGCTCGTCGCGCAGTTCGCCGCTTCCCAGAGACAGAAGTTCGGAGCCAGCTTGCGCGGATGTCTGCGCCTGGGCCGGAGTGGACGTGATAATCGCGATCGCTGCGGCACCCGCGAGGATGCGCCAGCTGTGCGAGAGACAGCTCTTCATTGGAAAACCCCCTTTTCCCTGTCGATCAAGCGGCAGCGGCGGCGGCCAGATGCGCGGCGTCATCCGCGGCATCCGCCATCACCGGTGCATGGAAGTGCTGCCCTGCAACCCCACTGTTCAGCAGCACGTTCAACGCGTCGATTCCGACATGTCCGTGCTGAGCCGATTCCGGTTTGTTGTCAACAATATGGTCGACCAGCTCGGAAATGGCGTCCTTGCCGGTAACCTCGTGAAGCGCTGCGCGAACCGCATCGAGTGCCGCCGTTCCGCGACCTTCGCCTTCGGTTTGTCCACCCTTGGTGCCCAGCTGCATCAGCGCCGCCATCAGTTCGCCGCCCATGTCCGATCCGCCGGCCGGGATCGACGGTGCGGTGAAGGTCGCCGCCGCTTCGCTCGATCCGCCGAGATCGGCGACTTCGTGCGCGGTGGGGGCAAGGTCCTGGCTCGACTGATGGTGGTTGCCATCGTCGTTGTCGGCCAGCTTCGCGCTGTCTTCCGCCTTGAGCGCCTCGTGCTTTGCCAGCGCTTCGAACTTGATCGCATGGCTTTCGCCGCGGTGACCCTGACCCAGCGAGACGGACGACACGGCCCGGTCGAAGGTGAGGTCCGTTGGCACGAAATTAACCATGTGCTGGTCAGCAAAAAACGTCGTCGTTTCAAGGGCACTGGCCACCAGCAGGCCGGGCGCCGCTGCGGCGAGCAGGGCGAGTTCGGCCTGGCGGAGCTGGTTCGGTTCGCCTTCGCCCGAATAGTCGGTCGAAGTCGCGAAGCCGACGTCGGCAAGAGCGTAGACCTTGCCGTCCATGGTGTAGGTGCTCTCGCCATAGACGATCGCGTCCCCGTCGGCGGCGATGTAGCCGGCGCTGGTGTGGGTTACCGAGATTTCGGTGATGCCCAGATCGGCCAAAGTCGAGAATTCGCCGTCGTCGAAGACCCCGTCGCTGTTCGCATCCTGCCAGACGCCGAAGCCGTTCAACTCGTCGCCCGAAAGGACGCCGTCGCCATTGGCGTCGTAATCCTGGGCGAGAGCCTCGAGATCGGTGCGCTCGCTGTCGCCGAACACGAAGTTCTCGGCACTGAAATCACCGCCGTTCCACTTGGCGAGGATGCCGTCGTCTTCACCTGCCCAGGCGGTGGCGACTTCGCCGCTGCCATAGTCGTAGGTAACGCCCGCAGCCATCGACAGCAGTTCCACGCCGTCACCGTCGAGGTCGAGGACGACCGGCGGGATGATCGGGTTGACCGTGAAGCTGTCGGTGACGCTGTCGCCGTCGCCGTCCTTGACCGTGACGTCGAAGTTCAGCGTAACCGCCTGTTCGTCCGTCACCGTGCGGATCAGGCCGATATCGGTGATCTTGACGACATCCTGGTCGTTCGTTCCGGCAGATGCGAAAGTGACCGTCGTCTGCTCCGTGTCGCCATCGGCACCAACATCCCCATTAAGCAGGATGCCGGTGCTCGCATCGGACAGGCCGTCCGACGACGAGAGCAGTTGCGCGCCGGTGATGACCCAGTTTTCCGAACCGCTGTTGAAATCGTTGGATTCGATGACGATGAAACCGTCGTTCTGGTCGAGCGTGACGTTATAGCCCGGAATGACATCGCCGCTGGTGTACACGTCCTCTTGGCCGACGATCAAAATCTTGGTCGTCGTGTTCGCGGGATTGTTCGCGTCCTCCAGCTTGAGGATGACGATCAGGTCTTCGCTTCCGAACCCGTCAAGCAGGAGCGTCAGGCCATCGGCACCCAAAGTGCCGTTGTCGCTGTAGACGCCGCCTGGATCTGAGGTGAAAAGATCGAAGTCGAGCACCTCGCCCCTCTGGATCGTATCGCCCGCCACGCCGTTTTCGGTGTTGCTGATCGACGCCCAGGTCTCGCCGCCGGTGACGGTTTCGCCGCCAACAAGGGTCGTGTTCCCGCCGGCCGCAAGCGTACCGTTGTAAGCCTGGAATTGCACGTAGACCGGGTCTTCGGTGTCCAGCTGCGACACGACGATTTCGTACTGGCTCGCCGCGTTGCCGGTCAGGTTATAGCCCGTCCGGCTGATCACGTCGCTGAACTGGTCGACGGTCGTGAACTCGAAATTGGTGTCGAGCGCGACCGTGTAGTCGATGCCGTTGTCAGCGACGTCGACATAACCGTGAGCGACTTGCGGATCGCCATTGTTGTCGGTGTAGGTGAACGAGAATTCCCAAGTGTCCGTGACCGGATTGAAAACCGGATCGCTGATGCCCGAGATCGCCACGCCGGCGACCGTGCCGCTGACGAGGTCGAACGAGAACGCCTTGTCGACGTTGTTGCCGAACATGCCGTCGGTGCCGAAATCGAACCCGAACGTTCCGGTGGCCAGAAGCGGGAAAGAGGGGTTCGCGGTTTCCGAGAATTCAGAGTCTGACGCGGGGGTGTCGATCGACGGCCCGTCGTCCTGGAAGCGCAGCGCGCCCTGGCCAAGATCGTAGGAGGCCGTGTCGCTATCGTCATCGTAATCGGTCGCGGTCGCTGTCACGGTCAGGACATTGGCGGCGAGCGAGATGGTCGCGGTATCGTCGATGTTGGACGTATTGCCATGCCAGATGTTGTCGGGATCGATCCCGTTCGCATATTCGAGAGTGAACAGGCCGGTGTCGGCATCGACACTTAACGTGAAGTATTCGGTGTGCACCCCGTTGATGTCGCCGGTATAGCCCACGATCGTGCCGTCAGGGTTCTGATAGAGCAGGATCTGGGCACCCTGACCGACCGGATCGGTTGCCGTTTCCGTGTCCGTGTTATCCAGGGCGTAGAGGCCCGAGAAAACGTTCTGGACCGACAGGGCAAGGGCGTACGTGACAGAGCCGGGAACGTCGTTGCCGTAACCGGCCGCCGTTTTGGCCGTATTGTTCAGCGTGAACAGGAAGGCGATCGATCCGCTGACCGAATAGATGCCGTCACCGGCTGTCGGCAGCGGCGATTCGTCGAGCGTCGCGCTGAACGGATCGTCGTTGGCGGCGATGTCGGGAACATCGTCGTTGAACAGCAGGTTGCCGCCAAGGTCGATGGACTTGGTGTCGCTATCGGTGTCGCCGTCGCCGTCCACGATCTCCACCTCGTAAGTGGCGGTCAGGAAGCCGTTCGGCAGGCCGATCTGGTCGCTGTTGGCGGCATGGTCGAGCGGTTCGAGCTGCGTGAGTGTGACGACACCGGTGGTCTGGTTGACCTGGACGGTGAAGACCGTGCCCTCGCTGGTCACGCCGCGGACGGAATCCGTTCCGGCGATCCCGTCGTCGTAATATTCAAGAGTGATCTCAAGCCCGCCGCTGGTGAGGCCCGTGGCGGCGCCGCTGGTGATGTTGAGACCGTAGGTTTCCGTCACGTCGCCCGGCCCGTCGTTGCCGTAGTCGACCCCGCTGTACCCGAAGACGGTTGCCAGGTTCAGCGTCGCATCGGACGCGATCGGCGGCGTCGTGTCGGTCGTCGTCGTGTCCGTGATGTCGGCATCGCTGGTGATGAGGACGCCGGTGTCGCTTGGCGTGTCGGCGATTATCGACGGGCCGTCGTCTTCGAAGAAGAAGGTGTCGCCGATATCGATCGTCGCGCTCTGGTGGTCGCCGTCCTGGTCGTACGCCGTGGCGGTCAGGGTGACGAGGCCAGCCGAGGTCAACTGCTCCGCGTCCACAGGGGCTGCTTCGACCGGATCGCCCTCGTCGTTGTGGACGACGGGCTTGATCTGGTCGAGCGTGACGTTGCCGTCGCCATCGACGCTGATGGTGAACGCGACATTGGTGTTATTGACGGTATCGACGCCGCCGATGGCCGCCGCGGTCGAGCCGTAGACCACGCCGTTGATCTGGTAGAGGAAGATCGGCAACCCGCTGGTCGTTTCGGTCAACCCGCTGGGCGCAGCCTGCTGGCTGACGTTCAGCGAGTAGAAGGTGTCGAACTCTCCGTCACCGCCGAAGCTGATGTCGAACGCGTCGGAGAAATCGGCGCTGTCGGAATTGAGCAGCGTATCGTCGACGACCAGCGTCGGTGCGTCGAAGCCCTCGTTCTGGGTAACGATCGGGCTGTCGTCCTCGATCGTGACGGTCAGCGAGGTGTTCACGGTCGCCGTTCCGTCGGACACGGTGACGCCGAAGACGATCGCGAACTCGCTCTCGACGTTGCCGTCGCCGACCGGCAGGCCGCCGCTGGTGGCGGGCGCGGTGGTCGGGGTCGGATCGTGGTAGACCGGGCCTTCCAGGGTCACATCGTAGGCGCCGGTTGTCTTGTCGAGCGTGACGACGATGACACTTTCGCCGCTGCCGTCCTTGCCGGTAAGTGTCGTGACGCCAAGGTTCGTGGTGCTCGACCAGGTGATCGCGCTACCGTCGGCGGCGTAATACGTGCTGTTCGGCGCAAAGATCGAATAGGTCAGGGCATCGCCGTCGGGATCGGTGAAGGCGAACTGTCCACCCGCCGTGGCAAGATTCGTGTCGTCCTGCCCAGCCGGGCTGCCGACGTTGTACGGATCGTCGGTCGTGTCCATATTGCCGATCGGATTGTCGTCAGCGTCGACAAGGCCTTCCTCCGACACCGTCACGGCCTTGGGCGCGCCCGCCGGCGGCTGGTTCGAGCCGGCGATGGTGATGGTCAGGGTCTGACTTTCCGGATCACCGTCACCGTCGGTGAAAGTGTACGAAAACTCGATGTCCAGCGACTGGTCGCTCGGCAACGCCTTGACCTCGGGGTTGTCGGCGTTGAGCTCGAACGAGTAGCTTCCGTCCTGTTCGACCGTCAGCGTGCCGTATTCGGTGACGAGGACGAGGTTACCCTGCCCGTCGGGACCGAGCGCATCGGTATCGCCCTCGAAGCCGATGGAGATGACCCGGCCATCGAAACCGTCGGCGGTATCGGTGCCGACGTTGTCGTTGTCGAGCAGATTCCCCTCGGCCGCCGTGCCCGGATCGGCTGCGGAGACGCCATTGGCGTCGGCAGACGCTTCGTTGACGGACGGTCCGTCGTCCTGGATCTGCAGGACGTCGTGGCCGATGCTGAGCTGGGCCGGAGCGGACGGGTCGTTGTCGAAGTCGATCGCGGTCGCCTCGACGAA